>CP074575.1:0-645000 GCA_018394315.1 Mycoplasmatota bacterium | reverse complement strand
GGAGTAATATTTACCTTCATCCTGTTCCTTATTATATATATGATGCTTAGAAGAAAGAAAATGATGGAAAGCTTCAGAAGTACGAGACAGACACATGCTAACATAAATTCGCAAGTAGAAAGTAGTGTAGGTGGAGTTAGATTAACAAAAGCATACACGAACGAAGCTTTTGAAATAGATAAATTCAACGATATAAATGAATCCTATCAGCATTCATGGAGAGATGCATACTTCCAAATGGGTGTTTTCTCATCTGGAACCTCATTTATAATTGATATGATAAATGTAACAGTATTAGCGCTAGGAGCTTTCTTCGTTGCTAACAATAAAATTTCTTTGGGTAGTTATACATCTTATTTTCTATACATGAACTTCATAATGCAACCTATTAGAAGGCTAGTAATGATGATGCAACAAATACAACGTGGATGGTCTGGCTATGAAAAATTTCATGCGATAATGAAAATAAAACCTAGAATTAACTCAAAGGAAAACGCGTTACCGTTAACAAACCCAAAAGGTCAGATAGAATTTAAGAATGTCACTTTCAAATACAACAAATCGAATTCCGATGTTTTAAAGGATTTTAACATGAAAATAAATCCAGGCCAAAAAATAGCTATAGTTGGTGAGACAGGTGTAGGTAAAAGTACAATTTCAAAAATAATTCCAAGATTCTATGAGGTAGATGAAGGTAGTGTCTTAGTTGATGGTATAGATGTAAAGGACTATGATTTGTTCACACTTAGAAACTCGATAGGCCATGTTCAGCAAGATGTTTATATATTCTGGGGTAGTGTAATGGATAATGTACTATACGGGGATCCTTTTGCTTCCAAAGAAGATGTATATGACGCATGTAAAAAAGCAAATATCCACGAGTTTATAATATCTCTTGAAAATGGTTATGATACATTAGTCGGAGAAAGAGGAGTTAAATTATCTGGAGGACAAAAACAAAGAATAAGTATAGCTAGACTTTTCTTAAAGAACCCTAGCATCTTAATATTAGATGAAGCAACTTCTTCACTAGATAATGTTACAGAAAAACTAATACAAGAATCACTAGACGCACTAGCAATCGGAAGAACAACAATTGTTATTGCACACAGATTATCTACAATTATAAACTCTGATCAAATCTTAGTACTAACAGACAAAGGAATTGATGAAAGAGGTACTCATGAAGAATTAATAGAAATAGGTGGATATTACGCTAAACTTCATAAAATATAAAAAGAGACAATCGTCTCTTTTTAAGTAAAATAAACTAATTCAATTCTAACTTCATTTTTCAAAATATCATCATTCGAGTAACAACTCTTATCAAATCCACCAAGCTCAAACCCTTGCGATAAGTAAAAATCAATCGCCTTAGTATTACAGGTTTGTGTTTCTAAAATAATAGCTCTAAGTCCTTCTTCACCTGCAATCTCCTTTGCCTTATCCATTAAGAGTTTACCCATTTTTTTTCTTCTATACTCTTTCTCTACTAAGATAGAAGTTACTCTCAGTCTTTTACTGTAAAGTTCTCTATTCACTTCTAAGACAGCAATTAAAGACTCATCAACAAATATTCCATAAGCACTTGCATTATCCAAATAATCAGGAAATAAATCATCCTCAAAGGATTTACTAACTAAACTGTCATAGTTCTCCTTAAAAAAGGATACATTAAATCCAGCAGTACTCTTCGTTATATTAACTTTATAATAACAGTCTGTCTCATATTCAAACTTAAGTTCATAACCCTTGTATTCTTCCTTACTAAGCTCTATCAAATTCATAATTCACCTCTAAGAGATAAGGACTCAATATCTCATTGAGTCCTTATCTTGGTTGTCCTTTAGTAATAACGTCATTAATACCGTCTAAATCTTCAAATTTTGAGAAGTTAGACTTAAACTGTTTAATCAACCCATTTACAGTATCTTTATATTCAACATTATTTACCCACATCTTTTCAGGAGTTAATAAATCAGTTGGCACACCTTCGATATAAATAGGAACAGCTAAATTAAACTCATTATCTGAAGTGAATTCTATATCACTTAATTCTCCATTAATTGCTGCGTCGACCATTCTTCTTGTATATTTCAACTTAATTCGTTTACCAGTACCGTATTTACCTCCGTACCATCCAGTATTAATTAAATAAACAGGAATATCATATTCTTCAATCTTATTTCTTAACATCGTTGCATATTCAATCGCAGCTCTAGGCATGAATGGAGCTCCAAAACACTCACTAAATACAGTAATCGGTTCAGCAACTCCTCTTTCAGTACCAGGAATCTTAGAAGTATATCCACTCATAAAGTAATACATTGCTTGTTCATTTGTTAACTTACTGATTGGAGGTATAACACCATATGCATCAGCACTTAAGAAAATAATCGCTTTTGGATGTCCAGCCATCAAATCTTCTTTTCTTGTATCAATCTTATCGACCTGAATAACGGCTCTAATATTTTGAGAAACGGATGTATCTTCAAAATCTAATATCTCTTGAACAACTGCATTTTCAACAATTGTACCCTCGTTAATCAAATCAAAAATAACCGGATCCTTCTCATAAGTTAGACCGTCTACTTTTGCATATGATCCTCCTTCAAAATTATAAATCCCTTTATCGGTCCAACCGTGTTCATCATCACCTACTAATAACTTAACAGGATCCATACTCAAAGTAGTCTTCCCAGTACCACTTAAACCAAAGAATAAAGCGGTTCTATCTGAAGAATCTGTATTAGCACTACAATGCATAGGGAATACTCCAGCCTCTGGCAACAAATAGTTTAAGACACCAAAGATAGATTTCTTGATTTCTCCTCCATAGCTTGTACCACAGATTAATACTATCTTATCTTCAAAGTTAACACCTATAAAAACATCTGAGTTAACTTTATCTACTACCGGGTCAACCTTGAAATCAGGTAAACAAATTACTGTAAACTCGGGATTATGTACCTTTAGTTCTCTTTCATTTGGTCTAATGAATATTTGTTTTGCAAATAAATTATGCCAAGCCTTCTCAGTTAATACATCTATAAATAACCTATGTTTAACATCTGCTCCAGCAAATCCTTTGAACAAGTACAATTCTTTATCTTCCATATACTTGATAGCTTTGCTTAATATATTATCAAATATATCTTTTGATATTGGTTGATTTATATCATTCCAAGCAACATTAGGAGCACTCTTACTCTTAACAATAAACCTATCTTTTGGAGATCGTCCTGTATATTCACCATTATCAACAATAACAACATTGTCCTTATTTACTAATGCTTCTTTTTTGTTTTTGATAATCTCAATTAATTCATCTTGAGATAATTGAAAATGTGCTAGTTTCTTAATTAAATTTAATGCATCTTTCATTGAATATACCCCCTATAAAATTATTTACAACTATACATTAACACTTATTTGTTTTTTTTCAAGAGAAAAGATTAAAATTTGTAAAAAAACATAAAATAAAAAAAATCATTTGGAGGGTTGCATTTTATTTTGAAATTATATATAATGAATGAGCATAAAAAACGGAGGGGTAGCGAAGTGGCTAAACGCGGCAGACTGTAACTCTGCTCCCTCAGGGTTCGGCGGTTCGAATCCGTCCCCCTCCACCATTTTTTATTTAGGGCTATGGCCAAGCGGTTAAGGCACTGGACTTTGACTCCAGGATCGATGGTTCGAATCCATCTAGCCCTGCCATTTTATAATATAACTAAACGGCTTAGACTAGCCGTTTTATTTTTTTCTATAGGACTATAACTCCTAAATTGTCTCAAAAATGACTCTGGAGCTTAATTGGAACTAATGAATAATATTGATTATTAATGTTCTATCATATGCTTACATCTTAAAAAATCAAACTTGGATATTAACATTTCTATTTTGTTGTTCATGTTACCCCTTCCTTTCATTTTGATCTATCATTACACAAATTACATGGAAGTCCAGTTTACACCCTACTTCTAAAAACGAGTTGATTTCTATTTAGAATGATTTTTGATAATTAAGAAAGGAATATCAAAAATTCGATCATGCATAATGATATACTAAAAATTAAATTGATTTCTTATACTTTTTTTCTTGCCTGGAAGCTTAATTCCACTCTACTTGCTAAAACAAAGTGTACTTTGATATTGAGTATTATACAAGTTTAAAGCTTATTTTCTTTGACAAATATCTTACAGTAATTTCTATAATTCTGATTCTAGTTTTTGCTCCGAAAATCTATATTTTGATTTGTTATTTTATGTGCTATACTATTGATAGTATGAATCATTGTGGGGTATTTTAGAGTTGATGCAAACACAATGGGTATGTAGGAAAGAAATCGTAGAAGAGAAGGACACTCCATAATTTGCAGAACAATAAGGTATACAAAGTGTTAGGTGCGAAAGAACAAAGATACCATTATTGAAATAAACTATATTCAAGTTTCGGGTATCTAAGTAAGGAAAACAATATTGATAAATATTGTGATTGATTGTAATCAATATTTAAATACTTCTAAATTGAAAAAGGGGAGTTGATTAACATGTATTATAGGTTTTCAAAATTGGCTAGAATTATAATAATTATTAACATAGTGTTGACTTTAGTGGCTACAATTATTCATGTATATAATATATACAGGATTGAAGTCACTAATGATAAGATTTATGCTGTCATGGAAGAATACTTTGTTCCAAGAGAGGCGGCAATAGATATATTAATTGAGAACGGTGAGGACTTATTTATCGGAAATGAATTTGCAACTTATTTTGGATTTTCAATGTCGATTATCGCTCAATTTATATACTATAAATATGCTAAATATAACGAAGGTTCTTCCGCACTCCTTGCGTGTTTCTTCGGCTTTATTACAACCATAATAGGTGGTTTGCTACTATCCTATATGATATTTTCTGATAAAAGTGAAGATTACTTAATGAGAACAGAGTCTAAGAAAAAAAATGACTGGGAAAAATCTATTCAAAAACATAATTTAATAAAATAATTAAAGAGACTGAAAATCTTTATGAAAAAACGTATTGATTTGAAAAGATGTATGACGGAGACCGTAACGACCTAAAAATTGACAGAATATACATATTCGGAGACTTTGAACTATTTAATATAGGTTTGAAAATCCATATGTCTATCAAATTAACTAAATTTGATATTATGATCTAAACCCAAAAGGTGAAAATATTTTCACTTTTTTTCTAGGGGGGCCATTTTCAATACAGTTTGATATAATGCATTGCAACAATATTAGTTAACGTTCTTTGAAAAATAGTTGACTAAATATCTTCAATAAATAGATCACTGGACTTTGACTCCAGGATCGATGGTTCGAATCCATCTAGCCCTGCCATTTATAACACAAACAAACGGCTTAAGAGAGTCGTTTTTATTTTTCGCTATAGTAACGTAACTTCTAAAATGTCTTAGGAGCGACACAGGAGTCAAGCACTTCAAGACCATTTTATTTTTGTATTATGATGAGGTTTGTGTATGTTCGTCTTGTAATTTAACTATGTCTTAATTTATGGACACTTAGATTTACCTTACGCGGAAACCTAAATTACTCCTTAGTCTTCAAAGGATATTTTGTAAATGAAAGCTGATGTCACAACTCCGTTTTCTTAAAGTAAATATAGTTTTGGTTCACTTGCGTTTATGTAATCTCATATTGCTGCCTTTGTTGTTTCGATATAAAAACTGTTCAAGGTTTTTGTGTGTTTGGTTCTCAGTTTCTTCAAGTAACTTAGATATAATTGTCTCTATCTTTATAATTCACTGTGACTTTTTGTCTTGTCTTGTTTAGTGCAACCTGTAGTATTTCGTGTCAAATAATGATAATATTGAGTAAAGGTAATGATTTGTTCTTAGTTGCACACTTCATGAAAGGTAGGGGAGTAATGATTACTACAGAAAAGAATATAGCTTTATTAATAGATGCAGAAAATATACCAGCCAAATATATTGATATAATTATAGATGAAGCAAATAAACAGGGGACTGTGAACATTAGAAGAATTTATGGGGATTGGACAAACAATCAACTGCATCCCTGGAAAGATAAATGTTTAGAGCATGGTTTATCACAGATACAACAGTACTCGTATACACCAAGAAAGAATTCTTCAGATTTTTCATTAGTAATTGACGCTATGGATATTTTATATAGAAAAAAAGTAGATAGTTTTTGTATAGTCTCGAGTGATAGTGATTTTACTAAGCTGGTTACTAGGTTAAAAGAGGACAACATTTATGTGTTCGGACTGGGGGAAAGCAAAACACCCTTATCACTAGTTAATGCATGTGAAACTTTTTCTTATTTGGACAAGATGATTCCTATGGAAACTATAACTAAAAAGACTGAAGAAAAAAAACATAAATCCAAGACAACGAAAGTCAAGAGCGGCATAACACCACTCAAGACTATCCATGTAGCGCTATCTACTCTAGTCAATGAGAACTCAAATGAAAATGGATGGGCTCATTTAAGTCTAGTTGCAGTTCAATTAAGAAAGAAGTATCCTGCATTTCATCCTAGAAACTATGGAAAAGACATGAAATTTATGGACTTCCTAAGAAAAACTGAAAAATACGAGTTCAAAAAGATGAAATCAGTTATGTATATTAAAATAGTCAAAAAAAAGAAAAAAGTAGCTTAGAAGTCTACTTCTTGTAGATAACTATTATAAGTGAGTAGAATATTTTCACTTTTTTTCTAGGGCGGAAAGCCAGCTTGCATGTATCTTGTTTGTTAACGTTCTTTCGAAAAAATAATAGAACAAATATCTTCTGTAAATTGATCAGCCGGCTTTGACTCCAGGATTGATGGTTCGAATCCATCTAGAACTGCCATTTTAAATATAACTAAACGGCTTAAATTAGCCGTTTTCTTTTTTGCCCGTTGCGTTTGATACTTATAATAGTCATTAAAGATTTTCTCTAATTAGCCAAATACTATCACCTATATTTTTTTTTAGCACCCAAATAGATTAGAGCAATTAATGAAATAAGTCCCCCTCCTAAGAGTAACTTATATATAATTTGTAGCTCACTTAACAAGACTCCGTAAACACAAAAAGTGAGAAGCATCATAGAATTATGCTCTGGTGACTCGAAAGCATCTCCGGTGTTGCGCTTTAATTCCACCTGAAATTTAATGAGCCAGTAAATCTGGTAAGAAATATAAGTTATAAATATGAGTAGAAATAGCCACACTCTAGCTTCCAACGTCATAATAATCCCTCCTCTGTCTATTTATAGTATACTATGTATTATTTGAAATATAAAGATTGTGCTATTTAAACCAGCATTTTCTTTTTATCTTTTATAATGAGGTAAAAGTAAGTAATGTTTGATTAATCCATAATATACCACGTGTCTTTGAATCCATTCTTATGACTGGTAAATTGTCCTTAATTTTTTAAAAAAAGGAAATTGATTTGAATGAAATACTGTTTGTCTATTGATGTAACTAAATAAAAATCTATATGGCTTTTTAGTACCGGCGGAGAATTTTCAATTTTATGAGCTAGTGTTTTTATGAATATTAATCACGCTCTTTTGAATAAAGCCTATCAAAATAATCCATTGCCTGTTGATAATGAAGCATAACATATTCACTTCTCTTTGCTTATAAGATTACAGTCCTCTCCTGAACTGTTCATCTTATAGAATTCACATTGTACTCAAATTATTTTCGGTTATTTATCTATAGTCCTGAACATTAAATTCTACCCAATATATGTCTCGCTCTCCTACCCCTTCACGCGCAAAGAACAGGTATTTATAGTCAGGAGACAGAGTAGCCATTCCTTCCCAAGCTGATGTGTTTATTTCTGTACCTAGATTAATAGGTTCTCCGAATCCATCCCCGTACTTAAAAGAAATATAAATATCCGCTGAACCCTCTCCAATATTAGCTCGGGAGTCAAATAATATGAACGATTCATCTCTAGCAATGAAAGGATTTGTAGCAAAGGTATAATCACTGAACTCCTCAAGCAATGCAGCATTAGAATAATTAGAGCCATCATAAGTACTGACGAAAAGACCCTCTCCCTCTCTTGAAAAATAGAGATTCCCATTATCAGAAGATGAAGCATGATACTCAATTGAGTTCGAGTTAACATTATCATCCAACATTATTGCATCACTGGTAGAGGATAAGTCAATCTTATATATCTCTGACGGTTTATGCAAAGCTGGTTCACTGTCTGCTGCGAAGAAGAGTGTTTTACCATCACTAGAAAATACAGGATTTTGTTCGTTTTTACCCGTGAAAGATACTTCTTCAATCTCTTGCCAAATCCCATCTACCTTTATGCTCTTGCAGAGTACATGTCTGTGATCCCTATATAATCTACTGAAATACATTTCATCCATTTTACTATTGAATGTAGGAGGGAAATCGTGGATTAGCTCAGAAGAAACAGTTCCCTCCCCAAAAATAATAGGTGTTGACTCTGGAACATTTAAATCGTAGTAATCAATTGTACTTTCTGATGAACATCCTGAAGACAGCGACATTATAGAAAGACAACCTAAAATAATGATAATTTTTTCCATTATGACCTCCTTGTTTATACTATCATAATAGCATACTATTAATTCCTTAGAAACACTAATTTTTTTATATAATTAGTCTTTCCTATATGTGAAGGTTATTTTTTAGATATCCCTTTGTATTAAATGTTTTTCTACGATTAGTATAAAAATATAACTTAAATTGGAGGATTAAATGAAACAAATCAAAAGTATTATTGAGAAAGTAGAATATACTACATACACTTATTACAGTATTGAAGAAAAAAATAATCACATTAAAAAAATGGAACAAGATGGCTATGAATTATTAGATAACTTTGAGCATCGAAAGGAAGCTATATTTAGGAAATTTTACTAACAATTCAATTAAATAAATCAAAATCAGATATGTGCCAGCGTTACACTAGGTCAATTTACTTATGTAGTGATTAGAGCTTAGGAAGAACAGGATTCTATATTTAATAGTGAAAAATATAACATTGATATTGTGAATGTCCACTAACAAATCCTAAAGTTTCTGAAATTATAAACTTACATAACTCAAAATAAAAGGGAGCAAACCCCTTTAACCGATGATATAGCCCGTGTTTAAATTTTAAAAAAATGATAGAGTTGATCTATCATTTTAATTTTACTATTCTATTTCGCTACATTACCCATTTATATTACTCACGAAAACCTTTACGATCTCAGGATCAAACTGAGTTCCAGCGTTGTTAATCAACTCTAGTTTAGCTTGATCTTCAGAAATCTTGTCTCTGTATTTTCTTTCACTTGTCATTGCATCAAAAGCATCTGCAACTGCAATTATTCTAGATTCTAAAGGTATTTCTTCGCCTTGTAGTCCGAAGGGGTAACCTTTACCATCCCATCTCTCATGATGTTTAAGAATATAATTTGAGATATCATTAATTCTAGCAGACTTCAATATTCTACTTCCTGTCTCAGGGTGTTTTTTTATTTCTGTAAATTCTAGATTAGTTAATTTTCCCTTCTTGTTTAAAATATCTCTTGCGACAGTTATTTTACCTATATCATGTAGTAATCCTGCAGTTCTTAAGTTTGTAATCTTATGCGAGGTAAATCCAAGGGATTGTCCAATTTTAACAGCTAAATCTGAAACTCTTATTGAATGTTCCTCAGAATATGGATCTGTTTCATATAGAGTTGTTATTATCGTATCAATAGTTGTACCTCTCCTACTTGGTCCTTCTATTAACTTCTCTCTATACATATTGTCTTCTGCAACTTTTAAAGTGTCTCTAATGGTTGTTTTCGAATCTATCTTTGTATCGAATCCAATGCTTACGGATATTTTTATATTATTTACTAATTCTTTTTCTATTTCAGCCCTTACTCTCTTTATGAGATTTTCACATTGTCTTGAGTTTGTATTAGGAAGTAAAATAGTAAACTCATCTCCCCCATATCTGGAAACTATATCAGAGTCACTAATTTCATTTGTTAGAACATTAGCAATTTTAATTAATGCTTCATCTCCAAATTCATGCCCAAAGGAGTCATTAATAAATTTTAACCCATTTACATCTGCAACAATAATTGAAACAGGTATAATTTTTTCATTACATAATTTAGTAATCTTCTTTTCAAAATACCTTCTATTCCAAATCCCAGTAAGATGATCTTTATAACTTAGATTCTTAAATCTGTTCTCACTCTCTATTAATTGTCTTTTATTAAAAAAATCATCTCTATAACTAAATGCTGTAAGACCCAAAAGTGTAAAACTAATCGGGCAAATTACCAATACTGGTATTAAAATATGTTCAATGGAGTTAATTGCTATATCAAATGGCATTATAAAGAAACATAAGAGCATTACCACATGAACTATTAATCCAAGTAAATAAAGCTCAATCCATCTTCTCGATTTTTTTTGATCGTTTATTTTAATTCTATAATTAAAGAACATTACTCCTAAAAATCCTGTCATCATAATAGAAGCTACTCCTGATATCGCACCCACTCCTCCTTGGATAATTCTAAAAATACTAGTCACAAATACAACAACCACAGTAGGTATAGTTCCAAGAAAAGCACCTGTTGCACTAATAAGGATAGATCTAGAATCAAGAACAACTCCATCTAAAACTACTAGAGTATTTGCCATAATAATTATTCCGCCTATTGATGCTCCTATTCCTAAAAGTATTTGTGAGCCTAGCCTTTTATTATATTTCTCGATTGCTAACCTTGCGTAGATGCTAAGTAATAAAAATAAAAGTGATATATTAAAAGTGATTCCTACTATAAGTGAATTACTCATATTTACCCCCATCATTATTAGATAAAAATTCATCTAAAACAGTAATCTAGTATTTGTTATAAATTGAAGTAACTCGGCGATTGGAGCACCCGCATTTAATACTCTAACACTTATAATATATAATTTCAAGACATTCTTTACATTTCATAAATTTACTTATAGTAAGTCAGAAAACTGATTATATATAATTAATTAAACTCTCTTTGAGTAGATTTTTGAGGCATAAAAAAAGAGTTATTTAAACTAGTCTAGTTAACTCTTGATTAATAATTTTTTTAGATTTGGTATTAACTATACAGTTGATCAGAGTTTATGTAAACTCGTTATTATATTGACAAAGTTAGACAACATCCATTTTAATACCTATACTGTTACGAAAAGTATTTAGGCACTCAAAAATTTGAAAAAAAGGAAATTCTAAAACTATAACACAAACTCTGATGTCGAAGTATATCATAATTTGTCGAAGTTGTAAATACGTTAGATTCTACTAAATAGCAATTCGAAAATTTTTCTAAGTAATTGATGATTATGAGTATAATTTTACCATTAAAAAAGAGATTTCAAATTAAAATCTCTTTTAGATATAAATAATTAAAATATGTCATACTTTTCATTATAATAATTAATTACAGATTTCCCTACCGATAGAATAGGTGTTGATACCAACATCCCCACGATACCAAATAACGAGCCAAAAATGGTTAATCCTAAGAGTATTGCTACTGGATGCATTCTAGTAGCTCTTCCCATTACTACTGGTTGTAAGAACAAAGATTCTAATGATTGAGTTACCACAATAACTCCAGCTACAGCCCAAGACACCCAGTATCCAGGAGTTTGATCATTTAATAATACTAATATCACTATAGGTATCCCACCTATGAAAGGCCCAGCATATGGTATTAAGTTAGTAAGAGCACATAATATACCAAATACAATTATAGATACAATAACCGTAAACATATCTCCGTGTAAACTCAAGATACTAACAGATCCGGGAGTATAAAAAATCGTACTTGACAGTACAGAAACAATCCCAATACCAACTGCAATTACAGATCCTACGATACTAGCTATCATTAACGCACCACGCATATAGTCAGTAAACGATGCACCAACAATATCAATAAAGTTAGACCACTCACTTTTAACGTTTTTCGGTATAATTGATTTTACAGAGTTACCGAAGTTACTAAAGTTCGGCAACATAAAACCTACAACAACAGCACTAATTACAAATTTATAGAAATAACCTAAAGCAGAAGATATAACATCTGTAAGAGAAGTCCCTGTTCCAATAATCAACTCATACGTATTTATTACTGTATCAGTACTAGAATTGACAACTGTACTTCGTTCAATTAATCCAAATACTACTCCACCTTGAATTGCTAACTTAACTACTCCACCATCGTTTGCGTCAGAATTAATATATTCATTAATAGTAGATACTACATCTTTTCCGGTATTGATAAAATATCCAATATTCTTTCCACCAGTTAAGAACTCAATTATCGAGCTTGCTGTTACATACGCAAACCCACCAAAAAGAATCATTAATAGAAAAACACCTATAACAGTAACCACGAATGCAGCAGTAGTAGGTTTCATATCTCTAGCTACTAATGCAGATTCCACTGGTGTTAACAACCAGGCAAATACTATACCAGCAATAAATGGTGACAATATAGATAAAAATGTAAACAGGGGTTGGAATACCGATTCCCCAATTGTTTGCAGAATGAATATCAATAAAGCAAGCCCTACTAATGTACCAATTACCTTTATTATTAGATTTATAGTTTTATATTCTAGACCATCTTCTTTATGTTTAAAGAAGCTAATAAGACTACTTCCTCTAGAACTCATTTTTTCTTGTATAGTTTCTTGTTTCTCCTTTTCCAAAATCATCACCTCACTCAACTAAAATTCTACCACAATAACAACATATAGTAAATAACGCTATTTATTACGTGTTTCTAAATATTTAAGAGACCCAAATCCAATCGCACAAACAAACATTATTAATGAACTAGCAAAGAAAATGCTGGTTGGCTCACTACTAAATAAATAACCACCAGTAATAGAACCCACCATCATACCAAAGTGAATTAGAGTCTCTCTTACTCCTAAAGCTAGACCTTGCTCATCCTCAGCATTTTTAGAAATAATTTGTGTTGTAATCGGTTTAAACATCATACTTACTAGTCCAAAAACAAACATAAATACATACAAACCTATTTCATGATGATAACTCGTTATCATTAAAGAAATCCCGCTAACAATCAAAATTACTACAAGATAAATCTTTTCATCAAACCTTCTTAATAATGTTGGGGTAATAAAGATATTCCCTAATACTCCAACTAAACTTATTGAGAAAACATATAATCCAATCTGACCCAAAGAGAAGTTCTTGCTAGATAAATAAAATTCTAAGAAATTTAAAACGATATAAATCCCTATAGAAAATACCATAGTTACAATCATCCCTGGTAAAAGTCCACTTAATTTCACCCGTTTTATATTTTGATACATATTAAACACATAATTTCTTTTAACATCAATCCTAATATACTCTTTCGGATAGATGAAGAAAACAACAAAAGCTATAATAACAAACAAAATAGATTGAAGAAAATAAATGTTAATAGTATTTATTACTCCACTTAGATAACCACCAAATAGACTACCTAAAGCTAATCCAAAAGCCATGATTGCCAAGTTATAGCTAATCATCCTCGATTTTTCTGAACCCATGTAATTATCATTGAAATATGCCATAAAATTCACAGCTATTCCGCTGAAAAAACTTCCGAAAATAAACCTTGAAATTAACATACCACTTATAGCACTTGATAACCCGAAGATTAATTGTCCAACTGCCATACCTAGTACTGAAATAATTAAAACTAACTTTCTACCTTTTTTATCTCCAACATCTCCCAAAAAAGGAGCAAACAACATAACAGAAAATCCAAAAACAGCAAATAATGCCCCAGACCAAGATAAATCAATCGAATGTAACCTTAATATTTCGGGCAGTATAGGCTTTTCTAAATAAATAGTAACTCCTATTAATAAAGATAATAGAAGCATTTTAAATGCATTTTTACTCATTACTTAATAGGATATTTAAGCGCATTTTTCTTTAGTTTTTCAAAGATAATATCTTCTATATCTAATCCTAAATCATACACCATAGCTATTGAATATATTAAAATATCTGCAAGCTCTTCTTTTACATTTTCTAAATCTACTGCTTCATCTGACCACTGGTAATTTTCTAAGAGTTCTGCTGCTTCGATAATAATTGATTTGGCTAAATTACTTGGAGTATCATGTTTTTCCCAGTTTCTTTCATCTCTAAATTTTATAATTGTGTCCACTATTTTTTTCATATTTAACCTCTTTAAATAAAAATCGGAGTAGAGTTATCTACTCCTCTAATTCAATAACTTTCTTAACTTTCTTTTTCACTTCGACTCTAGGCATCATTATTATTCTTTTGCATTCTTGACATTCAAGTTTTACATCTGCGCCAAATCTTACAATCTTCCATAGATTAGCACCACAGGCATGCCCTTTTTTTAAAACCACAATGTCATTTAACTTAATATCTATCACTACTTAACCTTAGTTAATAATTCTTCAAGTTCATTATTGTTTTTAAATTTAATAATAACTGATCCCTTTTTAACAGTTACATCCATATTAAGAGCTTGAGTAAAGTCTCTTTGATAATCAGCGTATTCATTTGTTATCTTTCGGATGACTTTAATCTTTTTAACTTCTTCTCTACCAATTGCCTCAATATCACGAACACTTAAACTTTGCTCCCTTACTTGTTTAGCAATTTCAATAATTCTATCATTATCCTTAATCTTACTTAGGACTCTGGCATGACCCATTGATATGTCACCTTGGTCAACCATATTTTGAACCAAATCAGGTAGATTCAATAACCCTATCATATTAGTTACTTGCGATCTGCTCTTACCAACCCTTTTAGATAATTGATCTTGTGTAATACCTAATTTATCAATCATAGCTTTATAAGAATAAGCAATTTCAATCGGTGTTAGATCTTCACGTTGAATATTTTCTAATAATGCAATCTCCATCATTTGAGCTTCAGTATAATCTCTTATGATTGCTGGTATTGTTTCTAATCCTGCTAAGCGACAAGCTCTAGTACGTCTTTCGCCCGCTATAATTACATATTTATCATTAACTAACTTAACAATAATTGGTGTGACAACACCATGCTCTTTTATTGAATCAGCTAACTCTTGTAGTTGAGCTTGATCAAAAACTTTTCTTGGCTGGTACGGATTTGCAACAACATCATCTAAACTTATCTCAGAACTAGTTTCACCATCCATTGCATCTAAAAAATTATTTTCATTAAATAATTCACTTAACCCCTTACCTAATCTACTCTTCATTTTTCTCGACCTCCGCCGCTAATTCACGATACACCATTGCACCTCTAGAATTTGGTGAAAATTGTTGAATAGACTTCCCATGAGATGGAGCAATTTGTAATTGCACATTTCTTGGAATAATCGTATTAAACACTTTCTCCTTGAAGTACTTCTTTACCTCATTAACTATCTCAAACCCAAAATTATTTCTATTATCTAACATAGTTAATAGAACTCCCTCAATCTTCAAATCCCTTTTACGAGGTCTAAGTCTTGTCTGCACTATTCTAATAGTATTAAGTAATTGAGTTAGCCCATCCAGCGCATAAAACTCACATTGAACTGGAATTAGAGTGCTATTTGATGCACATAATGCATTAATAGTAACTAATCCTAACGATGGAGGACAATCAATAATAACATAATCATAGTTATCTCTCACTGTACTCAATTTATTAAACAGTTGAAATTCTCTTTCTTCTAAATTAGCTAACGATAATTCCAACCCAGCTAAATCTATTGTTGAAGGTAAGATGTCCAAATTCTTTACACTCGATTCGACAATAGCATCAACAGTTGCTACATCTCCAATTAGTACATCGTAACCATTATACTCTAAAAAACCTCTATTAATCCCAACCCCGACAGTTGCGTTACTTTGAGGGTCCAAATCAACCAACAATACTTTTCTTCCTTTATATGCTAATGCAGCTCCTAAGTTTACAGCAGTAGTAGTCTTACCTACTCCACCTTTTTGATTAACAACTGATATTATTTTTCCCATCTCATTCACCTCTAAAAAGTCAACTTTTCTAAACTTCCTATACTACTATTAAATCATATTTTCTTGAATTTAGCACTACTAAATTATTTAGAGAGGTAACTTCTTAATTTTCCCAAAACTTCTAGGATACTTTTTGTTAGTAGCCCTCTTCTTCTTTACTTTAACTAATGCGCGTTCTCCTAATCCACTAGGTAATTGATAATTAATCACTTTATCTAAGTCTGCCCCTAATTCTTTAAATGCTATAACACTACTTCTGACTTCATCAATAGCACTACTACCTTTCAGCGCAATAAAATATCCACCTATCTTAACATAGGGAATACAGAGTTCACTTAATATATTTAATCTAGCCACAGCTCTAGCAAAAACAACATCAAACTTTTCTCTATTAAATTTGATATAATCTTCAGCTCTTGCATGAACCGCATTCACATTTAAATTTAACTCGCTTGAGAGCATATTTAAAAAATCTATTCTTTTCCTTAGAGAATCTACGATTGTTAGACTTATCTCTGGATAGACAATCTTTAACGGTATACCAGGAAATCCTGCTCCCGAGCCAATATCACAAATTAGTTCATTCCTAAAATTATAAACTTTAAGAACTGCTAAAGAATCAAAAAAATGCTTGATAAATACTTCTTTTTTCTCTACAATTGCAGTTAAATTAACCTTATCGTTCCACTCTACCAACAACTCATAATACTTATTGAACTTTTCTAATTGATCATTTGTTAGTTCAATTCCTAAGTCTAAAAACAAATCTCTCATAACGTCCTAATATGTATCATTAAAATAGATATATCTGCAGGAGTTACACCACTAATTCTCATTGCTTGACCAATTGTTTGTGGTTCGATTTCCTTCAGTTTCTCTTTGGCTTCGTAAGCTAAATTATGAATATCATCATAATTAATAGTTGGTGGTATTAGTAGATTTTCCATTTTCAACATCTTTTCAGCATTCTTCTCGGCTTTATCAATATATCCTTGATACTTTATTTGTACTTCAACTTGTTCAGCTTCTTCTGGTGTTATTTTAACTAACTGACCAATTATTTCTTTCACTTGATAATAAGATAACTCAGGTCTTTTTAATAAGTCATAAGCTAAAGACTTATCCTTTAACTTAGTTGAACCAATACTAAGTAAATACTCATTTACATCTTCTGTAGGGTATATTTTAGTAATTCTTAGATGAGTAATTTCTTCTTCGATATTCAAAAGTTTATTCTTATATTCTAAATAACGTGAATTATTAATTAAACCTACCTCATGTCCTTTTTCAGTTAATCTTATATCCGCATTATCGTGACGCAAAAGCAATCTGAACTCAGCCCTTGAGGTTAGTAGTCTATATGGCTCTTTTGTTCCTTTAGTGACTAGATCATCTATTAAAACACCAATATAGGCTTCATTTCGTTTCAAAATCAACGGATCTCTTTCTTCTATCTTTAAACAAGCATTAATTCCAGCAACTAATCCTTGACCTGCGGCTTCTTCGTACCCACTCGTTCCATTTACTTGCCCTGCTGAATAAAGCCCACTTATAATTTTAGTCTCTAAAGTTGGAAGCAATTGTTTAGGAACGATTGCATCGTACTCTATCGCATATGCATATTTTAATATTTCACAGTTTTCTAATCCCGGAATTGTCTTAATCATATCATCTTGGACTTCGTAAGGTAAGCTGCTAGAAAATCCAGCTAAATAAACTTCATCTGTAAAAATGCTTTCAGGTTCTAAGAATAACTGATGCTTATCTTTATCACTAAACCTAACAATCTTATCTTCAATGCTCGGACAATACCTTGGTCCAACTCCCTCAACAACGCCCGAATACATACTACTTCGAGTTAAATTTCTGTTAATAATCTCGTGCGTGTTATGAGTTGTATATGTTAAGTGACATGGTAATTGTTCGTCAACCCTCATAAAAGGCACTTGATTAGTGTAAGAAAATTTTCTCATAACTTTATCACCTGGGTGAATAATAGTTTTAGAGTAATCAATAGAATCTTTATGAATTCTAGGGGGAGTTCCCGTTTTAAGTCTAAACGTCTCGAACCCTAACTCCCTTAGATGATCACTTAATCCAAATGAAGTTCTATCTCCTTCAGGGCCATTAATGGTTACTCTGTTACCCACTAATATCTTACTTTGCATATATGTTCCTGTAGTAATAATTACTGCTTTAGAATGTAATACTTCTCCACTTTCTAAAACAACACCCTTTATAAGGTTATTTTCAACCACAAGTCGATCAACAAATGCCTCAAGAATATTTAGATTATCCTGTTTCTTCAAAGTTCTTATAATCTCTTTAGTATATAGAATTTTATCAGCTTGGGCGCGTAAAGCTCTAACTGCGGGACCCTTTGATAAGTTCAACATTTTCATTTGTATATAAGTTTTATCTATGTTTACTCCCATTTCTCCACCTAAGGCATCAATTTCACGAACCACAATGCCTTTAGCGGGTCCACCAATAGATGGATTACATGGTAAATTTCCTATCTTATTTACATTTCCTGTCACTAATAGAGTAGAGTGACTCATCCTAGCAGAAGCTAAACTTGCTTCGATACCAGCGTGTCCTCCACCAATAACGATAACATCAAACATATATCGTCACCTTCCTTATACAGCTAGTTAATACCTATCCTATTTTAGCACAAACGTTTTAAAATTAATCCTTTATATGATAAAATAATTTAAAGGGGGTAATTATGGAAAAAACAATCTTAGTTGTAGAAGATGAACCCACTATCCAATCTGTAGTTTCTAAATACTTCAAAGCTGAGGGTTTTAACGTTATTACTGCAGACGATGGCTTTATCGCACTAGAAAAATTCAATAGTAACGATATCGATTTGATCTGTTTAGACATAATGATGCCACATATTGACGGTTGGACAGTAACAGAAACTATTAGAGAAACCAGCAATATACCAATCATTATAATGACTGCATTATCTAGTGAAGAAGACATCTTAAAGGGTTACTCCTACAGAATTGATGATTACATTACTAAACCTTTCAACCCCAAAATATTAGTTGCGAAGGCAAAAAGTTTATTACATAGAATATCATCCTCTAACTTAGAAGAAACAAAAGAAACATTACATGTGGGACCTATCGAATTGAATACCGAGACATTATTAGTCAAGGTAGATGGAAAAACTATCGATATATCAAGAACAGAATTTGATTTACTTAAATTTCTGATAAACAATCAAGGAGAAGTGTGTACTAGAGAAAAGATTCTTGAAGAAGTATGGGGAACAAGCGGAGTAGAAACTAGAATTGTTGATACTTATATTAAGAAACTACGTAAATTACTTGGACTACATTCAAGAATTATAAAGACCGTTTTTGGTTTAGGATATAGATTTGAAGTAGACAAATGAGAAAATTCAGAAATCTTTCATTATCTAATCAAATCTTTTTCTTAATTACTTCATTCATTCTATTATTAATAGTCTTACAATTCTTAATTTACCGTGTTCTCTTCCAAGGATTTTACATGAATACTCAGTTATCTGAAATTGAACTTGAATTAGAATCATTCGTAGAAAAAATTTCTATTATTAATAATGACGATTACTTCGATGACATGTATACTTTCGCATCCAATAATAATAGTATCTCTTTAATTGTTGATAACAACTACGACTTAGTTACAAGTGAATACTCGGTTAACTCAGTTGAAGTTACCAATAGGTCAACAGCTGAACGCTTCAATATAATTTTAGATGACATACTTACATCTATAAAACTCAGGGATAGAATTGTAGCTAAAGTTTCTAAAATTTCAGATAGTGAAGACTGGAACGTCAGTAGTCTTAAAGTCAACAATGATCTTAAATTTGATTATGGTTGTGATGATTGCATGGAAATTAGAGGGATGGCTACCGAGATTCACTCCCCCGATAATTTAAATCCAATGTTTATGTATAACCAAGTAGCAAGAGGTGAGTTATCCCAAATAAAGTCTCTAGATCAAAGTGAGATAATTACTCACATTGAAACAGGAGAACCATGGATAAGTGAAACAGAGTTTTCTACAAACTATATTTATCTACATAAGATAAATGATCATCATATCTTGTTAACAATATACGTTATGCAAAGCAGTGAAAGTGTCTTAAACATCTTAAGTACCTATAACTTTTCAATTTATGCAGTTATGATAGCATTAGCGATAATTATCTCAGTTATAGTTAGTAATATGATCTCTAAACCAATTATCTCAATTGATGATGCTGCTAAAGAAATATCAGAACTTAATTTTGATATCAACGCTAATGAAAATCAAAATAAAGAAACTTCTTCATTATCGAATAGTATCAATACAATTGCGGTTAATCTAAAAGAAAATATTGACCAATTAAATAACCGTAATAAAGAAGTTTTAGAATTATATGAAAAACAAACAAAGCAAGTTGCCCTAAGAAGAAACTTTATTTCAGCTATATCACATGAATTGAAAACACCATTAATGGTGATGAATATTACTGTTCAAGGTATACTAGACGGAATATTTTCAATAAATGAGCAAGAAGAAGAATTACATAAAGTCTTAGCCGAAATCACGAATCTAGACGTCATGATAAAAGACCTACTTGATATATTCAAGCTAGATGAAATGGATATTAAAGAAGACCTAGATAAGATTAATTTAAAAACATTGGCTCAAAAAACTTTAGATTCTGTTATTAATCTTACAAATCAATACCGTCAAGAAGTTTCACTTGATACGGTTAGAAGCCCAGTTATTTATGGTGATAAGAAGCTACTATCAATGGTCGTTTCTAACATTATCACAAATGCGATAAAATATACTCCTGCTGGTGAAAAAATTGATATCAGCATACGTGAAAACCGAAACACAATAACATTTATGGTGAATAACTATGGTGTGAGTATTCCAGAAGATTCTTTAGAACACTTATTCGAACCATTTTATAGAGTTGATGAATCAAGAACTAAATCCTCATCTAAAACCAAAGGTACAGGTCTTGGATTATATATTGTTTCAGAAACTCTTAAAGCACATAATTTCGATTTCGGAATTGAAAATATCGAAAATGGTGTTTCAATGTGGTTTACTGCAAAAAAATTCAAGAAATAAAATACTGAGTGGATTATCCAACTCAGTATTTTTTATTTATGCTTCTTTAAGTGTTCTAGTATATCAATACTATTTAAGTAATCCAACTCCTCCTTGAAACGAACTAGTAACTTCTTATATTTAGTAGATAAATCATCTAAATCTTTTACAAAAGTAAATTCTTCAATCTCTTTAACAACATGCTCTGGCAACTCATAATAAACGTATCTATGTCTAAAGTCATATCTAAATGGAGTATAATGCATTTTAACTAATTCTAAAATAGGTGCTAATGCAACACTAAAATAGTAGAAATAAGCTTCAATTGGGTTTTCCCTATTAATTTCTTTTTTCACCATGAATTGATACATTCCAAGTAGAGTTTTCATAGTCTCTAAACGTGCCTCGATTTTTTTTGCAAATGTCTCTAGATCAACTTCTTCCTCTTTTAGTACACCTTCTTTATCAAAATGTACTATGATATCTCCGTGTATCTCTTTTTCGATTGCTTTATGCTCACTAGATGAAGGAATAAAGCATAGTTCTATTACTAAAAACTCACTAATGTTCTCTAACTTATAAACATTTTGATATGCTCCTTTAGCAATTCCATTAGGTGCACCATATTTATGTTCTATCGGGGCATATTTCTCTAACTCAACTTCAATTAAAGCAAATACTTCTTCAAAAGATTCATCTGAAACATCAAAAACTAAATCAACATCACTCCACTCATCAACACGACCGAAAGCTACCGCACCAATTTCCCAAACTGCTCTAACATGCTTTGATTTCATAGAGACACTAATTATTGAATCAATGATCATTTCTCTTGTTACCAAATAAACCACTCCCTTCTAACATTGATATTATATCAACAATATCTAGAAAATGGTATACAAAAAGTCTCATCTTAGGTACCCCCACCCACATGAACTAAGTGCTTAAGGCTGCTACGTTCCCGTCCTGACCTGGTTCACTCTTACCCCATTGGATGAAGGTACCTAAAAAGAGACTTTAAGTAATTAATATTATCATATTAAATCTTTATATTCAATTGTTTTTATTTCTTAAATTTTGGAAAAACTGTTTCATAAGTAATGAACATTTCTCTTCCATAACTCCACCTTCAACCATAACCTTGTGATTGAATTTATCAGAATTAAGAATATCATTTATAATATCTAGATATCCAAACTTTTCTTCTAATGCTCCGTAAACTACTTTGCTAACGCGTGAATTAATAATTGCTCCCGCACACATCGCACATGGTAAAACTGTTACATACAGATCGCAGCCATCTAACCTCCAGGTTCCTAATTTCCTACAAGCTTCCTCAATGGCTAAAACTTCAGCATGAGCAGTAGCCATCTGTGACTTCTCCCTCATGTTATAGGCTTTAGAAATAACTTCATCATTTTTAACGATTACGGCACCTATTGGAACTTCCCCTAACAAATATGCTTTTTTAGCTTCTTCCAGAGCCATTTTCATATACTTATCTTTCATAATTAGGTTTATCAATTACCGAATGGCAGTGACGACATCTTGGCTCGTAACTTTCAGCAGCTCCAACCATTACAATTGGGTCATTATAATTAGCAGGATTACCATTTATTAATCTTTGGGTTCTAGTAGCAGGATTTCCACACACATTGCAAATAGCAGATAACTTAGTAACATACTCCGCTTTAACAACTAATTCTCCCATTAGTCCAAACACTTCTCCTCTGAAGTCTTTATCTAATCCAGCGCAAATAACTCTAACTCCGTGATCAGCTAAATAGTCGCATACTTCAACTAATTCATCATCAAAGAATTGAGCTTCATCAATAGCTACTGCATAAGTCTCCGTTGTTACAAAATCCATAATTTCTCTCGCTTTCTCAATGACATTAGCCGTATATCTAAAATTACTGTGAGAAACAACCTCAGTATCACTATATCTATTATCTATGGCAGGTCTAAAAACCAAGACCTTCTTTTTAGCATAATCTATTCTTTTAATTCTACGAATCAATTCTTCTGTTTTTCCTGCAAACATGCTCCCACAAATCACTTCTACCCAACCTTCTCTTGGTGTAATATACATAGTATCCCCTCCATAGTTATTTTATATTATTTTACATAAAAAAGAAATTCCAAATGACAATAGTCTACAACTCTTTGATTTACATAAAAAGAAAAAAGTCACTTAGTGACTTTTCATTAATTATTTTCTTCTTCTAGTGCAGCTCTTTCAGCAGCTCTCTTGGCTCTTTCTGTCACAATTTGATCATGTTCAGCTTTGACTTTTTGAGCTGTTTCGAAACGCTTGTTAAATCTATCAACACGACCATCTGCTTGAATTGCGTTTTGTTTTCCTGTATAGAAAGGATGACAATTAGAACATGTATCTACCTTGATTGAATCTAAAACTGAACCAGTCTCAAATTCTGCACCACAAGTAGTACAAGTAACTGTAACCGTATTATACTTAGGATGAATACTCTCTCTCATTAAATTTTCTCCTTCCGCCATAGTCCCTTGGACCATAGTAAGTTTTTGCTCAATTATTATAACAATTATTAGCTATATTTTCAAGTGTTTTCTTTATAAAGAAAAGATAATAACATAAGCGAAATTTATAGTATAGTATCAGTAATTTATTAACTAAATGATTAACTTGAGAGAATTAACAATATAAATCTCTGTATAATGTTTAAAAGAAAAAATCCCTCTTCATTTTAGAAGAGGGTTTCGAATGATGGTTAAATAATCTTTGCGCCTAATTTAAGAAGTTTATTAATGAAGTTTGGATATCCTCTTTCGATGATTTCAATATTCTCTACAGTGGTTTCACCTTCAGCTATTAGTCCAGCTAGCACTAAAGACATTCCACCTCTTAAATTATTTGCTTTCACTTTGGTGCCTTTTAACTTGGTAGGCTTTATACTAATAGAATCATCACTAATCGCAATATCACCATTCATCTTATTAATTTCAAGGCAATTACTAAATCTATTATTAAAGATATTATCGGTAACACTGCCACCTACTTTGGTGAGCACAACAGTAAATGGTTGTTGCAAATCTGTTGGAAACCCTGGGTATGGATTTGTCACTATATCAACTTTTTTTAGTTCCTTTCTTTTAATCTTTAATATATTATCATTATAAGATATCTCACACCCTAATTCTTCAAGAACATTAAGAGTACTTTTCATATCGTGAATATTAACATTAAATAATCTAACTTCACCAAATAGTGCTCCTATTACTGCATATGTACCAGCTTCGATACGATCAGGTTTAATTTTGAATTCTACATTATTTAGCTTAGTAACTCCTCTTATTTCAACTACCTTATTATCTATCCATGAAATTTTTGCCCCCATTAAATTAAGGAAACTGATAACATCTTCTACCTCAGGCTCAATAGATGCATTTTCTATAACAGTAACACCTTTACACTTAACACTCGCGAAAATTAAGTTAATCGTTGCGCCAACTGAGGATTTAGGTAAAGTAATTTTTCCACCTAGAATTTCCTTTTTCGATATCTGTATCTGATTCTCTTCTTCCTTAACTTCAATTCCTAGCTGCTTAAATCCATCTAAATGAAAGTTAATTGGTCTATCACCAATTTTACATCCTCCAGGATAATTTATCGTGAGCGAATCAAATATATTTATTAGTACACCCATTAAATAATAAGAGCCTCGGATATCAGAAATAAGCGAGTTATCTAGAACATTACTTTTTAATCCAGATGAATTAATGATTACCTTCTTATTCTTAATCTTATACTCACAACCAATGATTTTTAGAATATCTAACATTTTTAAAACATCAGTTATATTAGGTATATTACTTAACACACTCTCTTCACATAGAAGTGATGCAGCGATAATTGGTAAAGCACTGTTTTTAGCACCATCGATTATTACATCACCAGACAAATGGTTTCCACCAATTATCTTCAAAGACTTCAAATAATCACAATCCTTTACAAAACATTATATTTTTTTTCTTTTTATAATATGTTTATCTTTTAATTTTGCAACAAGAAGATTATAATAATATTGGTGATTATAATGCGTAAATTAGAAAAAATGAAAGTAATCGAGTCCGTAAAAAGACTTTGTTTGGATGCTAACTTCACGTTAAATGGTAATATACTTAAAAAGATTAGCTCATTTAAGCACACTGAAGAGAGTCCAATCGGAAAAAAAATTCTTTCTCAGATAGAAGAAAATTCAAGTATCGCAAACACAGAAAAAAAACCTCTATGTCAGGATACTGGCTTAGTAGTAGTATTCTTAGAAATGGGTAAAGTCATAGTAGATTTTGACATTTACGATGCAATAAACGAAGGGGTAAGAAGAGCGTATAAAGAAGGTTACTTAAGAAACTCAACATTGAAGCACCCCTTAAACAGAGAAAATACCGGAGACAATACTCCAGCCGTAGTCCACACAAAACTTATTAATGCAGACCACATAAAGATTACCGTTGCTCCTAAAGGTGGAGGTAGCGAGAACATGAGCAGACTAAAAATGCTTACTCCAGCAGAAGGTTATCAAGGTGTGAAAGATTTTGTTTTAGAAACCGTAACTATAGCAGAAGGTAAAACTTGCCCTCCTATTATTGTAGGCGTAGGTATTGGTGGTAACTTCGAAAAATCTGCAATTTTAGCCAAGGAAGCTTTGATGCGCGATATTGATGATTCATCTAATGATGAAATAGCTAAAAAACTCGAAAAAGAATTACTAACTGAAATAAATAACATAGGAATTGGGCCAATGGGATTTGGTGGATCTACTACTGCTCTTGCAGTGAAAGTAAATACCTATCCTTGTCATATAGCTGCTTTACCAGTAGCAGTAAACTTACAATGTCATTCAGCAAGACATAAGAGCGTGATACTATGAAAATATTAACACCACTTACCCAAGATCAATTAAAGAGTCTAAAAGCTGGAGATTTAGTTTATATTACTGGTACAATTTATACCGCTAGAGATGCGGCACATAAAAAAATGGTTGATATGATAAACAACAACCAACCACTTCCAATTCCAATAAAGGATTCAATTATTTACTATGTAGGACCAACACCAGCAAAACCTAATGAGCCAATTGGTTCATGCGGACCAACTACTAGTTACAGAATGGATCCATTTCTAGAGCCACTTTTAAAACTAGGACTTAGAGGTAGCATCGGGAAAGGAGCAAGAAGTGAAAACATTAAGGAATTACTTAACAAATATAACTCTGTCTACTTTCAGGCAATCGGTGGAACTGCAGCATACTTAAGTAAATTTGTGAAGAGTTCTAAGCTTATTGCTTTTCCCGAACTTCAGAGTGAAGCTATCAGAGAATTAACTGTTGAAGATTTTCCTGTATTTGTTACGTACGACATATATGGAAATGACTTAATTAAAGATGAAATTAATAAATATAAAAAATAGCCCCTGTGGCTATTTTTTATATAAATTAGTCAGTCTAATATAATGATCTTTATTCGATACAATATCATCTAATTCTGAGTCACTTAACTCTCTTAAAATCTTCATAGGATTACCGATAGCTAAATGTCTTTTTGGCACAACTTTTCCAGGTGGAACAACTGTACCTGCTCCTACCAGTGCTTCCTCTTCAACAACCGCTCCATCTAAAACTATAGCACCCATACCAATTAAAGCACTATTCTTAATAGTTGCTGAATGTATTATAGCACTATGACCAATCGTAACATTGTCACCAATAATTGTGGGCATATTATTATTATCATGGATACATGTTAAATCCTGAATATTCGTACCTTTACCAATTTGAACATAACTCATATCAGATCTTATCACGACATTAAACCATACACTCGAGTCTTTCCCTATCGTAACATCTCCAACTACTTTTGCTCCTTCAGCTATAAATACAGTCTCATGTATTTTCATAATACCTCCGAACTAATTTTTTAAAATTATATCATAATTGAATTTAAAACTTCAATTATAGTCTAAATAAGTACCTGTCCAACTCCCACTTTGTAACGGCCAATCTAAATTCATCCCATTCTCTTGTTTTCGATAGAATAAATTTATCAACTACTTCTTGCCCTAAAGCCTCACTTGTAATTTTACATTGTTTAAGTTCTTTTAATGCATCCTTAAGATTTTCTGGTAAGTTTAGTATTCCCAACTCTTCACGTTCCTCACGTGTCATTTTATATAAATTAAGATATGTAGGATCAACTGGAACTGTTTTATTAATAATACCATCTAATCCTGCAGCTAAAACTACTGCGAAAGCAAGATATGGATTGGCAGCTGGATCTACAGAACGTAGTTCAGTTCTAGTAGCTAAGCCTCTTGCTGCAGGAATTCTAATTAATGCACTTCTATTAGCATCACTCCAAGAAATATAGCATGGAGCCTCATAACCTGGAACTAATCGTTTATATGAATTAACAGTTGGATTAGTAATTGCTGTATAACATCTAGCATACTGCATAAGTCCACCAACCCAATTTCTACATATACTACTTAATTCCATTGAGTCATTCTCATCATAGAAAACATTGTTACCTTCTTTATCTGTTATCGAACAGTTCACGTGCATTCCAGAACCATTAATTTTAGCTACAGGCTTAGGCATAAATGTTGCATGTAGATTATGTCTCTTAGCTACATTTTTAACAACCAGCTTAAAAGTTTGTAGATTGTCACTCGCTTCTAGTGCATTGGCAAAAGTAAAATTAATTTCATTTTGACCCTTCGCAACCTCATGGTGAGCTGCTTCAATATTAAAACCTAATTTTTCCAATTCCAACACTATATCTCTGCGGCAGTCCTCAGCTTGATCTACCGGCGCTAAGTCAAAGTATCCTCCATGATCAGAGTATTCTAATGTAACTTCACCATTTATTATCTTGAACAAAAAGAACTCCGGTTCAACACCAATGTTAAAAGATTCAAAACCTAACTCTCCCATTCTTGCTAAGTTCTTTTTCAAAACATATCTAGGACACCCTTCAAATGGAGTTCCGTCTGTTTTATATACATCACAAATTAATCTTGCTACTTTACCATACTTTGTATTCTCATAAGACAATATTAACCAGGTTCTTAAATCAGGAACTAAAAACATATCCGCTTCTTGAATACGTACAAACCCCTCAATACTTGAACCATCAAACATTGTTTTTCCTTCTAGAGCATCTTCTAATCCACTTAAAGGAATCTCAACGTTTTTTAATACCCCTAACATATCAGTAAACTGAAGTCTAATATACCTTACATTTTCTTCTTTAGCGTGCTTAAGTATTTCAGCCTTGGTTTTTCCACTATCCATTATTTATTCCTCCATTATATTATTTTAAAGTTCATTATATTATCATTATATAGATTTGGATGCCGTTTTGCTAATGAATTCGCTTACAAAATCAAAAAACTATATGCTATTAACATATAGTTTTTCACATATTTCAACAAATATCTCAGCTCGATTACTTTATAGTTATCTTTTTGACATAATGCCTTTATAAGTTTCCGTGAAAATCATTAGGTCAAAAAGAGTCTTCTGGGCGTTCTCGTGCGCTTCCTTCAAGAAAATTTCTCCATCCTTGGTGATTGAGTATAGTTTTTTGTCAGGACCCTTATCCCCCTTAACCCAACTAAAAGAAACCATGTTTTCCTTTTCTAATTTATCAAGTGTTCTATATATACCAGCCGTATCTACCTTATTGGTTTTTATAACTTTATTTATCTTTTTGTATAAATCAAACCCATGTAATGGTTGCTGAAGTAAAAAAAGTAATATAAAATCTGGAGTTCTTCTATCTCTTCTAAACGGTTGCATAGCCATCACCTTCTCCTAATAATTTCATTTTTGCTAGTTTCCAAAAACTTCATTCTAATATTCGAAAACCTAAAAGTTCTCTCTGTTGACTCACATTGATATTTAGATAAATCTTCTACAAAAATGAGTTTCACATTGCTCTTCTTAAGCTCTTCTTTTAAGTCAATGATCTCTACTAGCTTAGGTATTTCTTCTCTTTCGCTAACATAATAACCTGCACTATAGTCTACCGGATAAAAATTCTTATTATCAAACTCATATCTGTAAATTATAGTATCTTCAATAGTTTTCTCCCAGGCCTTTTCCACGAATATTAAACTTTTAAACTCCCCGAATGATTTAAAGTAGTTTTTGTCATCTTCACTTGTATTTGGTCCTATCATCCAACATACCCTTGGACAATTTCTTGGAAAGTAATAATTATGAACCATTTCACTAGATATTGCCCATACATATTGTTTATATAATCCAGGCCATGACTTATTTACGCTCCTTGGTTCAAATATTTCGATATTTTTATTATCACTAATATGATAAAGTTTCATTTACTACCTCCAGTAAAATATATGAAAAGTATATCATAAATGTGTTACCGAACAAATTCGTTACTTATAATACAAATTTCCTATGCACTTGTTATTTTTTTAAAAAGCAATAATAGTTGGTATTTCATTTTAGGATTCTCTTATACACCGTATTTTTAGAGATAAAAGGATTATGCTATTCGCATAATCCTTTATCAATTATAAATTAACTTTAATAATATCGCCTTCAGGTCCAGGCGTTTCAGCTAAATACTTTTTAATCTCTTCTAAACCAGTTCCTTTTGAACCAGGTTTACAATTTGATAGAGCTTTAACTTCCCCGCTAATGATCCCTTCAGCAAATCCACCACAGCCTGGATAACCACATGCCCCACAATTTACTCCTGGTAACAATTGGTTAATTTTCTCTAACCTTAAATCTTCTTCAACATAAAATTTCTCACTAGCAATCGCAAGTCCTAATCCTAACACTAGACCAATTGCTCCTAATATAATAAACGCTTCCATGTTATATCAACCCCTGTAATCCAAAGAATGCTAGTGACATAATACCAGCCACTACTAAAGAAATGGGAACACCCTTATATTCTTTAGGAACATTTTGTGCGTCAAGTCTAACTCTAATCGCACTAAACGCAAACATAATTAATCCAAATCCTAATGCAGCTCCTAAAGCGTTTGTTAAGCTCAATGCTAAACCACCAAAGAAGTTATATGAAGAATTAAAGTCTATAATAATATTTCCTTCAGCAACACCTAATATTGCACAATTTGTAGTGATTAATGGTAAGTATATTCCTAAGGATTTATATAAACCTTTAGAAAACTTTTTAATAAACATCTCAACAAATTGAACTAAAGAAGCTATTACTAAAATAAATGCTATTATTCGTAAGTACTCAATGTCAAATGGTTCAAGTAATGTGTAATAAATAATATATGTGAACAGTGTCGCTACTAACATAACAAATGCAACCGCAAAACTCATACCAATACTTGATTCAATTTTTTTAGATACTCCTAAGAAAGGACAAATACCCAAGAATCTCATTAAGATAACATTGTTAATCAACATCGCACTGGCAAGTGCGGTAAAAAATACTGCTACACTCATTAAGCTTCACCTCTCTTAGATTCTAATATATTTTTCATAGCCAACAAGAATCCTAAAGTGATAAATGCTCCAGCTGGTAATGCAAATACACTTATTCCATAATCAGCAATATTAAAGTCTCCACCAATAAACCAATTTAAATTAAACAAGAATCCTGGTTCTCCTAGTGGTAAGTATACACCATAAGCAATTTGACCAGTTGCTAGTAGTTCTCTTACAATACCGATGATTGATAATCCGATTGTAAATCCAACCCCCATACCGAACCCATCAATTGCTGAATCGGCCACTGAGTTCTTAGATGCAAACGCTTCAGCTCTACCCAATATTAAACAGTTAACTACAATTAAAGGAATAAACACTCCTAAACTCTCATACAGTTCAAACGCATATGCTTCAGTAAACATCGCAACTAAGGTTACAAACGTAGCTATAATTACTATAAACGATGGAATTTTAATTTGCTCCGGAATAAAGCCTTTTACTAATGAAATAACAATATTTGAGCAAGTTAGTACGAATATAACTAACACACCCATACCAAGTGATGTTTCGAATGTACTAGTTACTGCTAATGCTGGACACATTCCTAATAAGAAGACGAATATTGGATTTTCTTTAAAAAAACCTCTAGTTAATAATTGTTTTCTCTTCATTATTCTACCCCCTCATGATACTTGCTTATAAACTCTACTAAATCACGAGTAGTAGTAGCTGAATATGTAGCTCCAACTTTGACATCAAAATCTAAATATGAATCACTAGTACTATTCCCAACAAATCGTCCTAAGAATGAATCGTTGTTTACTTTAGACGCATATGATGGTGTTTGATTTAATGATGCAAATTCAACTTTGACAATCTCATTCATATCATTAACACCAACTAATACGGTTATTGAACCATAATCGTTATTAGCACCAGCACTATAAATATATCCTAATAAATTGTCCTCTTCATCATAAATAGCTATTTGTGTAATACCTTCATCAGGCGTTTTTTCATTTCTATAATAATCTGGGAATATTAATGCATACTTCGCTTCCTCACGTTTGATTCTGTTTTCAATGATAGTATCTTCAGTAAGTTCATTAACACCGTATAACGCTAATCCACTTAAAGCAGCAATTACAAATAATTTTAGTCCTATTAATAGTTTATTCTTCATTATTGCCACACTCCTACTACTAATAGACCAACTGTTACTAGCACTACTACACTGAATACTAATGTACTTTTTATAGTGAATTTTGAGTTAGCCCATTTATAATAATCTAATGCAGGTACAAACATATTCATAATTAGTATAGCGAACACTACCCCTTCAGGTAATGCACCGAATATTCTAATAAAGAAAGTAATAACACCTAGTCCAAATCCATAATAGATTCTTCCAGGTCCAGTTACTGGAGAAGTAATTGGATCAGTTGCCATGAAGATAGCACCAAATAATATTCCTCCCGATAAAATCGTAAATAATGGATAAGTCATTTCCGCTCCAACAATTAACGCAGCAATTGTTGATAATCCTAAAACTGTTCCAATGTATGATACAGGAATTCGCCAATCAAGTGATTTTCTAAATGCTAGATATAGACCACCCAACAAGATAGCAATACCACTTAACTCACCAATACTTCCTGCTTCACCAACTCCTGTGAACATATTCCATAAATTAAAATCACCAAGAATCATCATATCGAATGGGTTTGCTTTTACAACTCCAAGTGCAGTAGCGCCTGCAACGGTATCAACATCATAAACTAAAAATGCTCCGAAACTGATAACTATGAACACTCTAGCGAATCCAGCGACATTGAAAATGTTCGCTCCCATTCCACCAAAGACCAATTTACCAAAATACATACCAAACACTCCACCAATAAATACAATCCATAACGGTGTAACATCAGGCATTATAAGTGCGTAAATTAATGCGCTTATAAGTGCAGTTCCATTCTTCATAGTGAATGGCTCTTTTCTTAACTTATAATATAAAAATTCTGTTCCAACCATTGACACGATAGATACTAGTATAATCCATACTGCAGTGAACTCATATTTATATATTGTGAAAATTATAACTGGAATTAATGCTATTAATACATCGTACATCATCTTTTCAACTTTTGCTTTTGGTTCTCTTACATAAGGAGAAGTTTTTCTTAAAAATCCTGTTTTACTAGCCATAATTCCTCCTACTTCACTAACTTCTTAGCTTTTCGCATAAAGTCTGTTAGATGAATTTTTGATGTACACACATAACTACATAACCCACACTCAATACAGTTTTGTATATTAAGTGCTTTTGCTGCATCACCATCTTTGGTCTTAGCAGCATACATAAGTTGAACAGGTTGTAAATTCGCTGGACAACTATAAACACACGAACCACATCTGACACAAGGTTCTTCTTTATACTCTTGTGGTTTAAACAGTAACAGTGATGAAACAGTAATTGACACAATTGCATCATCCATCATTAGGTTAGAACCCATCATAGGTCCACCTAATACCATCACCTTATCACCATCAATGGAATAACCACCTGCCGCTTCAACAATATGCGGAATAGGTGTTCCAACTCTTACTGTCATTTCACAAGGATTATTTATTGCATCACCAGTAACAGTAAAGTATCTATTTAGAACTGGTAAATTAAATTTAATAGCTTGATAAATAGCCGCAGCAGTTGTTACATTATATTCAATTATTCCATATTCACTTAATAACGTACCTGGTTTAACTTTTATACCTGTGGTATTTTTAATAAGCTCTATTTCCCAACCTTGAGGATAATAATTACTAACTGGAATAATGTCACAATTTAAATCTTTAAAATCTGACTCTTTCACTTCGGTAAGTGCTTTTAATAACGCATGTTTTGTTCTTTTAACTCCGATTATCCCTCTTTTAGTACCCATTGCCTGCATAACATATTCTAAACCTTTGAACATTTGATATGCATCCTTAGTTATAGCTTGATAATCAGCAGTCAAATAAGGTTCGCACTCAACACCGTTTAAGATAATAACATCAATTGGTTTATCGGTATCCATTTTCACATAAGATGGAAACCCTCCTCCGCCTAAACCTTTAACACCATTCTCTTTTATAATCTCGATAATCTCTGCTTTAGATAACTTACTAATCGCTTCATCAGTTCTTTCTAAAACTCTTTCAGCGTACTCTTCTTTAAAGTCATTAATAATCTCTAAACATTCTGTTTTCTTTCCTGTATAGGTAAATTTCTTTATCACTTTTCCTACTGTCCCACTTACAGTTGAGAATATTGGTTGAGTGAAATATCCGCCATCTCTTTCACCAATAATTTGTCCGATTTTTACATAATCTCCTTCTACTACTGATAAAGTATATTTCCTAGTTCTCATCTCCATTAAGGTTATATATACTTTCTCAGGTACTGTAATTTGTACAGTAGGCAAGGATTTTGGTAACTCTTCTAAAGTCTTAATTTGATTTGTTTTTCTTATCATATCATCACCTACTTATAAATTGGATACTTACTAGTTAACTTAGTAACTCCTTCTCTTACACTGTCGAGAATTTCTTCGTTATCATAGTTTTTAAGTGCTAAACTAATTAGTCTTGCAACTTCTTTAATTTCTTCTTCTTTAAATCCTCTAGTGGTTACTGCAGGAGTCCCTAATCTAATACCACTAGAAATAAATGGTTTTTCTTTATCAAATGGAATAGTATTTTTATTACAAGTTATTTTCACTTCATCTAAAATATTTTCTGCCTTTTTACCAGTAATTCCAATTGAACCCTTAACGTCTACTAAAAGTAAATGATTATCAGTTCCTCCAGAAACTAGCCTGAATCCTTCTTTTATTAACTCTTCCCCTAATACTTTTGCATTCTTAACAACTTGCTTTTGATACTCAATATAGTCAGGTTGTAAAGCTTCTAAGAAAGACACAGCTTTAGCCGCAATAACATGCATTAACGGTCCACCTTGTATACCAGGGAAAATTACTCGATCAATTTGTTTAGCAATTTCTTCATCATTAGTTAATATAATTCCACCTCGTGGTCCTCTTAACGTTTTATGAGTAGTCGAAGTAACTATATGTGCATACTCGCATGGATTCATGTGTACCCCAGCCGCTACTAATCCAGCAATATGAGCCATATCAACCATCAATTTAGCTCCAACTTCATCAGCAATTTCTCTAAACTCTTTAAAATCTATCTCTCTTGGATAAGCACTAGCACCCGCAACGATTAATGCTGGCTTATGTTCAAGAGCTAACTTTCTCACTTCATCATAGTCTATTCTCTCAGATTTTTTGTCTAATTGATAAGCTACAACGTTGTAATCTTTACCAGAAAAGTTTAACCAAAATCCATGAGTTAAATGTCCACCGTGATCCAGTGCCATTCCTAAGATTGTATCACCTGGCTTAATCACCGCTCTATATGCACCCATATTTGCAGTTGAACCCGAATGAGGTTGTACATTAGTATACTTAACGTTGAATATTTTCTTCAAAGTGTTTCTAGCGATGTTTTCTACTTTATCTACAACTTCACATCCACCATAATATCTCTTTCCTGGATATCCTTCAGCATACTTATTTGTTAGTACACTACCTTGTGCTTCTAAAACAGCTTTTGAAACAAAATTTTCCGAAGCAATTAGTTCAATATTGTTCTCTTGACGTTCTTGCTCTTCGTTAATAATATCGAAAACATTTTCTAAAGTACTTTCCATATTTTCCTCCTACTATTTTCTTACATTAAACATTATAACATTTTACTACAAAATATCTACTTAAATCAACTTGAATTACTCTTTTTTTCATACTCGTAGATTCCCAATTCACTAACCAATTTCAAAAAAGAACAAACTTCGTAAACTACATCCTATAAAAATAGTATAGGGGAGGAAAATAAAATGACAAATAACTTAAGAATAAACTCACTTATAACACTGTTCACGCTAATAATTTCTCTTGTTTCAAATATAAAAATAGATATATTCTTCAATTATTACATCTCATATATTTCTGTACTACTAATAATTCTTCCTTTGACTTATAAACTATTTGAAATAAGATTGGATAACGCAATAAGAACTACAACATCATTAAACATATTGTCACTCTTCTTTTGCATAAGTTCTATTCCTTATTATTTACTTCATTAACCTAAATCTTCTATATCATTAAGATTAAAAGTATATCCAGTTGATATTGCTTCTATTAATAATTGATTTTTCTGTACCATCTCTATAAATATCTTGATAACTCTTCAGTAAAATACTGACTGCATTTTTTTATAACCGAATCTTGAACTAGAAAGGCTTCCATTTTAGAGCCATTTTTTATTGAAACAACATCATAATTTTCTATATCATAAATAACATCAAAATAATCTTTTAGCATTTCCTCTTGAATGCTTTTATCATCTATCAAGTCTTGATTAATAACTTCTCTTTCTATATCTTCTATAGTTTCTATCATCCCTAGTTCTTCCTTTGGAAAGACTACTACTTGATCAGTATTAATAACCCATTTAGAATCCCTTAATACAAGTTGTAAATAACCTTTTACTTCAAGTAACTGCTCATTCATTTCCTCATCAATAAAAACAACCTTAATGTTATAGTTTAAGTTTCTTATGTTCCTCTTACTACTATTTGTATAATATGTATAATCTAGATTATCCAAGGAAAATGTATATCCATTAGATATGGCGTTAGTTAATAATTGGATATGAGATTTAACAGCATTTACATTCTGAGTTAAGTCGCTAGAAAAATATTCTTTGCATTTATTTTTTACCGAAGTTTGAGAAATAATCAAATCCAGTTCAGTACCAGATTGAATTTTACTAACATCATAACTCTTCATATCATAAATAATATCAAAATAATTTTCCAATGTATTTTCAGGAATTTTACTAGTTAAAACCACGATTATTCCTATAATAGAAAACCCAATAATTATTATTTTTTTCATTCAATCACCTACCATTACTACAAAGTAAGTATTCCACTTTTTGTAACAAAATATAATTCAAAAAAAATTTTAATTTAATTGTTGACAAATTATGGAAAACAATTTATACTATGTTCAGTACTATATTATGTATAATATCATACAATATATATGAGGGGTGAAAAACAATGAGTACACAATTAAAAAAAGGTGTGTTAGAATTATGTGTATTAAACATTCTTGAAAACCAAGATAGCTATGGATACGATATTTACCAAGCAGTAAACGAGAAGATGATGATTAGCGAAAGTACAATATATCCAATATTACGAAAATTAGTAAAAGAGGGTTTATGCACAACATACTTAAAAGAATCAACAGAAGGTCCACCAAGAAAATACTTCAAAACCACGGAAATGGGTAATAAGAAACTTGATGTATTAAAAAATAATTGGATCAATTTCTGCCGAACGGTAAATTTAATGATAGGATGTGAAAAAGGATGAATAAAAAACAATTCTTAAGAGAATTAGAAAATGAGTTATCTTTACTTAATTACAATGAAAGACGCGAAATTATATCTTTTTATGAAGATCGTTTCCAAAATGCGATTTTCGAAGGAAAAACTGAAGAAGATTTAATCAATGAATTAGAACGACCTTCAGAAATCGCAAAAAATGTATTAAATGAATATGGGATTAACTCAGGTGAAAGTAAAAAACATAGGATAGATTTATTATCTGTCTTTGGAATTATCTGGTTTGATATATTAGTATCAAGTTGGCTAGTAACTGTTTCAGTAGTGGTACCACTATCTCTAGCAGCATCTTGGTTCTCATACATCTGGGTGTTTACAGTATTTAAATATTACAGCTTCTTCCCAGCTCTACTTAGATTCATAGGTGTTTCAGCTGGATATGTAATATACTTCTTTGTTATTATATTGCTAATGGAGTTAGGTTTAAAAATTGTTACTAGAATACTAAATTGGCATATAAATGTGTTTACTGGTGATAATTATAAGTCACTTAAAAACAAAATTGATAATATATCAATATTCAGATTATTTAAGAAGCTTAATATTCCAAATAAAGTAATCTTAATTACAATTGGCGCATCATTAATAACTACATTCGTAGTAGCTATAATATTGTTCTATCAGGAAGATTCATCAATTATTATTCCGTCTGGAACTAGATCTGTTGAAACACATGAGTTAGAAACTGATGTCTATATCTACAATATAAGTGATTCATTTGATATAACAGGTGATTTTGAAGATATGAAAATCACGTACGAAGTAACAGACTCAGATAAATTAACAGTTACTCATTCATATAATTACGATAATGAGTTCACAATTGATTATTCAGAAACAAGCAAATATTTAAATATGTTTGATGAATCCAAAAAAGAAAATTGGCTTGATTATATTAACTGGGACTTTTCAATTAACAGTAACTATCTTGTTCAAGAGTTACATATAGAGGTTCCAAGTAACGTAAGCCTTAATGAATTAGATCTATCAAGTGTAAGTGATCCTATTACAATTAGCGATTATATTGGTGATACTCTAGATATTGACTCTGTTAGTTCAGCTATCAGTATCATTAGTTCAGAATTCACAAACGGTAGTGCTGACAATGTTAGTGGAGAAATCATCATTAACGGTGTGGCGACTAAAGATTTAGTAATTAATTCGATAAGTGGAAATGTTGAATTAAACACAATATCTAGTCAAGAAAATAGTAGAATAGATATTGATAGTGTAAGCGGAAATGTTTCGTTACTAGAATTATATGCAAATGAAGTTTCAATTGAAACAATAAGTGGTGATGTTTCACTATCTAATGTATATGTAAGTGGGATGGACATCCAAACAGTAAGCGGAAATGCTGATTACTATAATACTGATACATCGTTTGTTCTTGATGATTTAAATTTCGATAGTATAAGTGGTAAATTTAATCACAGCGTTCCCAACAAACAAAATTAACCGGACTTAATTGTCCGGTTTTACTTTTTAATAATCTTTATTACATCTAATACTTTTACCCTAAAGCCTTCAAATATGATTTCTTTAGTATATTGATCGATTTTCTTAATAACACCCTCATGATCAAAAATATATCCCGATTTATAATAATAGATAACAATCTCAAATTTATCTAGATAAGCTAAAGTAAGCAAATCATTTAATTCTTCTAATTGATCAACAGACAAAATTGGTTTTGGTAATTTTTTTCTTTCTAACATCATCTTTTGAACATTTGATCCGTGAGCAAGTAGTGCGTTAAATGAGTTCCATTTCATCATACCTCTATCGCTCATGCACGGTGCCCTCCAATGAGTTTATTTCTTTCTCGCATTGTCGACGAATCTTTAAAGTGACTAGCTCTAAGTATTGCGTTTTTACCATACCATTCATGAATATCATCCATAGCATTTAGTAATCTTCTTTCTCTATCATACTTAGCTTGAATACCAAACAAATCCATTTGTACGACATTTCTTTCCATCAAATGGCCTACAGATATACTCACCTTTCTTATCGGTTTTCCATCATAATGTTTATCAAACAATTCAGAACATACTTTATTAATTTCATTAGGTGAATCTGTTGGATAATCAATTGTTAATTGTCTAGAAAACCCTCCAGAGACAGCCTTTGAATAACCGATTGATAAATGAATAACCGTCCCAACTTTTTCTTTTTTTCTTAGTCTCTTAGCCACTCTATCACTTAATTCTAGAATAATCTGTTTAACGTTGCTAGCATCATGATCAAAATATAAGGTTTGCCCATGACCTATACTAGTGGATTTAGGCTCATACTCATGTTTAGATTGCATTGATGAATGATCAATACCATGAGAATGATAATAAAGTTGTTTCCCATAAACACCAAAATGCTTTTCTAAAATAGATATTTCAGTATGAGCTAAGTCATAGACATTATATATTTTTAAAGCATTCAACCTTTTCTCTAATCTTGGACCTATTCCCCATACCTTACTTAAGGGTTTAACAGGCCAGAGTCTTGTTTTTATATCATCGTAGGTCCATTTACAAATTCCCGTTTTAGATTTCTTAGAATCTAGATCAAGAGCTAATTTTGCGATCAACATATTAGGACCAATCCCGCATGTAGAATGGATCTTAGTTTGCTTTAAAATATGAGCTTGAATAGTATGTGCTAATTCCCATTCGTTTTGCTTGTGATATTCTAAATAATCAGTTACATCTAAGAATGCTTCATCGATAGAATAAATATGCAAATCCTCTTCAGATACATAATCTAAGTAGATAGAAATAATCTCTGTAGATACTTCAACGTATCTTGCCATCCTTGGCTTAGCATATATAATATCTATCCCTTTGGGTAACTCATATATTCTACATCTAGAGGTTGCTCCTTTTTCTTTTAAATATGGCGTCACAGCTAGGGTAATACCTCCCTCTCCTCTTGATCTATCAGCTACGACTAAAGGTACTTCATATATGTCAAACCCAGCATCTGCACATTCAACTGAAGCAAAAAAACTTCTTAAATCTACGCATAGAATTTTTCTTTCAGCTATATCCATAAAAAGCACCTCCTTCTTAAATTATAGACACAATAGATTTCAAAAGAAAGACTAATATTTCTATGAAAACATCAAAATCGCATAGGTATCACAATTCTAATTTTAAAATTATAATTCACAACTTTTTAGAAATAAAATCTGTGATTTGATATAATGATAAAAAGACAAAGGAGCAAAAATCATGAAGTACACCAAAATAAAATACCTTCTCTCAACAATTTTATTAATCGTAAGTCTAGTTTTATTCTTCTTCTATAATGATTTTCTAGTAAAGATTCCAGAATGGGTATACAACATATTTTGGTTAATTTTTATTTTAGATATTTTATCAGTAATCATACCAAGATTTGCAAAATATTCTCCTAGTGGTAAATACTTAAAGAAATTTTTCAAAGAAGCAAACTACAGTAAAGAAAGTTTGTTCGAATACGTAAAAGCAATGAATGTTAGAGCTATTATTACATTCAGTTTGTATATGTTGTTTCTTTTATGTGTTGGAGTGCTTTATTATACAAACATAATAAATAGATATCATATTATACTACTAGTAATTATCCTTAACTTTATAGATTATTTTTCAATTAATACCTGGTGTATATTTCATAAAATATTTATCAGAAATAGATGCTGCAACACATGTAGAATTTATAACTGGGATCATTTTTTAAAATTCGCTCCATTTATCTTTATTCCTGAATTTAAAACATGGTCATTATTCTTACTAGGTGCTATCGCATTGATAGAGTGGGAAATAAGCTATGCATTACATCCAGAAAGATTTATCGATATATCAAACGAGAATCTGCGTTGTTCAAATTGTAAATATGATTGTCGCTTTCAAAAAAAGTTAGAAACTCAGTAAGAATTTCTAACTTTTATTTTAATCGATATTAATAGTTTTAAATGATTGCTTAGTTTCTGGTTTAGGAACTGCCACTTTTAATATTCCTTCTTTAAATGAAGCATTAATCTTATCTTTATCTATACCATCAACATAGAATCTTCTTACGTATTCACCGTAAGTTCTTTCTCTTTTTAGATACTTTCTTGTTTCAGCCTCTGCCTCATACTTACTTTTAGCAGTAATCGTTAAATATTCATTCTTATAATCTACTGATATGTTCTCTTTATGAAATCCAGGCAACTCTGTTTCTAATACTATATTACCATCTTTTTCATAAATATCTGTTCTCATTGCACTAGACTTAAACGGACTAAACATGTCATCTGTGAGATTATCCCATAACTCACTAATATTTTTTCTTGTTTGTGGAAAAAAATCCATATATATCCTCCTAACGTTTCATTTCTATTATATAACTTAATAGAAAAATTATTCAGGATGTGGACTTTAATACCTGTCATTTTATTTAATAAAACATCTAAATATCTTCGCCTTCATAAATCTCTTCAGCATTATACGAACTTCTTACAAAAGGGCCAGAATATACATTTTTAAATCCAAGTTCTAAACCAATTTTTTTGAACTCTTCAAATTTATCTATATGAATATATTCAGCAACTTCTATATTATCCTTACTAGGTTGTAAATACTGTCCAATTGTAACGATATCACAATTAACACTTCTTAAATCCTTAAGTGTCTCTACAACATCTTCATAACTTTCTCCTAGGCCAACCATAAATCCGGATTTAGTAGTCATATTTGGGTCTATTTCTTTTACTCTCTTAATCAGTTCAAGTGACTGATTATAATCTCCCTTTGGTCGAACACTAGAAAATATATTTTTTGTTGTTTCAATGTTGTGATTCAAGACGTCAGGCTTAGACATTACAACTTTTTTTAAAGCACTTAAATCACCCAAAAAATCAGGAATTAACACTTCAATTTTACAGTCTTTATCTTTAACTTTCTCGATCACCTTAACAAATTGACTAGCACCACCGTCTTTTAAGTCATCTCTTGTTACGGATGTAACCACTACATATTTAAGTCCAAGTTTGTTAATCGTTTCTAGTATATTTTCAGAATCATCAACTACTGGTTTTGGATTACCAGATGTAACATTACAATAACGACAATTTCTTGTACAAACATCTCCTAATATCATAAACGTCGCTGTTTTCTTCGCAAAACATTCCATTCTATTAGGACAAAACGCCTCCTCACAAACTGTATGAAGATTATTCTTTCTTAACAACTTTGATACATCTTTATGCTCGGCATTAACTTTAATCTTAAGCCATTCAGGTTTTCTTTCCATATTAGTTCCTCATTAATTCTAGTATATTTTTTAGGTCAGCACCTACTATATATTTAGTTACCTCTACATCTTTTAGTGTTTCTTCTATTTCTTTCATATCATATTTAATTCCTATTAATTGTTTCTCTAACTCTGAAACATCTGCCTCACTGAAGAAGTCTCCAGTAATGGAAATATCTTTAATTAATCCTTTTGATACATTCAAATCCACTTTAACAATTCCAAATGGATATTTCTCGTCATTAGTGAATGAATAAGCGGGACTTTTCCCGTAATTCCATTCCCATGTTCCATATTTATTTTCAATCATTTTCAATGTTTCGATGTTTTCATTTGGTGTAATAGACTTCTTAACTCCACTAAATCTATTCAGAACATAATTCACAAATGCTTTTTTAAACTCAGCTACATTTAAGTTTGTATAATTTACTATATTATCTACTCTAGCCTTTACTGAATTAACAGCCTTCGAGATAAATTTCTTTTTATTTGGGGTTAAAGCTTGTGCTAAAAAAGCTGTATCAGTATTAAATAGTAACGAACCATGGTGAACTAATATATCCTCATAATAATATTCAGCTGAACCCGATACCTTTCTACCGTTAACTAATACATCATTCCTACCAGAAAGGACCGCCTCTACGTTTACCGTATTTAAGAAGTCCGTTACTATATTGTTAAAGTGTATAAAGTTATCTTTAACTTCTCTTTTATTTTTAGTTATAAATGAATAATACACAGTGTTTTGATCATGAAAAATAGTTCCACCACCTGATAATCTTCTAAATACTTCTAAATTATTATCATCTATAAAGGTTTGATTGATTTCTTCTAAAGTATTTTGATTTTTTCCGACATAAATTCCAGGGTCATTAGTCCAAATAATGAACGTATCTTCCTGATAATTTTCTACTAAATATCTCTCAAAAACCAAATTATAAGTACCACTTTTATTAGCGCTTTCAATAATTCTCATAATTTCACCCCTTAACCAAAATTATTATAGCATAATTCATTGATAAAAAGCCCATTTAATGTATAATAATATTGTGAATAGGAGGTGGGGTCATTGAGCAATTTGAAAAGGACTGCTTTATATGATAATCACGTAAAATTAGGTGCTAAGATGGTTGAATTCACAGGATACCAAATGCCTATCCAATATGAAGGAATTAAAGCTGAACATGCTGCTGTTAGAAGCAATGCTGGTATCTTTGATGTTTCGCATATGGGAGAAATATTAGTTGAAGGTGATAAGGCAACCGAATTTGTTCAATACATCTTTACAAACGACATTACTGAACAAGCAAACAATCAAGTATTATATGGATTAATGTGTTATGAAAACGGAACCGTAGTAGATGATTTATTAGTATATAAGTATGATAATGAAAAATACTTATTAGTTGTAAATGCATCGAATAAAGACAAGGATTTCGCATGGTTAAATAAGAACAATTCATTCGGTGTAAATTTAACTGACAAATCCGACATGTCTGAAGTAGCTATTCAAGGTCCTAAAGCTGAAGAAATGTTGCAAAAATTAACTAATCATGATTTATCTAAAATTACGTTTTTCACATTTGAAGAAATTACCGTAGACGGTAAAGAGTGTATAGTATCAAGAACAGGATATACTGGTGAAGATGGATTTGAAATTTACTCTTACGATATCATAAATATCTGGGAAAAACTATTAGCGTTAGGAGCTATGCCAATTGGTTTAGGTGCAAGAGACACCTTAAGGTTTGAAGCTACGTTACCATTATACGGAAACGAAATAAGTGATCAAATCAATCCAATTGAAGCTAGTTTAGGGATGTTTGTTAAACTAGATGTAGATTTTATTGGTAGAGATGCGCTAAAAGAAATTAAAGAAAATAGAAAACTTAAAAGTGCAGGGATTGAATTAATCGATAAAGGTATCCCTAGACACGGATATAAAGTCTTAAATATTGATGAAGAGGAAATCGGTGAAATCACAACTGGGTATATGTTAGATAGATCAGTTGCTTTAGCACTTATTCCGGTTAATTATAAACTTGGCGATATAGTTTACATTCAAGTTAGAAATCGTAAGCTAAAAGCTAAAATAGTTTCAAGAAAATTTATGAATAAGAACTATAAAAAATAAAGGAGAAAAGTGAAATGAAAATAGTAGAAGGTTTATTTTATTCAAATGATCATGAATGGATAAAAGTTGAAGGTAAGATAGCTACAGTTGGAATTACTGATTTCGCACAATCTCAACTTGGGGAAATTGTATTCGTTGAATTACCAGATCTTGATGATGAATTTGGTGCTAACGATCCAATCGGTGCAATTGAGTCTGTTAAAGCTGCGTCAGATGTACTGACTCCAGTTAGTGGTAAAATTGTTGAAGTTAACGAAAATTTAGAAGATGCTCCTGAATCTGTTAACGAAGATCCATTTAATGCGTGGATTTTCAAAGTCGAGTTAAGCAATGAATCTGAGTTAGAATCATTAATGAACGCTACTGCATATAAAGAGTTCACTGCATAATGAATAAATACATTCCACATACTGAACAAGATATAAAAGAAATGCTTAAAACTATCGGAATTAATTCGATTGATGATTTGTTTATTGATATTCCAGATAGTGTAAAGTTCAAAAAAGATTATAACTTAGAAAAAGGTTTAAGTGAATTAGAAGTTATAGAACGAATCAATTCTATTTCACATAAAAACAAAATCGGTATGGTACCTTTCGTTGGAGCTGGAGCATATGATCATTATATTCCAAGTATCACAAAACACATTATTGATAGAAGTGAATTTATAACTGCTTATACTCCATATCAACCTGAAGTTTCACAAGGTACTTTACAATATATATTTGAGTATCAAACAATGATGTGTAACTTAACAGATATGGAAGTATCTAACGCTTCATTATACGACGCATATACCGGTGCAGCTGAAGCTTCTATGATGGCAAATAGTGCAACTAGAAGAAACAAGATTCTTGTTTCTGGTGCAGTTAACCCATCTTATATTAGTGTAATTAAAACATACGCTAGATTCCGTGGTTTTGAAGTTGAAATTATTGATACTGTAGATGGTATTACTGATTATCAAGAAGTCTTAGACAAACTAGATAAAACAATTTCAGGGTTATTTATACAATCTCCAAACTATAATGGTTTGATTGAAGATCCATCATCAGTAGTTGAAGAAATTCATGGAAATAAGTCATTACTTATTATGGGTGTAAATCCATTAATGCTTCCGCTACTAAAAACTCCAGGTCAAATAGGAGCAGATATTGTAGTTGGTGATGCCCAAGTATTAGGTATTCCTATGAGTTATGGTGGACCTTACTTAGGATTTATGACCACAACTAAAAAATTAATGAGAAAAATGCCAGGTAGAATTTGCGGAGAAACAGTAGACGTTGATGGAAAAAGAGCATTTGTGTTAACTTTACAAGCTCGTGAACAACATATTAGGAGAGAAAAAGCAAATTCAAATATTTGTTCTAACCAATCATTAAACGTATTAGCAACTACTATCTACCTAGCAACAATGGGAAAACAAGGTATGATTGATGTAGCTACTCAAAACTATCAAAAATCACACTTTGTATATAATGAAATTATTAAGATGGAAAACTTCGATAAAGTTTATACTGGTGAATTCTTTAATGAATTTGTAGTTGAATCGAAAGTTCCATATACTGAAGTTAAAAAAGCATTAGAATCATGCTCAATCGTTCCTGGTATTGATTTAGGTAACAATCACATTCTATTCTGTGTAACGGAAAAAAGAACAAAACAAGAAATCGAAAAATTCTTGAACTGTTTGAAGGAGTTATAATATGTACGATAAATTAATATTTGAACTTTCAAGAGAAAATAGAGTAGGTTACTCGTTACCAGAATGTGAAATAGAATCATATCAATTACCTAAAGAATTAAAAAGAACTTCAGAGTTAGTTCTCCCTGAAGTAAGTGAAAATGAAGTGATGAGACATTACGTAAACTTATCAAATAAAAACTTTGGTGTTGATACAGGTTTCTATCCATTAGGATCTTGTACAATGAAATACAATCCAAAAATCAACGAAGATATGGCAGCTAATTATTTCTTCCAGAATACACATCCTCTAGTAAATCAAGACTTTGCTCAGGGTTCACTAGAATTAATGTATAACTTGAGTAATTCTTTGGCTGAAGTTACTGGAATGTCTAAGGTATCATTAAATCCATTTGCAGGAGCACATGGTGAATTAGTTGGACTAATGATAATGAAAGCATATCATGAACACAACAATGATACTAAACGTACAAAAGTAATAGTTCCGGATTCAGCTCATGGGACAAATCCAGCAAGCGCTACGGTAGCTGGATATGGCATAGTTGAAGTTAAGTCTAATCCGGATGGGACAGTTAATATTGAGTCTTTAAAACAAGCAATGAACGATGAAATTGCTGGAATTATGTTAACAAATCCAAATACATTAGGTATTTACGAAAAGGATATCGTAGAAATCAAAGAAATAGTTCATGGTCAAGGTGGATTATTATACTATGATGGAGCAAATCTAAATGCTATTATGGGTCAATCTAGACCTGGAGATATGGGATTTGACATCATTCATTTAAATTTACATAAAACATTCTCAACGCCTCATGGTGGAGGTGGACCAGGTTCAGGCCCTGTTGGTGTATTAAAACACTTAGAACAATTCTTACCAGTTCCTGAAGTAGTTAAAAAAGATGAAAAGTTTAAATTAAATTATGATATGCCAAATTCAATTGGACAAATAACTGGATTCTACGGAAACTTTGGCGTGTTAGTAAGAGCTTATACATATATCCTTACAATGGGTAACAACGGTCTAAAAGAAGTATCAAAAATGGCCGTATTAAACGCAAACTATTTAATGCATTCGTTAAAAGATGATTATTTACTACCTATTGATGAGGTTTGTAAACATGAGTTTGTATTCGATGGTTTAATTGATAAATCAACTGGTGTAACTACACTAGATATTGCTAAACGCTTATTAGACCTAGGGTTCCATGCACCAACAGTGTATTTCCCATTAATCGTTAAAGAAGCAATGATGATCGAACCTACTGAAACTGAAAGTAAACAATCATTAGACGCATTTATTGAAGCACTTAAATTAATTGCTAAAGAAGCAAAAGAAAAACCAGAATATTTAAAACATGCTCCATATAATACTCCCGTTAGAAGATTAGATGAAGCGACTGCAGCAAGAAATCCTATACTTAAATGGGAAAAAAGATAAATAGACTTCAAATGAAGTCTTTTCTTAATAAGGAGACCCTATGATTAATAAAGATAGAATGATAAAAAAATTTATGGAATACGTTTCAATAGATAGTGAAACACATTACGAAAAAGAAATGATGGAATACCTAATCAAAGAACTAAAGGATTTAGGTTTTAATCCAGAAACGGATTCAGCAGGTTCAAAGTGTAACAGCAATGGAAATAATATCTACTTCAGCATACCTGGCGAAGGTGAACCAGTAATGCTCTCAGCTCATATGGATACAGTTCAACCTGGACTTGGGATAAAACCAATAATAAAAGGCAATATTATCACAAGTGATGGAACAACGATTCTTGGAGCTGATGATAAAAGTGGTATCGCAATTATCATTGAAGCACTAACAATGATAAAAGAAAATAAGTTGAGGAGTAGACCAATAGAAGTTTTATTCACAATTTATGAAGAAGGTGGATTGAACGGAGCTAAAAACGCAGATTATAGTAAATTAACCGCTAAAAATTGTATTGTATTTGATACCGGAGGGTCACTTGAAAATGTTGTCGTTAGTGCAATCGCACAAAATAAAATCGATGTAAAGGTTCACGGAAAAGCAGCTCATGCTGGTGGTAAACCTGAAGATGGTATTAATGCATTACAAGTTGCATCAAGAGCCATTAGCAATATGAAAATTGGTCGAATTGACGAAGAAACTACTGCTAACATTGGTGTAGTAAAGGGTGGATTAGCTACTAACATCGTTATGCCAGAGGTTACGTTAAATTGTGAAGCTAGAAGTTTATCCGATGAAAAATTAGAAAAACAAACCAATCATATGATAGATTGCTTTGAAGAAGCAGCTAAATATTACGGTGCCAAGGTTGACGTAGACGTTATAAATTCATATCCTTCACTTAAAACTAATACTGATTCAAAATTTGTCAGTGAGATTGTAGAAACATTTAGATCGATGAACATTGAAGTTTGCTTAACTTCTACCGGGGGAGGAAGTGACGGTAATATATACGCTAGTCATGGAATTAGTCCAGTTATAGTATCAACTGGTATGTATAAAGCACATACATTAGAAGAATATATTGATTTAGATATAATGACTTCTTCTTGCGAATTTCTATTAAAGTATCTAACTTTAAAATAAAAAGCCGAGGTGAATTAATGAAACTAAGAAATCATTTAAAGAAGTATGCAAATTTACTACTAAGAAAGGGAGTAAATTTACAAGAGGGTCAAGAGCTCTTATTAAGTGCTCCAATAGACGCAAAAGACTTGGTTGAAGAAATAGTAACAATAGCTTATAAAGACATCAAATCTGGTCGCGTCCATATAAATTGGAATTATGGTAAGTTAACTAGAATTTCATTTGACTACGCAAATGAAGATGTTCTACTCAACATACCTGAATACTCTATAATGAAATATAGAGAAGTTCTTGATAACGGAGCTGCTATGCTTTCAATTATAGCAAGTGATCCAAAATTACTTGCGGGAGTAGATCCATCATTACTTGCAAAAGTAAGTAAAGAAAATGCAATAAAGATGAAGCCGATTTCTACTGAAGTAATGTCAGGTAAAGTTAGATGGAGTCTTGGAGCAATGCCATCTGAGGCATGGGCAAAAACTGTATTCCCTAATGTAGAACCTGAAGAAGCTGTTGAAAAGTTATGGGAATATATCTTTGCATGTACAAGAGTTGATCAGGACGATCCTATTAAAGCATGGAATGAACATGAAGACCATTTGAACAATAAAAAACAATTTCTAAATGAAAAGAAATTTGTTAAGTTACATTATAAGGCTCCTGGTACTGACTTAACAGTTGAATTACCTAAGAATCACATTTGGGTAGCTGGTCCAAAAATTGCTACAGATGATAAATCATTTATTCCTAATATTCCTACAGAAGAAGTATTTACACTAAATAAGCGAAATGGCGTGAATGGTACACTAAGTTCAACAATGCCACTTAATCTAAATGGGAACTTAATTGAAGATTTCTCGTTTGTATTTGAGAACGGTAAGGTAGTTGATTTTGATGCCAAAGTCGGAAAAGAAAGCCTTGCTAAATTACTAGAAATGGATGAAGGAGTAAAATATTTAGGTGAAGTTGCATTAGTTCCAGTTGATTCTCCAATCTCGAACTTAAATACAATTTTCTATAACACTCTATATGATGAAAATGCATCTTGTCATTTCGCATTAGGTAAGGCTTATCCTTACACACTTAAAGATGGAACTGAAATGAGCGAAGATCAACTATTAGAAGCAGGTGCAAACATAAGTTTAACACACGTTGACTTTATGGTTGGTTCTAAAGAATTATCAATTGATGCATATGATTCTGAAGGTAATGTAACACCAATCTTTAGAAATGGTAACTGGGCATAATAGTAAAACCTCATATTTTGTATGAGGTTTTTTATTAGCAAATAACCGGTAACAGTGTATACTATTAATAGTTACTTATAGTATTCAATATTGAGGGGTGGTTATGTGTATAGATTAAATCTTCTATTTTTACTTATTATTCTAACTTTCAGTGCGTGTGGGAAGACAGAGTGTGATGATGGTGAAAGTGGTGATTTCTGTTATGAAGGATACTCGTACAATAGAGTTGGTGAATCAGAAGAATTTAAGCTTTATAAAAGTGATCTGTTAGATGTAAATTTTGGAGAGGGCTTATATTATTTCATGGACTCAGAATTCATTTATGAGATGACAATCCCAATTCATAAACACTTAGTAATTCACGAAGGCAAAACCTATTCAGTAGGTGAAAATAACGATATAAATCTTTCTCATAGTAATTTACTTGAGATGGGTTACCCTTACTCAAGAATAGAAAAAAATGAAGATGATTACGTTCATGATGGCGAACTCTATAAAAAAGTAGATGAATATAAAGATTTTATATACTATAAGAGATCTAAGGGTCGTATAAGAGCTGTAATAGAAGACTGTATAACAATCGTTAATGAACACGAGGGTTGTGAATACAGTTTTTGTACCGGAGATCTAGAATATATTAAATACAAGGATAAAATGTATGATGTTGGATCATTAATTGGAAAAGGTTTGATTACATTCGAAGAATTAATAGAATTAGGTTATCCGGTTAAGAAAAAGGAGTTATATCAATGTGCAGACGGCCTAGATGGTGATAGATGTATTAACAATCAATCATATAACAAGATAGGTGATTTTAGGGATTATGAAATATATGAACTCCACGCAAGAGTTAACATCTTATATCCTAGTCCTTATATCGAATTAGCTTATATCACATTTCCAAATGAAACTAATCCAAGGACAATTTATATGGACAAAAATAGAAAGAACGAAATATTATTTATTAATGACACCTCATATTATGGTATTGAATCAATAATCACTGATGACATAGATTCTTTACAAGAACTATTAACCATTAAGAAATTAGAACTAAATATCACAGAAGATGATCAAATATTCAAAGGACTTTTATATAACAAAGTTAATGAGTATAATGGATATGAGTTATATAGAGTCGTACAAGAAGGAGCCTCAGTGGCCTGCACCCCTTTACTCATGGAGTATGGTAGTGATGAGGAATATACATATTATAAGAGTAGCATATGTCAGGACTACTTAATAAAAATTGATAATGATATCTACGATGTATACAAATTATTCAGTGATGGAGGAATTACTCTAAAAGAACTACTTGAGCTTAAATACCCTTTAGTGGGTGTTGCTTTAGATAATCCGTAAGTCTAATAGAATCTACTATATGTAGGGTAAAAAAAATAAGAAAAAGTAGTGCAAGTTGCACTACTTATTTCTTTTGATTTATAAATGCCTCTAACGTATTTTCTAATAAACTTGTAATAGTCATAGGTCCTACTCCACCAGGTACTGGTGTAATAAATCCTGCAATTTCACTAATAGGTTCATAATCAACGTCACCACATAATTTACCGTCAACTTTGTTAACTCCAACATCGATTACAATTGCTCCAGGTTTCACCATATCAGCTGTAATGAACTTAGCTCTACCGATTGCTGCTACTAAAATATCAGCATTTTTTGTATGACTTGCTAAATCTTTAGTGCGGCTATGTGTAATTGTTACAGTTGCATTTTCGTTCATTAGTAACATTGCTGCTGGTTTTCCAACTAAATTACTTCTACCAACAATAACAGCATTCATTCCACTAATGTTTAATCCTGCTGATTTAATCATTGTAATAATACCTTTAGGTGTACAAGGTAATAAAGCAGGTCTACCCACATGTAGGTTACCAACATTTTCTGGATGGAATCCATCAACGTCTTTTGCTAATGCAATACGATCAATAACCTTATCAACATCAATATGTTTTGGTAGAGGTAATTGAACTAAAATACCATTTACTGATTCATCATTATTAAGTTCATCGATTAAACTTAGTAATTCTTCTTCTGAAATTGATTCTGGTTTTCTAATTAACTCTGAATCAAATCCAACATATTTAGCACCCTTTTCTTTTGCTGTAACATAAGAAATACTAGCTGGATCATCACCCACTAAAACTACAACTAACTTAGGAACGTCACCGTATTTTGCATTTAGTTGAACAACTTTTTCTTTCAATTCTTCTCTAATCTGTTTTGATAATTTTCTACCACTAATTACTGTAGCTGGCATAACAATACCTCCATTAATTTTCTTACACAATTATAACATACTCTATGTCTACATTTCTCGTAATTCACTTACTATGCTTATTTTGTTCTCGACTACTTCTTCTCTATTCTTTATCGCTCTAGCTGGAGATCCCACGACAACTGTGTTTTCTAGTACATCCTTAGTTACTACACTACCCGCACCTATAACTGCACCATTTTGAACTTCTACGCCTTCTAAGATAACAGCATTTGCTCCAATGGTCACATTATCTCCTATAACAACTGGTTTTGCACTAGCAGGTTCAATTACTCCAGCGATCACTGTACCCGCACCTACATGACAGTTATCACCAATTATAGCTCTTCCTCCAACCACTGTATTCATATCAATCATCGTACCGCTTCCTATTTTTGCTCCAATATTTATGATAGCACCCATCATAATAATTGCATTATCTCCTATCTCAACCATATCTCTTATAACTGCACCCGGTTCAATTCTAGCGTTTATACTAGTATAATCTAAAAGCGGTATTGCAGAATTTCTGTGGTTCGATAAGAAAAAGTAATCATCAACCTTTTGTGTCTTAATTACTTCTTCTATCTTTTCATATTCATCAATTAAAATGTTTAAATCTCCATAAGAAAAATTTCTAGCATCTGTTTTAATTTCTCCCTTAATTAAAGCAACAACTATGGTTCTTTTTTGAGACTCTTTAATTAAGCTTATTATGTCTTCAGTACTAAATTCCATACTTTTCAAATAGAATTTTCACAACCTTTCTCTTTAGAGACTTGCTCATTGGTGCAAGTGGTAATCTATATCCACCTACGTTATGATCTAAATAATTCATAATCATCTTAACAGGAATCGGATTAACTTCTATAAATAAAGCATCGACTAAAGGCATATATCTTCTTTGAAGTTTCTCAGCTATTTCCTCTTTACCAGTCATGGCGTAGTAAACCATTTCCCTTACAATTATTGGTTTTACATTACTTAAAACGCTAATTACGCCTTTACCACCAAGCCTTATGGACTTAACGATAATATCATCATTTCCCGATAAAACAATCAAGTCAGTTTTCTTAACAAGCTGTTTAAACTTTTTCAAGTCGCCGCTTGCTTCTTTAATCGCAATAATGTTCTCTAAATTGGATAATTCCTTTATTAATTCTACAGACATATCCATTCCTGTTCTAGAAGGAACGTTATAAAGTATTATCGGTATATTAACTGCATCATTAATCATTTTGTAATGTGTGAATATTCCTTTATTATTTCCTTTATTGTAGTATGGATTTACAACTAGTAATCCATCTACACCAAGTTCTTCTGCTTTCTTACTTAAATCAACTGAAGTTTTCGTACAATTAGTACCAGTACCAGCAATAACCAATACTCTCTTATCTACTTTTTTTATAATAAATTGAATTAACTCTAATTTTTCTTCTAGGCTAAGTGTAGCTGCTTCACCTGTCGTTCCACAAACAACGATTCCGTCTGTTTTTGAATCAATTTGCCACTCTATTAATCTTTCTAACTCATCGTAGTTAATAGTCAAATCATCTTTGAAAGGAGTGACAATTGCCACAAAAGACCCTATAAACATATTTCACCTCCCATTACAATTTTTCCTTAATAATTCTATCTAATATTTGAACAGCATTAATTGCCGCACCTTTTCTAATATTATCTGCAACACACCATAAATGAAGTGTATTTTCTTGTGAGTAATCTCTTCTCACCCTACCGACTAAACAATAATCCTGATCGTTGGACATTTCGTTCACTGGATATTCTTCATAATACATTATACCTGGGAACCTCTTTAGTCTATTTTTAACATCTTCGATATCAAATTCTTTATTAAATTGAATGTTTACACTTATCGAGTGAGAGTTAGTTATAGGTACTCTTACACAGGTAGCAGTTAGATTGATGTCCATAATCTTTTTAGTTTCATTTATCATCTTCTCTTCTTCGTATGTATATCCGTCTTTAGAAAATTTATCTATTTGTGGAATACAATTATTAGCTATTGCGTATGGATAAAATAGAGGATTCTTTCTCTTTAAAGTTCTTTTTAGGTCATTGATTCCGTTTCTGCCAGAACCACTAACTGCTTGATAAGTACTCACAATCACCCTGTTTATTTCTAATTCCTCTAAAGCTTTAAGTAAGACTACTGTTTGAATTGTTGAGCAATTTGGATTTGCTATTAATAGTTCTCCATTATAGGAATCCATATTCACTTCTGGAACCAAGAGTGGAACAGAATCATACATCCTGTAATAACTTGAATTATCTATTACTACCGTACCCTTCTGTGTGAATATTTTAGCGAATCTTTCAGATATCTTCCCTCCTGCAGAAAATAATGCGAAATCGTGGTTTCCAATATTATCTTCTTTTAATTCAATAATTTCATATTCCTTATCTTTAAATATCAGCTTTTTCCCTGCACTTCTTCTAGATGCATATAAAGTTAAATTACTGATTTTAATATTGTATTCTTCCAATCCTTTCAAAAACATTCTACCAACTAGCCCACTAGCACCTACAATCGCAATATCATACATAATACACCCCCTTAAAAACAAAATTCACTCTACTTCTCAACTGAATGTATTTGTTTACTAAAACATTCATCTTTCCATAACTATTTTCAACTAAAATATCTTTTTCTAAAACATAAGCTACAGCTGCTGAACCTGTTCCACAGGAACTCGTGAAACCTACACCATTTTCATATGTGTTTATTTTGTTTTTACTATAAAAATTAACATTCGCATTTTTATATTTATCTAAACCCCGGATAGCTAATGCAAGATTTTCTTTGTCCTCTATATCATCAATAACCACTATATGAGGGACTATCATATCCACAAACTCAAAATTTACGACTTTACCAAGATGATTTATTTGATCTTTATGAGAGTAAATATCCTTTACCTTCTTTAAAGATACTGTTATTAACCCTTTACTAACTGAATATTCGTAATTAATCCCATCTACTAATATTGAACCATTCTTTTTAAGTTTCAAATAGTCAATTGCACATCTAAGTCCATTACCACATATTTTAGCCTTGGAGCCATCTTTATTAAAGTACTCCATCTCATATGGATTTTTCTTAACAAGGATTAGTCCATCAGCGCCTATACCTAATTTGATATCACACATCTTTATAATTGTATCTTCGTCTATACGGTTTAAAGAGTGTGTTATAATAAAATTGTTACCTAATGCACTGTACTTTCTAAAATATAATTTCATTTCTTATTATTTTACGCACTAAATAACATTTGTGTTACCTTGTCAGATTATTATTTACTTAAAGGAGAGCATATGAAAACAAATAATAACCTATCTAAAATTGCATTCCCTATGATTCGTCATTTTAATATTGAAGCAATGAAATATGATAACATTATCAAACTAACAATCGGGGAACCTCACTTTGCACCACCAAAAGATATTCAAAACGCTGCTATATTTGCAATTGAAAACAACGATTATAAGTACGTCCTAAGCGAGGGTAGAGTAGATACTAAGAAAAGCATTTTAAATTACGTAAAAAAATATTTTAATCAACATTACGGTATGGATGAAATAATGATTACTGTGGGTTCTACTGAAGCTCTATCATCAACTTTAGCAGCATTGCTTAATCCAGATGATGAAGTAATAATTCCTACTCCTGCATATACAGGATATTCACCATTAGTTACTTTAAATAATTCAGTTAGTATCTTTATGGATACAAGTATCGATGATTTTCAAATTAGGTATAATAACTTAAAAAAACATATAACTAGTAAGACTAGATGTCTTATCTTAAATTACCCAAATAACCCAACTGGGGTAAGTTTAGATTCACAAAGTATTGAGGATATCAAAAAGATATTAAAAGAACATGATATATATGTTATCTTAGATGAAATATATAATAGAATAATGATTGACGATTTTAAATCCATAGTGGATCCAAGTGTAAAAGATAAAATAATAATTATAAATGGATTATCAAAATCACATTCACTAACTGGATGGAGAATAGGATATGTGTTAGCTTCAAGAGAAATCATTCAGTCTATTATGAAGGTTCATCAATATGTAGTAGTAGCAGTTAATACAATCACTCAGTATGCAGCAACTGAAATTGATTGTGATATATCAGAAAGAATAAATTACTATAAGAAGAATGTTGAGTATGCATACAATAGATTAATAAAAATGGGATTAAATGTTGTTAAGCCAAACGGAACATATTACATTTTCCCTGAGGTTCCATATCATTCCGAAAAGCTATTCTATGATCTATTAGAAAAAGAAAAAGTTGCGGTTATTCCTGGAACTTGTTTTGGTGATTTTGAAAATCACATTAGAATATCATGTGCCATAGATTATGATTCACTAAAAGAAGCTTTGGATAGGATGGAAAGGGTAATCAAACTAAAATAAGAGATTACATTTGAGCTACGTGTAATAGATATACATTTTAGTTGTTTTTTAATAAATACTATTGAGAAAAAACAAAAAAGCGAGGAAAATATGAAAGACATCAAGTTTATTGAAGTGAATGAAGAAATTAAGAGAGAATGGATGAACTATTCAAATTGGACTGACAAAGTTAATGATGAAGTGATTAGGATTTCTGACGGCTGGTCAATTATAGCAGAAAAAAATACTGAAATGATGGGGATTATTTCAGTATATTATAGAAAAATGGATGAACCATTTGAAAATACTGTGGAGGCTTACATTGACAACATTGAAGTTCTTGAGCCATTCAGAACTAAGGGAGTTGCGTCTCAATTAATTAAAGAAGCAATAAGTCGAGTCGAAAAAGATGTAACAATTTATCAAATTAGATCTTGGTCTTCAAAAGATAAAACAGCAATGCTAAAATTATGGAAGAAAATGGGCTTCGGATTATGCCCAGTTCTTCAACATTATGGAGATGTAAAAGTTCCAGGATTCTTCGTTTCTAAGGTTTTATACAATTAAATATAGTTAGTAGGGATTGGATTAATTCAATTGATACATGGAATAGTCAGTTACCAAAATAAAACAAGCAAGTTACTCGTGATTTTGTCTGGTGTACTGTTCATTGCTTTTGCTACTTTTATAGTTATTCCAGCATAATATTTTAGATAAATAACCTGATGTTTTTTTAATCAATAGAATTGAAACTTATATTTTAGTGATTATAAAGTTACTGACATTTAAATCTAACAATTAGTCATAGTTGTTTTCTAGAATAACGCTAATGACAGTTTGAAAATCTTTGTTTTAATAATTGATTTTCTGGATGAACGATAAGTAGCAATTTGTATTCGGTGAAAGGAAGAAATAATAATGGATAATTTATATGAGTCAATTAGAAAAAAAGAAAAATTATTTTGGTTTATAACATTGGTATATTTAGTGTTTAATGGTACTTTTATGTTCCCCTTTAGAATACTTACGAAACCCGATGACTATTCATATATGTTTACAATCATTATTGGTTATTCATTTATTTCATTAATTTTTACGGGTTTGTTAAAAAAAAGTTATATTAAAGTGTTTTTATTAACACTATTTACAACAGCAATTGGAATGGGCTGTCGCTTTCTATTAGAGTTCGGAGAAGTCTCAAATACAGTTAATTTTACAGTTACTAATATCTTATTGTTCCTTATATTAATACCATCTTTTGTTATGTTTGCTTATTTGATTATCCCTAAAATAAATAGTAATAAGAAAAATGTCAGAAAATCTATACTTATAATATCAATTGCTTTCTTTTTGTTTCAAATCTTTCGATTAATAACGATACTCTCTTGACAAGAGTAAATGAAGCGAAAGACTTATCATAGACTTTTTGTTTTTAATCCCTGTGAGTCTATTTGACCTAAAACATGTGAATATTAATATATAGAGGGAGTAGATATTTATCTACTTCCTTTCTTTGGAGAATATTTTTGATGTAAGATACCATCAAATAGTAGTATTTCTATTTTAGTATTAGTAGAATAATGTTAGTTAATAAGATTGTTATTAATCATCAAAGATACATATAATGTTTTAAAATAATATTTACAGTTAATTATAAGTAAGTGAGTGGGAGGAATTTTATGATCATTGTAGGTAAAAAACATAGAGGATCACACGAAGTTGAAGCAGATGATGTCATATATTTTGAATCCGATAATAATGATGTTTTTTTAGTTGGTTCTTTTGGAAAATTAAAAACTGATTTTAAGCTATACGAGCTTGAAAAAACACTTGCTGACTCAAAATTTATACAGATCAGTAAATCACATATTATAAACATTACAAAGATAATAGGCGTGAGTCAACAATGGAATTCTAGAATTAAATTGAAGGTTGTTAATGATATAAGTTTATATGTTAATAGAACTTACATTAAACAGTTTAAAAAATATATTAGAAAAGGGGTAGAGTAGAATGATTATTAAATATTTATTGATTTTACTGATTACTGTTATAATTATAATGAGTTATCTAACATATAGAAGAGTTAAACTTGAAAACGACATTATAAAGAAACAAAAATCATTTGGAGATACACTACTACATAAAAAAAAATTTCGCTTACAATATGTATATATACTTCTACTGACAATTTTAACTACCGGATTATATATTAACGCAACCCCACTATATTTAAAATATGTTGGATTAGGATTGCATGGTGATTGCGCATTTAGTCTTGAAGATAATGTGGCAGTTGTTGGATGGAGTGAAAATATTTTTATAGCTAGAGTAGATGAATTAAAAGAAATTAGGGAATTTAGCATACTTAATGAAGATCATAGCCCACTGATAGATAAGTATAGGTATTCAATTACATTTATTAATGATTTATTAGGTGATTCTAAACTAAGTAATGAGTTGCAAATACCTCGAAGTGTTGAATATCCAGGTGTATACGTATCAGATCTATGTCTTGAGGATAAGGAAATTTTGGTTGATGAAGTATACTTGTTTTTGGGAGGGTTTGTAGATAGCGAAGAGGCTGAAAGAAATACTGATCCGAGAAATCAGGATGGTAACTTCTATTATAGTTATAAATCAGTCGAGCTAAGTGGTTACGATATTAATAAACCACTAGAAGGACAAAGTCAAAACATTAAAGATATTGTTAGTGATTATCAACAGATACTTAATAATAAATAATCTGTTTGCGGATTGAAAGATCTTATGTTGCTAAAAGAAAAAAATGTATATTAAGACACTAATTTGAAAATTGGTGTTTTCTTTAGTAAGTGAAGCTAGTTTGTCTTATGATTCATTGACATAAACCTCTTAATCAATTACAATTGTGATTAAATAAGGATGTGATGAGATGGATTTGGTAATAATATTTGGACCTCAAGCGGTAGGCAAAATGACCGTAGGAGAAGAGTTAAGTAAACTAACCGGACTAAAATTATTTCATAATCACATGACGATTGATCTTGTCCTTAAAATATTTGATTATGAAACAAAGGAAGCTCAAGAATTAATAAGACTATTTAGAGACGAAATAATGATCAAAATGTCCAAAAGCAACCAAAAAGGAATGATATTTACATTTGTTTGGGCATTCGACATGAAATCAGACTGGGATTATATTAAGCATATATGTGCTATTTTTGAAAATCACAAGATTCATTTTGTTGAGCTTAACGCGGACGTTGAGACTAGACTTGCAAGAAATATTACTGATAATCGATTAAATAAAAAATGGACCAAAAGGAATACTGAATGGTCTAGTAAAGAATTGATAAGTTCAATGAATAAGTATAGACTTGTGTCCAACGAAAAAGAGATCCCTTATCAAAATTATATTAGAATTGACAATTCAAATTTATCAGCAATAGATACAGCAAGACGAATTAAGAAGTATTTTAACTTAAAATAGTTGTAAAATGTTTTAGTACTATCCCGATGCATAATAATGAGGGGTGAATGTAAGAAGTGTAAATATCATTAAAACATTCTTTTCATTTTATTCCACCTTATTTATAATCTCCTTAATTAGCAGATCGTATTTTTCTCTATCAAAATTAGCATAGTAAAAATTTTTCCCTTCCAAGTTTTTATTTCGATATTGTATGAATCCTGAAACAGGATCGAAAAGTATATCATGTTTTTCTCCAATATCTAATCTTACTTGGAACCGACTTATTATTGCTGTACCTGCTTCCACATACGAAAGAGGGTATTTTAGTTTCTTGAGATATTTTATCAGTTCATCTGTTTGCGATGGTTCTACTCTATAAATTCGTGTACCGTTGGAGTAAGCATAATAATCTACTATAGTAATTTTCTCTACATCTTCAAACGGAATTCTTTTAGGTATATTATCATTTGATATATTATAATTAGTAAAAATAAGATAAGAAAATAAATATAAAGTGATTCCTCCTACAACAACGATTATAAAGAATTTTCTCATTTATATACTCCTTCTAATTTTGTCCACTACTAAGGTTTCCTTTATCGTAGCAGTTAAGTTGAATTTCTCTTGTCGAATTTTTATGTATAAACTAATGTAATGTAGATTTCTCATCTTCTTCTGTTTAGTGTAGGAGGTCTTTTTCTTTTACTGTTAAAAGTGTTTAGTAAGTTGTTCACTCCTAAGTTTCTGTGTTCTTTAGCTTTGTAAGGAAAAAGACTTAAAATAGCATCATAATGACTACTACATTTTTTTCATATTAGTAGCAATGCATAGGATTGAAAATCCGTTATACATATAGTTCACTGTATTTACAGTGAATTTTTTCTTCCTTTACTTTATCATAGATTTAATCAAGTTAAATACTATTTTATGCTATAATGACACATAAGGGGATAAACTTTTATAAAGGTGAGGACTATAATGAAAAAAAACTTAAAGATTTCTTTATTGTTAATTTTGATACTTGTCTATATTGGGTACAAAGCAAACTCAAACGACAATAATCCAATAAAAGATCTTTCGAGTATGGAAATACTTGCAGTAACTATAGATTACCCCGAAGTTTCAAAATCAGTAATAATGAATGAATGTGTTTCACCGAATGAAGATATTGATGATCCAAATTTATATAATTATGAACTTAAAGGAATTGTAGAGGATTTCTTAGAATCACTCATTGTAGATTTTGATAATTCAATTGTAAAACGTATTGGATATAATCCATATGATATAAGAGTGGATGTTATATATAATTCTAGTCTAAGAAGAGTTTATGTATATTTTAATGTCGAACATGATTCTATTCATATGGTTTCAACTTCTCCTGAATCATTTGTTATTGAAAGCTATGATGAGGAGCTACTATCATTGATTTTAAGAAGCGTAACAACTGAAGTAACTCGTGGCTTTAGTTATGAAACAGAGAGATGTAAAGAATAAGAAAGGATAACGAAAATGGTATGAACCAACTTTTCTTGGTTCTGTTGTAATAATATAAGTTAAGATTATTAATTTAGATTATGGATATGAAAGTTTCTTTGAGAAATAATATTTTAGAAATATAAAATAACTGTTTAATCATCTAAATTTCTTTACTGATGGACTAGATGTTCTTCTTGAACACTTGTCCTTTTTTTATACATATGCATCACCTCAACACCTGAAATATTTTATACACAGATTTGAAGTTTTTATTCCTAACATGGGATTGAAAATCCGTGTGTTAATAAAAAATCTCCTGTACAAAGGAGATTTCTAATTTATATTGTTTTAAGCTTTTCCCTAATTGATATAAGTAAGTAAACAACTATAATACCAAAGATATTTAATATCCATGTTTTAATGTGAGGCAAAATGATATCGTATTTGTAATGATAATTAAGGTTACTCAGAGAACTATTATAAGGACTTGAATTTATTTGTTCTATTACAATTTGGTATTCTCTGAAATGATGTATAATATACCAAGCTGAAAACATTAGAAAAAGCAATACATAGAACAATAATACTTTTTTCATAATTTCATTTGATTCAAGTATCTTGATTATATACTTCATCATTTATTAACTCCCTTCTGTTTACATATATATTCTAATAGTATCATTTGAACTTGGAGTAGTCAAAGTATAGATAACTAAGGATTGAAAAGCCGTGTATCGTTAGATAATAGAATAACACCTTATATAGGTGTTATGATTTTCATATGATATACTGTTTATAGAATGCTTAATTTATGGGAGTGATTTTGTGAAAAGAGTAAAGGAGTATATATTTAGCGTGGTGGAATCAAATGAAAAATTGTTGAAACTAGTATGGATTTATTTCTTGGTAATTACTATTATATACTTAGCACTTTTTGTTCTTTCTTTTATCGCAAGATTTTCATCTTGGGATTCTCTTTTAGGTCATCAATTAGCACATTCAATACTAGCTTTTTTATCGGCATGGATAAAGCATATGTTAACTATCATAGGTGTTTATTTACTAATATCTATTAGAATCAATTTAAAGAACAAAGATTAATAAAAAAAAATTTTATTGCTAATTAGGATTGACGAACTATGTTTTAATAATTATTTGTTTTATTTATTGAGGAGGTATTCTATGGAAAGAGCAAGAGAAAATTTTTTTAGTTTCTTAGAATCAAATCATAAATTAATAAAGTTAATCTGGATTTATTTTTGGTTAATTAACATTATCTACCTAGTGCTTTTTATTTCTTTTATTGTAGAAGGATTGTTATCAATAGGTCATATGAGTGATGTACTAGTCTATGGTTTACTAGTTTCAACTACTGGCTTACTATCTGCGTGGATAAAACATGTATTTACTATTATAGGTGTCTATTTACTTATTTCTATTAGATTGACTTTGTGGAACAAAGATTAATAGGATAAAAGTGGTTATTGCGATTAGGATTAAAAAACCGTGTGTCTCTAGAATTATGACAATAACACCTTTATATGTGTTATTCTTTGAATATGTTTACTGTTAATAGAATACAGGGGGTGAACATTATGAATGAGAAAGTTGTTAGGATATTGGATTTTATTTTCCTTAATATAGTTTCAATTATTATTATATTAAATGCACCTAAATTAGGATCATTCACTATAATGTTTTTAATTGTAAGTTGGATATTTTTTATATATAAAAAAGGCTATTGGAAAACAGAACAACTAGATAGTATGAGCGTTAATAGACTTAAATTTGAGATTCTTCAACAAAGGTTAGAAATATCATTAATTGTTCTTTCTGCTGTACTTTTCTATTTTAATATCCTTGATTATAGAATAATCTTCAGTATAGCACCGGCAGTAATAATCTTTCTTACCTTGCTAAAAAAAAAATTGAAGGAGTAAACTAAGTAAGAATAGTAATAGGATTGAAAATCCGTATGTCAATCAGGCACCTTTTGATAGGTGTTTTTATCTACTTATGGTATACTATTTCAAGAATGTCATTAAGGAGAGTGAGTACATGAAAAAAGTATTACTTTTAGGTTTAGGAATTTTACTTACTTTAACAACTATTATTTTTTTACTGTGTCCCTCATTATTTACTGGTGGAAAGTCTATGTGGAGAGAGTATACCAATTTTGATGATATATCAAATTTTGATACTGAGAGTTATGATTTATATAGGAGAGTTTCTATTAATACTGTTTATTTAGAAGATGATAATCCCTTTATGACTCTAGAGGATACCAAGGTGACATATTATTTTTATTATGGGTCAAGCAGGACTAATGATAGTATGTGGCCACATAATTATATTATTAATTTTATACATAACGCAAGATCTCAGTATAATTTTTACTGTATAACTGCAGTGAAAGATAATAAAGTGATAGCTAAAGATTGTACAGAAACTCCATTTGATCCAGCTGATTATGAAGTTGTTTCATCATCTGCACTTGAAGTAGTCTTAGAGAATGGAGTTATGCGTTATTTGTTTTCAGTTGCTCAAATTGATGACATGGCTGAAAAAGAAGGTTGGACACAAGAACTTATTAAATTTATGAAAAAAAGATTTAGGAATGATAAAGATTACATGATATTAGTTGATTCAAACTATGAAGTGAATCAATAACTGAGTGTGATTATCAGATAAACATTGCATAGCATAGGATTGAAAATCCGTTATACATGTAATTCAGTGGCTATGTGGTTATTCTTTTTAAAAAAAAGTGTCATGTTACAATACTTATAGTGTTTACTATTTTTTAGGAGAAAGGATGATTTATTATGGAAAACAAGGATGTAAATTTTGAAGAAAAGGTAAAGCATAACATTGAAAAAATATTAAACTCCAGTGGATATGGCATATTAATTATTACCTTTTTTGGTGGGATGTTATTAGGCTTGTATTCTGAGAGTTTTATCGTAACATTATCAACTTGGTTTTCAGGTTTCATTAGCGGAATATTACTAATTGCTCTCGGTGTTATTATTGAATTGTTAAAAGCCATTAATAAAAAAAACTCCTAAGTATAAATATTGGGATTGAAAATCCGTTGTGCTGATAATTCACTGTAAATTTAGTGAATTTTTTTTATGAAGGACATTTTGTGAATATTGGATGAATTGTTTTTTCTATCAAAGTAAAAAATACTATTAATAAATACATTAAGGATGATTAATAATGAAAAAAATAATTGTAATCTTAGTTTTAATATTAAGTATAATAGCAACACAAATAACGACCAATGCTACTAACCAAGAACCTAAATATAAGGATGTATATGATACTTTAATAACTACACTTTATCCATATATTAGAGAAGAAATTTCTAATTACTATGGTTACAATAAACAACTAATGCTATATAGTGTCGATTTAGATATTAAAAGAGTGAGTGGTTATAGCTTTGAGGTAGAAGTAAAGGTTCGTACCTTTGAACATGCTCATAATCCACCATATGGTATAGAGACAATAACTTTTAGTGTTAGTCCATCTGGAGTAGAGCTATTAGAATACGACCATCTAGGTGATGAGTATGAAAAATTAATATTGGAATTTTCTTCTGAAATAATCAAGGATATAAAGCAGTCATTTAACTTAGATTTAGACACATATAGCAAATACTCATTTGATCAATTATTATTCCTTGCTGAAAAACATAAAGAATATTCTTCACTCAGTGATATTGCTTTAGACATTGTAGTTAATGTATTGAATCCTGATTTGAAACCGCCATATAAGAATTTTACAAATCCTGTGACTCTTATTAATGGTAATAATGCGTATATACTTTTTAAGAAATCAGATGGAACAAATGCGGTTTACAAAGTCGTAAAAGAAAATGATAAATGGAAAGTTATCGAACAAAAAAGTAAAATCGGAAAGAAAATGGATAATAAATTACTATGGTATATGTAAATTACTAAGGATTGAAAATCCCTTATACATATAATTCACTGAACTTACAGTGAATTTTTTTCTTCCTTTATTCGACAGTACTGTTGTGATATACTATTTATAGAATTCAAACGGGAGGGTTATATGGAAAGAATCAAGTCTTCTTTTAAAGCATTTTTGTCTTCAGAAAGACATTTAAAAAGGTTTCTAATTGTTTATTTTACTATCGTAAATGTTTTAACTATTACAAAGTTAATATTTTTCTTCACGGACCATATTAATTTTTATGCTGAAATAATAAGGGAAGAAATATGGTGGAATGCTGTTTATGTGATTGTTACGAACTTTGGGAGCCTAATTAGTCAGTGGTTTATGCATAATACAATAATAATAATTCTATACTTGGCAATTAGGTATTTTATAAAAGAACCTGCAGTCATTAAGGACTAAAAGGGATTGAAAAACCGAATGTTAGAGGGAGAAAATGAATGTTATTAAAAATATTTTTCAGACAGCTTACATTTTCTGTATAATTATGGCTATTATTGAACAAGAAGGGTTTATAACAATAATGATGTTATACATAGGAATCCAAGGTTTGGTGTCAGTAAGAATAGAAAGTAATTGATTGAAAATCCGTGTGTCTTGGTTACAGTCTTATATATAATATACGAAATTTTAGTGTAGGAGGAAAAATGACAAAAAGAGAGAGATTAGCTCTAATCGCAAAACAAGAAGCACAGAAAAGTTTTTATGGAAATGTAATGGGGATTAAATCAAATATAGGACCAATTGCAGACTTGTTCCCAAAGTGGACTTTAGAAAACTGGGATAATAAGTGGTGTGCTGCATTTGTTTATTATTGTTGTATCAAAACAGGGTTTACTTTGCCAGTAAAATATCCTGACGAAAAAGTGGTTTGTAACTTTGCAGGCTGTAGTGCATGGGAGTTATGGGCAAGCCTTCCTGAAAATAAATTTTACTTTTCTAATAATAGAAAATTCACACCTGAAAAAGGAGATATAGTTCTCTATAATGAGGTATTTTGTAATCAACCTCATGACCATATAGGAATAGTTTTAGAGAACAAAATAGACACTTTAATCACAGCAGAAGGTAATATAAATAATGTATCTGGTATTGTTGAGAGAAAAAAGGACAACCATATAAGAGGGTTTATCAGAATACCGAATAACTACCATTATACAAAGATTTCGGAAGAAAGCTGAATTACTAAACCTTGTATTAAAGCACCTAAAATGGATTAATAGGATTGAAAATCCGTAAGTCGTTCATTAAAATTAAAATACTATTTATAGGAGGTACTTATAAAAGGTAAATTATTCTTCTTAGCGATAATTATTGTCAGTGTTATAATGAATTTTCTATTTTTTTATCGACTTAACTCAGATGGCTTTGCATTATCAGATGGCTTTGCATTAACAGATGGCTTTGTATTAACAACGGGTCAATTTTATTTTTATGTATTCTTAGTAAGTATGTTGTTTTTTATTTCATTAACCATTTATACTATAGAATTAGGAAATCCCAAAAGGATTGCTTTATTATTTTTGCTTCCTTTAGTTTATGCTTTTCTATCTTCAGTCATTAAAGTTTTCTTGGCAAGTTTCTTTTCTGTTGAAATTTTTGTTGAAGATGTACTTCCTATTTTCAGTATTGTATATTTGTTTTTTGATCTGTTATTTGTATTGGTTGCTTATATATTAAATTATAAATATTCTAAAAATAATGTTATATTAATATCTGGTATATTCGGGATAATTACTTTATTGTTTATTTTTGTAAGCGCTATAGGTATTACGGTAACTATGTATGCAAGTACAAATTTAATAATTGTTATTAGAGATATAGTTCTTATTTGTTTCCTAGTGATTGAAATTACTACATACTATAAAAATGATAAAAATCATGGATCACTACCAGTTGAACGTTAACTGTCATCATGGTTTGCATATATGATGTCCTAGATAACTATTTTTATGATGACATATAATACAGTAATGATTGGATTGAAAATCCGTGTGTCTATAAAGGAGGAGCAATTATGAAGAGTATCTTAGTATTAGTAACTTTGATGTTATTATCTGGTTGTGTTTCTGATAGTGTGAAAATTAATACATTACCAGACTATATTCAAGAGTGTATACATGATGATACTTATGACTGTATGACAGTTATGATTCCAGATAATTCATACTTATTGTTTAATAAGGGTAAAACTCTGGCTGGCTATGAAATATATGAACATGAATGGGGACCTTGCGAAGCAGGAATGGAACATCCATTATATGTCAAAGATGGAATTACATGGGTATATTTTACTAGTGCTGGATGTAATCCAGATTGGATAAATAGACAACCTATTTTTGTGCATATTAATGATTCATTGTTATCAATAGAAGAAGCAATTAAATTAGAGTATATAACAACTAGTGATTTAGATGAAGCTGATTTTATTGGAAAATGGACATAAATCTAATAAGTACTTATGGATTGAAAATCCGTATGTCTCCAGATTAATGAAATAACACCTTCTATAGGTGTTTTATTCTGATTGTGATATACTATTCATTGAATTCTTTTAGAAATAAGTATAATCGGAGGATAAAATCATGGAAGTAATAGTAAGAAAAGCGGTATGTAGTGACAAAAATACGTTTGTTGACTTTGCAGTAAAACTAAGTAAATTCAGTCGAGACAATCATACTGATAAATCTAAAAATGATGACTACAATTTAGTTGTTAAATCAGTACAAAAAAAAGCTGAAGTAACGTTTAATAATCGAAGTGAAAATACAATGATATTGATTGCAGAATTAGAGGGAAAGACTGTAGGATATACACTGAGTAGAATATTTCAACAGGTTGATACTTCAGATAATGGAACTGGTATGATGGGGTTACTTGACGAAATATATGTAGATGATATAGCAAGAGGGTTTGGATTAGGACAAAGACTACTAGATGAATCAATTAAGTGGATGAAGGAAAGAGGAATTAATAGAGTTAAACTACATGTTTATTCGTGGAACAATAATGCTAAAAAAGTATATGAACGAAATGGCTTTAAAGAATATGCAGTTTCCTATGAAAAGTTTATTTAGTATTGTCGTATATTTAATAATGATTGGAACACATGTATAATAGTTCATATTACGAGGGTTGGGAAATATTTTTCATTTCTCGGATTGAAAATCCGTGTATCACTGAAAAACACCTTTCATGGTGAAATTGAAGTTAAGAATCACTACTCAATTAAGAATAATTAATATTTTCTTTATTAAAATTAAAACGAGACTTTTTAATCTGAAAGCCTCGTTTCTTTTATATTTTTTATCTTTATTTTGTTTAGAATAACCCTTCCGCTTTACCATCAACTACATCCATTCTTAATGCAGCAGGTTGTTTTGGAAGTCCTGGCATTGTCATAACATCACCAGTTAGCGCAACTATGAATCCCGCACCAATACTTGGTCTTAACTCTCTTACAGTAATTTTGAACCCTTTCGGTCTACCATATAGTTTTGGATTATCAGTTAATGATGCAGGAGTCTTAGCCATACAAACAGCTAGTTTATCCCATCCATTACGTTTAAATGTTCTTAATTGAGTTTTAGCTTTTGAAGTAAATTCAACTCCATCAGCTCCATAAATGTTAGTAGCAATTTTATTAATTTTATCTTCTAGTGATTCATCTAGTTCATACAAATGGGTAAAAGTGTTTACACCATCAGCTTCTTCAATTCTTTGTAAAACTCTTTCAGCTAAATTAACTGCACCGCTTCCACCTTTTGCCCATACTTCAATTAATTCTACTGGGTGACCATTTTCTTCGCACCATTCTTTAATAAAAGCAATTTCAGCATCTGAGTCAGTTACAAACTTATTAATAGCTACAACATAAGGAACATTAAATTTTGAAATTGAATCCAAGTGTTTTGCTAAGTTTTCTATACCAGATTTTAGTGCTTCTACATTTTCAGGTTGTAGTTCTTTTTTATTTACACCACCATGCATTTTTAATGCTCTAATTGTCGCAACAACTACAACTGCACTCGGAGAAAAACCGGCATTTCTTGTCTTTATGTTTAAGAATTTTTCAGCACCTAAATCAGCACCAAATCCTGCCTCAGTAATCACATAATCAGCCATCTTTCTACCCAGGTTAGTAGCGATGATACTATTACATCCATGAGCAATATTTGCAAATGGTCCACCATGTACTAATGCAGGTGTGTGTTCTAATGTTTGAACTAAGTTTGGCTTTATAGCATCTTTTAAGATTAATGTCACTGCACCTTCGCAACCTAAGTCACCAACTGTTACTGGTTTTCTATCAAAAGTATAAGCTACAACCATTCTCTTAATTCTTTCTTTTAGATCTTCGATATCACTAGCTAAGCATAGTACGGCCATAATTTCACTTGCTACTGTAATATTAAATCCATCTTCTCTAGGAATTCCGTTTGTGTGTCCACCTAGCCCAACATTTACAAATCTCAATGCTCGATCATTCATGTCTAAGCATCTCTTCCAAACTATTCTTCTTTGGTCAATGTTTAATTCGTTTCCTTGATGTAAGTGATTATCAAGAATAGCACTAATTGCATTATTTGCAGTAGTGATTGCATGAATATCACCAGTGAAATGAAGATTTAAATCTTCCATTGGTACAACTTGAGAATATCCTCCTCCTGCTGCTCCTCCCTTAATACCCATTACAGGTCCAAATGATGGTTCGCGTAATGCAATTATCGAATTCTTTCCTAATTGACCAAATGCTTGACCTAATCCTACAGTAACTGTAGTTTTTCCTTCACCAGCTGGTGTAGGATTAATTGCTGTTACCAAAATTACTTTCCCATTTCTGTCTACTTTTACATCTGGATTTACCTTAGCTTTATATTTACCATATAACTCTAAGTCATCCTCTCCTAATCCTAGCTTACTAGCTATTTCCGAAATAGGCTTCATAGTAACTTCTTGAGCAATTTCTAAATCTGACTTGTACATATAAGTCCTCCTTCTATTTTATTAGCTCATTCTTTACTCATTATAAAACTTTCTCTACCTCAATTGTTTGCTTTCTATCAGGTCCTACTGAGAACATTTTTACATTTATACCAGTTAACTCCTGTATTTTATTTAAATAATTCTTAGCATTCATTGGTAGCTCATCAAAACTAGTCACTTCAGTAATATCTTCTTGCCATCCTGGCATTTCAATATATACAGGTTCACACTCATTTAAGTGATCTACTATTGATGGCATAACATTAATAATTTCACCTTTATATTTATATGCCACGCAAATTTTTAATGTTTGTATTCCGCTTAATACATCTAATAACATCACACTCAATCCTGTTATTCCACTAACACGTTTTGTGTGGTTTAATACAACTAAATCAAGCCATCCAATTCTACGTGGACGACCTGTAGAAGTACCATACTCATTTCCTGTTTTACGAATTTTATCTGCTACATCATTACTGAATTCAGTAGGAAATGCCCCTTCACCCACTCTAGTAGTGTATGCTTTTATAATACCTAATACATTATTTATATGTCTTGGTGCAATACCGGTATATAAAGGTACTGAAGCTGCTGTTGGTGATGAACTTGTTACAAATGGGTAAGTCCCATGATCAATACATAACATTACACCTTGAGCACCCTCAAATAAAACCTTTTTATCCTCGAGTAATTCATTTAATAATACCGATGTATCACATATATAGTTTTTTATAATTTCTCTATAACCTAAATATTTTTGATATAAATCATCAAAATTGATAGTCTCTCTATTCATCATCTTAAGAACGTTGTTCTTTATATCTAAAGCTGCTTTTAAACGGTTTTTAAAATAATCTAAGTCTAATAAGTCACCCATTCTTAAACCACTTCTAAATGCTTTATCAGTATAAGTGGGACCTATTCCCCTTTTAGTTGTTCCTATCTTATCAGAACCTGTGTTCTCAAACGCTGAATCAAGTTCAATATGATAAGGAAATACAATATGCGCTCTATTTGAGATTCTCAAATCAAAATCGGTAATTCCTCTTTCCTTTAATCCATCGATCTCTGAAATCAATGCTTCAGGGTTAATTACCATACCATTTGCCATAATATTTATTTTATCTGGCGATAATACTCCACTTGGTAATAAATGTAATGCGAACTTTTCTCCGTTAAATACAATAGTGTGTCCAGCATTATTACCACCTTGATAACGAACCACAACATCCGCTCTTTGAGCAAGAAAATCAGTAATTTTACCTTTTCCCTCGTCTCCCCATTGTGTACCTACTACTACAACATTACTCATAAAAATCCTCCTTTGATTTCTTATATGAATAAAAAAGATCCATATAAGTTAAAAACTTATTGTGGATCCGCGTTGTTTGAGCCTTTTCACAATTACATAATTATCTTATATTAGTTTATTTGTCTTGTCAATAATGTCTCTAGCTATCCATATTCCATTGGCGCCTGCTTGAGCTAAACCTCTAGTTATACCCGCTCCATCACCGCCAACATATAAACCTGATACTTTAGTTTCGAATTTTTCATTTACCTTTGGTCTAGCAGAATAGAATTTAGCCTCTACTCCATAAAACAATGTATGTTCGCTAGCTATACCCGGTGTCACATAATCTAAAGCCTCTGTCATTTCAATTAATGATTTCATTGTATTATAAGGTAATACTAATCCCAAATCTCCTGGTACCGCTGTTGCTAATGTTGGATTCACAAATCCTTCCGCTAGCCTTTTTTCGGTTGTTCTTCTACCTGCTTTGATATCACCATACTTTTGTACAATAATTGATCCGTTTGATAACCTGTTTGCTAATTTAGAAACTTCTCTTGCAAACTCATTTGGTTGATTAAATGGATGAGCAAAAGAATGTGATACTAGCAATGCGAAATTAGTATTGTTGCTTCCCAAAGCTTCGTCTTTATAAGCATGACCGTTTGCAAGCATAATCCCACTATGATTTTCTACAACAACATGACCACTAGGGTTAGAACAAAAAGTTCTCACAGTAGTTCCTACACTAGTTCTAAAGATGAATTTACCTTCATATAGATGTTGATTGATTTTTTCCATTATAATATCATTAGTTTCCACCCTAACTCCGATGTCAACTTGGTTATTTGTAAACTCAACTCCAAATTCGTCTAACTTGTCTTTCATCCACTCAGAGCCGTCTCTTCCAGTAACAACCACTACATAATTTGCTTCAATATAATCTCCATTCAACTTGACACCTTTAACTCTATCGTCTTTAACAACAATTTCACTTACTTTTTTACCGAAATTAAAATCTATTTTACCTTTCATTTCTTCATAAATACTTTGGAGTATTTGTAAATTTTGTTCAGTTCCTAAGTGTCTTAATTTCGCTCTTAATAACTTAAGTCCGTGACCATATCCCAATCTTTCGATCTCTTTTACTTCTTCTGTATATGGATCAGTGATTGAAGAAGTAGCACCATGTTTAAGATTAATTGAATCTACATAGTTAATTAATTTCTCAACAGTTGCATTGTCTAAATAGTTGTTCATCCATCCACCGAATTCACTTGTGATGTTGAACTTACCATCTGAGTAGGCACCTGCTCCACCAAAACCACTTGTAATCGAGCAAGCAGGTTTACAACCTCCTTGTGGACATTTCTCAATTTGTTTAGTCAAAATAGGACAATTTCTTGAATATATATCCCGACCCTTATCTACTAATAGTACTTTTAAATCAGGTGCTTTCAGCATTAATTCGTATGCAGTAAAAATACCCGCTGGCCCTGCACCTATTATTACACAATCATACTTCATATCACTTTCTCTTTTCTATCATTTTATTTTCAATCCACTTAAAATTTTAACAATTAATTTAATAATAGTCAAAGGAAAACAGTATTAGTTTATATACAAACTATTCACACTTTTTCAAACAGTAAGTTAGAATAGAAACTAAATATAAACAGAACCAACTAATAACTTAATTTAAAGACTTTCTCTAGTTCCTCTTTATTACTTTTACTTGATAATAAATCTAATACCTTTGTTATTTCTACATTTTTACCATCAATTCTAGTAATATTCCCACTTCTTTCAATACTAGTTCTTAATGGAAGTATAACATCTGCATTTTTTAATGATTCATCATAGAATAAACTCATAACAATTAAATTATCAAGTCCATCAACTAATGCCAATAATTCTTTTGAAACAGTTACTCCTACCAAGACTAAATTCTTAATATCACCACTCTTTATTTTAGATATAATTTCAGATCCAGTCATCAAGTTTGCTTTATTTGCTCCACCGCTGTTTAGATCTTGTTTATATATAGATGAACTACTAGTAATCAAATCTATTCTTTCTCTTCTTGATAATTTATCTAAATCTATTTCTTCTTCTATATTTTTAACTGTTGTACCAATATAATTAGTTCCTAGTTTATTTGCTAATTCTTTAATTTCTATAAAATCTTCGTTCAACAAACTAGGTGACAAGATAAATCCAACCTTATCTAGTTTAGAAGAATCAAAACTATCCTTTATAATAGGTTCAGTAATTCTTTCATCACTATTGATGTACTCGAATTCAAACTTACCTTTCACACATAGCACTCCATCATCATTATTAGGAGTAACTCTATATATTCTATTGTCTTTATAATGATATGTAACTAAGCAACCTAAACTACAATGAGTACATACTGAGTCAGTGCTGTCAAAATCTAATGGTATTTCCTTAGAGTTAATCAGTCTTTCTTTTAAAGCTCCTGTTGGACATATGTCAATACATGCACCACACGAAACACAACTAGTTTCAGATAACGGTAGACAAGATTCAGGAACAATTAAAGACTCAAATCCTCTATCAACAATCCCTAAAACAGTTGCTCCGACTACTTCATCACAAACTCTAACACATTGTGCACATTGTATACATTTATCAGAATCTCTTTGGATAAATGGATGATCATCTATTTGAACTCTTCGATGTTGTTCACCATGTTCAAAATTAGTATCAATTTTATGTTCTTTAATATTCTTTAATAAATCACATTCAAAAACATCTTTGCAACCACACTCCAAACATCTTGAAGCTTCAGATAATGCTTCTTGTTCAGTGTAATTATGTATCACTTTATCAAAGTTTGTCTTTCTTATCTCAGGATTGATTATTTTGTTTTGAACTCTTGGATTAGACTTAACATCAGGATAATCACTAATTGTCATATCGTCTCTTCTTATTAATCTTTGTTCAAAACGAGGAACTATATGTCCATTCAAATAACTATTTATTACATTGGCTGCATTCTTACCTGCAGCAATTGCATCAATTGCATCTTTTGGCCCTGTAACTGAATCTCCACCTGAGAAGATTCCCTCAATATTAGTTTGGTAAGTTAATTCATCAACAACTATTGTTCCCCAGTCAGTTGTTTCAATTCCTTGGATATTACCTAATGTTACTTTTTGTCCAATTGCTGAAATAATTGTACTAGTCTCAAAATAAGTTGTTTCTCCTTCAATTGGAATTGGTCTTCTTCTTCCACTTGCATCAGGTTTACCCAATTCCATTTTTTGACAAATAACTCCAGAAGCTACTCCGTTCTTTTCAGTAACTTCAATAGGAGCTACTAAAAAATCAAAGATAACTCCTTCTTCTTTAGCTTCCTGTATCTCAAAGACTTGAGCTGGCATTTCAGACTCAGTTCTTCTATATAATACTCTTACTTCTTTAACACCCAATCTAACACAAGTTCTAGCAACATCCATAGCAGTATTACCACCACCGACTACTACAACTCTTTCATCTAAATCTATAAGATCTTTTTTAGCTACTTTCTGCAAGAAGTCAATTCCACCAATTACACCGTTTAAGTCTTCTCCTTTACATCTCATAGAAGAACTTTTCCAAGCTCCAATAGCTATGAAGGATGCATCAAAATTATCTTGGATCTCTTTTACTTTCAAATCTTCTCCAAGTCTAATATTATAATTAATCTTTACTCCCATATCTTCAATAATCGCAACTTCACGGTCTATGATGTCTTTTGGTAAACGGTATTCCGGAATTCCGTATCTTAACATTCCACCAGGCTTAGCCATTGCTTCAAAAATAGAAACATTATGCCCTTTTGTTCTTAAAAAGTATGCAGCTGAAAGACCTGCTGGACCCGCTCCAATAATAGCTATCTTTTTATTAGTGTCATTTGCTATATTTGGAATATATTGCTTTTCATTAAACAAGTCAATATCAGCTGCAAAGTATTTCAGTGTAGCAACTGAAATTGGTTCTTCTATAATATCTCTTCTACATTCACTTTCACAAGGATGTGGACAAACTCTACCAATACTGGCTGGTATTGGGATAGCCTGTTTAATAAGTTTTACGGCTTCAATATATTGACCATTTGCAATAAGTCCAACATATCCTTGTATATCCGTTCTTGCTGGACATCCTAATGTACACGGTGGAAGACAATCTCCTCTATGATCTGAGACATATAAATCAAGAGCTATTTTTCTAGCATCATGGGTTCTCTTAGTATGAGTCTCAATTACCATTCCTTCGTAAACATTGGTTGAGCAGGCTCTCATCAATTTAGAAGAACCTTCAACTTCAACAACACACATCCCACAACCTCCGTAAGATTTTAGTCTCTTATCGTAGCACATGTGTGGTATCTCTATATTATTGTCTATCGCCACTTGAAGAATAGTATTTTCTTTGCTTGATTCAATTATTTTTCCATTGATTGCTAGTTTAACCATAATTCCACCTACCTTGTCACAATTGCATCAAATGGACATCTACTAAAACAATCTCCACATAAGATACATTCTTCATTATTTATAGTGTGCTTTTCTTTTCTTTCACCACTTATACACTCAACTGGACAATTTTTTGCACATATTGTACATCCTGTACACTTGTCAGTGATAATATATTCATTTATTAAGTCTTTACATACACTAGCGCTGCATCTCTTATCTTCTATATGTTCAATATACTCATCCTTAAAATATCTCAAAGTTGTAAGGACTGGGTTAGGAGCAGTTTGTCCTAAACCGCAAATAGAACCGTCTATCACACCTTGTGATAATTGTTCAAGTTCATCTATATCACTTGGTTTACCCTTTCCACTTGTAATTCGCTCTAGTATTTCATAAATTCTTTTTGTCCCAATACGACAATAAACGCATTTACCACAAGACTCTTCTACCATAAAATCAATATAGAACTTAGCTATATCTACCATACAGTTCTTATCATCTAATACTATCATTCCTCCAGAACCCATCATGCTTCCTAATTCTTTTAATCTATCAAAATCCACAATTTCATCTAAATGTTCTTCTGTCAAACATCCCCCACTTGGTCCTCCAGTTAATACTGCCTTAAATTTTCTTCCTTTTAGCATTCCTCCACCGATATCATAGATTATCTCTCTTAATGTAATTCCCATCGGTACTTCGATTAATCCTGTGTTTTTTACTTTTCCAACTAACGCAAATACTTTTGTTCCACTTGATTTTTTCGTTCCTATTCCTTTAAACCATTCAGAACCTTTTTTTATAATCTCTGGTATTACTGCAAATGTTTCTACGTTATTTATTATCGTTGGTGCTCCCCATAATCCTTTACTCGCTGGAAATGGTGGTTTTGTTCTTGGCATCCCTCTTTCACCTTCAATAGAAGCTATTAATGCTGTTTCCTCACCGCAAACAAATGCTCCTGCGCCTAGTCTTATCTCTAAATCAAAATTGAAGCCAGTCGCTAATATATCTTTTCCGAGTAATCCTTCTCTTTTCGCCTTTTCTATCGCTAGCTCAAGCCTCTCCACAGCTTGTGGATATTCCGCTCTTACATACACATAACCAAAATTAGCTCCTATCGCATATGCTCCAATTGCCATTGCTTCTATTACACTATGCGGGTCTCCTTCTAAGATACTTCTATCCATAAATGCTCCTGGATCCCCTTCATCTGCATTACAGATAATATATTTTGTCTGAGATTCATTGTTTCTTGCAAACTGCCATTTAATTCCTGTTGGAAATCCTCCTCCACCACGTCCACGAAGTCCAGATTCTTTTATTACTTCTATTACTTCTTGTGGTGTCATCTCTAAAGCTTTTGCTAATGCTTGATATCCTCCAGCTCCAATATATTCATCAATACTTTCTGCATTTATAAATCCACAGTTTCTTAATGCTATCTTCACTTGTTTCTTATAAAAAGGAATTTCTTTTGTTGTTTCAATTGCTTTTTTAGTTTCAGGGTTAATATATAATTTCTTCTTATATACTTCTCCCTTTACTAAATGACTTTCTACTATTTCATTTATATCTTTTGGGTTTACTTGCGAATAAAATATATCTTCAGGCATCACTTTTACTATCGGACCTTTCTCACAAAAACCGAAACATCCAGTTTCTTTTACTTCTATATCTAATCCATTGTCACTAATTGCTTCTCTTAATCTTTCTACTAGTGTATCTGACTTTAATGATTTACATCCTGCTACTCCACATACTAATACTTCTTTTCTTCCATTAGTTTCAAGACCTGCACGGTTTAATATCTTACCTTTTGTTTCGTTATATCTTTTAACTAATTCTTCACTACTTCTAATCATTAATAGCACCCTCTTTATGCTTATTTAAGGCTTCTACAGATTTTGATACATTTAAATTACCATATACTTCTTCATTAACAGTCATCACCGGAGCTAATCCACATGCTCCAATACATCTTGTTGCTTCTAGTGTGAATTTTCCATCATCTGTAGTTTCATTACTCTTTATTTTTAATTCAGAACCTATTTTATCTAATATTGCTTGGGCTCCTTTTACATAACATGCTGTTCCTAAACATACTCCTATTATGTTCTCACCCTTTGGTTCTAGTGAAAATTGTGCATAGAATGTTACTACACCATTTATTTTCGCAACTGGAATGTTTAATTCTTTTGATATCATTTTCTGTATTTCATATGGTATACATCCTATTAGCTTCTGAGCATCATGCAAACTAGGCATAAGTGGTCCTGGTTTTTCTTTATGAGTCTTTATTTTATTCTTTAATTCTTTTATTTGTTCTTCTCTTATTGCTAGTTTAATCATAACTTCACCCCTGTGGTTTTTGTCTTTTTATCAGTATATTTTATTGATTATTAAACGTTCCTTCTACTGATTATAACATAATATAGCACTCTCTAAGTAAAGATTAGGCTCGTGGTTAGACACATTTTGGTAAGTTTTTATTCATAATTTTAATTTTAACTTAAATTCACAAGAAAAAATATTTTTATAATTGGTTGAATTTACTTATAAATTTGGTAAAATTTAGTAAAGGAAAGAGGTAGTTATGAAGAGAAAAATAAAAAATTATCCATTGTTACATCCTGTCCCAATTGTACTTGCATGTGCTAAAAAAGAAAAGAAAATCAATGTTACCACAATAGGTGATGTTGCGATAATGGGTTTAAATCCACCTTTAATCGTTTTATCTACAAACGAAAAACATCTAATCACAGATTTTGTTGACGAAGTTAAAATACTTAGTCTTAACATTCCACAAGAAAAATTGTTAAAAAAAGTTGATTATTGTGGGATTTACTCAGGAAGAGACGTTGATAAAGAAAATCTATTTACTTACGAATACCACGATGAGATTCCTTCTATAAAAGAATGTAATATTTCTTTAAATCTTAAGGTTATTGAACGCGTGCAAATAAAGCAGCGTGTTATATACATTACTGAAGTTACAGGAACATTCGTTGATGAATTTTTATTAGATAATGATAAGTTATCTCTATCTAAGATGAAATCAGTTTTATATGGTTTAGATAACTCTTATTACTCCGTGGGAGATATTATAGGAAAAGGATATTCTATAGGTAAAGAATTAAAATGAGTTTATTCTCCTATTTGTAAGTGAATACAGTGTATAATATAGCTAACATAGTAATTATTGTAAAAATTAACGACTATTTCGCTTTTAAAATTCATATATCAGTATATTCTACTTGATAACTTAGAAGTCTTAATGACTGTCCCTCTAAGGATGGTCTTTTTTATTTAGATATCCTCTTAAGACTTCCCATAAAAAAAATACCTTAAATTTAAGGTATTGATTTAATTTTTAGTTCTCTAAATATTTACCAATAAATGTACTGGCAGTATCAATAATACTTATATCAATATCAGAAATTGCTTTTTTACCTATAACCAGTACACCACCAATTATATCTCCATGAGAATTGATTGGTTTTAATGCTATTGGTTGTTTAATAAAAACATCAGGGCATATTTCAAAATCTTCATTTTCTTTTGTCGTAGTGGATAATCTCTTTGTTAATAGTTCATCAAGATTATCGGATATTTTTTTTTCTAAGACATCCTTTTTAATAGATCCGGATGCAGCAACAACTGCTTCTCTATCAACTACTAATACATCTCGTTTATTCGATGACTGAATTGCATCAACATACTGTTGGGCAAAAGATGAAATATCTTCTACAGGTGAGTATTTTTTAAATACTACTTCACCTTGTTGATCAACGAATATCTCTAATGAATCACCTTCACGAATTCTTAACGTTCTTCTAATTTCCTTAGGAATAACGATTCTTCCTAAATCATCTATTCTGCGAACTACACCAGTTGCTTTCACAAAGCTTCCTCACTTTCTAGTTTTATGTAAAATTATTTTGTGATATGACTTGTCGAATTATACAATTTTTTCAAAAAATTGGTTAAAAATCTTAAGTGGTTCTTTCTTATCCGATTTCTTATTTAATGAAACAGTAATTCGATTATTTTTGTACTTCAATGTTAAATCACGATCTACTTCAAATGCGGCGAATAACAATTTCTCTCCATTCAAGTTATCACTCATTAATCTACTGAATCTTATTACCATCTCACTCTTATTATTGTCAATTAAGTCAATATCAAACATGGAAGCGTACTTATCGAACAAACTTTTATGCATGAAATCTATTAGATGGTTTGGAATTTTTCCATATCTATCTTTCATCTCATTAATTAAATCTTCAATATTTCGATTATTCTTAATTTGTTTGATTTTTTTATGTATCTCAATCTTTATAGCCTGATCATCAACATAATCCTCAGGAATATGCTTACTTACTTTTATTGGAGATTGTTTAACTGGTTTAGGTCGTGAAACTTCAGTACCTTGTTGTAACTTTATCTCTTCATCTAACATTTGCATGTATAAGTCAATTCCTACAGTATCTATAAAACCTGATTGCTCAGCACCTAAAACATCCCCTGCTCCGCGAATGCTTAAGTCACGCATAGCAATTTTGAATCCAGAACCAAGTTCAGTAAACTCCTTTATGACTTCTAAACGCTTCTCCGCTCTTTCAGAGAGCAAATCATATTTATTGTACATAAGATAAGCATAAGCTATCTTATCACTTCTTCCAACTCTACCTCTTATTTGATAAAGTTGAGCTAATCCAAGTCTATCAGCTGATGTAATTATTAATGTATTTGCGTTAGGAATGTCTATTCCGGTTTCAATAATCGTAGTACATACCAAAACATCATAAACCTTATCAATAAAGTCGTTCATAGTTGAATCCAATTCTTCTCTACTCATCTGCCCGTGCGCAAAAGTGACTCTTGCTTCCGGTACAAGTCTTTGAACTTTATTTGCTACTCTACCAATATCAGAGACTTTGTTATATAAGAAAAATACTTGCCCACCCCTAGCTAATTCTCTTTCAATTGCATCTTTTACTACTGTATCGTTTTCCTTTAGAACATATGTTTGTACTGGGTATCTATTTTCAGGAGGTGTCTCAAGTAGAGAAGTGCTCTTCACCCCCATTAAAGCCATTTGCAATGTTCTAGGAATAGGTGTTGCAGTTAATGTTATAACATCTACATTTACTTTTATTTCCTTAATTCTTTCCTTGTGTTCCACACCGAATCTTTGTTCTTCGTCTACTATTAGCAAACCCAAATCCTTGAAAACTATGTCTTTACTTAGTATTCTGTGAGTCCCTATTAATATATCAACTTTTCCTTTAGCAACATCCTTTACAATTTCATTCTGTGTTCTTAATGGTACAAATCTGTTTAATAACTCGACCTTTATACCATATTGAGAAAACCTGCTCTTAAATGTTTTAAAATGTTGTTTACTTAGAACAGTCGTAGGACAAAGATAAGCAACTTGTTTAGTAGCATAGACTGATTTAAATGCAGCTCGCATTGCTACTTCAGTTTTTCCATATCCAACATCCCCACAAAGGAGTCTATCCATTGGACTTTCTCTTTCCATATCACCTTTTATCTCTTCTATAGCTTTTAATTGATCAGGTGTTTCTTTATATTCAAAATCTGCCTCAAATCTAAATTGATCTTCATCATCCTTGGGAAAAGGATAGCCTTTCGCTTCTTTTCGCTCAGCGTATAACTTAATTAATTTCCCCGCAATGTCCTTTAGTTTTTTCCTTACTTTTGCTTTTGTCCTAGCCCATGAAGTACCACCAATACTATTGATTTTTGGTCTTGCACCTTCACTGGCAGAATACTTTTGTATTAAATGAACATTCTCAACAGGAACATATAAAACTTCATCATTTCGATATCCTATATGTATATAGTCATTTTTTATACCACTTAACTCAACAGTTTTAATACCTAAATATCTTCCAATTCCATAATCATAATGTACAACATAATCATTGATTTTTATCTCATCAACAGATTTAAGTTTTATTGCTTCTTTAAGTTTGAAATGTTTTTTCTTTTTTTTCGTTCTATGAAATAATTTATTTACACTAACATAAAAAACTTCTCCAAACAATCTAAAACTCAGTCCATTACTTTCATTAATAACATTAATTCTATTCTTCTTAATGTCATCTTCTTTTCCAACTCTTCTATACTTGATTTCTTCATCATCAAGCAAACTATAAACTGCTTTACTTCCTTGAATGATTACTGTTTCTTTAGCCTTAGTAATATCATTAACAAACATCTTAATGTTCCCATGATATTCTATTACGTCGTTCGAAGGAATCCTAAACACATGATCATATTTATAATCACTTGTTAAAACATTTTGAAAATAAATAACTCTATGATCTTCAGCAATTTTCAAGTTTAAATCACTAAAGAAAGTAAATTGTAGATTACTGTACTCTCCTTCTATAGTTAAATACCATTCAGTTATATCATTTATAACACTCTCATATGTATCTTTAATTCTTTTAGGGTTTGATAAAAAAACAATTTTTTCATCGAAGTAGTCACTTAAACTAACATGCTCTAAAAATTGAATATATCTATGCATTCTGTCTAAGTCCGCATTATTCTCTATTTTTTCAATTTCATCTAGAACTCTTTGTGAAGAAGGAACCTTTTCCTTTACAATATTAACCAAATCTCTCTTCTCGTCTTCATCATAGAACAATTCAAATAAAGGATAGATTTTCACTTCGTTTATTTTAGATATAGTTCTTTGCGTTGTTGGATTGAAAGATCTTATTTGTTCAATTTCGTCGTCAAAAAATTCTATTCTAACTGGATTTTCGTCACTATATGTCCATATATCAACGATATAACCCCTAACACTCACATCACCTGGTTTTTCTACTTGATATTCTCTTTTATAACCAAAAGAGATTAACTTCCTCACAAAATCATTCTTTGTGATTACTGTATTTCTATTTATAATCAACTTATTTTTTATCCATTTATTTTTAGGTAATTCATACCTTAAATAACCCAACGTGTGAGTAACTATTATTTTTCTCTTTTCTTCAATAATATCAATAATTGTATTGATTCTAGAAGTCCTAAACTCGTTTGAAGAAGCTAACATTTCTACAGTAACAAATTCATCCGCGGGAAAAAAAGACACTGAATTTACTCCTAGTATTTCAATTAGTGAATCATATAATTGCTGAGCTTTATAAATGTTAGGAGCAACAACAATTATTTGTTCATTTCGCTCAATGAATGTACTCGCAATTAACATTATGTTGAAATCACTAGTAGTATCTAGTACCAGTGTATTGTATTTTTTATTTGCTAAAGATTCAAAAAAATCATTAACTACTGGTATCTCTTTTAAAAAATCGTTCCTCATTTTGATCTCCTTCTAACATCAGTTCTACCCCTCAATTTAGAACTAGAGGGGTTAGTTATACTTATTCATAATTGTTAATATGTCTTCTTCTTTAATAAAGTCCATACAAATATTTATTACCTTATCTATTGATTCATCGATTACCAATTGGTCCTTCTTAGAGAAACTAGTGAGTACATAATTAACCGTTCCTAAACCATCATCTCTCCCTGCACCTATTCTAATGCGATTAAAATCATTATCAATGTGCTGAATTATAGATTTAATCCCATTATGTCCACCAGAACCCCCTTTATACCTAATCCTAATTTTCCCTATTGGTAAATCAATATCATCATAAATTATTAAGATGTCATCTTTTGAAATATCATAGTACTTCATTGTCTTTATTATACTATTTCCCGATAAATTCATAAATGTTGTTGGTTTCAACAAGATAATATTTTCGTATTTTACACTATCGCCAAGTATCTTCTTATTAGGAGTGAGGGAAACTCCGAGTTTTTCACTCAACTTGTCTATAGAATTAAATCCAAGATTGTGTTTAGTATTCTTATATTTCTTTCCTGGATTGCCTAGTCCAACTATTAATTTCATTGTGTACACCAAACCTTAATCAACTATTTTTTTTAATCAACAACATTATAACATATTTTATTTGTATTACTTATGCAAGTTTATATGATATATTAATATAGTAGAGGTGTATTATATGGATTTATCGGTTAATAACATAACAAAATCATTTGCTATCTATGACGTATTGAAAGGCGTTTCTTTTCACATTAATACAGGTGATAAGATTGGTATAGTTGGTGCTAACGGTTCTGGAAAGACAACTATTTTCAAAGTTATTAAGGGATTTGAAACCCCTGATTCAGGAGAGATATTCGTCAGAAAGGGATTAAAGATCGGATACCTAGATCAAATACCTGAATATAAAGAGACGGTTACCGAAGTCTTATATCAGGCCTTTACTGAAATCCTTTCCGATAAAGAAAGGCTAAATCAACTTGAAAAAGAATTATCAGAAAATCCCCTAGATGAGAAAGTGCTTATGCGATATGGTCGTGCACAAGAAAAATTCAATGATATAGGTGGCTATGAAATAGAAACCGAATTCAATAAAATAATCAAGGGATTAAATATATCCAAAGTCTTACTTGATAAACCTTTTTCTATTTTAAGTGGTGGTGAGAAAAGTAGGGTTATATTGGGAAAAATTTTACTAGAGAAACCTGACATACTTTTGCTAGATGAACCGAGTAATCATCTTGATTTACAGTCAATTAGTTGGTTAGAAGGGTATTTACAAAAGTACAAGGGATCTGTATTAATTATTTCACATGATAGATATTTGTTAGATAGAATTACCAACAAGATCATCAATATTGAATTAGGGAGAGCTAAAGTTTATCATGGTAATTACTCATTCTATGTAAAAGAAAAAGCAAAATTAATGGATACTTTATGGAAGTCCTATGCAAACCAAGAGAAGAAAATCAAAAAAATGGAAGATCAGATAGAACGTTTTCGCATATGGGGTAGAATGAGAGATAGCGATAAAATGTTTAGAAGAGCTAAAACAATTGAGAAAAAATTAGATAAAATGCATAAGTTAGATAAACCACTTATTCAAAAAACTTTCAACTTAAATTTCAATAACATCGGTCGAACTGGTAAAGAAGTTATTAAGATTGAAAATTATTCTAAATCCTTTGATTCCCTACTCTTGGATAATGTCAACTTCACTGTACGCTATACTGATAGGGCATTCCTAATTGGCAAAAACGGTACTGGTAAATCTACTATCTTTAAATCAATTCTTAACGAAATGGACTACCAAGGTAAGATTACGCTCTCAGGTAAAACAAAAATTGGAGTCTTATCACAGGAGATAGTTTATCAATACCCAAATAGGACAATTTTACAGGAATTTAGAAATTCAAATCCTATGACTGTTGGTGAAGCAAGAAATAAATTAGCAAGCTTCTTATTCTATGGGGATGATGTGTTTAAAGCAGTTGGAGATATTTCTGGAGGGGAAAAATCTCGTTTAGAATTATGTAAAATGGTTAATAGTGATACAAACTTACTGTTACTTGACGAACCTACAAACCATCTTGATGTTGAGTCAAAGGAAATGTTAGAACAGGCATTACTAGACTACCCAGGAACTCTATTTATAATTTCTCATGATAGATATTTTATTAATAAGTTATCTCACTACATTCTTTGTATTGAAGATAAAAAAATAAACAGGTATGATGGTGATTATGATATCTATTTCGAAAAGAAAGAAATAAAAAGTAAGGTAAAGAAGATTCAAAAGATAAGACCAACAAATATCGAAAAGGATTACACAAAAGATATCGAAAAAATTGAGAACCTAATTATACAGTGTGAAGATATTATTTCCAATGAATTAACGAAAGAAAAGCCTGACTTCAAATTAATTGAAACTCAAATTTACGAAAAAGAACTATACGAACAAGAGTACGAGGCATTGATAGATATGATGTAAAAAAGTCTAAACATTAAGTTGTCTAGACTTTTTAATTAAATAGTTTGGGATGAATATTTCTTTAATGTCTTCTTTCGAATAATCCACTTAGTGGTTCTCCATTAATGATATTCAACACTGCTTGACCAAATAGGTCAGACACAGATAATTGTTTTACTTTACGAGTTTTTTTATTTTCAGATAATTGGATTGTATTAGTAACCACAACTTCCTTTAGAACTGAGTTATTAATTCTATCGATTGCAGGTCCAGAAAAAATAGGATGAGTACAAGAAGCATATACCTCTTTTGCTCCATGTTCCATTAAAGCACTAGCTGCAACTGTTAGAGTTCCTGCAGTATCAATCATATCATCAATAATAATACACGTTTTATTTTCAACATCGCCAATAATCCCCATTACTTCAGCAACATTTGGTAGTGGTCTGCTTTTATCTATAATTGCTATCGGTACTGATAGTGCATCTGCCAATTGTCTAGCTCTTGTTGCTCCTCCGTGATCAGGTGAAACAACAACTGAATCCTTAAAATTCATTGATTCAAAATAGTCCGCAATAGAAGGGAAGGCAACTAAGTTATCAATAGGTATATCAAAGAAACCCTGTATTTGTGACGCATGTAAATCCATTGTTAATACTCTTGTTGCTCCAGCAACTTGAATTAAATCTGCAATCAATTTAGCTGATATTGGTTGTCTAGATTTAGCTTTTCTATCTTGTCTTGAATAACCATAGTAAGGCATAATTACATTTATGTTTCTTGCGGAAGCCCTTTTAAGTGCGTCAATTGTTATTAGTAATTTCATGTAATTATCATTTACTGGTTCATTCGTACTTTGAACTATGAATACATCATGTTCTCTCACTGTCTCTTCAATATTAATATTAACTTCTCCGTCTGCAAACTCCTTAACTGAAATTGAAGATAGAGGTACATCGATATATTCCGATATTTCTGCTGCAAGTTCATTGTTGGATCCTAAAGAAAATAACTTGATTTTCTTACCATACAAAACTGCCATTTATAATTCCTCCTATTATTCGATCTTTTCATTTTTATTTTACATTATTATTTAGCTCTTATAAAGTTTTAGTTGGAATTTTTTGATAAAAGCGCTTGCAAAAAGAAAGCCAACAAAATTGTTGGCGTACTTACTCAGCTAAAGAGTATGCTTCTAGAACTTTTTCTTCAATCATTTTTCTTGTCTCTTGGTTAATCGGATGTGCGATATCCTTGTACTCACCATTAGTACGTTTTCTACTCGGCATCGCAACAAAGAGTCCATTATCGCCTTCAATTACTCTTAACTCATGTACAACAAAGCACTCATCAATTGTTATTGCAGCAATGGCTCTAAGACGATTTTGTCCGTCTACTTTAATTAACCTTACATCAGTTATATTCATAATATCCTCCCCGCTATGTATTAGTGTTTATACTACATTATAACATAATTTTCCATATTTTAACAATTATTGCACATTATAGTAGCCACAATTGAATTAATGCCCTTTTTCGAAAGGATTTCAGCAATTTTGTTGGCTTTATTATAATTGCTATATATAGAAAAGAAAGTAGAACCAGACCCTGTCATCAAGAACGAATCATCAACATCATTAATAATCTCATATATTTTTCTACACTCACTACTAATACTCAATGTAATATCTTGAAGATCATTAAATAATATTTTTTTTAGGGAGGAGATATCGTTTTCTCTAAAAAGACTTATATGTTGATCAATGTGTTTTTTAATATAATTCAAATCAGTACTCTCAAATATTCTTTTTGTAGAAACTTGCTCATTGGGATTTACCAAAACAACATAACTACTCAGCCCGTCTATAAATTTGATTTGCTCACCAATGCCAGAAACCACTGCTTGTCTATTATAAACACAAAAGGGAACATCCGCGCCCAATTCTAAACCAATATCAGCTAGTTCATCTAATGATAAATTCAACTCCCACAACTTATTAAGCCCTCTTAACGTAGCTGCACAATCTGCGCTACCCCCACCTAATCCAGCTCCAATAGGGATTTTTTTATTAACAGTAACTTTTACACTTCTGTCAATATCATATGAACTCTTGATTGTTTCAATTGTTTTAAACACAATATTGTTTCTTCCGTTTAGTTCATCGATATTGCATGATACATCATCACAATGTGAGTCTTCAATAATTAATTCATCCATAAGAGAGATTGGAGTCATAATCATCAACAAATCATGGTATCCATCTTCTCTCTTCCCAAGTACATTTAAGGTTAAATTGATTTTCGCATACGCTTTCTCATAGACTTCCATATTATCACCAACGTAATTATATCACACTAGCACTCTTAATTTTCCGAAACTTTCCACTCCACCTAGACCTTCTTTTTTTATAAACGAGTGTTTAAAAACATCATTCATGTTAATAATCCTATCAAAGGATGTTGCTGCTGCTTTAATTGCTAAAATTGCTGGGTCAAATGCATGTATATTCTTTCTCTTTGGACTTGATGCATAATTAGCACCAGATGCTATAAGAGCTTCAAAATGAGATTGACAGGCTCCCGCGATGACAAGGATATCATTTATAGAGTATTTACTTCTTACCTCACTTACAGCATCAGCAAAGTTTTGTGAGTTCTTATAACTTCTTAGATCCCTAATGTCAGAACTATCATATGAGTCATGACCAGTAATAACCACTATTGAAGGACGATATTTCTTTATCAATCGTTCCACGTGAAACTTCATTTGAGGCTCTTCAACATATACTCCATTACAATAAACTCCAACACTTTCATATAGACTCATACATTTGTTCAAATACTCCTCGTCTCCATCAATGTGTAGTATCTTCCCTGTTACGTATCTCTTGGTAACTTTTGGTAAAAATTTCTTAACACCTTCCTTGTATATCTTTTCTTTTTTATCTTCTCTTTCTCTCACTTTTAAATTTTCTTTTTCTAGATCATCGAGTTCGGCGTCTGCAAGCAATCTATATGCACGAGCCACTAGGTATGCGATATTACCATCTATCGATATGATTTTGAAATTCAAATCATTGTTATATGATTTTCTACTAACAATGTCCCCAACAACAAACATTCTACCACCTAGTTTAATATATGAGAGCACGATGCATTTGTGATTTATATAAAAACTATTGCATTAATGGTTTCGTTATGTATAATTGTATTAGTACTTTTAATTTAGTCCAGAGAGGCTAGCAAGGGAATATTCATATTTAATACTTTTTGAATAGTATACCCTTTAGTCTCGGACTGAGGGTTTTTTTATTTAAAATACAAGGAGGAGTAGAAATGTTAGTATTAGATATTAAAGAAAAACCAGCAAAGGGATTGTGGGCGTTATTAAGTTTCCAACATGTATTCGCAATGTTTGGCGCAACAGTATTAGTTCCTATCTTAACCGGTTTATCAATTTCAGTAGCATTATTTGCAAGCGGTATAGGTACCTTAATTTATATCGCATGTACGAAGGCAAAGGTTCCAGTATATTTAGGATCTTCATTTGCTTATATCGCAGCTATTAGTATTGCAACACAGCAATTCGGTGTTGAGTCAGCATTTGTTGGGTTGATGGTTGTGGGACTTATTTATATGATAGTATCACTTATTATCAGATTTGTAGGGAAAAATTGGTTAGATAAGTTATTGCCACCAGTTGTAATCGGACCAATGATAGCGATCATCGGTATCGGATTAGCTCCTGTAGCAACAGGTCAAGCTGGTATAAACCCCGGACACCCTGATTTAGGTGAATTAGCATCAGACCCTAAGAATGTTATCATAGCCGCTATTACTTTCTTAGCAACAACTTTCATCGCTACAAAGGCGAAGGGATTCTTTAAAATCGTACCTATCTTAGGTGGTATCATAATTGGTTATATGGTTTCATTATTTATGGGCATGGTTGACTTTTCACCATTTACAGAAGCAAGTTTCTTTGCACTACCGAATTTCAATTTTATTGGTTCATATTCGTTTGATTGGAGAGCAGTAGCAATGTTTGCTCCGATAGCATTCGTAACAATAGCTGAGCATATTGGAGACCATAAAGTATTAGGATCTATCACAAAGAGAAATTTCATCGAAGATCCAGGATTAGATAAAACGCTACTGGGTGATGGATTAGCAACATTTGTATCTGCCGCACTAGGTGGTCCTGCTAACACGACATACGGAGAAAATACAGGTGTAGTAGGAATGACAAAAGTAGCTTCTGTTTATGTTACTGGTGGGGCTGCAATTATCGCAATAATACTATCTTTCATCGGAAAATTTACTGCTCTTATTTCTACTATTCCCACTCCAGTTATGGGTGGTATCTTGATTCTACTATTTGGTTTAATTGCTGGAAATGGATTGAAAGTAATGATTGAATCAAAAGTCGATTTATCAAAAACTAGAAATATTGTCATCGTTGCATCAATGTTAGTAATAGGATTAGGTGGAGCTAGTTTCTCTATAAACGATGCCGCTTCATTAACTGGAATGTCTTTGGCAGCGGTAGTCGGTATTGTGTTGAACTTATTATTAAAGGAAGAATAGAGTAAAGTAAAGGCGAAAATTATTCGCCTTTTTTTAATTCTTCACTCAACTCTGCAAAATCTTCTATAGATAAACTTTCTGCGCGAGAGTCTTCTCTTTTACCTAATTTTAAGAGAGCTTTTCCAACCACTTGTTTACTTACACCTAAAGTGAAACTCAAGTTGTTTGCCAAAGTTTTTCTCCTTTGAGTAAAGGAGGATTTCACTATTTTAAAAAACCATTCCTCATCACTTACATCAACTCTTTTTTTCTCCAATCTTTCTAACAATATCACACTGCTATCAACATTGGGTTTTGGTAGAAAAACCTCTCTAGAAACATTAAACAATATTTCCGGTTCCAATCGGTATTGTATAGCTATCGATAACGCATTATATTCTTTAGTATTTATGTTACCGGACAATCTGTTTGCTACCTCTTTTTGCATCATTAAAACAAATCTTTTAATGTCTAATTGCGATTCCAACATCTTAAAAAGAATGGGGGTAGTAATATAATAAGGTAAATTGGCTACAACCACTATTTCTTTATTTTCAAGAAGACTTAAATCATCCTTCAAAAAGTCACTATTAACGATAGTTAAATTGTCGTGTTCACTCAAGGTCTCATTTAGAACACGGACCATATCAGGGTCTATTTCATACGCAATCACTTCTTTTGCGCTCTTACAGAGATGTTCCGTTAACGATCCTAACCCAGGTCCTATCTCCACAACAATAGTATTCTTGTCTATTTTAGCGCCAACCACTATTTTTTTTAATATATTTTGATCTATTAAAAAATTTTGTCCGAATTTCTTTTTTGCGTTCAGTCTATACTCATCAAGTATTTTTCTAGTGCTGTTGTATTTCCCTAAATTCATGTCTTCACCTTCAATACAGCTTTTTTTAGTTCAGAATAACTATAACCAAACATGTTTATCTTGTTTAAAAGAGTTTTCCCATTCGCAAACCCTATTCCTAATTCACTGCATACCTCTTTACGCAAGAACTTAGAATCTGAACATCCTATTAATGATAATCTAAATAAATCTAACCTTGTTACAGTTTTTCTGTTTGTTGGTTTTTTGATGTGTCTGAGTGATTCTAATAAGTCTTCTTTCGCCATATGTTCAATTCCTATTTTTTTCTTGTTCGAACTTATAGCTAAAGCTCTATCAACAAAAACATGTTCTACACTAGGAGCACTATTTATTATTTTTTTTCTGATTCGCTCCCCGGGACCATCCGGATCCAACAAGAGTATCACTCTTCTATCTTGACTTAGTTTTTCGATTTCACATAGAGTTTCTTTGCTTATCTCGCTTCCATTTGTTGTTATAATATCAACATCAGGAAAAACACTCTTCACTTTTGCATAATCGTTTTTACCCTCAACGACTAAAACTACTCGCTTTTCTTGTTCCACGTGAAACTACTTAATAAACCTTTTAAATTTCTCATTTACAATTTCCAACTCTCTAGGTATATTAATCATCTGAGGGCATTTATCAACACAAATAGAGCAATTTGTGCAAGTGTTCGCAAAAGCTTCTTTCTTATTCAACATATTCGTCATCCAAGACGCACCGACTTCATCATTGTACATATTGTATGAATTACGTAAATTCAAGTTTCTAGGTATATCAACTCCAAACTCACATGGCATACAATATTTACAATTAGTACAAGAAACCAATTGTAAATCATTCAAGGTTTTAGAAACAGTATCTATTACTTCGAATTCCTTTTCGTTCATTTTTTCCAAATTCGAAAAAGTATCAATATTATCTTTTACTTGTTCTAATGTACTCATTCCACTTAAAATAACTTTAACATTTTCCAAAGAAGCAACCCATCTAAACGCCCATGATGCAATAGACCTTTCGGGATGAACATTTTTAAATAGTCCTTCGATATTATTTCTAAAGCTAGCTAATTTTCCACCCTTAACTGGCTCCATAACAATACAAGGGATTCCTTTTTCAACCAGTAGATGATACCCTTCTATTCCTTGTTGGTGATCTATATCCATATAATTTAATTGAATCTGAACAAAGTCCCACTCCCATAAATCAACCCATAATTTAAATGCATCTAAATCATCATGAAACGAAAACCCTATATATTTAATCTTGCCTTCATCCCGTAATTTAGAAAGGGTTTCTATTACTTTATATTCTTTGAGATCATTAATTCTATCCTTACTAACTGCGTGGATTAAATAAAAATCAATGTAATCAATATCTAATTTTTTCAGTTGCTTGTTAAAGATAGTTTCTACATCGTCAGTTTTTTTACATTCCCATAACGGAAGTTTGGTCGCAATAAACAAAGACTCTCGGTCGTACTTCTTTAAAACTCTCCCTACAAACTCCTCACTAGTATTGTTGTGATAAGGCCACGCGGTATCTAAATAATTAACTCCGTTTCTAATAGCTAAGTCCAACATCTCAAACGATTTATCTTCATCTATTTTTCCGTCGTCCGTTTGTGGAAATCTCATACAACCAAAACCAAGAAGTGAAGTTTCAATCCCCATTTTTTTAAATATCCTCTTCCTCATATTATTCCTCACCTATTCCTTCTGAAAAAATCAAATCTTGTTTCTACAGTTATTACCGCAACAAATATCAATAACCCTCCTATTACCAACTGCACTGTCAAAGGTTCTCCGATTATTAGCACAGAAGCAATCGAACCAAAGACTGCCTCTGTCGAAACTATAATACTTGTTTTTGTAGGTGTAGAGTACTTATGAGCAAATGTTTGAATAGTAAAACCTAATCCCGTGTTTAACAACCCCATAAAAACCAACGGCCACCAATTGATTAATGTTACACGTGGAACCTCTTTATTAAATAGGGCAATCACCAATGCAATTATCCCTGCTAAGTAAAATTGAACTAAGGTAAATGCGATTGAATCAATACCCTCTTTTTTAGCAAAGTGTGTTGATGCAATAATATGTACTGCACATAACACTGCACAACCAAAGGTTAATATATCTCCTTTGTTGATTCCAGAAGTGAAATCGGAATTAAACGTTAACGCGAGCCCTCCTATTAAAGCTACAAAAGCACCAATAAAAGCATATTTACTAGGTTTTTCTTTATATATAAACCAATAAAGAAAAGGAACTAATATAACCATCATTTGAGTGATAAATGCGTTTTTACTTGGGGTAGTGTATAGTATGCCTACGGTTTGAAAAGAAAAACTGGCAAATAAGAACATTCCTGTGAGTAGCCCGAATAAAATGTGCCTTTTGTCTATCCTCACTAAATTTTTTCTAAAGATTGTGGATAGTACAATACTAGCTATAATAAACCTACCTGCCAAAATTGCAAATGGGCCAAATCCTAATTGAACAGCTATTTTGGTTACTGGAAATCCCACTCCCCAAATCAACGCTACCATTAATAATAGTAATTCATACTTTAAACTTTTTTGCATATTTTTCATCTTGTTCTCCTCATCTAATGGTACCATACCTATATAGTATATATAAATAAAACCCTAGCGGGTCTTATTTTATTATTGACTGAACAGCAGTGACAATTGCTGTCTTGTATACATCTTCAGAATTACAACCTCTTGATAGATCGTTTACCGGAGAATTCAATCCCGCCAAGAACGGTCCTACAGCTTCAAATCCACCTAATCGTTGAGCAATTTTGTATCCGATATTACCTGAGTTTAAATCAGGGAAAATGAAGACGTTTGCTTTTCCTGCCACGTCTGAACCTGGGAATTTACTTTTTCCTACACTCTCAACGAAAGCAGCGTCAAATTGCATTTCACCATCAATCAATAAATTTGGGTTCATGCTTTTCGCAAGAGCTGTTGCTTCTTTTACTTTTGTCGTCTCGTCGGTAACAGCAGAGCCATTTGTCGAAAAAGATAACATAGCCACTTTTGGATCAATGTCATATGCGGGTGCAATGAAAGCACTTTCAACCGCGAATTCAGCTAAATCATTTGATGATGGATTAGGATTAATAGCACAATCTCCCATTAAATACTTCTCATTATCCCTTAACATAATAAAGTAACCAAATGTTTTAGATAGCCCTGGTTTTGTTTTTATTATTTGAAGAGCTGGTCTAACTGTGTCTGCGGTAGAGTGTGTTGCTCCAGACACTAGTCCGCTTGCTTCACCCATGTATACTAACATTGTGCCAAAGTAATTTGGACTACGTAACATTTCATGTGCTTGATCATGAGTTACTTTACCTTTTCGACGTTCTACAAATTTTTCGACCATCTTATCATAATCTTGATACGTTTTTGGATTGATGATCGTAATGCTCTCGCACTCTTTTTGGAAATCTTCCTCATTTCCAATAAAGATAGGAGATACTAAGTTTTCTTCAGCTAATCTTAGTGCAGCTTCATATACTCTTTTATCTCCTGATTCGGGAAAAACTATTTTTGTCCCTTTTTCTTTTATTTTTGCCTTTAATTCATAAAATAAATCTGACATAAGTACCCTCCATTGTTTATTATTTCCAATATATTATAACATTTATCAAAAAAAACTCAATTAAGTTATTTATTCATATTTAGGACAGTTTATCCATATATATGTTTTGAGAGGTGATTGGATGGCAGTTGTAAAATATGTTAACGCTGAGTTAAAAGATTTAGCTCGACTAATGAGAGCAGAAGCTGAGGGTGATGGAGATTTAGGGATGTTGATGGTAGGTAATGTAGGTGTTAATAGAGTATTAGCTGATTGCTTGGATTTTGTTGACATTCGTACACTAAGACAAATGATTTACCAATCACCTGGTGGATTTGAAGCAACACAAAAGTCATACTTTTATCAACCCGTAAGAGAAAGAGATATTAGGCTAGCTAAGAGAGCTTTAAAGGGAGAAAGGTTCTCTCCTGCAACTCGAGCTCTTTGGTTCTATAATCCTTTTGATGAAGATTGTAGAAGTCAATGGTTTGGACAATGGAATTCAGGAAGATACAAATCTCACTGTTTCTATGCTCCTGTTGTTTCGGAAAATTGTTTTTAATGGAGGAAAATTATGGTTTCTTATTATCAGTATCCTTATGTCGCACCACAAGTCCAACAAATTCCTACGTTCCCACAAGCTCCTATTACGGGACAAGGAATTGAACAACCATTCTTTGAACAGTCATATATAGAAAATATACTAAGACTTAATCTAGGTAAACTCGCAACAATTTACATGAACTTTGAGAACAGCCAGTGGGGAAGTAAGTTGTTCAAAGGTGTTTTAGAAGCTGCTGGGAAAGATCACATAATCATTAGTGATCCTCAAACAGGAATGAGATACTTGCTATTAATGATTTATTTAAACTATATTACTTTCGAAGAAGAAATAAATTATGAGTATCCTTTTGAAGATTTACTAGAACAAGTGCCCCAACAGCAACAACAGCAACAACAGCAATTCCAGCAATTTCAACAACCCCTAACACAACAAGCTCAACCGCAGCAACCAACACAGCAATTCCCTTACCGACAAGACTATCAAGGAAAAGAGAAAAACAAAAACGCCAATAAATAGGCGTTTTATCTTTTAAATATTCCTGAGTTATCTACATATCTAATAAGTGATTTGGTAAGAATTCCGATCATTACTCCTGTGATCATTGAAGCTGGGATAAGAAACGGATTAACTATAAAGTATAATGAAAAGTACCCAATATCACTTATCAATAACCAATGAACTGCAGTTACTTGTCCAATTATATGTAATATAGCACCAATTAAACTGATCCCAATCAGACTAAACCAATCTTTAGTAAATTTATACAGCATCCACATTCCAAAAAAACTTAACATAGTACCCGAGAATCCATATATAAATACATCAAATCTACCAAGGATAAAACCAATTAAAACAGATTTCAATATAGCAATTAATAATACATCCTTGAAATTCAAATAAATAATCCCCAACATAATGACAATATTCGCTAATCCAAGTCTAGCGCTTATTGCACCTGGTAAAATAAAACTGGATATATATTTATCAATAATTCCTAATACTACACTTAATGATATAAGTACTGATATTAATACCAGTTTTCTAGTGTTTCGCATCACAGTCACCTTCATTTCAATATTTCCTAAAGTATTATAACATATATTTATAATTTGTGTTTTATTTGTTACAATAAATATGGAAGGAAGATAGCAAGTTTCTATCTGTAAGGTGATGTATATGAATAATTGTTTATTTTGTAAAATCGTGAATGGTGATATACCTTCTCAAAAAATATATGAGGATGAAGATGTTTATGCCTTTCTAGACATATCCCCCGCTACAAAAGGACATACTCTAGTAATACCTAAAAAGCATGTGGTAGATATATTTGATATGGATCCAGAAACAGCAGCAAAAGTATTTAGTGTAGTTCCTAAGATTAGTAAAGCCTTGAAAGATACTTTTAATCCTATTGGCTTAAATATAGTAAATAATAACCGAAAACCTTACCAAGTTGTATTTCACTACCACATCCATTTAATACCACGATATGAAAACGACGGTTACTTAATTTCTTCAAATAACAAGGAACTAACACAAGATGAATTAGAAGCGATAAAACATTCTATTATTGACAATATAAAATAAAACGGGTTTCAATTGAAACCCGTTTTATGATTCTAATAACCTTGTTAACGCTCTAACCATAACTCCAGTTGCACCAGTCTTTTCTTTTGACGCTGTACCAGCAATATCTAGATGAATCCATTTTGTATCTTCTTCAACAAACTCTTGTAAGAACGCTGCTGCCGCACATGCTCCCCCCATTCTCACTCCAGCGTTGTTTATATCCGCAACTTTACCTTTAATTGCTTTTTCAAAATGTTCACCAATTGGCATATGCCAAATTGGTTCCCCTGCTAACTTCGCTGCCTTTTCTAATCTCTTTAAGAAAGCAATCTCGTTCGTGAAAGCTCCAACATAAGCTCCACCTAATGCACCGACAATTGATCCAGTCAAAGTAGCTACGTCTATAATTCTTTTCGCTCCTTCTTTTTGAGCAAACCAGATTGCATCTACTAATGTTAAGCGACCCTCTGCATCTGTCGAAAATATCTCAATTGTTTTCCCACTTGCAGAAGTTATGACATCATCAGGTAGGTAAGCTTCTTTTCCAATCATATTGTCAGTAGCCGCAATGATTACCATCACATTTTCTTTTAAACCTAATCTTGCAATAGCTTCAATAGCACCTAATACAGAAGCAGAACCAGCCATATCAGTTTTCATATTTTTACTGTTTGATTTAAGATTGTATCCTCCGGTGTCAAACATCAATCCTTTACCAACTAATGCTATTGGATCATCCCAAACTTCCTTACCTTGATATTTAATATAAATAAGTTTCGGTTGAATTAGTGACCCTTTATTAACAGCAAGGAATGCACTCATTCCCATATCCTCAATCTCATTCTTATCATAAACTTTTATTTCAAGATTATTTGATTTTGCTAAATCAATAGCGTAGTCAGCTAATCCTTCCGCATTCAGATAATTGTGAGGTTTATTGACAAGTGTTCTTGCATTGTTTGTTGCTGTCCCTAGAATAATACCTCTTTTAAAGTATTCATGATAATCATTTTTACAATTAAAGTAAATATTAAATTCTTTTCGAGAAGTTTTCTCTGATTTAAGTTCATCAAATTTATACTGAGCTATTGTAATTGACTCTCCCATTAATTCCGCAATTTGGTTCAAAGGAATTTTACGATTTTGGAAAGTATCTAGTACTATTAGTGTATTAGATTTTAATTTTTTACCAAGCCTCTTAAATGACTTTCTCGCAATATCTAGACTAAGCTCAGATGCTTTCCCCATACCAACGAAGTAAATAACATCTGAGTTTGTTTTGTCAAATGTGGTCAGTGTAGTAACTTCACCTGATTTGTAAGATATTTCCCCTTTTTTTATCTTTTTCAGGATTTTACCATCAAACAAATCATCTAGTTCTGCTAAGTTGTTTTTACCTTCAAAAGCAGCTACTACTAAAGCATGTTTAACAGTCTTATAATTTAACCTCTTAACCCTTTCAAACATTTTATTACCCCCTCTTTCTTATAATATCACAATTCATATAAGGAATTAATACTTTTGGTATTAGAACACTTCCATCTTTTTGTTGGTAATTTTCTAAGATTGCAACAACTGTTCTTCCAATAGCTAACCCTGACCCATTCAACGTATGAACTAATTCTGGTTTGCTGCTTTCGTTGCGTTTAAATCTAATGTTTGCCCTTCTGGCTTGATAAGTTTCAGCATTAGAAATTGATGCAATCTCTTTATAATTATTATAGCTTGGTAACCATACTTCAAGATCGTATGTTTTCGCCATTGATGCTCCTAGATCTCCTGTACATAATTCAACTACTCTATATGGGAGTTGAAGTAATTTCAGTATTTTTTCACTGTCCAATAGCATTTCCTCTAACATATCATATCCTTGTTCAGGTAAACAAAACCTTATTAGCTCGACCTTATTAAATTGATGTTGACGGATAATACCTCTTGTATCCCTACCTGCAGAGCCAGCCTCTTTTCTAAAAGCTGTTGTAAAAGAAACATATTTTAGTGGTAACTTTTGCCCATCCAGTATTTCATCTCTGTGTAGATTAATTGTAGGAACTTCTGCAGTTGGGTTTAAGTAATATTGTTTATCTTCAACTTCTAATTTAAATAAATCATCAGCAAATTTGGGTAACTGTCCAGTAGCATATAAACTGTCTGAATTAACGATATATGGTGGTATTATTTCTATATACCCATTGTCTATTGCATGAATATCCATCATAAATGCATAAAGAGCTCTTTCAAGTCTTGCACCTAATCCTTTATATACAGTGAATCTAGATCCAGCGATTTTTGCACCTCTATCAAAGTCTAAAATATCTAATTCTACCGCTAAATCCCAATGAGGTTTAGGTTCAAAATCAAATTCAGTTGCTTCTAAGTACTTCCTCATCTCTTTATTCATCGTTTCATCAACACCTTGAATAGCGTCAACATGTGGTACATTAGGTGTGTTTAATAAAGCTTCATTTATTTTATTGCTTAGTTCTTGCTTCTTGTCATCTAAAACTTTAATATCATTACCTATGTTAGCGATTGATTCCATAACTTTTGAAACGTCCTTGCCTTCTCTTTTATACTGTCCAATTCGTTTAGATGTTTCATTTCTTTTAGCCTTTAACTCTTCAACGTTAGTCTTAATTACTCTTACTTCCTTGTCCCATTCTACTACGTCTCTCAAGTAACTAAAATCCTTATTTCTCATTTCTAATCTCTTGATTATCTCACTGTGGTTATCTCTTAATAACTTAATATCTAGCATAATTTCCTCCTTTAAATAAAAAAATCGCCCTAGAGAATTCTCTAAGGACGACTAAATAATCGTGGTACCACCTTAGTTCGTGAAAAAACACGCACTTATGTCATAACGGTAACTGCCGTGAATCTATACTGATTTCCAGATTCCTCTCATAAGTTGATTCGCTAGTTAACTATGTTTGTTTACACCATCCACAAACTCTCTATAATAGTTTAATCTAACTACTAATCTTACTCTTCGATTTATTATATTGTATATCAAGTTTCTTAAATTATCAAATCTTTGTTTGAACAAAATAATTTCTATCCAATAAAATTCTTGAATATGTAAATTTTTCTTCAATCATTTTATTGTTTCTTCGAACATAATCTAACAAGTAATCAGTAATATATTTTTCGTCATAAACGCTAAAAAATTGAGTAATAGAGTTATACTCACCTACTTCCGAAACCCAACTTCTATTTCTAAAAAAGACAACATTATTTCCTTGTGTAAAAATATCAGTCCCAATATAACTTGTATAATCAGTTTTATGACCAAATAAATTTGCAAGTGTAGGTGTTATATCTACCGCTGCCATATGTTCACGTATTATCTCTGGCTTCATCCCAGGAGTCCATACAATCAATGGCGTTCTGTAAAGATCTAATCCCTTTCTATTGCTCGTTGTCACACTTAATATTTCTTCTTCAGAGATACTCATAGGGAAATGATCCCCATAAATAGCAATAACAGTATTATTAATCCTATTACTCTTTGTTAACTCAACCAACAAATAACTTAGAGCATCATCAAGCTCTTTAACAGCAGAATAATAACATTTTAGTTTTTGATTGACATCAAAATCTTTAAAATGATTATAATTTTTCACTATTATTGGATTAGAAAAATCATAAGGAGGGTGACTTGAAACTGTTATATACTTAATAAAAAACCTAGGTTCATTACTATATAAATTCACAGTTTGTTTCATTAAATCTACGTCACTAGTCCACATTTCCTTTTCAATTTCCAAATTATCAGTATTCATATAAACCCCGTAACCCAATTGATTATAAAATTCTCTTCTATTATAGTAAGTGTCATCATAATTATGAAAAGCTGCAGTTGAATAACCTCTTTCATTAAACAACTCAACAAGCGCATCAGGAAACTTATTATTTGTAAATTGCTTCAAACTGTTTCCTGCAATTCCTGACGGTAAAATACCTGTTTGTACCGCAAATTCTGTATCACTTGTAGACCTCATGTACATTGGTGCGAAGAAGTTTTCAAAGTACAGTCCAGACCATTTCATACTATATAGCGTTGGCATTACTTCTTCCGTAATAGCTATGTGGTCCAAACTTTCAGCTTGAATTAGGATTAGATTTTTATCCTCAAACATTCCACTGTAATCATTACTTTTATGAATAGTTTTATTTAAATACTCCTCTAATTGTCCTAAGAGATTATCTTTATCATTATCTAAATTGTACTTACTTGTGTTTAGATGTAGATAATTATTATAAAAATCTTTGATTGTATAAGTTGTTAATCCTAACCTAACAGCTACAACGTCATGTTCTTCTAAATATACGAATTTTTCATAATTATTAGTGGATTCAACTCTATTATTAAATTCATAATATGAAGTATAAAATCCTGTTGTTAATACAAAAATTATTGATAATAAAACTATTATAAATCTTTTCTTAAAATTAGCTTTTAATTTGAACTTAAGAAAAATAAAAAACAATAAAATCCCGAAGGATATTAAATAAAACAAGAAACCTTTATGAACTGCATCAATAATCATACTAGCAAAAGATACTCCCTTACCAGATTCAAAATACATCGAAAATGATAATACACCTAATAAAATATGGCGTGCAATTGATTGCCCGATAGCTATTACTATAAATATAATAATAGTTAGAAAAAACAAGGGTTTTCTAAAGGCCGCTGGGAGCATTAACAATATTGATACAAACAATAAACTCCACGTTAAATCATATAGCAATATATGAACAAAACTAGTGTCAATTAAAAGTCCGTAATTAATGTATCTGAATATCATATCTATTGATAGTAAACATAAAAAGACTACCGCAACAAACAAAAATGGGTATCCTTTGACACCTACTTTATATGATTTTGAATTTGGTATTTTGTCTGAAAACTCACTTAATAAGTATTTTGGCATTCTCCCACCTCACATAGTTATTTTACTAAATTTTTGTTTCCTTATCAACAAAAAAGGGCATTGCCCTTTTTATTGATTAACCACAGTCTCAGAAATTATCTCTTCTTCAGCTTGTGGTACTAATGCAATTGTTGAAACGGAGTGTTCATCGTTTAGTCGAATTAATCGAACTCCTTGCGTAGCTCTTCCTGTTTGTGATATTTGACCAACATCCATTCTTATAATCATTCCTTTATCAGTGATTATTAATAAATCATCATTCTCAGAAACACTCCTCAACGATACTAAGTTTCCATTCTTTTCTGTTACATTCAAAGTTTTAACACCTTTTCCGCCTCTTGTTTGTAAACGATACTCATCTACATTAGTCCTTTTTCCGTAACCATACTCAGTAACGACAAGAATTTCATTTCTTTCTTCGTTGATAACTGTTATTCCAATTACTTCCTCTTTACTTCCTAATTTAATTCCTCTAACACCAGATGTAACCCTACCCATTATTCTTACATCTTTTTCGTTAAACCTAATTGCTTTTCCGTTCGATGCACCCATAATGATATCTCTCTTACCATCAGTAATTCTTACTTTTAGGAGTTCATCACCATCGCGTAAACTAATAGCTCTCAATCCGTTTGATCTAATATTCGCGTAAGCTCTAATGTCAGTACGTTTAACTAATCCACGTTTTGTACCAAATAGTAAGTATTGACCCTCCTTAAATTCGCTTATTCTCAGTACGGTAGCCAATGTTTCACCTTCACCAAATTTTAATAAATTTACAAGTGGTATTCCTTTTGATGTTCTACTAGCTGAAGGAATTGCGTATCCCTTCATTCTGTAAACTTTACCTACGTTACTGAAGAATGTAATGGTATCGTGTGTCGAGGTATACAGAATGTGTTCAACAAAATCATCCTCATATGTTTTTTGTCCTGTTAATCCTTTTCCTCCACGATTTTGGTTACGATACGTATCTGCTGTGATTCTTTTAATATAGCCTTTATTTGTGATTGTAATAATAACATCTTCTACTGGTATTAAATCTTCGTCTTCAATACTTAAGGAATCTGTAAGATTAATTGTTGTTCTCCTATCATCACCGAATTTTCTTTTAATTTCAGAAATTTCCTCGATAAGGATAGAATCTTGTCTTTCTTTAGAAGCAAGTATATCGGTTAAATCCTTAATAATCTCCTCCAAAGATTTTTTTTCTAATTCTAGTTTCTCCTTTTCTAAACCAGTTAACCTACGTAATCTCATATCCAGGATTGCTCGAGCCTGTATCTCAGATAATTCAAATTCTTCAATTAAACTGACTTTTGCATCATCATCTGTTTTTGAACCGCGTACAATCTTAATAATTCTGTCGATATTTTCTAACGCAATCAATAAACCTTTAACTATATGAACTCGAGCTAACGCCTTATCTAAATCAAATTGAGTTCTTCTAACTATAACTGTTATTTGATGTTCAATATAATGAATTAACATTTCCTTAAGGTTAAGTTTCTTTGGTTGGTCTTTTACCAGAGCAATCACATTCATACCAAAAGAAGATTGAAGTTGAGTAAATTTAAAAAGATTATTTAAAGTTACATCTGCATTGATATCTCTTTTTAATTCAATAACAATTCTGATTCCTTTTCTGTTTGATTCATCTCTTAAATCAGTAATTCCTTCTACTTTTTTTTCTTTAGCTAATTCAGCTATTTTGGTAATCAATTTAGATTTATTAACTTGATATGGAATCTCTGTAACTATTATTGATTTTTTTCCATTTTTGTGTTCAATAATATCACACTTACTACGAATTACTACTGAACCCTTACCAGTTAAATACGCCTGTCTTAATCCAGAAAGTCCTAATAGTTCTCCACCTGTAGGAAAATCTGGACCTTTTATATAATTCATTAATTCTTCTATTTCAATATCCGGATTATCAACAGTGGCTAATATTCCATCAATAACTTCAGATAAGTTATGTGGTGGAATATTGGTAGCCATACCTACAGCTATCCCGGTTGCGCCGTTAACTAATAAATTAGGAAATCTAGATGGTAAGACACTTGGTTCCTGTTCAGAACCATCGTAATTATCACGGTAGTCTATCGTATTTTTATTTATATCTCTAAGCATTTCCATTGTAATTTTTGCCATTTTGGCTTCGGTATAACGCATTGCAGCAGCACCATCACCGTCTATAGAACCAAAGTTTCCGTGCCCATTTACAAGCATATAGCGATAACTAAAATCTTGTGCCATTCGAACCATAGCCTCATAAATACTACTATCACCATGTGGATGATATTTACCCATTACATCCCCAACCAAGCGTGCTGACTTTTTATAAGCACTGTTGGGTTGCATATTTAATTCACTCATACCATAAAGAATACGTCTATGGACTGGCTTAAGTCCATCTCTCACGTCTGGGAGAGCACGAGACACTATTACACTCATCGCATAATTTAAGAAAGATTCTTTCATCTCATTTGATATATTAACATCTTGGATCTTATCATATGTACTCATTGTCTACCCCCTATACATCAATATTAGAAGCGTATTTAGCATTACTTTGGATAAAGTTTCTTCTTGGTTCAACTTCATCACCCATTAACATACTAAAAACTCTATCTGCTTCAATAGCGTCTTCAAGTGTAACTCTTAATAATGTTCTTGATTCAGGATCCATAGTAGTCTCCCAAAGTTGTTCAGCATTCATCTCACCTAAACCTTTATATCTTTGAATTGTTGGTTTACTATTTTGATTTTTCTCAAATATTTCTGCCAGTTGATCATCAGAATAAGCATATAATATTTTTTTTCCATAAGAAACCTTATACAAAGGTGGTTGAGCAATATATATATATCCATTTTCTACTAAAGGTTTCATATAACGATATAAGAACGTAAGTAGTAATGTTCTAATGTGAGCACCATCTACATCTGCATCGGTCATAATTACCACTTTATGGTATCTAGCATTATCTACATTGAATTCTTCTCCAATTCCAGTACCAAAAGCTTGAATCATAGATATAATCTCTTTGTTTCCTAATATCTTATCCAACCTTGTTTTTTCAACATTAAGAACCTTACCTCTTAATGGTAATATCGCTTGAAACTCACTTTCTCTACCTTGTTTTGCAGAACCTCCTGCTGAATCTCCCTCGACAATATATAATTCAGTTCTTTCTGGATCTTTACTTCTACAATCAGCTAATTTAGAAGCAAAACCTAGTGAATCAAGTGGTGATTTTCTACGAGTCGCTTCTCTTGCCTTTTTAGCTGCCAATCTTGCTCTTGAAGCAAGAAGTGCTTTTTCAATTATAACCTTAGCATTGTCTGGATTCTCTAATAAAAATCTCTCTAATCCTTTAGCTGTGATTTGAGAAGAAATTTTTCTAACTTCAGAATTTCCTAATTTAGTCTTAGTTTGACCTTCAAATTGCGGATCAGGATGTTTACATGAAATAATAGCAGTAAGACCTTCTCTTGAATCATCACCATTCAAAGATTCATCCTTCTTGAAAATGTTATTATTCTTCGCATAAGTATTTAGAATACGTGTTAAGGTACTCCTAAATCCTTCCTCGTGTGTTCCACCCTCGTGTGTGTGAATATTGTTTGTGAATGAATATAAGTTTGCTGAATATCCATTGTGATATTGCATTGCGATTTGAACTACTATATCATCAATTTTCTCTTCGAAAGTAATTATTTTCGAATGAATTGTTTCTTTACCTTCATTAAGAAACTCTACATACTCAGAAATTCCTCCATCATACTTATAATTATACTCGACCAATTCCTCAGTTCTTACATCTCTTAATGTTATTTTAAGTCCTTTATTTAAGAACGCTAGTTGTTGAACTCTTGATCTTAATATTTCGAAATCATATACATCTGTTTCTGTAAATATCTCTTTGTCAGCTTTAAATCTTGTTATTGTTCCTGTTTTATCAGTATCGCCAATAACTTCTAAATCAAATTTAGGAATTCCTCTTTCATAAATTTGATGATGAATTTTATTGTTTTCGTGAATTACTACTTCTAACCATTCACTTAGTCCATTAACAACCGAAGCACCAACACCATGTAAACCTCCAGATACTTTATATGAATCGTTATCAAACTTTCCTCCCGCATGAAGGGTTGTTAAAATAGTTTCAACTGCAGGACGCCCACTCTTTGGATGGATACCAGTAGGGATACCTCTACCGTTATCGATAACCTTTATGATGTTTCCTGGTTCAATCTCTAAAATTATATGGTCACAAAAACCACCCATAGCTTCATCGATTGAATTATCCACTATTTCCCATACTAAATGGTGTAATCCCCTAGGACCAGTAGAACCAATGTACATACCTGGTCTTTTTCTTACCGCTTCTAATCCTTCAAGTATTTGTATGCTACTTGCAGTATAATCATTAGCCATTTAAAGCACCTACCTTATATTTCCTTTTTCTACGTAATAAAAATTAGCTTTTTCTCTTAATTCATCATTTATAAAACTTATATCAGTAGTTGTTATAAATGTTTGAATATTTCTCTTTATATATTCAATTAAACTTTCTAGTCTTGTACTATCTAGTTCACTAAACACATCATCTAATAAAAGTACTGGATATTCATTAATTTTACTTTTAACGAATTCAATTAAAGAAAGTTTTATTGATAATACCGCGGTCCTTTGTTGTCCTTGTGATCCATAAATTGATATATCTTCGTCATTCAAATAAATAACTAAATCATCTCTGTGTGGACCCATTGAAGTTGATCCAACCAAGATATCATATTTGTACTTGTTTTTTAACTCTTCAAATAGATCATCCTTATAAGTTTTTTTGTATTCGATTCTTATTTTTTCTAAGTCTTTTGTTAAACTTCTATGAATAGAATTAATGATAGAATTCACCGTCTCTATAAATATTTCTCTTTCAGCTACAATTTTGCTTGCATATTGACTTAATTGTTCTGTGATGACATCCAGTAATATGTAATCATCAATCTCATTTTTTTGAATTTTCTTTAGTAATTCATTTCTTTGTTTGAGAATTTTTTTATACATAAGCAAATTAAAAATATAAATAGGAGATGTTTGACCAAGTTCTAAATCGATAAATTTCCTCTTAATATTTGGATCACCCTTAATTATTCTTAAATCCTCAGGTGAAAACATTATAACGTTAATTTTTCCTATGTATTCGCTCAGTTTTTTTTGTTCTATGTCATTTATCTTTGTCTTTTTTGTTTTCTTTGTTAATACAATACTATAATCCTTTTTTGTCTCAGAAAAATCGACTGCAGCGTTAACTTTTGTAAAATCGCATCCAGTCATAATAACTTCTCTTTCAAAATTTGTTTTATGTGATTTAGTAAATGCTAGTAAATAAATAGACTCCAACAAACTTGTTTTTCCTTGACCATTATTTCCAACAACAATATTTAGGTTTTTATTAAACTCTAATTCTGCGTTATGGATACACCTAAAATTTCTAACTTTGATATTGTTAATAATCATACTATTTCGTAAATTCCAAAGTCTTCGATATCGACCAAATCACCCGATCTTAGTTTTTTTCCACGTCGATTTTCTATAACTCCATTCACCATAATTTCATACTCTGATAGGAAAATTTTAGTTTCACCACCACTACCCGTTATGTTTAGATATTTTAATAATTGACCTAGAGTAATATATTCAGTTTTTATTTGAATTTTTTCCATAATTTCCTCTTAAATTTGTAATTATTTTACACTATTATTATATCATATTTTTTAATACAAACCAATTAAATTAACCTCTAAATAAAATTATTATGTGAAGTGATTTTTTTGTTTTTTATTAAAAAAAGGCTTAAAACGCAAATTTTAAGCCAAAAAGGTATAAATTGTGTTATTTTAGTATGCAACACTTATATTCTATGGAGTTTTACTCCAAAAAATATATTATTAATTAATGAGTTATTTTAATTCTGTTAATTTGAAGATATAAATTGCATAAAAAAACCATCAAAAACTGACGGCTTTATTCAACTCTTACGGGTAAAACTAACTGTAGCATTCCTTCATCAAGTTCACCTTTTATAATAAATGGTTTCACAACTCCTGTAAAATACATTGTAATATCGCTTGATTCAAATACTCTAAGTGATTCCATGACATATTTTGCACTAAACGCTATTGCAAATTCTCCACTACTCTCTTTAAATGTTGGTTTAATTTCTTCGATAACTTTTCCAACTTCAGAACTATGAGATGTAATTATAACATTTCCATCTTTCTTTAATTGAAGTTTTACTATATTATCTTTTCCACCTTGATAAAGTAAAGATGCTCTTTCAATAGCACTTATTAACTCGTTTTTACTAAATGATAATTCAACTGGAAATTCAGTTGGTATCAATTTATTCGTTTCAGGAAATCTCCCTTCTAACAATCTTGATTGAAACATCACGTTTTTATGTTTAAATATAACCTTATTTTCAGCAATAAACATTTCTACTTTTTCATTACTTGTTAATAATCTTGATAGTTCTTCTAATGTACGATGAGGTATTACTATTTGTTTAATATCATTACTGATATTTAATTCAATTTCTTTTTGGGCTAATCGATAACTGTCTGTAGCTACCGCTTTCAGTTTGTGTCCATTGATATCAAATAATACACCTGTTAAGATTGGCCTATTTTCTAAAACAGATGTAGCAAAGTTTGTTTGATAAATAATTGATCTTAAATCTACATCTCTTAAGATGATAGGATTGTTTAGTGTATTAAAGTTTATTTCAGGATATAGCTCTTTTTCCATACCATTTAATGTGAAATCAGATTGACCTGCTTTAATATTTATTAAATTATCATCTACTACAGTTATCTCAACGGTTTCAGCTTTAATTTTTTTGGCTATTTCAATAAAGAATCTACCGGGGATAACGTGTGAACCGATTTTTTCTACCTTTAAATTACTATTATTAATTACTACTTGCATTGAAATATCTGAGTTACTTGTAGTAATTGTAACTTTGTTATAATCAACGTCAATTTTAACACCTGTTAAAATAGGCATTGGAGTTTTATTTGATAAAGCTCTACTAGCAGCTGTTAATGCATCAACTAAACTTTCCCTATCAATACTAAAAATCATAGAAACACCCCTTATATATATTTAATTAATTATTTGTTATTGTTGTTAAGTGTTGTTGATATGTTAGTAATATAAATAATATACAACTCTTACATAGTAATTATACCATAATATAACGAATTTATCATTATAATAACAGTAATATTTTTCCACAATTTGAGTGTTTATAAACTCTAATTTTAAAAAAAAATAGTAGTTTTATCAACAACTACTATTTTATCTTACTTTCTAAATTTTCAATATCTTTTTTTATATTATCTTCATTTTTTATTCCAAACGTTATTTTTTCGCAAGAATTTATAACTGTAGAATGATCTTTTCCATTAAAGAAAGAACCAATTTTCTTAAAAGGAATTTCATATATTTTTCTCATCAAATACATAATAACTTGGCGTGGATATACTATCGATCTTTTTCTTGAGTTACTAATTACATCTGTACGAGAGATATTATAATATCCACAGACTATATCAAACAACTTGTCCACATCACTCGTTTTATTTAGATTTTTGTTTAATTCTTTGTTTTTTAGTAGTGGTTTTAGAGCTTCTAGAGTGTTATCTACAGTCAAATCTTCGTTGAGCATAGTTTTATAGAAAATTACTCTATTTAAAGCACCTTCTAACTCCCTAACACTGCTAGTAAAGTTCTTGGCTATTAATTCTAAGACCTCTAAAGGTATATCATCACCTTGAATAGAGTGTGTAGTTAATTTTTTTTTGAGAATCTCAATTCTATGTTCTAGGTCTGGTGCATTAATATCAGCTACTAAGCCCCAACTAAACCTTGAAGTTAATCTAGTCATTATGTCTTTAAGCTCAGTTGTTGGTCTATCACTTGTAATTACAATTTGCTTGTTTTGAGCATGTAGTTTTTCAAACAATTTAAAGAACTCTTGTTGTGATTGATTTTTCTTAGATAAGAATTGTATATCATCAACAAGTAAGACATCAATATCTTTATATTTTTCATTAAATTTTTCTATTTGCTTACTTCTCAACAAATTAACATAATCTTCTACAAAATTCTCTGTTTTCACGTAAAGAACTGTTTTTGTATGATTATTATCTATAATGTAATTACCAATGGATTGCATCAAATGTGTCTTACCTAAGCCAACATCTCCAAAAATATAGAGTGGATTTGCAAAAACACCTGGCTGGTCTGCAACTTGGATGGCAATTGTTGAAGCAAGACGATTATTTCTACCTGTAACGAAGTTTTCGAAGGTATATGTTTGATTCAAATTACCGTTACGAATAGTTTCCATATTATTGATAATTTCTGTGTTAATTCTTTCAGTTTCTACCTTAACTATCTCATCATTAGTAATAAATTTAAATCGTAAAGAAATATTACTTTCTCTTGATGAGTATTCATTAATTTTATTCAAGAATAATTTATCAATCCTATTCTTTATAAAATTATTAGGTGTTAGCATGAAAATTGTATTATTTTCAACTTTAGCTATTTTATTTATGGGCTCAAAATACTCATTAAAAGTCTTCTCACCAATAGTTTGTTGTAGCATATATTTAATTTTTACCCAAAGGCCTAAGTACTTTTCTTCCATATTAAAATCCCCTTACCCGTAATGTATAATAACACAAACATATGAGGAAAAAAACAGAAAGTTTTACACAAAAAATGTGGAAAACTATTATCCACATAACAATAGTGTGTGAAATAATGTGGAAAACTACTATAATATAAATATATAAATGTTGTTATTACTGTATAGATACAGGTTATCCACATATTTTATTAAAATAAACACGATAAGTTTTTAATCAACAATTGTGTATAAAATATTGTTAAGAAAGGAGAAATTAGTGTGAAAAAGTCAATAGTAATAAAAGTAGTATTTTTGTTGTTAATTATCTTCCTTATTACGATACCTTTTCTTTGGAATAAGTTTAATAAAGAGTTGTTTATTAATATTCTATATAAGGATTATGTAGTTACTGATCAGGTTGAAATTATTGAGTATGATGATAGAACTGTGAAACTAAGAATTGAGTCTTTAGAAGATGCTAAAATTTATATTCATATGATTTATTCTGATTATAAAAAAGAAATTGAAGAATATAACTTGACTACTGGAGAAAATTTTATTAATATAACAAAGTCGGATAGAAATATATTCAATATATATATTTATGTTGAAGGCACTCAAGAGTATTTATGGAGAGTCTTTGAGTAGGCACAAAAATTTACCAATTTCATTAATAAAAAAAGAAGTTGACTTTTGGTTATCTTTTTGAGATAATATAATGCGCAACTGTTTAATTAGGAGGTGTCTTTATGAAGAGAACATATCAACCAAATACTCGCAAGAGAGCAAAAACGCATGGTTTTAGAGCAAGAATGGCTACACCAGGCGGAAGAAATGTTTTAAAAAGAAGACGTAGAAAAGGTAGACAAAGATTAGCTGTTTAATTAAATAATAAAAACTCGGACCACTTGAAAAAAATAATATCTTTTTCAAGTTTTTTTTTGAGATGAAAAAAAAATATAGAATAAAGAAGAGTGACGAAATCGTTCAAATTCTTAAAAAACGGAAAACAGTTGGTAATAAATATTTTGTTATTTATAAGTCAGAAAACAGAAAAATAACTAACTTTAGATATGCAGTTTCTGTCAATAAAAAATACGGGAATGCAGTTGAAAGAAATCACATAAAAAGACAAGTAAGAGAAATCATCCAAAAGAATAGTTCAAATTTGGAAAAAATGGATATATTTATAGTGATTAAGTTAGTAGCAAGAGAGTTAAAATTTAAAGAAATAGAGGAAAACATCATAAAGCTTTTGAAGAAAGCAGAGATGTTTAGAAGGAGAACACATGATCAAGTTTAATAAATTAAAAATGATAATCACATTGTTAGTAATTGTATTAGTACTAAGTGGATGCGTATCTCAAGAAGTTTTGGAATCACCAATTACATATGAAGGATCTTTTTTCACTAAATATATTGTATATCCAGTATCTTGGATGTTGTATAAAGTGACTGAGATTGCTGGTGGGTATTACTTTGTCGGAATTATTATAACTACTTTAATAGTTCGTACTGCAGGTTGGCCGATTTATTCAAAGAGTAATGATATGAGTTTAAAGATGCAGGCAATGCAACCAGAACAACAAAAAATACAGGCTAAATATGCTGATAAAAAAGATAAAGAATCTCAACAAAGAATGCAAATGGAGATTCAGCAATTATATAGAAAATATGGAGTAAATCCACTTGGTTGTTTATTACCTTTCTTACAAATGCCGATTTTCTTAGCTATTTATTATGCTGTTAGAAGAATTCCTAATAATATGGGAACAGGTGTTTTAGATTTAAATGAAATAGGCGGAAATACTACAATCTTCGGAATTGATTTACTTAAAGTGGTAAAAGATGAGATTCCTTCAAACTTTGCATATATAATTATTCCTATTGTAGTAGCAGCGACAATGTTTGCATTACAATATGTGTCTCAAAGAAGAAGTAAGAAAGCACAAAGCAATGTTCCTAACTATCGTAGAAATGAAAAAGCGCAAGGTATGCAAAAACAAATGCAAGTAATGATGTATGTAATGGTATTTATGATGGCGTTTGTAGCTTATTCTTCGCCAGCTGCATTAGGTTTCTACTGGATGATAGGTAACACATATTCATTAGTACAAACAACTATAAATTATAGATTGTCAGATAAAAAACTACTTGACCTTAAGAGGTAATTTATGAGAAAAATTCAGTTTGAAGTAAAATCGCTTGAGCAAGCATTGGAACTAGCAGTTCCAGAGTTAAGAGTTAGTAAAGATAAGATAAAACTAGAAATCATTAAAGAAAAGAAAAGTTTATTAAAAGGTAAAACATTAACTGTTGAAGCGAGAATAGATGAAGATATTATTGATGTTATTTATAATTATTTAAAAGATATGTTAGAGGGAATGGATATTGATTATAGCATTGATATTAAAAACAATGAAAATTCAACTACGTTTAGTATCCAAACAGACAATAATCCACTTCTTATTGGTAGAGAAGGAAAAACATTAAATGCTATCCAATTTATGTGCAAACAAATTATGTATATATATTCAGATGAAAAAATAAACTTTAATGTCGATATTGGTGGGTATAAAGATAATAGAATCTTACAATTAGAGATGTTAGCTACAAGAACTGCTAAAGAAGTTGCAAGAACAAAAATAGAAGCTATTCTTGATCCTATGAATTCTTATGAAAGAAGAATAGTTCATGCTAAATTATCCGAGTGGAGAGATGTGTATACTGAATCAGTTGGAGAAGATCCAAATCGTTGTTTAGTTATTAAAGCTAGATAATAGTCAATATATTCGTTATATGATAAAATTAGAGCCTAAGGGGCTCTTTTGTTTAGGTGAAATTATGAAATTGATAAAAGTGTTGTTAATTCTATTATGTGTTTATATTCTTCACACTATGGTGGAGACTTTTCTAATTAATAAAGAGTTACTCGAATTTAAAGAAAAAGCAGTTTACCAGGAAACTATTGATGATGTAAACTACTACAAAATAGAATCTAATATTACTTTGAATAATTACGGGGATGTTTTATTAAGTAGAAAAAGTGGTAATCCCAATTTATTCTTAAGGGATATGATATCGTTTTTTGTTGGTGGTCACGCTGCTGTGATTTTAGAAGATAATAAAACTGTAGAAATTTTTGGTAATTTGGATAATGATAATATTGTTAAAATATATGATAATGACTGGTTAGAAAATGAAATAGAAGTAATTGGTTTAAGAATTGACAATGAAGCTAAACTTAATTACGAAAAATACATAGATCAAACTTATAACTGGTTTCCCTTTTATGATAACCCAAACAAGCGATACTGTACCGACTTAATTACTAAAATATACAAAGGGGTTAATATTGATCTTAATTATGATTACGGAATAGTCACTGTCAATGATATAATTATAAGCAATAAGACAGAACTTTATTTATATAAAGAAGTTAACAACAATGAAGTAAATATTTATTATAAGGGGTGAAGTAAGTGGGAGATACTTTAATTGGAATGGGGATAGTAATAGTAATTATCCTGAATTTATTTATATTATTGAGAAAAGAAAAAAACAGTGAACTAAGTCAGATTAAGCAATTGTTCAATAAATCTCAATTAGAACAGAACTATGAAGTGCTGAACAGAATAACAAAAGATAGTGGTGAATTATCATTAAAACTAACTAAATCAATTTCAAATAATAGCGAAAAAATGAATAAAGAAATTACTGAATTCAAGGATAACTTCACTACTCAGATCACCAAAGAGTATGGAGAATTAAAATTAGAATTATCCAAAAATATATCAAGCAATAATGAAAAACTTAATAAGGATATAAATGAATTTAGAAATTCTTTAAATACACAAATTACTAAAGATTTTAAAAGCCTGAACAGTGAGGTAGAGAAGCAATTAACTAGAATCAATGAAAAAGTGGAAGAAAGATTAAATGAAGGTTTTGAAAAAACAACAAAAACCTTCAACAATATCTTAGAGAGAATATCAAAAATTGATGAAGCGCAGAAGAAGATAGAACAATTATCAACTAACATTGTAGATTTACAATCAGTACTAACTGACAAAAAATCGAGAGGTACGTTCGGTGAAGTTCAGTTAAATCAAATACTATCATCTATTTTTGGGGATAATAACAAGAAGATTTATGAACTCCAGAGAAAAATGTCAAACGGGACTATGGTTGATGCAATTATTTATGGACCTGAGCCATTAGGTAACATTTGTATAGACTCAAAATTTCCTTTAGAGAACTATCAAAGAATGGTAGATAGAAGTTTACCGGATATGGAAAGAAACATAGCTACTAAGAAGTTTAAGGATGATGTTAAAAAACATATAAACGATATTAGTGAAAAGTACATCGTTCCCGGTGAAACTTCTGAACAGGCAATTATGTTTATTCCTGCTGAAGCTGTTTTTGCGGAAATTAATGCGTATCACCCAGACATTATAGTACATTCTCAAAACAAAAAAGTTGCATTAACTTCGCCTACAACTATCATGAGTATGCTAACGATAATTCAAGCAGTATTAAGAGACATTGAAAGAGATAAACATGCGAAAGTTATACAGGATGAGCTAGGTAAGCTAGGTGATGATTTTAATAGGTATAAAAAGAGATGGGATGATTTATCAAAAACAATTGATACAGTTACTAAAAGAGTAAAAGATGTACATACTACTAGTAATAAAATATCTAGACGTTTTTCTGAAATATCACAGGTAGAAATAGAGACTGAAGTGATTGACACAGAAAAAAAATAATGTATAATAACATATAAGCTATGACTAATGAGTAATAAATGACACTATTTAAAGAGAATTAGTGGTGCTGCGAACTAATAATAAGACATTTATGAAAAACAATTACGAGCTTGTTGGAAGAAATTAAGTAGACCCAACCGTAATCTTGCGTTAAAAGAGTTGAGTGCATAATTTACATTATGAACTAAGGTGGTACCGCGTATTTTTACGTCCTTAGATAGAATTAATATTCTATTTGGGACTTTTTTTATTAGGAGGAAAAAGATGGATTTAACAGTAAGAAAACTATATCGAGAAACAAGTATTTATGGCGGAAAAGAAGTTAGATTGAGAGGCTGGATAAGAAACAATAGAGCACAAAAATCATTTGGTTTTATTGATTTACACGATGGCTCATTCTTCAAAACAATTCAGGTTGTTTATGAAAGTGAACACTTAGATGAGTTTTTGGAAGTTAGTAAATATAGAGTAGGAAGTTGTATCGAAGTTAGTGGTGTGGTTGAATTAACACCAGAAGGAAAACAACCTTTCGAAATTAAAGCAAAAGCAGTTAAATTACTAGGCCCAAGTGAGGAGGATTTTCCAATCCAACCTAAAAGGCATTCAAGAGAATTTTTAAGAGAGGTTTCTCATTTGAGACCAAGAACTAATCTTTTCAATGCTGTGTTTAGAGTAAGAAGTTTAATTGCTCATGCTATACACTCGTTTTTTCAAGAATTAGATTTTGTTTATGTACACACACCAATTATTACTGGTAATGATGGTGAAGGTGCTGGAGAGATGTTTAGAGTAACTACATTAGATTTAAATAATGTACCAAAGATAGATAAAGAAGTAGATTATAAGCAAGACTTTTTCCAAATTCCAGCTAATCTAACAGTTACAGGACAACTACATGTAGAGGCGTATACTGCTGCTTTTAGAAATTGTTATACATTCGGACCAACATTTAGAGCAGAAAACTCGAATACAAAAATACATGCTGCAGAGTTTTGGATGATTGAACCAGAAATTGCTTTTGCAGATATAAATGATAATATGGAGTTAGCTGAAGATATGATTAAATATGTTATTAAATATATCTTAGATAGAGCACCAGAAGAAATGGAGTTTTTCAATAAATTTGTTGAAAAAGGTCTATTAGATAAATTAAATAAAGTGCTAGAATCAAAATTTGTTAAAGTGACACACAAAGAAGCTATTAACATTTTACAAGAAGCAAATAAAAAAAATACGTCATTTGAAAACCTACCAACACAAGGTGAGGATTTAGCTACAGAGCACGAAAAATATCTAGTTGAACACTTTAATGGACCGGTATATGTAGTTGATTGGCCAAAAGATATTAAAGCATTTTATATGAGATTAAACGACGATAATGAAACAGTAGCAGCTATGGATTTATTAGTTCCCGGTGCAGGTGAACTTGTTGGAGGATCTCAACGTGAAGAGCGTTATGATAAATTACTTAAACGTATGGAGGAAATGAACGTACCGCAAGAAGAACTTAGTTGGTACCTTGATTTAAGAAAGTATGGAGGATATATTCATTCCGGGTATGGGATAGGCTTTGAAAGATTAGTGATGTATATTACAGGTATTGAGAATATAAGAGACGTTGTTCCTTTCCCGAGAACAGTTAAAAACTGTGAGTATTAAAAAAAAACTCACTAAATAGTTGCACAACAAAGCCATTTTATGGCTTTTTTGCTATCAATAAATAATTTTTTAGAAAAAACTATTGCATTATATGAAGTAGTTGCATATAATGGTATTGTAACTACTTCATATAATGGTGTAGTATATAGAGAAGTAGTAATATTTTTTTAGATATGCTACTGCATATTACGATGTAGGAAAAGTAGTAGTATTAATGAGTTTGATAAGAAATCAGCAAAATCAGATGAGTCAATTGTAAATAGAGGAAGTGAACAGAAGGAGGGACAGTATGGATACTCAATTTAAGAAAGGTGTTGTAGAGGTGTGTGTGTTGAATGAATTGAAGAAAGAAGATACATACGGCTATAAATTAGTTAAAAGTCTGTCATTAGTATTAGAAATTGGTGAGAGCACTATATATACCATGTTAAGAAAGTTAACTAATGATGGAAACTTAGAGGTTTATGAGAGAGAAGGTACAGATGGTCCAAGAAGAAAATATTATTCTTTAACAGGTATTGGAAATAAGAGATTACTTATTTTAATAGATGAATGGGAACTATTTAGTACGAAAGTGAATAACTTAATTGGAGGATTAGAAAATGAGTAAAGTAGAATTTATGAGTAAGTTGGAAAGCTTGTTAAAAGTAGAGAAAGAGGATAAAGATTCAATCTTAGAGGAGTATGAGTCATACTTTGTAGAGGCAGTTTCAGATGGTGCATCAGAAGAAGAAGTTGTTAGAATATTAGAAACGCCTGAAGAAATTGCAGCTACTGCTAATGGTGATTTAGGTACTAATAGATCAGAAGATGTTAGGGATTATTTAGAATCTCAAATAGAATTTGCTAAAAGAGGAATAGAAAATACTGTTGATATGCTAGACGTAAACAGGATTATTGATAAAACAAATGATGTTATTTCAAAAGCAGTTCAGACAGTACAAAAGCAAAATATTATTGAAAAAATAAATACAAAGATTGAAAATGCAGTAGATAAATTAAAAACTATGGATTTTAGCGGAATGGTAGGTGACTCAGTGGACTTCAAGGGTTCTAAGGCTGAAGAAATTGAGGTTCATAAAGATACACTAACAATCAATATAAATGATGATAACAACAGTTTCATTAGTGTTAGTGTTGAAGAAGGTAATGATGAGAACAAGGTTGTCTTCAAATCAATACCCAACACAATAAAGAACAATATTACGATTGATGAAAATGGAGAAATTATTGATTACTCTATTCCTAAATCTAGTATTAAATATGCGGGCAGAAAAAAGTTAAGAATAACTGTTCCAAGTGTTATTAAATCATTGACGATTGTTACTGATTGCCCACTTAGTATAAAAAACATGGAATTGACAAATTTAACAACTCATGTAGGTAACTCATCACTCAATTTAACAGAGATTGAAACTAAAAATTTAGATGTGAATTTAAAGAACGGTCCGATATCCGTAAAGGAAATAGATACGGAGAAAATATCTATAAAAAGTGGTAGTGGACCTGTAATTATTAGAGAAATAAACTCTAAGAATATTATATTAGATTTAGGTCATGGATCAATTTCGATTAAGGAAGTTCAGTCGAATGATCTATTAGCTACAATTGGATCTGGATTGGTGACTATTCAGGAAATCATTGGTAAAAATCACATATACAATTTGGGTGCAGGAGCAAAAACCATTAAAGATCTTGATATAAGAAACTTAACTGTTACTTCTCAAGGTGGTTTAATTACTATGAAAAACATTGATGCAGAAGTATTAGATGGTGATATAAGTGGTACACTAAAAACTTTAAGTAATATTGATGCAAAAACAATAAATTTGAAAAAATAGGAGGGAAATATGTATAGATTAAAGTTAATGTGGCGTTGTTTAGATTATATCGAAAGATATATGTAATGATTAAAACTGATAATAGATATAGTAGTAAATATAGTTTACTCCCTTATAATTTATGAATTTCTATATCTAGTTAGAAAAAACATTCCATCGAGGAATGTTTTACTTATAGTCTAAACTCATTAATTCTTGTTTTAAATCTATAGGCATGTTTTCTAGAGAGTATCTAAATATAAGTCTATTTAAAATTTTTACATTTTTTCTCAAATAAATGACAACTTCACTTGGATAGTTATAGTATGAACACTTTAATACCCATCCAACAGCTTTTTGCACATGAATATCTGAATCATCTTTCAACTTATCAATAATAGGTAATATCTTATTAAAATCATAGAGTACGCTGTGCCCTTTAGAAGAGTGAATAAAAGATACTAAAGACACTCTTCTTGTGGTTGGTTTACTTGAATTACTCCACTTTACAATATATGTGTACAATTCATCATACTTTTCAATAAGAGGGTTTATAAGCCTATAACAAAGTTGATCACATTTTCCCCAGTTATCAACATATTTCTCAATCCAATTTTCATATAATGACAAGTGCTTAATATCTAATATAGATTTTCTTTTTTTTAACCATAATGTTGCTATAGAAAATAAGTAAAGTTTCTCACTAATAATCAATTGATTACAGATTGCTAAAAATGCTTCATTAAATTTTGGGAGAAACTTATAATATTTATTTGCTAATTTTTCTATTGAGACTGCAGATTTATCTTCTAGTTGATTTATATCCTTCATAAGTTCATTTAAATAGTTTATCATAGAATAACTCCTTTATGATGATACCTAATTATAGCAGTAATTTTGAAAGAAGGTAAATACAATTAGCATTTACCTTCTTTCTTCTTATTTTGGCTCTATAATGTCTTTAACTTCCTCGATTGCTTTCCCTGTGATTTTTAAAAAGGTTTCTACAGACTCCAAACCTCTCCCTAAAACCCCTCTAACATTACTATAACCTAATACTCCAATAGCAATCATTTTAATTTCTGTTGCTATTTGAGAAGACGTATAGGTTTCAATTATAGATAATGTAATAAGAAGTGCTGATGCGACTAGTCCAATTATAGTGCGTTTATTAGCATATAGATACGAAAACTTTCCCTTCATAATCACTCACCCCTTATTATCTTATGTATTATAATAATATATGTATAAGATAAGTGTCATTACGTGTTTAGAATAAAATACATCATTTGCGTATTATTTGAAATAATATACTCATAAGCATATTTTTATGAAATTTGCTTTACAAAAACAAGGAGGTTTATATGTAGAATATAAAAGAGTTTCACAAGAAAATAGCAGCTGATACCTTTAATAAAACATAGAATTATATAGACTTAGGAGAGAATAGGACTAAGGAAGACACTTTAAACATGATTCATTGTTCACACACTTCTAGATATCATTGGGGTGAAGTCGGAACACCGTTACACCATCAAAGAGGCGAATGGCAAATCTCACGAGTATACGCTGAAGCAGGAATGGGAGAACAGTCACTATATCATGCTAAAGCTTGTTTAGAATTAACAAAAGCTAATGATATTAAAGGATTTGACCTAACATTTGCATATGAGGCCATGGCAAGAGCTTGCAGTGTACTAGGAAACAAAGAAGAATATGAAGAATTCAAGGACATGGCAATTAACTCGATCGAGTTCATTGAAAAGAGAGAAGAAAAGGAGTATGTCAGAACTGAAATTGAAAATATTGTAATATAAAAAAATCCACAAAATGTGGATTTTCTTAAGATTTTACTTCTTTGAAGTATTTGTTTTTTCAACAAGCTCAGCAGCACTTGCCATTAGTCCAGCGATTCCTTGGATTTCACTTGGAATAATTATTTTAGTCGCTTGACCTTTAGCAACTTCTTTTAATGCTTCATATGATTGAAGAGTTAAGTATGCTTTGTCAGCAGAAGCTTCCTTAATTAATTTTATACCTTGAGCCGTTGCATCTTGTACTTTAATAATTGCTTCAGCTTCCCCTTCAGCTCTACGAATTTGAGACTCTCTAGCAGCTTCAGCTTTTAGGATAGCAGATTGTTTTTCCCCTTCCGCTAAAAGGATAGAAGATCTCTTTTCCCCTTCGGCTCTAAGAATTGATTCACGTCTTTCACGTTCAGCACGCATTTGTTTCTCCATAGCATCTCTGATATCTTGAGGTGGCATGATGTTTTTAACTTCTACACGATTTACTTTAATACCCCATGGATCAGTTGCTTCATCTAAGATAGTTCTCATCTTAGTGTTAATTAAATCACGAGATGTTAATGTTTGGTCTAATTCTAAATCACCAATGATATTACGTAATGTTGTAGCTGTTAAGTTTTCGATTGCTTTAAGAGGACTTTCAACTCCATATGCTAATAATTTAGGGTCAGTTATTTGGAAATAAACCACAGTATCAATTTGCATAGTTACGTTATCCTTTGTGATAACTGGTTGAGGTGCAAAGTCGATTACTTGCTCTTTAAGAGAAGTGCTCTTTGCTACTCTGTCTAAGAACGGTACTAGGAAATGAATTCCTGTTTCCCATGTTCCGTGATATGCTCCTAACCTTTCGATTACGTAAGCTCTCGCTTGAGGGACGATTTTTACACTAACCGCGATTACGATTAATACAATAATAATCAATACAGCAAGAAAATAAACCCATACATTGTCCATAATAATACTCTCCTTCTATTTATTTTTTAAATCCTTTAATTCTTTCTTTGTAATTATACCTGCTTTGTATAAAGCTTCCGCATTTTCATAAGAATCTTTCTTATGACTTGATGCATAAATATCTTTTGATTGATCTTTATTTTTATCTGATTTATTAATTTCCTGTGAAATTGTATCAACAACTTTATTAACTGAACCTTTGATGTCGTATTTCTTATCAATATTTTTAAAATTCTTAGAAACAAAACTGATAACAAAGCCAATTATAATGAATTGGATTATTGTTGAAATTATGCATCACCTTCTTTCGTTGTTTTAGGAAGGATAATTAATCCTTTAATTTTCCTACAAGTAACTTAACACCTTCAATTGCAAGTACCTCGCATCTTTCATCTACTTCAAATTGTGATGTATCCTTTGAGAAAGCTAACCAGAATTTTCCATCTATTTTAACTTCTCCACGCTCACCAATTGGAATTACTTTTGTTACTTTGGCAATTTTACCAACTAGTCTATCAGCGTTTGTTTTTACCTTGTTCTTTATCATATACTTTTTCGCTAACGGCCTTGTCAGTCCCAAAAGAATTATTGTTGATCCAATAAATACCCACATTTGAGACATTTCGTCCGCTCCCATAAGTGAAGCAACAAATGCAAATACTGCCCCTAATGAGAACCAAATACTTACAAGATCTAAAGTATTGACCTCAATAATGAATGCAACTACGATTATGACGATCCAAAAGAACATCATTACTCCAGCCAAATCTCCCATTATTTAACCTCCTCGTTTAGATTAATAGTGAGAATTTTCTCACTTGCTACCCAGTGTGTGAGAAACTTATGTGCCTCACTTTTTTTAAACTTTATACCGGTGTCCTCTGATAATGATTTAATAAACAACTTATTGCTTATTCTCGAATAACTTGGTTTCACAGTAATTTTATATTTTTTATCGTCAGGAATGTGTCCCAAATTGTCAGTTTCTTTTGTTAAAGGTCTAATAGCTATAATTTGGTTAGCTGGGTCATATCCGAGCATTACTGAATAAGCTGATTCTAAGTACCCGCTTGCAGATTTATTAAGTGTGATATTAGAATCATAAATTGTTGCAATTCCTTCACTTTCATTTTTTGAATACCATTGAAAGGACATATAAACACCTCCTTAATATTATTCTATGCTCAATTATACAATAAAATTATTCTTTTTGCAATATATATATATACTTTACATTAAAATACTATAATTTAGTATAAATTTCCTTGCTTAAAATAATAGTTGAGTAATAAAATCATTTGTAGTATAATATTATGGCAAGTATTGATGGAGGTATTATTAATGACTAAGAACAGTAAAATTAGAGGAATAGTTTGGTTAACACTAGTGTTAATTGGTGTAACGATCATATCCATAAATTCATATACAGAGGAAGATACTACTATCAATTGGGAAGAATATTTCCAAAACAGGAGTGAAGATCAAGCTGGAATTGACTATTTAGAGATAATTAGTTATAAATATGAACATACACCTATTATATCAGTAAGTTCTAGTGATTACACATTTGATATACATAGAATGGTAGCTCAAGAATTTAATATGGAATCAGATTTATATATCGTCGGTAAGAATATTAAAATGGCTGGTAATGTTCCTGAGTTAGGTATTATTGATGTTATATTATACTGCAGCACAGAAGATAACCTTTATGAAGAGGAAGTCGGTTTTAGTAGATTACAATGGCTAAGTGGAACTAATGTACTTATTGGAAGTATAGAAATTGGTAGTTGCAGCGGAAATGAATATTCTCTTATAATTGATGGATCGAATGTTGAAGATGTATATGGTAGACAAGAGATTGAGATAATTCATTTAGAAGATCATTATGATGTTGATGAATATTTGACAGCTGCACAAGTTGAAGAAAAATTAGACTTAAAAGACGGGTTCCAAAAAGATTATAATAAAGCAGGATTTATACAATACAATTGGGAGAAGGCTCTTGTAAATGGTTTAATTGCATTAGTAATTATGCTGCCAATTGCGTATGGTTTGTTCTATGCAACTGAAAAAGAATTATTTGGAATAAATATCTTAAGAAGAGGAAATAAAAAATAGTATAGATTAATATACTATTTTTTTTAAGGTGATAAAGATGAGCAAGATAGATATCAAAGATATTGAGAGAAGTATTATAAAAAAGTATCGAAAAGAGATATGGGGAAAATTCACAAGAGCGTTAAAAGAATACATGCTTATAAATGAAGGAGATAAAGTTGCTGTCGCAATATCAGGAGGAAAAGACAGCCTGCTACTCGCAAAACTACTTCAGGAAATTCAAAGACACGGTAAAGAAAAATTTGAAATTGAGTTCATATCAATGGATCCAGGGTTTAATAAAGAAAACAGAAAACTCTTAGAAGATAATTGTAAGAGACTAAATATCCCAGTAAAAATAAGAGAATCTCACATCTTTGATATTGTTGATGAAATTTCAAAGGATCAGCCTTGCTATTTATGTGCTAGAATGCGTAGAGGATTTTTATACAACTTTGCTCAAGAGCTAGGTTGTAATAAATTAGCATTAGGTCATCATTTTAACGATGTGATAGAAACAACCATGCTCAATACATTCTATGCTTATGAATTTAAAACAATGCTACCTAAAGTCAAATCAGAAAATTATCGAAATATGGAACTTATAAGACCTCTTTATTTAGTAAAAGAAGAAAGTATAATTAGGTGGAAAAATTATATTGAGATGGATTTTATGGACTGTGGATGTACAGTTGGATGTAAGGTGCTAGGAAGTAAAAGAAAAGAAATAAAAAATTTTATTAGTAAATATAAAAAGGTAAACCCAAATATTGATAAATCAATATTTGAAGCAGCATGCAATGTTAATTTAGATTCAATAGTAGGGTTTAGAAAAAACGGAGTGAAAAGGTCGTACCTTGAAGAAAAAGATGAGAACTAATTTTGTTCATCATCTTTTTCATTTATTTTCTTTTTTCTAGGTAGAAAGTGATAATCCACCCAACCACTTCCAATGGCAATGTAATATACAGAATCATATCAAAAAGAAAGTATTATAAACTTTATTATTAATAAAGATAAAGTAGCCATCCATGCCATATTCCCCACAGTAATCCAGCAGGATTAATCATATTTAGGATTTTCAGGGATTTATGCTGTTAAAAACAATGTCATAAATAATAATCTTTAAACTTTAAACTTTTACCTATTTTCCTAAACAAAATCTACTGAATAACTCATCAATTATTAAATCAGTTGACTGTATTCCTAAGATTTCATTTAATAAATAATATGTATTCTGTAAGTCAATACTAATTAAATCAACTGGCATAGAATCTCTAATGGATTCTAATGCATCTTTTAAGGAGTATCTTGCTTCTTTTAATTTAGTGATTTGTCTTATATTTGACAAGTAAGTTAGATCTTTCTTGTAATCAGAGACACCAGCTTTCTCAAGAATTGCACTCTTTAGGTTTTCTATTCCAGTCTCTTCATTCGTTGAAATCATAACGTAGTTTGAATTTCCTATTAGTTGAATTTTCTTTGGTAAATCAACCTTGTTAACAACTATGATGTGATTTTTAGTTTTAACTCGTTTCATCAGTTCTTTATCATCTTTTGTTAAATCAGATGAATAGTCTAAAACTAATATAACTAAATCTGCATCATTAATTGCAGTGTAAGATTTTTTAATTCCAATTCTCTCTACTGTGTCGCTTGTATTTCTAATACCCGCAGTATCAATTAGCTTAAGCAGTAAACCTTTAACATTGATATTACCCTCAACAAGATCTCGTGTCGTACCAGCAATATCTGTGACTATTGCTTTGTCCTCATCGAGTAGTAAATTTAAAATGCTGGATTTTCCAACGTTAGGTCTTCCTACGATGGCGGTTTTGATACCTTCTTTCATTATTATACCAGTCTGTGATTTTTCTAAGATTTCATCGATTTGTTTAAGTAATGAGAACACTGTTGGCTTTAATACCTCATGTGTCAATACTTCTACATCATCATATTCAGGATAATCAATGTTTACTTCTACTTTGCCAATAATATCAATAATTTTGTCTTTTAAAGAAGTAATGAGTTTTGATATGCTTCCGGATAATCCTTGATTAGCCATTTTGAGCGAAGCAGCAGTTTTTGCGTTAATCATATCCATAATTGACTCAGCTTGCGTTAGGTCGATTCTACCATTTAAGAATGCTCTTTTTGTAAATTCACCTGGTTCAGCTAATCTTGCCCCATTTGTAAGTAATAATTCTAGTACTTTTTTAGTTACATATAATCCACCGTGGCAATTGATCTCAACTATATCTTCTGTAGTGAATGACTTAGGCGCCCTCATAACACTAATCATAACTTCATCAATAATCTCATTGGTTTTGTTATCAAAGAGTTTTCCATAATGCATTGTATGAGTCCTTAGTTTGTTTAAATCTTTGCTTAAAAATAATTTGTTAACTATATTAAATGCACTACTTCCTGATATTCTTATAATAGAAATTGCACCTTCGCCATAGGGTGTTGATATAGCACAAATTGTATCATTCATCATAGAATCATATCCTTTATTATTTATTATGTCTACTAAAATATTATCACAATTTATTGTCACAAAAAACCCTCTAATGTAATTACAAAAAATAGCAGATATGTTATAATAAATCTAATGTAAGAAAAGGTAGGTGCATAATATGTCATATAAGGCACTATATCGTGCATATCGCCCGCAACGCTTTCTAGATATAGCAGGGCAAAAACACGTAACTAAGACATTTCAGAATGCATTAAAAAATGAAAAGATATCTCACGCATATTTATTTAGCGGTCCACGTGGAACTGGTAAAACGAGTATAGCTAAGATTATTGCAAATGTAGTAAATTGTGAAAGTTACCCAATTAGTGAACCATGTGGTACTTGCGATAATTGTTTAACAATTCAAAAAGGAATGTTTTCAGACATTATCGAAATAGATGCAGCTAGTAATAACGGTGTAGATGAGATTCGTGAGATTAGAGATAAAGTTAAATATACTCCTAGTCAAGGAAAGTATAAAGTATATATTATTGATGAGGTTCACATGCTAAGCATTGGTGCTTTTAATGCATTGCTTAAAACGTTGGAGGAGCCACCTAGTCATGTAATATTTATTTTAGCAACAACAGAACCTCACAAAATACCAGCAACGATTCACTCACGCTGTCAAAGGTTTGATTTTAAAGAAATCTCTATTAAAGATATAAAAACCAAATTAAAGGAAATAATTGATAAAGAGGCAATAAAAGTAACACTAGAAGCAATAGATGCAATCGCAGAAGCAGCTGAAGGTGGAATGAGGGATGCATTAAGTTTATTAGATCAATCTATCTCATATTCTGATGATGTTGTAAATGATAAAGACGTGCATGCGGTTGCGGGGACTGTTTCCGATATCAAAATAATTGATATATTTGAGAATATATCAAACAGTAATGTTTTTAATGCATTTATGATTATTGATGAGTTGATTGAAAACGGAAAAGAAATTAACAGAGTAAATTATCAAATGATTGTTTTCTTAAAAGATATATTAGTCTTAAAAAATGTCAGTACGGATAATTTTGGTAAAGCAATCTTTTCTAATAAAAAGTTTATCGATTTAGCTAATAAACTAAACAACGAAATGATATTTTTCTATATCGAATGTTTAAGTAATTCACAAAGAGAAATGAGATTTACAAATAACCCGAGAACTTTTTTAGAATTAACATTGATAAAAATGACTGATTTTGTTCAACAAGGAGAAGCTGGATTATATAAAAGAATAGAAGAACTTGAGAAAAAAATATCTGAAGGCTTATTTGTGAAAGAATCAGAGATTAAAGAAGTTAAAAATGTGGTTATAAAAGAAGCAAGTATTGAACCTGAAAAGGAAATTATAGAAGAAGATTCTAACATATTTGATGAGCCTGAAAAGAAGATCATTGTAGATGTCTTCGATGTCAATATTATTACGAGTACTTTGTCTTTAGCGATGAGTAATAAACCAAAAGCAAAGGAAAATAAAGAAAAACTATCCAAACTTTGGAATCAGATTAACATAAAGGCAGAGCCACATGTATTTGCAGTTGCAAAAGAGTTTTCACAAGGAGAGGTAGTTGTCGCGTCAGAGGATTTCTTTATTATTATATTTGATCATGTTGTTACAGTTAATAAATTAATGCGATCAGATGTAAGAAAAAAGATGATAAAGTTATTAAAAGATGTTTATAATCAAGAATATAATTATATGGCCCTTCCTAAAGAAGTCTGGGCGTTGAAAAGAAAAGAGTACGTTGACCAGTTTTCTGTAGGGATATTAGAACCAGTCTTAAGTATGATTGATTATCCAGGTTTAGAAGTAGTTGAAGAGAAAAAGGAATCACCAGAAATTGTGAAGCGTGCTATAGAGTTGTTTGGCGAAGAAAAAATAAATATTAAATAAGGAGTTTAAAATGAATCCAGCAATGTTAAAAAAAATTCAAAAGTTACAAAAAGAAATGATGGAGACTCAAAAAGAGTTAGAAAATTCGGTTTTTACTGGTACAGCAGGAGGAGTAGTGACTGTTAATATTAAAGGTACTAAAGAACTAGTTGGAATAAAGATCAATCCAGAAGCTATGGAGGGACCTGAGGACATTGAGATGTTAGAGGATACAATTGTCGCTGCAGTCAATAATGCAATGAAAAGTGTTGATAAAGAGACAGAATTGAAAATGGGAAAATATTCTAATATGCTAGGCGGATTTGGTTTTTAGTGAAGTACCCAAGAGCAATCACGGAGTTAATAGAATGCTTTAGTAAGTATCCTGGAATAGGTCCAAAAACTGCTGAACGATTATCACTATATACGGTAAATAAAATAAAAAAAGAAGAGATAGATAAATTTACTAAAGCTCTTATTGATACAAAGGATACATTGTTTCATTGCCCGATATGTGGGAATATTACCGATACTGATCCATGTTATATTTGTAATGATAAGAATAGAGATACAGAAAGTTTATTAGTTGTTGAAGAAGCAAAAGATGTTATAATTATAGAAAAGATGAAGAAATACGATGGGAAGTACCACGTTTTAAATGGCGTGATTTCTCCCATAAATGGAGTTGGTCCTGAGGATATCAATTTAAGGAGTTTATTAGAAAGATTGCAGGACAAGAGAATAAAGGAGTTAATACTTGGGTTGAACGCGAGTATAGAGGGTGAAGCAACTTCAATGTATATTAAAAGATTACTTAAAAATTCTGACATAAAGGTAACTAAACTTGCACACGGATTACCAGTAGGTGGAGATCTGCAGTACGCAGATGAAATTACTCTTCTAAGAGCCTTGGAGGGAAGAAGAGAAATATAGGGGGAAAATATGGGATTTATTACAAACTTGCTTGAAGGATTATTTATGAATTTTTTATTCGGAGAAGAAATACTAGGTTTTGTTGACAATTATTTTATTAATCAAAGTGATTTAAATCAGATTTTGATTGTCATTGGCGTTGGAGTTTTATCAGTACTAGGTTTAATTAGCTTAATAAAACATATTCTAAAGAAAACAGCAGGATTACTAAAAGTAGTGTTAATATTTGCGGTTTTATATTATGTCATTATAGTACTATTGGGTGTTGATATATGGGGAATGATATTTAAATAAGGCGACGAAAGTCGTTTTTTTTATTTATGTATTGACTATATGAACATCTATTCATATAATTGTAATAGATGTATGAATATTTGCTCATATAGTAAGCGAGGGAAGATTATGAAGTATCAAGTAATAATGGATGGACTGATGTGCACAGGGTGTGCGGGTAAAATAGAAAAAGAGATAAATAAGCTAAGTTATATTAAAGAGGCCAATTATAATTTAGCAAATCAAGTTATGAACATTGTGACTAATGCTTCAATTGACACTGAGATAATGTTGGAAGTTATGACTAATATTGTGGATTCTATTGAAGATGGTGTTAATGTTTATTATAAGGGTACAAATAGTAAAAAGCGTAAGAGAGACTTCTCATATTTATTTATATTAGTTGGGCTTATAGTATTTTCTCTAGGTTACTTTTTAAATGAACACATATTTTATTATATGGGATATATTCTAGTTGCTAGCAAAATAGTTAAAAAATCAATACTAAGTATAAAAAATAGATATATCTTAGATGAAAATACACTAATGTTAATAGCGACTTTAGCTGCTATGTATATAAAAGAGTATTGGGAAGCAATAGCTGTTTTAATATTTTATTCTATTGGTGAGTATTTTCAAAATAGAGCTGTAAAAAAATCTAGAGGTGAGATAGAGGGATTAATCTCATTAAAAGTTGATAAAGTAACTGTTTTAAAAGGAATCAAACAAATTACTAAGAATCCTGATGAATTGAAGATTGGTGATATTCTTTTAATTAAAGTGGGGGAACAAATCCCGGTAGATTCAGTTATAGTTAAGGGTGATACGATGTTTAATACATCAGCTATGACTGGCGAATCCATGCCATTAATAGCTGAAGAGGGAACAGAGATTCTTTCTGGTTTTATTAATACATCTAAGGTTATTGAAGTTAAAGTAATAAAGACCTTCAAAGATTCTGCACTTTCAAAAATAGTTGATTTAATTGAAAATTCAACTAATACAAAATCTAACACTGAACTGTTTATCACTAAGTTCGCAAAATTTTATACTCCATTGGTGGTGATTGTTGCATTCTTATTAGTTTTAGTTCCATCTATAATTAGTCTTAGTAATTTCAATAGTTATCTATATAGAGCAGCGGTATTCCTGGTTATTTCTTGCCCTTGTGCGCTTGTACTCTCTATACCATTATCTTACTTTGCGGGAATTGGTAAGAGCGCTAGTCAGAATGTATTATTTAAAGGAAGCAACTACCTAGAGCTACTCACAAAAGTAAAAGATGTTTTTCTTGATAAGACAGGAACAATAACTTATGGAAATTTTAAAGTCCAAACATATACATCAGATAGAATATTACAATTAGCAGCATCAATAGAAAGATACTCTAAACATCCAATAGCTGAAGCTATACAGGAGAAAAACAGATTAGATTTACTAGAGATAAAAGAAATAAAGGAAATTGCTGGACACGGGCTTGTGGGGTTATATCAGGGAAAGACTTTACTAGTTGGAAATGATAAATTGATGAATCAGTATTCGGTAAACGAATATAATGAAGGGGATGGAACTACTGTTCATATCGCTTACGATAATATCTATTTAGGAAAAATAGTTATTGTAGATGAAATAAAGGAAAGTAGTATAAATGCAATCAGAGAGCTTAATAAAAATGGAATTAATGTTCATATGTTAACTGGTGATTCCTCAGAAGTAGCTGAAAAAGTATCAAATACTTTAGAAATAGATTATTACGCTTCGCTTCTTCCAGTGGATAAAGTAAATATTATTAAAGAACATAAGTCTGCTGGAGAAAAAGTATTTATAGGGGACGGAATTAATGATGCTCCAGCGTTACTTAATGCAGATATTGGTATTTCAATGGGGAAAAAAGGGAGTGATCTAGCTATAGAAGTTGCTGATGTAATCATAATGGATGATAGTCTTACATCATTTGTTAAAGCCATAAGTATATCAAAAGTTACAAGGAAAATAGTCTATCAAAATATAATTTTTGCACTTGGAATAAAATTATTATTTTTAGGATTAGGTGGCTTTGGTATCACTACAATGTGGATGGCAATATTCTCTGATGTAGGGGTATCTCTATTAGCTGTGATGAATGCCTTAAGAATTCTATATAGGAAATATGAGGAGTTATTATGAAAAATATAAGATGTGATGTAACTCATGTTCATCAAGATGTTATAAAGAATGTAAAGAGAAGTGATGAATTAGTATTAAAAAATACATCTAATCTCTTTAAAATACTCGGTAATGAAACAAGACTGAAAATAGTAGATGTATTAATAGAAAATGAGTTATGTGTATGCGACATAGCTGTATTAATAGATATGACTCAATCAGCGGTAAGTCATCAACTAAGTATGATGAAAAAAGGTGGAGTAGTTAAGTATAGAAAAGAAGGTGTAATAATTTACTATTCATTAAATGATAATCATATAAAAGATATTTATGAAACAGCATATAATCACATAGCTAACTGTAAATAAAGGAAGTGATTTGTGTACTGGATTCGGTAATTTAAAGTAAACTAATCAAGTTTGTTAGGATGAAGTACACTTAGCACTTTTTTTGTTTTTTTGTTCAAGTATTGACTGTGATAATATAAATGTGATAAAATGTTGACCGACCAGTCAGTCGGAAAAGGAGCGAGCAATATGAAGATATCAGAATATAGTGTAAGAAAACCGATTACAGTGTTGATGGGTATTTTAATGTTAATAGTGGTTGGAGTGTTTTCTTTATCACAATTATCATTAGAGTTAATGCCGGATATTAATTTGCCATTTGCAGCTGTAGTAACGAGTTACGAAGGCGCAAACCCTTATGAGGTGGAAGAAGATGTTACTAAGAATATAGAGTCTTCTTTAATGGGTGTAAGTAACTTCAAGAATATTAATTCAACTTCTAGTGAACATTTCTCTATGGTAATAATTGAGTTCTCGCAAAGTACAAATATGGATACGGCGTTTTTAGAAATGAGAGAAAAACTAGATATGATAAGTTTTCCTGATGGTGTAGGAAATCCAAGTATCATGAAATTTGATCCATCAATGATGCCAGTAATGGTAACATCGATCACCAGAGATTTTGAAGATGAAGAGTCTCCACTAATACTCACAAGTGAGTGGATTAAAAGAGATTTATATAATCAATTAGAGAGTATTGATGGAGTCGCGAGTATTGATTTAAACGGTGCAAGTGATACAGTCTTAGAATTAGCTTTAGATTCAGATAAAGTCAATTCTTACGGATTAACAGACGCAGATGTACTAAGGATTATCGAATCTCAAAATATAGAAGGATTAATTGGTGTTGCGCCAGATGGTGAAAACATTAAAATGCTTTATTTAGGAAATAACATTGAAGGAATATCAGAACTTGAACAAGTTCCGATATATTATGATGAAAACACAGAAGAAGTTATTAGACTTGTTGATTTAGCAGATGAAATAAAATTTATTAATCAGTCAACAAACTCTTATAATAAAGTAAATGGTAAAGATGCAGTAACAGTAGCATTCTTTAAACAAAGTGATGTTGGGATAACTGACGTAGTAAGTAATATTCAAGAGAAGTTAGATGATATAACTGGTAGCGAAGAAGTTGATGCAGAGTATGTTGAAATTTTAAATCAAGGTGATTATATAGAGCAGTCAGTTGGATCTATTACAAATAACTTGTTAATTGGAGCTGCAGTTGCGATATTTATCTTATTCCTTTTCTTAAGAGATATTAGACCAACGATAACAGTAGCGTTATCGATACCAATTTCAATAGTTGGGGCATTCTTGTTAATGTATTTTTCTGGAGTTACATTAAATATGATTTCTATGGGTGGATTAGCCTTAGGAATAGGGATGCTAGTCGACAACTCAATTGTCGTCATAGAAAACATTTATAGACTATTAAATGAAGGATATGACAAGAAAACTGCTGCAATTGAGGGTGCAAAACAAGTTGGAGTAGCTATAACAGCATCGACTTTAACTACAGTAATGGTGTTCATTCCAGTTCTATTTATAGAAAATATGATTGCTGATATATTTGTATCAATGGCTTTAACAGTAACATTTAGTTTATTAGCTTCGCTAGCGATAGCATTAACTTTGGTACCGAGTTTATCAGCTAAAATTTTGAAGAGTAAGAAGACGAAAGATAGAAAGAATAGCATTATCTATCGTGGTTATCGTACATCACTTGCATTTATGTTGAAGTTTAAATGGGTGCTACTTATAACTATACTTGGAGTATTTGGTGTCTCGATGTATTTAGGTATTGAACAAGGGTTTGAGCTAATGCCAGCAGCAGATGAGGGTCAAATAGATATATCTATTGAAATGCAAAAGGGAACAAATTTCAAGAAGACAAGTGAAGTGACTGACTATATTATTTCTGAAATTGATGAAATTCCAGAGATAGATGTATTGAGTGCAGATATTGGTGGAGGCATGATGTTCTTAGGAGGGTCGAATGATTCTGCATCAATCACTATATTACTGAAAGATAACAGAACCAGATCATCATTTGAAATTGCCGATGAAGTTCTAGACATATATGAAAATATAGATTTCACAGGATTAGAAACTGCAACTAAAGACGATATCAATGATTTTACAACTAAATCATCATCACAAGCTATGGGTGGAGATATGATGTTTGGTGGTGGAATTAATATCTCTATTAAAGGGGAAGATCTATACAAAATGGAAGAGGTTGCTAATGATTTAGTAGCGATACTTAGTGACATTGAAGGAACAAAGGATCATTCTAATGGAATCGAGAGAACAAACGATGTTGTTCGTTTAGAAGTAAACAAAGACAACGCAATTAAACGTGGTTTAACGGAAAAAGATATTATGTCTGCTATTGAGATTTTCTATCAAGGATTAGGATTTAGTATGGTAGAAGAAAGAAACACAAACTTAATAGTGCCTGTTGAAGGTGTTAAATATGATATTAAGTTACCAGCACAAGAATTTAATATGGGTGAAATAGATGCATATAACTTCTTAAGAATGGTTCAAGTGTTTGATTATGATGTATCAAATGCTATAAAAAGTAAACTTGATGAAAAGGACCCGTTATTTGCGCTTTACTTACCTAATGTACCATTCTTTGATACAGAAGGAAATATTCCAAATCCAAATTATGAAGAATCTATACCTATAGGGGCGTTGATGATTAATAATGGACTTAGATATGATGAAACTTCAAATGAAGTTTACGTAGTTTCTTTAGAACAAATTATGAGTGGAGAAGATACTGATCCAAAGCTAAGTGAGTTAGCAAAAGGAACAATATACGATGGGAATATAAGTACTTCAATCGTGGATGCTGATACAAATGCAACTGGGTTTGCAAGTATTAACCGAGATGGTAAGACAAGAGTTATTACTGTTAGTGCAGCCTTAGAAAAGGGATATCAACAATCAATAATTGATGAGGAAGTAGCTAAGAAAATATCTGATTATCAAAGCACAAGTGGATATAAAGAAAATTATGAAAACATAAAAATAGAAACTGAAGATAATTTAATGGATACAGTAGCTGACTTGGCAATTGCGGTAGTATTAGCAGTCCTATTAGTTTATATGATAATGGCTATTCAGTTCCAATCAGTAGTATATCCTTTCATAGTTCTATTCACAATTCCACTAGCGTTTACAGGAGCATTCTTAGCACTAGTTGTTTTAGGTTTACCAATTAGCATGCCAGCAATGATTGGACTAATTGTACTTACAGGTATTATTGTAAATAACGGTATAGTGTTGATTGATTATATTAATCAACAAAGAGAAGATGGTAAAACGGTTCGTGAAGCATTATTTGAAGCAGGACAAACGAGATTAAGACCAATCTTTATGACTGCATTAACGACTTCGCTTGCTTTATTCCCTATGGCTCTAGGACTAGGCGAAGGTGGAGAATTACTTCAACCGCTAGCTATTACATCTATAGGTGGTTTAGTCTACGCTACCATTCTTACGTTGTGGGTTGTCCCTGCTTTGTATGATTTACTTACGAGAAAAAGAGCTTAAATGAATAAGAAGCGTAAGATAATATACTCGTTTATGGAATTGATTAAGGACAAAGGATCTGTAAGTGATGTAACAATAAAGGAAGTAGCAGCCAAAGCGGGAATTGGTAAGGGGACAATTTATGAGTATTTTAGTAGTAAAGATGAAATTGTAACTAGTGTTATTGATTATGTTATAGGGTCAATGATGGAAGCATTTTTAATTAATGAAGGTTATCAAAACTTAAGTTATGAGGAATCGTTAAGAAGATATATTGAAAACATAGCAATTGGATCAAGAAAAGTAAGTGAAATAATAGCTGTTCAAGAAAGTCTAATTCCCGGTAATTTAAAATTAATAGATGTGAAAAAGATTATTTTTGAAAAACTTATTGATTTTCAAAAACAAAATTTAGGGATATTTAAGGAAAATGTCTATGATAAAGGAAGACAAGAAGGTGTTGTAGAATTAATTGATGATTATTATTTAATAATAATACTAAAAACAATAGTAAGAGAATTAAAAGAATTAAATCACTTAAAATACAATTCTATGCACGAAGATGAATTAAAAGAGAAGTTGTTTAAAATTACATTAAAAATATTAAAGGCGGAATAATTTTTCCGCCTTTCTTCTAGTCTGCTATTAAATTATCGATAGCCTCTAAATCTAATTCTCCAAGCTCTTCTTCACCAATAATATAGCCAGCTATGTTATCGCAGTGATCACCAACCTTTTCTAGGTTGTTTATTATGTCAATAAATAATCCTGCAACAATACCTACTGTTTTATTCGCTTTAATAGTTTCGATATGAGACTTGTTAGCCTGTTTAGAGAATATATCAATATTTTTTTCTTTATCTACAACTACTTGAGCAGCTTCTAAATCAAATGTCTCAAGCAACGCAGTAGTGTGATTCACAATGTCTAAATTCATCTTAAACATTCTTTTAATGTTTTTATATAAATCTTCTTCAATTGTTGCACCAGCACTTGATATATAATCAAAGAACTCAATTAGTTTTTGTGAGTGATCAGAAATTCTTTCAAAATCTTTGATCGATTGAATTAAGATTAAGTGAGTCTTTGTGTCGTCATTACTTAACTCCTCAGTGGATATTTTAACCAAGTAGTTCTTTATCCTTAATTCCAACAAATCTACCATGTCTTCTACAGTATTTGCTGTTTCTTTATGTTTTACATCATTATTCTTGAAATAATTATAAGTTTGATGTAAAGATTTTTCTGCTAGATTACCTAGCTGAATTACAGCTCTTTTCGCTTGTTCTAATGCGAATGTAGGTGATTGATCGATTAACTGTTCGTTTAATAATTCCTCGGACAAATATAAATCTTGATCTTTATCATCTTTAATAACTTTAGTTATAAGCTTTGTAATTTTAGTTGCGAATGGGAAGATCAATATAGTTGCCGATATGTTAAATACACCATGAGAAATTGCTACTTCCATCTCTTTACTAATACTCATGCCCATATTTCTCAAGAAGTCAACTAAAAGTGTAACTACTCCTGCATAAGGGGATAAAATCATCAAGAAGATGACGGCACCTAATACATTAAATAGAATATGGAATGCTGATGTTCTTTTGGCAGCTGCTGAACCTCCTATTGCGGCTAAGAAAGCTGTAATTGTGGTTCCTATGTTATCACCAAATAGTATTGGTAATGCACTTCTAAGTGATGGTATTGCTCCATCTGCATATAAATTTTGAAGAATTCCGATCGTAGCACTTGAACTTTGTACAATCAATGTTAATCCTAATCCGACTAATACTCCTAGTATTGGATTATGGGATAGACTTACCATGAATTCTTCGAAGAAAGCTAGATGCGATATAGGCTTAAGGCCATCGGACATCAGCTTAAGTCCGTAGAATAATGCTCCAAATCCTAGCACGGCTTGACCAAAATAAGAGTGCTTATTTTTCTTAGCGAACATAAAAAAGAATGCCCCTAATGCCATAATAGGTAAAGCATATCTTTTGATCTTTAGACCAATTAGGAATGCAGTTACTGTTGTTCCTATGTTTGCACCCATTACGATTCCAACAGCCTGTGGTAGTGTCATTAATCCTGCTCTTACTAGTCCAACAGATAATGCTGTAGTACCTGAGCTACTTTGAATTAATCCTGTAACTATTATTCCGACAAAGACTGCTTTTAGTGGTGATGATGTATATTTTTCAATAATTCCCTTTATTCTGTCACCAGCTAGTAATTGTAGACCATCTCCCATAAATTTTATACCAAATAAGAAGATACCTAGTCCACCAGCAAACAGAAATATCAATTGTGTATAATCTAATGTTACTGCTTCTAATAGCATAATTTCACCTCACGAACTTATAATAGCAATTCACAATGGTTAAGTAAAGATATTAATCCCAACTTTTCATTAAAACGCTTACATCACAACATATAGAGCTATATATCACTGTTACTTGATTTATTCTAATATAAAAGATATAATTCAATTCCTGTTATTTATTGGAAATTATCATCATATTAATTAATAGGTGATAAAAATGAAGGATTTTCTAAAGGGGTTACTTACTACTATTGCTTTTGGGACAATTTCTCTATTTATTCTTAATATGATAGGAGTATATGTTAATTTTAATATTCCAATAAACTTGATTAATATACTTATAGTGGGTATATTAAGGGTGCCAGGAATAATACTACTATATGTTATTTTAGTAATTTAGGAGTTTAGATATGAATAAGAAAGTAAAAGTGAAATTTAAGTCGAAAATTGATGAATATGAATTAGAGCTCTTATATGATGGAATATTAATAATTAATGACATTAAACAATTATCTTATCGAGAAATGATGGACAACTATGAAGTTGACACATCCATAATTATTGGAGATAATGTAATCATTAATAGGACTAATGGAATTGAAATGTTTCAAGAATTTATTATTGGACAAACTACAGTAATGGATTATAAAATTGATAATGTGAAAATGCAATTTAATATTACTACTCACGAAATAGTTAATAAAGATGGATACTTAAAAATCGAATATTCCTCTGATGCAAATGAAAGTACTAAAAATCATGAGATTGAGATTTATTATTCGTAGTTGAAAAAGAGGAAATATTTGATAGAATTAAATAGGACTTAACAATTGCTTGTTAGGTTATGGCAACGTATAGTTGTATAGGAGGAAATAATGGTTGGACATAAGTCAATGATAGAAACTGCTGTGGATTTGTTAAAAAGAAAACGAAGCCCACAAAAATTTGATAGTATATTTAAAGAAGTTTCAGAAACCTTAGGGTTTTCAGATAAAGATATGGAAAAAAATATTTCTCGATTTTATAATGATTTATCCCTGAGTGCTTTATTCATCTACACTGGTAGTAATGAATGGGATTTAAAAGAGAGACAACCGATTGAACTTTGGGATAAAGATGCTTCTTACTTTATTGATCCAGAAGAGATTAAAGAGAAAAAAAGCATAAGACAAAAGGAAAAATTACTAGCTGCTAAAAAAGAGGAAGAAAGAATTGAGAGAATTAGACGAAAAGAAGAAGTCAAAGAAGAGGAAGTAACTATTGAAGAAGTTCTTGAAGAAATTGAAAAAGTAGAAGATAAAAAACAAGAGGATGTAAAAGAAGCATCAAAGCCAGAATCTAATGAGAAGCAAGATACTGACCGTACGGATGATTTTAATCTTATGGACGAAGAGGATTATAATGAATATATGGACGACTATGAAGAATTATATGAAGAGAAATAAATTATCTCTTGCGAATGAAAAACAATCTTGATATAATTTTAAAGAGCCAATAACTCTCTCAATGAAATGAGGGAGTTTTATTTTTTTTGTTAGGAGCAATATAATGAAAAACACAAAATTTATCTTTGTAACAGGTGGAGTTGTATCTAGTCTAGGAAAAGGGATTGTAGCGGCATCTTTAGGTAGACTATTAAAAAATCGCGGACTTAAAGTTTTTATGCAGAAATTTGACCCTTACATAAATGTTGATCCAGGAACTATGTCACCATATCAACATGGTGAAGTTTTTGTTACTGATGATGGTGCGGAAACTGATTTGGATTTAGGACATTATGAAAGATTCATTGATGAAAATTTATCGAGTAACGCGAATATAACTACAGGTAGAATTTACTCAAAAGTAATCCAAAGAGAACGAAGAGGAGATTATCTTGGTGCTACAATTCAGGTAATACCTCACATTACAAACGAGATTAAGCAAAAACTAATTGATGCAGCTGAGCAAGAAGATGCTGATGTAATTATTACAGAAATTGGTGGTACAGTAGGAGATATTGAATCACTTCCATTTTTAGAAGCGATTCGACAAGCAAGAAGGGACTTCGGTTTTGAAAATACAATATATATTCATACGACTTTAATTCCGTATTTAGCTGCAGCTAAAGAAATAAAAACAAAACCAACACAGCACAGCGTTAAGGAATTAAGATCCTTAGGAATCCATCCTGATATTATTGTATTAAGGACTGAAAAAGAAAGAGTAGAGGAAGTAAAACAAGTAAAGGGTAAGATTGCTTTATTCTGTGATGTTAGTGAAGAGAATGTTGTAATTGTAAGAGATTGTAGTTCTATTTATAAAGTTCCAATTAACTTACATGCTGAAGGACTAGACAAAATAATATGTGAAAAATTCGGATACGATAATGAAATAGACATGGTTGAATGGGAAGAGCTATCTAAAAAGATAGATAATATTAATAATGAAGTAACAATTGGTCTTGTAGGGAAATACGTATCATTACATGACGCCTATAAATCAGTTTCTGAGTCTCTATTACATGCTGGTATAAAATATGGATATAAAGTTAGTATAAAGTGGATTCATGCAGAAGAAGTGACTTCTGATAATGTTAAAGAAGTACTTAGTGATGTAGATGGAATTATAGTTCCTGGTGGTTTTGGTCCAAGGGCTATGAATGGGAAAATTGAAGCAATTAAATATGCAAGAGAAAATAAAGTGCCAATTTTAGGAATATGCCTAGGAATGCAATTAATGGTAATTGAGTATGCTAGAAATGTTTTAGGTCTAGATGCTCATACAACAGAATATGATGAAGAAACTCCAAATCCAATTATTGATTACTTACCAGATCAATATAAAGGTATTGAAATGGGTGGAACCCTTCGTTTAGGATTATATGATTGTGTTATTGAAGAAGACACTAAAGCTCACGAAATATACGGAGAATCATTCATAAAAGAAAGACATAGACATCGTTACGAGTTTAATAATAAGTATAAAGAAATGTTTGAAAAAACGGATATGGTATTTTCCGGAATGAATCCTCAAACAGGATTAGTAGAAATAGTGGAGTTAAAGGATCATCCTTATTTTATAGCTCCACAATTCCATCCAGAATTTTTATCTAGACCTCAAAGACCACATCCATTATTTAGAGAATTGGTTAGAAATTCAATAGAAAGTAGGAATAAAAAATGTTAGTAAACGCTAAAGAGATGCTTTTAAAAGCAAGAGAAGAAGGTTATGCTGTTGGACAATTCAACATTAACAATTTGGAATGGACAAAAGCAATAATTGAAACGGCACAAGAAAATAATTCACCAGTAATTTTAGGTGTTTCAGAAGGCGCTGGTAAGTACATGGGTGGATTTAAAACCGTTGTTGGTATGGTTAATGGAATGTTAGAAGAGTTGAACATTACTGTGCCTGTAGCAATTCACTTGGATCATGGATCGTTTGAAGGTGCAAAAAGTGCTATGCAAGCTGGATTCAGTAGTGTTATGTTTGATGGGTCTCACTATCAAATTGATGAAAATATAACTAAGACTTTAGACATCATTGAGATCGCAAACGAAAATAACATTAGTGTAGAAGCCGAAGTAGGTTCTATAGGTGGAGAAGAAGACGGCGTTGTAGGAGCAGGAGAAGTGGCAGATCCAAACGAATGTAAGAAAATCGCTGATTTAGGAGTGTCAATGCTCGCTGCCGGGATTGGTAATATTCATGGTAAGTATCCAGAAAATTGGACAGGACTTAATTTTGATGTGCTAAAACAGATTCAAGATATTACATCTGGAATGCCGTTAGTATTACACGGAGGAACTGGTATTCCTAATGATATGGTTACAGAATCTATTTCATTGGGAGTTTCAAAAATTAATGTTAACACAGAATGTCAAATAGTATTTACTGAAGCAACTAGAATCTATTTTGAAGAAGGAAAAGACAAAGTTGGAAAGGGATTTGACCCTAGAAAGGTGTTAGCACCAGGATATCAAGCAATCAAGGATGTTGTAAAAGAGAAAATGGAATTATTTGGTTCAATAAATAAAGCATAAACAACTGAGAATTCAATTACTTGAATTCTCTTTAATTTTTTAAGGAGGTAGTATGAATTTATTAGAAGAAGTAAAGAAGTATGAACAAAAGATAATTAATCACAGAAGATATTTACATGAAAACGCTGAAGTACATAATGATTTACCTATAACTACAAAGTATGTTATGGATCAACTTAAAGGGATGGGATATGATCCAAAGGAAATAACAAAGTCTGGTGTAGTAGCGCTTGCTGGAGGAAAAAAACCAGGCAAAACATTTATGTTAAGAGGAGACATGGATGCACTACCACTAAAGGAACAAGTTAATTTACCTTATAAATCTAAAACAGATAATATGCATGCCTGTGGGCATGATTTACATACAGCGATGCTACTTGGCGCTGCCCAGTTACTTAAGGATAATGAAGATCAAATAGAAGGAACTGTAAAGATGATGTTCCAACCTGCAGAAGAAACTTTGTCAGGAGCAAAGGATATGATTGACGCTGGATTACTAGAGAATCCTACCGTTGATGCAGCAATGATGATTCACGCGTTTGCAGGAGTTAATGTTCCAACAGGAGCAATTATATATATGACTAATGGTCTAGCTTCTGCATCATCAGATTGGTTTGATATTGAAATACAAGGTAAAGGTGGGCATGGTGCAACACCACACTCAGCAATTGATCCTTTAGTAGCAATGAGTCACATACACCTTGCAATAGGTGAACTTAATTCGAGAGAAATAGATCCAGATAAGTTTTTAGTTGCAACTGTATGCAAGATTAGAGGTGGCACTACTGGAAATATAGTTCCTGATTCTTCAATTATGACAGGAACAATTAGAACTTTTGATAATGAAATAAGAGAATATTCTAAAAGACGCATCCAAGAAATAGCAGATGGAATTGCGAGAAGTCTACGTTGTAAAGCTCGAGTAAGATTCTATAGTGGATGTCCTTCTGTTATCAACAATAAGGAAGTCAATGATGCTGTGACTAAGTATTCAAGTAATTTATTTGGTGAAACAGCTTTATGTAATGCCTCAAAACTCTTTGGTGAAAATGCCAGAATGAGTGGTTCTGAGGATTTTGCATTTATTAGTGAAAAAGTACCATCTGCATTCATAGGTATAGCCGCTACTTTAAAGATTGATGATCAAGTTTATCCACACCATCATCCAAAAGTTGCATTTGACGAGGGAGCACTTTCTGTTGGAGCTGTGGTCTACGCTAATACAGCTATTGAATGGTTAAAAGAGCATAAGTAAAAAAAAGTAATATTTCCAATATGAAAAGCTGATTGTGTATCAGCTTTTTTCACATTTAGATATAGTTAACATATCATAAAATGAGGTGTATAAATGATTGAGTGGTTTATAGGACTTAATAGTATCCAACAAGCATTGATAGCCACATTATTTACTTGGTTTGTTACTGCTCTAGGTGCTGCAGGAGTATTCTTATTCAAGAGAATGAATCAGTATATATTAAATTCAATGTTAGGGTTTGGAGCAGGAGTAATGATTGCTGCTTCATTTTGGTCATTATTAGCACCTAGTATTGAGATGAGCAAGGAATTAGGTATAGTTGAATGGGTACCACCATTGATAGGATTTGTCTCAGGATGCACTATTCTAATGGGTATAGATTTTTGGTTAGCGAGAAAAATAAAGAAAAGCAATAAGGTTCATAGATCTTTACTATTAACGTTAGCTATTACATTACATAATATTCCCGAAGGATTAGCAGTAGGAGTTGCATTTGGAGCAGTTACACTAGGAATCCAAGGAGCTACACTTGCTACCGCAGTTGCCCTTGCAATTGGGATTGGTTTACAAAATTTTCCAGAGGGAGCAGCTGTTTCTATTCCACTAAGAAGAGAAGGATTTTCTAGGAAAAAGAGTTTTCTTATTGGTCAGGCTAGTGCACTCGTAGAACCAATTGCTGGTGTTATAGGTGCTGCATTAGCTTATACAATGAGGAGTATTTTACCATATGCATTAAGCTTTGCTGCTGGAGCAATGGTATATGTTGTTATTGAAGAACTTGTTCCAGAATCACAGAAAAACAATTACGCAAAATTAGCAACTATCGGATTTATGTTTGGATTTGCTATTATGATGACATTAGATGTATCTTTGGGATAATGATATAATAAAATAGATATAAATTGGTATAATAATAGTAGAACAAATTGAGTAGAGGTAGTTATGAAAATAGTTAGTGATTATGAATATTGGTTAGTTGAAAAAAAACACTTCCTTGAGAAGATGGAAAAAGCAGATTCGTTAATTTATGATAGATTAATGCCATTTGTTGTGATTGTTGAGTATTTATCAAAGAAAGATAGTTTTGATGAGGATGAAGCCTACATATTTAGCGTGGGATTTAACTATTTAAATGAGAAGGTTTATGAGATAGAATCCTACTCATCTAATCAATTTTCTACTTTCGAGGAATTAGATGAGAATTCTGTTACTTATAATTTTTTATGTGAACTAGAAGATTTTAAAATGGACTTTACTGATATGAGTGAAGAAGACGAAGAGAATGTTCAAGAGTATATTGATCAAGTAGAAAAACTATTATTAAGTCGTGATATTATTAGCGACTCCTTATATCAAGAGATAATTGAGCTTCTAAATGAGATTATAGAAAATAATGGTGAGTATTTACCGATTACTGAGATATTTAAGCAAATTGGAGAAAACTATAAGATATTATAAAACCCTCGAAATCGAGGGTTTATTTTATAATATTCTAAAAAATGATAGTACTGCTAATAAAATGAAGAAACCACCAGAAACATATTGTAAATCTAATTTTTGTATTTTCTTCAGTCCAGGGATGCGATTTAAACTCAAGTAACTAAGCGAAAATGATATGATTCCAAAAATTAGTCCAGCATAATATAAATTGTGATGTTTCTGACTAATACCTAAGGATAAACCAAGTACAATCGAGTCTATACTAACACCGAAAGCTAATAACAAACTGTTGATAATGGATCTTGTTAAACATATTTCTGTTTCGCTATCGGTTCTAATCATTTGAATACCTAAATAGAAGAAGATAGTTGCAGATATAAATCTAGCATAAGAGTCAACATAATCTTTCACTAGGCCAACAACTATACCAAATACAATTGGGAACAATATATGCATTACCCCAATGAAAACAGGAAGAATGATTCTAGTTATGTCATTTTTCTTTAAATTAAATCCGTATACTGTGCAAATTAATATAGCATCAATACTTAAGAAAATACCTATTGATATATATATAAACAGCATTTAATTATTTTTCTGTTTCATATGAGGGAATAGTAATACATCTCTAATTGAAGGTGCATCAGTCAATAGCATAACTAATCTATCAACACCAATACCTAAGCCTCCTGTAGGTGGCATACCGTATTCAAGAGCTTCTACATAATCTATATCCATCTCATTTGCTTCATCATTACCCAAGTCTTTTTCTCTTAATTGAAGTTCAAATCTTTCTTTTTGATCAACAGGATCATTTAATTCAGTAAATGCATTTCCATATTCTCTTGTACCGATGAATAGTTCGAAACGATCAGTGAATCTTGGATCTTTCACATTTTTCTTTGCCAAAGGAGAAATTTCAACTGGGTGTCCAAAAACAAATGTTGGTTGAATAAGTTTAGTCTCAACAAATTTCTCAAAGAATTCGTTTATGATATGACCTACACCATAATGGTGTTTTTCAACTTTAATTCCATTTTTCTCAGCCAACTCTTTAGCTTCTTCAAAAGTCATTTCCTTCCAGAAGTCTACGTTTGCATGCTCTTTTATTAAATCAACCATGTGAGCTCTTTTCCACCCTCTGGATAAGTCGATCTGTAAATCACCATATGTGATATCAGTTGTACCAACAACTCGTTCCGCAATATTTATAATCATATCTTCTGTTAGTTCCATCATACCTTCCATATCAGAATAGGCAACATAGATTTCCATCATCGTGAATTCGGGGTTGTGTTTATATGAAACTCCTTCATTTCTAAAAGTTCTAGCGATTTCATATACACCTTCTAGTCCACCAACAATTAACCTTTTTAAATATAATTCTACTGCAATTCTTAAGTAAAAAGGCATATTCAACTGATTGTGATGAGTAACGAAAGGTCTTGCAGCAGCGCCTCCTAAGATGGGATGCAATACAGGAGTTTCCACTTCTAGGTACCCTAAACTATTAAGATATTCTCGCATTGATTGAATTATAAGTGATCGCTTAACAAATTTATCTTTACTTTCTTCTGACATAATTAGATCTAAATATCTACGTCGATATTTTTCTTCAACATCAGTTAAGCCATGGAATTTTTCTGGAAGTGGTCTTAATGCTTTTGAAAGATGTGTGTATTCTTTGGCCCTAATAGATAGCTCACCCATACCTGTCTTCATAACTACTCCAGTTATTCCGATAAAATCTCCAATATCAGCTTTGTTCCATATCTCAAACATCTCGTCGCCAATTTCATCTTTTCTTACGTAAACTTGAATTTTACCAAATTGATCTTGAATGTGAGCGAAGCCGGCTTTACCCTTACCTCTTTTAGTCATTATTCTACCAGCTATTGATAAAAGAGATTGATCCATATCATGTAGCTCTTCTTTAGTGTACTTATCAAAATCCCTTTTTATATCTTGTGAACTATGAGTCTTTTTGAATGCTGCTCCAAAAGGATTAATACCCTTTTCTTTCAAGTCATTCATCTTTTGTCTTCTTACTAGTTCTTGTTCAGTTAATTTCATTAATATCACCTCTTATTAAAATTATTATTTATTATAACACAACTAGATAAAAATAACACTTTTATTGTGGATAAAGCGTTATTTTGACTTTTTACGTTTATTCAGTTTTATTTTCTTGAAAAATTTAATCATCTTTTCGTAGTTATCGATACCCAAAGCAAACCTTCGTTGTTTTTCTGTTTTTCTATAAAATTTGGTAGTATTAGTTGTTATAGTTAGTAGTTTGTTCGTAAGAAAGTCATGCAAGAAGTAGTAGTAAGAAACAAAACCAACAAAGAACATAATAAACAAGTAAATTGGGATTATTCCGTAACTAATGTTGTAAAAAAAATAGCTTGCAACAATACTCTGAGTTACCCAAAAGACTATATCTGTGAATACTTTAAACCAATAGTTATTGTTTCGATAAAATCTTAGAAAGTCATATGTAATTCCTAAATATGCTCCAAAAATTATTGAATTAATGAGTAGTGAGTATTGAGTTTTTAATGGTATCATTTAAAAAGTTTACTGAACATAGATTTTGATGCGCTTACTTGATGGTCTTTATATTCAATCATTGTTATATATCCCTTAATTTGAAGCTCACCTTTATCAACATCCAAGTTTCGCATTTCTAATTCGCGACCTAATATGGACATGAGTCCTAGTTCGGTCTCAACTATAAATTCTTCCTCATTCAAACTTTCAATTTTCTTAACACCAGTTATTTCTAGAGACTTCCTGTCCTTTAAGAATAATTGATGTATCTTTTGTTCCATCATCTCACCTCTATATAAGATATGAAAAAAACTAAAAAAAATGCTAATCAAGCATTTCTTTCTTCACTTATTAATTCGTACATCAAATTAGCGTCTTCCTTCTTTGTTGAATTAAGTAATTCTTTTACTTTTACTGTAACTTTTTTATTACCAAAGTGGATTTTTATCACGTCACCTATTGAAACAGTTGAACCTGATTTAGCGACTTTATCATTAATCTCTACTCGACCATTATCTGCTATTTCTTTTGCAACAGAACGACGCTTAATTATTCTTGATACCTTTAAGTATTTATCGATGCGCATAATATCACCTCATAATAATTATATCAAAATATTGGTGTTTTTAATACTTTTATCACAACTAGTAGTTGCAAGTTTTAAATCTCCAATCACTTAATTAGTATCCAATTCAATATTGATATCCGAATGATAACATTCTCTATCAATAAATTAGTGAATATGGACATTATAAAATCATATATCTACTCCCGAAAAAAAACATGGATAGATTAAATGAATTGCATTAAAACTATCATATAATTGTTAGACTCTTTTATTGTCACTAAATCACAAAATAGATTTAGCTATAGTTATCTAAGGTTAATATAAATAGCGACTGCTTTTCCATTTATGCTACCAAACCTGGTACAAAAAAAGAATGAATCCTATTTCTTAAGGTATCATTCTAATTTGTATAATTATTAATAACTAATTAAACTTAGTTTACTCAGAAACTTCTTGAGTCTCATTCTTTTCCGTTTTTTTTTCATCCCACCATTTTAAATGGCTTGTATCAACTATCTCATAAATCTCTTCTTTTGTTAGTGTTTCCACTTCTAAAAGATAATGAGCGATTCTCTTCACTAAATCCATATTGTCAGTAAGTGTTTTTTGAGCTCTACTATAACACTCATCAATTATTTCCTTAACTGCATTATCGATTTCAATTGCCATTTTCTCAGAGAAATCTTTTGATTTGTTATAGTCTCTTCCCAAGAATACAGGACCAGTACTACGCTCATATTGGATTGGTCCTAAAGAACTCATACCATACTCAGTAACCATAGCTCTTGCGATTTGCGTAGCTTTTTGGAAGTCATTATGAGCTCCAGTTGATATCTCATTGAAAATTAATTCTTCAGAAACTCTACCACCTAATAAACCAGTAATTCTATCTAATAAACTTGTTTTTGTTTCTAAGAATCTTTCTTCTTCAGGAAGCATTAAAGCATATCCTCCTGCTTGACCACGAGGTATAATAGTAACTTTGTGAACGATATTAGCGTCGTCTAATTTGACACCTATTACGGCATGACCAGCCTCATGGTGAGCAATTAGATTTCTTTCTGATTTAGAAAATTTTCTTGTTTTCTTAGCAGGACCCATCATAACACGGTCTACAGCCTCGTCAATGTCCTTGATGTTAAAGGACTTTCTGTTACCTCTGGCTGCTAATAGAGCCGCTTCATTCAATAGATTCTCTAAGTCAGCACCACTAAATCCAGGAGTACGCTTTGCAACATCTTCTAGATTAACAGTTTTAGCCATTTTCTTATTTCTTGCATGTACTTCTAGGATTGCGGTTCTACCTTTTACATCTGGATTAACAATGGTTATTTGTCTATCAAAACGTCCAGGTCTAAGTAATGCAGGATCTAATACGTCCGGTCTGTTTGTCGCAGCCATTACGATTATTCCACTATTAGCACCAAACCCATCCATTTCAACTAATAATTGGTTAAGTGTTTGTTCACGTTCGTCGTTTCCTCCACCTAACCCAGCACCACGTTGACGTCCTACTGCATCTATCTCATCAATAAAGATAATACATGGAGCCGTCTGTTTAGCTGTTTTAAACATATCTCTTACTCTTGATGCACCAACACCAACAAACATCTCTACAAAATCAGATCCACTAATTAGGTAGAAAGGCACATCTGCTTCACCAGCAACTGCTCTCGCTAATAATGTCTTTCCTGTACCTGGAGGTCCAACTAGTAAAACACCTTTAGGTATTCTAGCACCAATTTCTATGTATTTTTTCGGATTTTTTAAGAAATCAATCAATTCTGATAATTCTTCTTTTTCTTCGTCAACTCCAGCAACATCCTTGAAAGATGTAGTTTTACTTCTTGATAATTTAGCTCTTGATTTTCCGAAGTCGAAGGCTTTGTTTCCAGCCCCTCCTCCTGCGTTTCGCATTAAGAAAAACAATACAGCTAAAATTAAAAGGATTGGGAATAAGAATGTAATGATACTAAAGAAATCGAAGTTGCTAACAGCTTGTGGATCAATAGTAACATCGTTTAACACTGCTATATCAATTATTTCATCATACTTTGATGTCGTTGGGATGGTTACAAAATATTCTGTACCATCTTTTAAAGTTCCTGACGCATTAAATATTCCTTGGTTGTAATCTCCTGATTCAGGAATAGTGATAACGTTACTAACATTATCATTTCTCATTTCTTCATAGAACTCAGGATAGGTTAGTTTAATAGGTTGTTCATTTTTAGATATAAATGAATAATAAACTCCTATTATAATACCTATAAGGATTATACCTAAGATGATATCCCCAATATTCATTTTACGTTTTGGAACCGGTCTTTTAACTTGTGCCATAAATCATCCTCCTACTCATAAATTTCTTGTTTCAAAATTCCTACGTAAGGTAAATTACGGTATTTTTGGTTGTAATCTAAACCATACCCTACTACAAATCTATTTGGAATTTCTTGACCAATGTATTTCGGTACCATTTTTGTTAAACGGCCTTCCTCTTTGTTTAGTAATGTAACAACTTCAACACTTGCTGCTCCTCGATATTTGAGTAATTGAATTACTTTTGTCAAAGTAAATCCAGTATCAACAATATCTTCAGCAATTAATACATGTCGACCTTTCACAGGAGAATCTAAATCTTTTAAAATTTTTACCTCTAAAGAAGATTTAGCACCATGGTAACTGGAAACATCCATATATTCCATTTCAATTGGAATAGTAATATATTTTCCTAAATCACCTATAAAAGGAACACATCCTTTTAAAAGTCCAACAAGCATTGGATTTTTATTTTGATAATCCTCATCAATTTGATTTCCTAATCTCTTACAAATTTCTCTTATATCATCTTGATCTAGTAATATTGATTCGATATGATCTTTCATATTAGTTCTCCTTTTTAAACTATATAAAGGTAGATATGGTTTTCTCCTACAGTCTTCGTCTTTTTGATTTCTGGAATCCAAACAATTTGGTTATTAGTAATAATAAGTGGTATTGTTTCTCTTTTTGATCTTGGAATTTTGGAGTCAATGAATATATCTTTAACCTTTTTTGTGCCAAAAGGAAAAGCCATTTTATCTCCCTTTTGTCTATTTCTTACTAAAATCGGAAATACTGTATTATTATAACATAGTTTTAAACTTTGGTGAGAATTAAAACTATTTTTTTCGCTGACAATAAGTATTTTATTATCAGGTAATTCATACTGCCCAAAATCATTGATTTCAAAGTAAAAATCAATAGTTTTTTGTTTTTTTTTAACATATACTAAGTCATATTCTTTTATTAATATATAATCGTCTGATAATGTAACTTCTTGGTTTGGAATATTACTAGAAAGAACTGAAATTAAGTTATCAATTATTACGGAACTTTTATATAAATTGTGTTTGCTTAAAATCTTAGAGAGTACTGCTTTTTTTACGATTGAGTTCAAACCATTAAATCTTTTAACCGAGAATTCATTATTTAAGAAACGAGCCGCTTCTTCATCAATAAAACTATACGCATCTAAAATAGTATTTGAATATTGTAAATATTTATGATGAATGTTAGGGTTTTCCTTCTTTAAAAACGGTAATATCTCTTTTCTATATCGGTTACGAGTATATTTATCGCTTTTATTTGACGAATCAACGTAGTATTTAATCTGATTTAAAGCAGCATGATTTTCAATATCCTCGGAACTATACTTAATAAGAGGTCTAATAATCGTGTACCCTTTGTATTTATTTTCTATGCTAAATCCACCATAACCTTTTAAACTACTACCTCTGGATATACTCATAAGTATTGTTTCAATTAGATCATCTCCGTGATGAGCTATAGCTAAAAAGTCAGCTTCGTACTTATCAACAATTTTAAAGAAAAAATTATATCTTTTTTCTCTGGCTAATGACTGAAAGTTTTCTTTTAGTTCATCTTTGCTATAATCGAGTTTAATGCTTTCAAAAGGGATTGAATATTTAAGGCAAGTTTCCTTAACGAATTCATATTCTATTTCGCTTTCTTTTCTAATATTATGATTCACGTGAGCAACTATAATATTACTACTTTTTAAAACATCAAAAAGAACCATTGAATCAATTCCGCCAGAAACACCAATGATTATTTTTTTCGTTTTATATTTATCATCAACTGTAATCATAATTTCTCCTATAGTAATTTTTATAATTATATCATAAATATAGTAGAATGGTTAAGCAGCGCGTTCTTTTACTTTCAATGTAATAACTGCCATATCATCGCGATTATTATTGTTTTGTAAAGTAGTTGAGTAGTTAATTATGTCATAAGCAACTTTCTGGGCATGTTTATCTTTGAGTGAAACGATAAAATCTTCAAATTTATTATCAGTACTAATTTGCTCAATGATTCCGTCTGTAATCATTATTATTAAATCATTGTTCTCTATCTCAATATTACTAGATTCAACTTTATTTAAGATACCAATAGGTAAGTTTTCATTGAATAGTTTTACTATCCCGCCCGTTTCTTTCACAATATAAGTATGAGTTGAACCGAATTTGAATAAGGTACTTTTTCCTGTGTTCCTATCGATTTCAAACAAATCAAGTGTTGCATATTGATCTAAGAACTCTTGCATATTATATAAAGTATTAATTATATCAACAGATGACTTAGTATCAATATTTAAGTCTGATACCTTGTTGATTAAATTAATCAGTGATTTGCTTTCGTGATGTGCATTATAACCATGTCCCATTCCATCTGATATAGCTGCAAGAAATTTACCATTTGAAAGTGGTTTAACTAAATAATTATCCCCAGATACTGACAAACCTTTTTTGGCTAATGAACTAAATCCATATGATATATCGTAATTTATGTCCGGAGTGATTGAGACAAATATAGTAATACCTTGTTTGTTGAGTAGTTTAACATTAATAGGAGAGTTTAATGTTTGTCTTGCTATTGATTCAATACCCTTCTTTACGTCATCAAAATCTGTTCCTCTTATTGCGATATCAATTCTAAAATCATTTAGATATGGTTTTTTTATTTCGAATAGAGTTATATTAAGACCATTTTTAATCAGTTGGTCTTTTACCTTAATGAAATTATTCTCCTCGATGAATGGACTGCTAACGGTATCAATAACATAGTTTTTAAGAATGTTTGAGAATCCCTCTATTTGACTCATAAGAGATGATTCTTTTTTGGAAAAAGATTTAGTTACTCCCTCATTTAGCTTACTTACTATTTGATGCATTTGATGTTTGTTTTTACATTGTTTGAAAAGAGATTGGCTTCTTGTATCAAGTGTATTACCTTTTAATAAGTCTTTGATTGCTCTATTGATTAGGAACTTGTTTTTACTTAAACACTTTTTATTCTGACATCTAGTACAAACTTGTCTAATAACTTTCATAGTGTTTTCTTCAATGGTTTGCATATACTCTTTGGGATATATGTTGTTGTTTGAGAATTCTTCTAAAAAGGCAACATAATTAAGAATTTGATTGTTCATATTTTCAGTTAAATTTTTGTATATATTTTTTAAAGTGGCAATCTTATCCTCTTTTTTGAAGAATAAAGAGGTAATAACTTCATTAACAGCGATAACTAGTAATGTAACAAGAAGATACTCATTATCAAATAAATTCATAAACATAGAACTGATTACTAATCCTGCAAAAACAATAGAATTTAGTGTTCTTGGTAAGAAATATGTAAGTGAACATAGATATAAGAAAACACCAATATAGTTATTTAGAACAAAGAAGGCGCTAGAAACTCCAGAAGCAATGATACTGTAAAAGTAATATTGGTTAGTTGACAGGTACATTATCCCCAGTAAAGATACAATGTAGCCAAGATTTATGTTTTGCACCTCAATTTGTGTTGCACCTAGCGATGCGAATAGGAATAAAGCTGTAATCAGAGGCTCAAAGTAGTTGATTACTGTCTTTTTCTTATTTAGCGTAAATGATAATGCTATATACAAAAGTGTACTACCTAACATACAAATAGAAGTTAATATTATATCCTTCATGATTAAATAATTAACGGATGAAGCAAGCAAAACTATAATTTCAGGTCTTCCCAACTTAATTTTTCTAACCAAGTAAAGTGAAAGTGTAAATATAGTTATTGGTATAAGTAAATTTGGACTAAAGAAGTAAGCTGAAAGTATCCCACCTAATAAACTATATAATGGATACAGTATACCTAAAGAACTTAAAATTGTTACTACTGGTATATATAAAAACAAACCAATTTTATAATTACTGGTTAATACAAGTAATCCCCCAAGTAAAATTATACTTATAATTTTTTTCATAATATTCTCCTCATTAAATAGTTTCGTGCTTATTAATTTTATTTATAGAATTGATAAAAATCTGTAAAAAAATGAACTTAAGCAAGAAAACATAAAATTTGTTATAATATTTAAAATGAAATAGGAGGAAGTATGAATATATTAGTTGTAAATGATGATGGAATAGATGCTGTTGGTATATCTATTTTAGCGAAATATCTGGAAAAATATGGTGATGTTTTTATTGTTGCGCCTTTACAACAACAAAGTGCTAATAGTCATAGTTTGACTATTAGAAGATCTTTTAAAGTTGAAAAAAGAAGTGAGCGTATTTATGGAATAGGTGGTACACCTGCTGATTGTGTTAAGTTCGCTAAATATAAATTTGATTTAGAATTTGATTTGGTTGTTTCAGGAATTAATGATGGACCTAATTTAGGAAATGATATTTTTTATTCAGGTACTGTAGCAGGGGCGACTGAAGCAGCACTAAATAGTATTCCGGGCATTGCAGTTTCTGTTGGGAGCAAGAATGATTTTACTCTTGCAAAAAAGGAACTAGAAGATGTGCTTGACTATGTTATAAATGAGAAGGTGTATAGAAATAATATTGTTTTAAATATCAATTTTCCAAATAATAAATATTCGACAAGTAAAGGTATTAGAATTACTAAACAAGGAGTTAGAAAATATGAAACAGTATTTGAACTGAGTAACGACTCGTATAAGAACATAGCCACATTATCATTAACTGATAATGATCAAGATACAGATGTTTACGCTTGGGATAATGGATATGTTAGTATAACTCCACTATTGATTAATAGATCCCATGTTAATTATATAGATGAGATTAAAAAAAGAGGCTAAGCCTCTTATAGTATTGAATTGAAATGAATTATTTCTAATTTTAACTCGCAGTCTTTACCAGTTTCATAACTTAAGTTATCAAATAACTCTTCGATATCGATATTATTATCATCAAGATATTTAATTGTTTGATCAATCATAAATGTAGCTTTTTCGATTGCTTTACTATACAATTCATTAAATGTTTCGTTTGATATTTCTAGTGAGGATGGATGTTTCCATTCTTTCTTTTTTATATTCAAGTAATCAATATTACTTAAAACATTATTATGGTAAGATAAGGTTTTATAAACGTACGCACTTTTTTTATTAAAAAGGTCTAGTACTTTATATAAAAACTTTTTTATTCCAAATGGATCGTACTGAAGAATATTTATACTTTTTTTGAAATCAAGATATCCTTGATTATAAATTACTCCCATATCTATTACTTGATGTACTTTAAATATTGTAAGGTCAAGAATATTAGTCACAGTTTCAGGAATACTTTCTAAAGTAAATATCTCTTTAGCAGGATTATATTTGTTTGAGTCATATCCTCTTTCTTTAAGGAAGATTGAATCGATTCCTTTTTCAAGTGCTAAATGATTTCCTCTATATTTCCTAGTTTCTTTACTCCCGTCATAAATACCTGTTACGTGAAAGACATATGGATGAGCATTAGTATCTAGAGCATAGTGGCAAATCCATCCAAGTATAAAAGCTAATCCTTCATCTGAAAAGTTTTTTGATAAATACTCTAAATACGTTACAAAAAACTTTCTAGTTTTTGTTTTATGCATAACACCTCCAAAAGCAGGGATGTTATTACTGTTTTTCCAAGGATAAAAATTATAATAAAAGTAAGGATCGGGTCCTTGAGCTCCTATTAAAAATAGTTCCTTATTATTCTTAATGATTTCATTATTCTCAATATTTTTTAATACGTCTAAAGCTAAAAATGCATGTGTCATCATATCCGGCATAAGATTTCCCCCTTAAGCTATTATACCATTGTTTAGTTATTTATTAATCGCTCTGATTTATATGGTATAATTTAGGTAATAATTTAGGGGAGGTATTTATGTTTAAGTTTAAACATCTATCAAAATCTGAGAGAAGTTGGGTTCTATACGATGTAGCTAATTCAGCATTCGTATTAACCGTAATCACAGTATTGTTTCCATTATTATCTAAGCACATTGCGTTATCAGAAGGGTATGGTGCTACCAAAGTTAGTTCCACTTTCATGTATTTAACTGCTGGGATAGCATTGGTTGTAGCAATACTTTCACCATTAGTTGGTGCAGCTGCTAATTATAGAGGAAATAAAAGTAAATTCTTCAAAATGTTCCTGTTTATAGGTATAGCTGGAGGAATTGGGATTGCAGTTCCTGGACTTAGTTGGGTGACACTACTTACAATCTTTGTAATTGCTTCAATTGGTTACAATTCAACAAATGTTATATATGATGCATTCTTAGTGGATGTTACGGAAGAAGAAAATATGGATTCATTGTCAGCATTTGGGTTTGCATGGGGATATATTGGAAGTATGATTCCATTCTTTATTGGTTTAATTCCATTTGCTTTAGTTACTTTTGGAATATTAGATGGTGAACAATTATTTAATGTTGGTACTTGGAGTTTCACTATGTATAATCTTACAATAAGTTTTGCTTTTATTGTTTCTTGTATTTGGTGGTTTTACTACTCTCTACCGATGATTAAAAATGTTAAGCAGAAGTATGATCTTCAAGAAGAAGAAGTTTTCAAGAAATCACTATCAAGTCTAGTTCAAATCTTTAAAGACTTTAAAAAGTATAAAGATATATTTATTTATATGTTAGCTTATTTACTATATATTGATGTAGTTAATAGTGTCATTAGATTAGCAACAACTATCGGTGGTGACTTAAAAGTTAGTGATACAATGTTACTCGCAGTAGTAGTTATTGTTCAGTTTGTTGCATTCCCTTGTGCCTTATTATTTGGTAGATTAACAAAGAGATTTGGTGCAAAACGAATGATCTATTACGGAATTTTTATGTATACATTGACAATTTTAGTAGTTTATAACATTCATGAAAGCACTACTTGGTTAATGTTAGTGGTAGCTGTTTTAGTTGGTTCAGCCCAAGGTGGTATTCAAGCTGTTTCAAGGTCTTACTTTGCTAGAATGGTTCCTAGAGAAAAAGCGAATGAGTTCTTTGGATTTTTCAGTGTATTTGGAAGATTTGCTGGAATATTCTCGCCGTTCTTGTTAGCATCACTTTATACTCTTGGGTTCTCAGTTAATACATCTGTACTTTTCTTATTGATTCCATTAGCATTAGGTTCGGTATTACTATATTTTGTACCTAACTTAAAACAACAATGATTTTAGCAAGTGGTTCTCCAAGAAGGAGTGAAATACTAAAAAGAGAAGGAATTAGTTTTAGAATTATTAAACCTCAAATAGATGAAAAACTAAATAGTAATTTATCTGTTGAAGAACAAGTTATGGATTTAGCAAAACAAAAGGCTCTGAAAATATATGAAAGAAATAAAGATGAAACTATATTAGCTGCAGATACAGTTGTTTATTATGATGATATTGTATTAGGTAAACCAGTTGATAAAGAAGACGCATTTAGGATGCTAAAGGTGTTAAGAAATAGGAAACACTTTGTATTAACTGGAGTATGTATTATTAAGAATAATACAACAAAAACTTTGTACGAAAGAACAGAAATAATTTTTAATAATTATTCTGATCAGGACATATGGGAGTATATTGATACTTTAGAACCCATGGATAAAGCAGGGGCATATGCAATTCAAGGTATTGGAGCTATGTTAGTCAAGTCATATAAAGGTGATTTTGATAATGTTGTTGGGTTACCAATAAATAAAATTAAGGACCATTTATAAAAAATGGGGCTATGAAGAAACAACTTAGGTTATTTCTTTGTAGCCCTTTACAGTACATAAATATTAATGTACTCCTAAAATATATGTTTGATTATATTTGTATTCTAAAATTTTCGATTGAAGAAATAAACTATTTAATAAGAAATCTTAAATTGAATTCGTCATAGGAAATTACGGATAAGTAAAATCACCAATGTATTGGACATATCCAGGGTGAAAAACTTCTTTTTCTATTGCTTTGTCAATAGTTATATACTCATTCATATAAAAAACTTTGTACTTATTTGGGCAGTGGAACACTGTAGTACCATCAACCTTAATAACATAATCGCTAGCACAATACTCCTCTTCTACGTAGTAAAGTGGAGCCTTGTTTTCACCATGTACACCTAGATATAATACTTCAGAATTTTCTGATAAATGACTCAATACATCTTCTGGGACTGGAAATGGACCGTTATATAATATACTGGAGGTGATCCCAAAAAAAGGCTCACAATTTATAACAGGGAATGCTACTAGATCACCCACTTTGAATTTATCTTCAACATTTGTAAAATCACATTGATAATTAGAGTCCTGGATATTCTCATGTCTATCACATATTACTCCTTCCCTCCTAAAACTTATGGAAGTCGGGGAAAAAGAAACTTGAGGTTGCACGGATAAACCAATCTTGTTAGGACTAAAGTTAGTTATAACTCCAACTTCAAAACTTGGATAACCTTTAAATATCTGAGTAGATTCTGTAGTTGAGTAAATTTTAGTAGCTGTTAAAATATTATTAGTTTTTATGTCTTCGTGAACTTCGAAAACTAGTGGAGTACCATATTTAACAATATCATGATTTATTATTTCATCAACTGTTTCTTCGTTAACGTAAATATTTAATAATTTAATAGGCCTGTCGTTTGTTAGTACATAGTAATTGTCCTCATTTACCGTAATCACTATAGTTTTTACAATGTTTTCATATAAATCTATTTCAGTTTCTTTGCTAACACAACTAGTTAATAAAAGAGTAAAGATAATAAACACAATTATTTTCTTCTTAAACATATTAATCCTCTCAATTGAAAACAATAACTGAACAAATATCTAATTTTTTAAGCACACTAAACTAATGCATATTTACTTATTTATTGCATTCATCGAATATTTATTATATTTGAATAATCCTATTAAATATAGTTTAATCAATATGATAATCCTTCAAGTAATTGAATAGTGCATGGGTTATTTTTGTCCCTCCATTTACCATCGAGGATGTACTTCCATTTGAATGAATAGCAACAATCCCGTCTGAGTTCCATATAGGACTACCACTCTGCCCAACTGAAGAGTCTAAATCGTGATGTATTTGCTTTGAATGAACTACAGTTGTAATTCCAGTAGCCATCATATGTTTAGAAGGCACTCCATTCTCATAAGGGTATCCGTTTATAAAAACTTTGTCATTCATTTTAACTTCAGTTGAAATTCCAAATGAACCACAGATATCTCCAATATTTTCATCTAGTGTAATAACAGCCCAATCATAGTCGAAATCATAAAAATCATCATTAGCAGCAGTGTCAGCAGCGTTTTTCCAAGCTTCTGGAATTGCTACATTTGATATCGTACTAGTTGCACATGGAGAGGAGAATCTGTTTTCCCCAGCTATTATCTCAAAGTTATAATTCCAGCCATCAATGCCATAAAGAACATGCGCAGCTGTTAATACAGTATTCTTATCAATTAATACACCAGACCCATTAAGGATTTTTCCATCTGGAGAATTGAATTTAATTAGTGCAATAGGGGATAAAGATGAGTCTATGCTGTCTGTAATTTCCACCCATGAATGATCTTCAGGAAGCATATCAATAATTTTGTTTAACTCTTTTATTCCTTTTGGAAAGTAGAAATCCGTTTTCTTATGTACTGAATTATCGTATATATCCTCGTTCTCATAAACTTTAAGTAATTCATCAGATATAATGTGATGGTCAATCTCATATTTTACTGGAATAGTTGGGGTGTCGGTGTTTATGATTTCTGGAGTTTTATAGTATCCAAATGTACTCCATACTCCAAAGTCTTTTCTAAACTCATTAAACTCTTTAAGATATACTTCCGTTTCAAGATCAACTTCATTTTTTTCGCAACCGCATATGATAACTAGTATAATAATTAGAAATCCTATTTTTCTCATAATTGCAACTCCTTAATAATCTATAAGAATATTTATCTAATAAAGAATAGATGTAATTTTGTAAATTGGTAACTTTACTTCTTGAATAAATGCCAAACTGCGTCACCAGTAAACCCACATTTACGGTACAATTTCTCTGGTTTAGTTATATTGTCAATCTCGCCAGATACGGTTACAAATTTGGCTTTGTTTCTTAGGTTAAGTAAGAGGTAATTCACTAAACTTCTACCAAGACCTTTTCCTTGGTATTCAGGGTAAACTTGTATCCACTCAAGGGCACCTTCTTTAGATTCTTTATCGAATTCCGCGATCCCTAGAGCCATTTTATCTTTGTTTTTGTCCAATATCCAAATCCATAAATTAGAGTTATAGGTAGGATGGGTTGTCCACTTATTTACAATTTCTTCATTAACATGTAGATTCTCGTAACAGGTTCTTATTATATTAACAATGTCAGGTATATCTTTAGGTAATTCTACTTTCTTGAATGTTAAGCTTTCGTCAACTGAGCTTATATTTTTTAAAACATGTATTAACTTGAAATATTTAGTAGAAGTATTATAAAGATGTGTTGGAACATACTTAAGATATTTGCTATGAATTACTGAAATCTCAGTATTTTGAAAATCACTTAAGCTTATATTTTCAGTTTTAGGATAATAAAAAATTATCGCTTTCTTATCTAAAACCATCAATCTATCTTTATCTTCAACTATTTTATGATTATCATTTTTGATTTTCCATAGTGCTGTAGCTAATGTATCTAAGGGATTACTGTGATATAAATTATCGATTTTTTTAAAGTTCATTTCTAGCCACTATCAACAGATGCTCAGTTGTTTCTCTATAATGTTCTAGTTCACAATTTTTGCTTGCTAGTTCAATATATTTATTATATATATCAGGATTACTTTCTTTAAGATCATTCATTTGATAATGTAGTCCGCTTAAAAAACTCTCAGCTCCCGCATATGTTATGATCTTTAGTCCTGAATTACTAACCTCTTTTAGAGCGGATTTAGGATTTGTGAAAAAGGTCTCGGTAAAACTTTCATCTTGAGATAGTTTCATATTCCCCTTGACTGCTTGGATTAATGTTTCACTTGTAAAGTCTTCAGGAAATTCAGTAACTGATGATCTGAATAAACCGTATGAGTTTATATAAGCGATAATAGCAGTACCACCAGGTTTAAGTATCTTCCTTATACCACTCAATACTTTTTCTCGATCATTTTCATCAAGTAGGTGATACATTGGACCTAAGCATAGAACAGCATCAAATGAATTCTCTTTAAACATAATCTCTGTTGCTGAAGATACTATATAGTCATCAGCAGCTAAACTTAGGCTAGTAATTCTTTCTTTAGCTATCTCTAATGATTTATCAGATAAATCTAATAATGTTACGTTATAACCTTTTTTAAGTAACTCTACTGAATATCTACCCGGTCCAGATCCTAAATCTAAGAGGCAAGTAGAATTCTTGATATATTTCTCTATTAAGTACATTGTACTTTGGAACTCAACGTTTGAGTAACCGTTATTTAGTCTTTCAAACTCGTTTTTTGCATTCATATTATAATAATCCTTAACTACTTGACTCATTAATTACCTCTTTCTATCTTATTTTAACTAAGATTTAATTAAGATCGCTTTTACCTTCATAAATAATATTGTGTCTTTTGTTATTGCATAGATTTAAAGATAAAGCACTTCCTCTAACTTTTTTTAAAAATATTTCAGTTGATATGTCGTATATTACTATTGTTAAAAGCATTATATTTATATGTAAAAAATCTATATATACTAAAAGTAATCCTAGTACTAATATTGGTGATCTAAGCTCGTTTAAAAACAGGCTAGTTTTTATTTCTTTTTCACTCATATACTCCCATTTGCATTTGCTAAATAATCCAACAGAAGTTATACCGGAGAATAATACTATATAAGCAAGTGGAATATCTGTGCTCGTTACACTGATCACAATAAAAATACTTGTAAAAATTAAGTTAATAATCTTACTAACTTTTTCATTCATCGTAATTCCTCCTCAGATGATATCTACTTATAGTATATACTATATCATCTGTCTAGAGTACTAGTTTCTCACTAATCATTCGACATAATAATGAATTAAAAAGGAGTATTTCTACTCCAATCCTTATTGTTAATTATTTTCTTCTGCTGACTAACTTACTTATTCCTTTTACACCTGTTTCTGCAAGTAATTTGATTATTGAATAAGCAATAGCTAGGAATATTAAGTTTATCGCTAGTATATATAGAGTGATTCGTACATTAAATTTATCTTCTGTTACGTATGCTAATGCTAATACTATAATATTTACAAGAATATTAATAGCATATGCACTGAATAGCATCGTTAGTACATTTTCTAATGTCGTTAAATCATATGTATAGATTGTTGTTAGTTTTTCGCCACTTTGGTATATTTGAGCAAGCTTTTCTAATACTGATGCGAATGTTTCAGGCCAGAATGCAAAATATGATAAGATTACAAATAAAATAAGTGCGGATATAATCGCATATACCTTAATAATTTGCTTCATATTATATCACACCTCCGAACACACCTAATGGACTTCCTTGTTTACGTAGTATCTTTCTTAGAATGAGAATAATCACTACAAAGAATACTAAATTAATTAATAGAATGTACACGCCAGTTTTTGTAGTGTAATTCATTTCTTCTTCGATAGTATAAATTAACACTGAGATTAAAATACTTAGTCCTAAATTAAACACCCATATTCTTAACCCAATTCTAGTAATTCCTTCAAGTAATTCAGGAGTTAAGAAGGATATGGTATTTACAAATTCCCAATTCTCACCATAGTTAACAATTACATATGCAAAGATAATTGCGAATATTATGAATATTGTTGCTAGAAAATATACTTTCATAAGAAACTTAATTACTTTATTTTCTTTTTTCTCGGATATACTATCAGAATGTTTGGTAATTCCATATCTATCTGTCAAAACTCTTACTTTTGGAATATCTTCTTTACTGTAAATGAACTTTGTATAGCCATCGTTAAGTACATTAGGCTCCATAGTAAATTCGATATTATCTTCAGACATTTTTTCTGCGAACATAGATGCTAAGTTGTCTAAGATTAATATTTCACCTTTTTTCTTTGAAAATAAACCCATGATATACCTCCAATACAATTTTTTGGATTGCTTTAATTTATCTTATCACAAAAAAGGACATTTTTCTATATTAGCAGAATGCGGGTAAATATTTTTACTTTAATTTTGGAATAGTTAGACATATTTTGGATAAAATATAATTGCGAGCTATTAGAAGTCCTTTGGAGACTATTTCCAATTACAAAATGATAACTGCTAGCTCGCATTTTTTTTTTGTTGAAAATTTGTTATAATGCTAAGATGGAGGGGATTAAATGGATTATATAATTGAAGCTATAATAGAAATACCTATGCATACAATGAATAAATATGAAATTGACAAAGAGAAGAATAGAATTAAATTAAATAGAGTTTTATATTCTCCTATGACATATCCAGCAGAGTATGGATATATTGAAGAAACACTAGCATTAGATGGTGACCCGCTGGATATTTTAGTGCTTGCGAGCACTAAAACATTTCCGGGGTGTGTGGTTGACGCAAGAGTAGTCGGATTTTTAGATATGATTGATAATGGGGACAAGGATGAGAAAATAATTGCAATAGTGAATGACGATCCTAGATTGACTCATATTTCATCTATAGACGATATACAAAATCATACATTAAGAGAAATCAAACATTTCTTTAAAACTTATAAAGATTTGCAAGTTGATGGTAAAGTTGAGGTAGGAGATTATTACTCGAAAGAAGATGCCATAAAGTTAATAGAGAACTATAAACAAAATTATAAAAGAAACGAAGATATAAAGTAAAACCCAGTTTCATATTTTACAAATGGGTTATATATGATATTATATAAATGGAAATAATTTACAGAAAGATTAAGGTGAAGAATATGTCTAATAAAAAGGAAGAAATAAATTAATATTATATTCTTTATCACAAAAATGAAAGAACTGTAGGTGTTTTTTATGGTCTATCACTATGTGGTGATAGGCCTTTTTTATATGTTTACAACATGAGTTGTAAACATAAATATATGAAAGGAGAAAGATTATGATAGTTAGAAGAAATGATGAATGGGTAGGTGTTCTCATCTAGCCCAAATCAAGAGAAAGAGATAATATATCTTATGAGGTAGATGAAATGGAGATTAGAATTGTAGAATATAATGACACTTATGCAGCTAAAGTAGCTGATATGTGGAATAAGAGTGCATCAAGTTGGGGGAATGATGACACTATTAAAACAGAAGAAGAAATTATTGCTTCAGCAGCTAGTTCTGGAGACTTAAAAGCATATCTAGCAATTGTAGAAGATGAAGTAGTAGGTTATTGTAGTTTCTCAGAATATAGATTCGATGAAGGAGCTTCATACTTGCCATTATTAAATGTTAGGCCAGATTTTCATGGTAAACAAGTTGGTAAAAAGTTGATTTTAAAGGTACTTAAAGATGCTATTAAATCTAAGTGGCCTAGATTTGACTTATTTACATGGTCAGGGAATATTAAGGCAGTACCCCTATATAAAAAATGTGGTTTCTTTTGGGAAAAGAAAAATGACTCAGTTCACTTAATGAATTTTATTCCATACGTGCTTAAAACAGAGGCTGTAAAGGACTATTTTGATGTAATAGACTGGTACAAAGATAGTACAAGACCGATTGAGTTATCTACAGATGGAAGAGAAGAAAAAGGTTTTGAGTATTATGAATATTCATGGAAAAAAAATAACATAAACTTACGAATGGAGTTCGAGAGAAAAGGTAGAGGCCTTAGATTAATAGAAACTGATGATTACTTAATTCGAACTTCAATTGATAAACAAGGCCTTGTGCTTGGATATGATTATAAGATAGTGTATGAGATATTCAATAAAAGTGGTAAAGACTTAAAGGTAGAACTAAAGGGACTTGATGATAAGAACATTCGATACAATATAAATGAGTCATTTGAGGTAACTGATTCAATTGTTGTTGAAGGTGATTTCCATGTTGGTGAAGTTAACAAAGCACAAAATATGTGGAAAACTCATCCAACAGTTGCAACAAATATTACAATTAATGGTAAAGAGGCACTGTTTAAGACAGGAGTAGAACCAAAATTTCCAATAAAGGCTAAATTAACAGTTCCGAATTATAGTAATAAGTTGAATGTAGAATATGAATGTTACTTAGATATAGAAAATGGTTTTGATCAAGATGTAAGTATTAGTTTTGAAATGCCGAGTAATGAGTTTATCATATTTGATGGAACAAATAAGTTAGAGCTAGAATCAAAAGAAAAAAAATCAATACCTTTAACATATAAATTGAAAAGTTTCGGTTTGTATGAAGAAAATATCGATTTTGCTATAAAGATAAACAAAAATGAGAATAATTACAGCAGAAAAGTACAAGGGATATTTAGAGGAAAATCAGGTTGTTATTACGGTAAAATTGAAGAAGATTACGTTATAGTTAATGGAGAGTATGTTGTTATATTTGATGCTTTTGAAAAAGATATACTGTTAGTAAGGGAAACTAAAACAGACATAAATAACGCACTTTTACCTGTAAAAATAGGACTACCTTATAGTCTTGAGTTTAATAAACTAGATCCTGAACTTGTAGATTGTAAAGTAGAGAATGATTTTGTCCAGATGAAGCTAAATTTCAACTCAAGGGACTTTAAAGGATTAAAACTCACATTAGTTTGTAACCTTTATGCTAATGGGGTGCTAGAAACATATTATGAAATTTTAAATTCCGGAGAGAAAAGAAAAAATCTAAAACTAAATAAAAGTATTTATCACCGTATGTGGGATACATATATTCCATACGCAAATGAAATAGTTCATATTAAAGGGAATGACGGAAGTTCGATGGATTATTATGATGATAAAAAATTAGATGAAAACTGGATATTCCATAACAATGAGGAATTTACTAGCGGTTTATGCTGGAGTAAGAAGGATAAAATCAAGTTTGATCACTGGAGATTAACTATCGAGAATGATATTAATGAGTTAGACAGTGGTGAAGTATTCTTATCAGAACCAATATATCTTTCATTGGGTCATAAGAACTATAAAGATTTTAGGAATTTTGCTCTAGGAAAATATGAATCAGGTGAGAGAAAAGAAGTAGGCATAATTGATTATGTTATTAATGAAGGGAATCCGTTTGTTAAAGATGAATATAACGTTTTAGTAAAGAACAATAGAAAATCAAGTTTCGAAGGGAAACTAGTGGTTAATGGAGTTTCCAAGCAAATAGATGTTGAAAGTAATTCAGTAATGATAGACATAAAAACAAAATCTAATACTGAGAAAGTGAAAATAGATTTAGAATTAAAGGACCGTATTGAAAATAAGGAATTCATTTTATATAGTACTAATAATAATGACATAAAAACAGATAAAGAGATTGTTGATGAAAAAACTATATATACAGTGGATAACGGAGTTATAAAAATTAAATCATCACCAGAATTTTCTGATACATTATTTTCTATTGAGTATGATGGAGAAGAGTGGTTAGATTCAACATTCCCAACGCCTAGTCAAAAAGTTTGGTGGAATCCTTGGGTTGGTGGAATTAACTTAAGACCTTATCGTATGCAAGATAATGCTATTCTTCTAGAAGAAATATCTTGCGAGTTTGTAGAAGTTAAAGATAATTTTGATAATATTTGGAGTGGTCTAAAAAATACAGTAGATATTCAAAAAGATGAAAATAACAAAGGAATTAAGATAGAAAACTACTATCTAATGTTACCTGGGGCAAAAGTGTTACTTACAACTTCAAAGATTATTCAAAACTCTGGCGCTTACCTAGAAAAGAAAGTATTTATTAGAAATATGGGATTAAATATTGATAATGAAATGGCCAAGAGTAAATATGTAATTAGAAGAGATAATGAATTAATTAAATATAAGTGTGGAGATATCAACGTTAGTGTTAAAGAAAAAGGAATGTTAATGTGTGAGGGTGAAAGAAAAAGCAAAATGATAATCTATAATTCAGGAGATAATTACGTTTATGGTGAGAGTGAAACTAACTTAAACTTAGTATGTTCTAGTAATAATTTATCAATCCCAAGTGATTCTAGTAAGTTTACTCCGCATGACTTTATTATCTTTAGTGATGAATATCTTACTAAAAATGAGATAGTAAATTTCAAAAATGTTAAATTAAAGTAGGTAAATATGAAGGTAATTGATGCACATATACATTTTTCAAATATAGAGATTTTTAAAGAGACAGCTAAGAAGAAGTCCAATGTTGATTATTCTCGCATAGGGCTTAACCAAGAATTTTCTAACTCGAATATTATAGCTGGTATAGGCATGGGATTAACTGAAACTAATGCAGGACGATTTCCTGATAGAGAATCGCAAAATCCTATGCTACTAGATCTAGATGAGTTACCCAAGGATTTATATGAATGCATTGGTATTAATCCATATGAATTAATTAATAATAAGATTTTCGAGCTAAGGAATCTCGAACAATCAATCTCAAGTGAACGCGTGGTGGGGATAAAAATATACGCGGGTTACTATCATTACCATGTATGGGATGAAGTATATGATGATGTTTATAAATTAGCTGAAAAGTATAAGCTTCCAGTAGTTATTCACTCAGGTGATACATATTCAGAAAAAGGATTACTTAAATATTCTCATCCACTAGAAATCGATGAATTAGCAATGAAATACAGAAATGTTAATTTTATAGTTGCTCACTTTGGCGATCCTTGGATAATGGAAACCGCAGAACTAATATCTAAGAACTCAAATGTATATGCTGACTTATCAGGACTTATAGTTGGAAATAAGCAAGTAGTAAAAAAATTTAGTGAAGAACCACTATTTAAAGATCACATAAAGAGAGGATTAATATACGCTAATAATTATAAAAAAATTTTATTCGGTTCTGACTGGCCCTTAGTAAGAATTGAAACTTATATTGAATTTATAAAAGAATTGATACCCAAAGAACATTGGGATGATGTTTTTTATAAAAATGCATTAAAATTATTTAAAAATATAAAAATGGATTAACTCTAAAAAAGGATTTCATATAAAAAGTGGATCCTTTTTTAGAGTTAACTGTGTATGCGAAGAGGGAGGAATTTACCTCCCTCACTGCTTATTTAATTATTTTATTATTCGTTTGCTAAGTCTGTTATCATTTTCAAAATTACTTCAATGGTGTTTTCAATTAATGTAGAATCAATAGAATCAATGATGTCCCTTTTTGTATGATAATAGATTGGATCGTGTGGATAGTAGGTTAGGAATACTACAGGAATATCTGCTGATTCAAAGGGAACATGATCACTTCTTCCACTATAGTAATTTACTGGCACAATATTTAATTCCCTCGCTGCACTAGTGGCTAAATTATAAATGGTATCATCAGTATACTCTTTTTCTTTTAAAACTGTAAAATTTTCTCCCTTGCCGATCATGTCCATATTTATCATACCAATTATATTATTCTTATTTTCTATTATAAAAGCATTATTATTTACAGAATAAGTAGAACCTACTTTTCCTATTTCCTCAGACCCAAAGGCCATAAAATGAATGTTAAATGGTAAATCAATACCTTCTAATACATAAGCTAATTCCATTAATCCAGCAACACCAGAAGCATTATCGTTTGCACCAGGACAATCTACACTGTCGTAATGTGCACCAATTATTAAAGTTCTTGCGTCCTCTTTATTACTACTTTTTAATCCTATTACATTATTAGAGATACCATCCTCTATTGTTGTATCAACTAGTAAATCTACACTCACGTTTTCGTTACTCATAGCATCCATTATTTTAAATCCTTCTGAAAGACTTACAGCAACAGCAGGGATTGGTGATTTTTCTAATAGTGTAGCATTTAAAGGAACATCTTCTGAGTTGATAATTATAACTGCTATTGCTCCTCTATCTGCGCAATTAATAACCTTCTCTTTGAAGGAAATATATCCTCTTTTAACAACAGCGATTTTCCCCATCATATCAATATCATTTACATCCAAGATTCGACCAGACAATCCATCAACAAGAGGTATTTCTTCTAGTCCTTCATTAGGTGTAGAAGAGGAAAATGTTAAGCAATTATTCTCTAACTCGAATGTATCATTGCCTTTATTAATTTTTAAATTACATTCATTAGCTTTAAACAACTTCATTGGGAATTCTTCAAGATTAGATGTGAAGCCTAGTTTATTGAATTCTTCTAGAATATATTCACCAGCAACTTTCTCACCATTTTGACCAGCTATTCTTGGACTAACATCCTCTAAATATTGAATAACGTCCATGGCCCTTTCCTTATCAATTTTAATTTTAAGTTCATCAAACTCTAATATAGAACTAGATTCTAAATCATCAGATACTGAATCATTAGATGTTTGAAAATTCTCTTCTATAGCGTCATCTACTGTATCCTCTAGAGGATTATTATTGGAACAAGCTGTTATTGTAAATAAAGAAACGATGACGAAAAGCAATACTAAAAATCTTTTAGCTTGGGAAAATTTTTTCATTGGAGTCTCCTTCCTTATATGGGTTTCTTTTCTGATATGTATTACATAAAGAATAAACACTATTAAAATACTATTTATTGGCTATTTTTGTTATCATTTTCAAAACTACTTCTAATGTATTCTCAATTAATGTGGAATCAATAGTATCGATAGTGTCCATTTTTGTATGATAATAAATAGGATCATATGGACGGTAGGTTAGAAATACTACAGGAATTCCCTTTGATTCAAAGGAAGAGTGATCGCTATTTTCAGAATAGTCGGAATATGAAGTGATATTAAGCTCTTTAGCAGCAGTAGAAGCTAGATTATAAATTGTATCATCAGTATATGTTTTTGCTTTTAATATTGTAAATTGTCTCCCCTTACCAATCATGTCCAAATTTATCATACCTATTATATTGTCCTTATTTTCTTGTATCAAAGTATTGTTGTTAACAGTAAAGTCCGAGCCGATTAATCCTATTTCCTCTGAACCAAATGTCATAAAATGGACATTAAAAGGTAAAGTGTGGTCTTTGAGGATATTAGCTAATTCCATTAATCCTGCAACTCCAGATGCATTATCGTTGGCACCAGGACAGTCTACACTATCGTAATGTGCACCAATTATTAAAGTTTTTGCATCCTCTTCATCACTGCTCTTTATTCCTATGATATTGTTAGAAACACTATCTTTTATGACTGTATCAACTAATAGATCTGCACTTGCATCCTCATTATTAATAATATCCATTATTTTCGTTCCTTCCGAAAGGCTAACAGAAACCGCAGGAATTGGTGATTCATCAAGTAAGGTTGAATTAAGGGGAGCATCTACTGCATTGATAACTATAACACCTATTGCTCCTCTATTTGCACATTTAATAACTTTATCTCTAAAGGTAATTTCTCCTCTTTTAACTACTGCAATTTTTCCTTCCATATTAATATCTTTTACATCAGAACTTGTACCAAAAGATCCATAAATAAGAGGTATTCTTTTAAGCCCACCATCAGGAGTAGAGGATGAAAAAGAAAAGCAATTGGAATCTAGTTCAAATGTATCATTGCCATCATTAATCTTTAAATTACACTCGTTAGCTTTGAAATATTTCACAGGAAATTCTTCAAGGTTCGATGCAAAGCCAAGTTTATTAAATTCTCCTAGAATATATTCACCTGCAGCCTTTTCACCATCAAGACCTGCTATTCTTGGACTTACATCAGTTAGATACTGAATAACACTCATGGCTCTATCTTGGTCTATTTTATTTTGAAGTTCAGTAAATACTGATAAGGAATCAGGACCAAAATCTTCTGCTACTCCAGAATTAGTATCCGAGTCTTCTTCTATACTAGAATCAGAATTTGATTCATCTTCCAAAGTAGAATCAGTATCTGTTTCTTCTAAAGTAGAATCAGTATCTGACTCTTCTTGAGTAGTATCATAAACTGGTTCTTCTAATACTTGATTTTGTTCCACATCAGTCTTATTAACGGTGTTATCTATAGCTGATTTAGAACAAGAAGTTAGTGTTAATAAAAAAACAGCAATTAAAATTGATATACTCTTAACTTGCATTAATTTTCTCATAGAATTCGCCTGCCATTTCTTGGATTTTTTTTTTATTATATCACAATCGGTTTATAAAAGCATACTATTAATAGAATTTTACTTAGAGCATAATTTTGTTAAAAAGGAATTAATAGTTGTCAAAGCACCTATAATTTGATAGAATTAGTCGATAGGAGGTAGATACTATGAAAAATGTAAAAGGTGAAAATATAAAATAGATCAAAAATACCTTCACGTGAATATTCTATTTTTAGGAGTTCGATGGGGCTCCTTTTTGTTTTCTCGTGTAAAGAAAGAAGGAAGAATTGATTGAATTAAGAAATGAAATTTTAAGAGAGTATGAACCGTATAAAGAAGATATGTTATTAGGAAGAATAACTAATGTTCATAGAGAAATGTACGATTGTTTATATTCTGGGAAAGAAGTTAAAGTAAAAGTTTCAGGGAGATTCAGCTATACTGTCTTCGGCACAGCTGATTATCCTGCAGTTGGAGATTATGTGATTTTTAAGATGGAAGGAGAATATGGAATTATTCATAAAGTTTGTTCACGTTACTCTGAACTTTCAAGATCTGATGTGGGTGGAACTAGCAATAGACAAGTGATGGCTGTAAATGTCGATATTGTATTTATATGTGTATCTTTAAATATTGATTTTAATATTAAAAAAATAAACGAACTGTTAGCTTTAGTATACTCAAGTAATGCTAAACCGGTTGTCCTGCTTACTAAGAGCGATTTATGTGATAATATCGATAAAAAGATTGATTCAGTAAAGGAAATTGATGATTTAGAGATTTATCCTATTTCAGTTTATTTCAAAGAAGATATAAATTTAGTGAAACAATTAATTAAAAATAATACAAGTGTTTTCTTAGGAGCTTCTGGTGTTGGTAAATCCACTCTAGTAAATAAAATTACTGGTAAAGATGAGCTTAAGACTAATACTATTAGAGAGTCTGACTCACAAGGTCGACACACTACGGTGAACAGACAACTTTTTTATCTAACAGATTTGGATGCAGCGATAATAGATACTCCAGGTATCAGAACAATAAATGTTTTTACAGTAGATGATCTAGATGTGCACTATAAGGATATTGCTATGTATGCCAGTAAATGCAAATTTAATAATTGTACACATAAACATGAACCTATGTGTGCAGTACAGGAGGCCTTGAAAGAAGGAAAAATCACAGAAGAGAGATTTAAAAATTATTTGAAAAACATAAAAATAAGTGAATACAATAGAAAAAGAGATGCTATCAGAAGATCTAGGAAGAGATAAACTTAGGAGGTGTTTATGAAGAAGTTTGCTTTGTTAATAACTTTAATTATCGGGTTGACTGGATGTTTGAAAGATAAAGACCAAAATTATGAAGAAGACATTGAGGGTCTAGTTGAGGAAGTAAAAGAAGAATCGATTTTAGTAGATTCAGAAGGCGAGGTTAAAGGCCTTGTTTGGATTTCTATCGATGAGGATACTATTTTCTTAGATGATGTATCAACTGAATTTAAAGTAGGCAATTATGTGAAAATTAAATCTACTGGAGAGATAAGAGAATCCTATCCAATGCAAGCTGATGCTGAAGTAGTTATCTATAATAAAAATTCCTAATATTGTAATGCACCCCAAAATCCGGAAATGGATCAGGGGTGTTTTTAAATGGCAAAATATAGTGTACAATTTAAGAGAAAAATTTTGAATTACTATGAACAGTATGGCCAAGCTGCAACAGTGAAAAAGTTTAATGTCCATGGGCCTACTCTTCATAGATGGAAACGGAAAAGTGAGACTGTAGGATTTATGAGAAAGAAAAATAAGACATATACTCAACATGAAAAACTGGATATCTTAACTTACTATTGGAAGAATGGAATAAGTCAAACTGAATTGAAGTTTGATATAAATTGTGGAGTAATTCATAATTGGGAACGATTGTTTAGAGAATATGGCGTTGAAGGATTAGCTTATGATGGAAGAGGTAGAAAGCCTAAAGACCTAGGACCAAAAAAAGATGTGAACAAGGATAAAGACTTATTAGATGAAGTTCAGTATCTTAGGATGGAGAATCTTTACTTAAAAAAGCTGGACGCCTTGGTTCAAGAACGGGAAGAGCGAGAATTGAAGAAAAAATCAAAATAGTATATGAACTAAGGCAAGATTATGAGTTTAAAATATTGCCGCTTCTTGAAATAGCAGAATTGGCTAAATCAACTTACTACGATGGGGTTAAACGTTTCGATAGAGTAGATAATGATAAGTTTTTAAAGGACAAGATTATAGCTGTTTATAATGAAAATTTAGGTAGATACGGTTATAGAAGATTAACTATAGCTTTAAATAAAGATATAGATGTAATTGAAACTTATGGCAATATTAATCACAAAAGAGTACAGAGACTAATGAAAGTATTGGGTCTTAGAGCTAAAATAAGAGTTAAGAAATATAGATCATATAAGGGTAAAGAAGGTGTAATAGCTCCTAATATACTTGATAGAGATTTTACTTCTCATAAACCTGAAGAAAAAATGGTTACAGATGTAACTGAGTTTAGAGTGTGTAATAAGAAAATATATTTATCACCACTAATTGACTTAAACACTTCTGAAGTGGTAAGTTATTCAGTTAGCACATCACCAAGTGTATCTTTTGTCATGGAAATGATGGAAAAAGGATTAACTAAGAAACAATATGATAATTTAACAATACACACAGATCAAGGATTTCAATATCAGAATAACAGGTATCAAAATTTTTTAGGATATAAAGGAATAAAGCAAAGCATGTCTAGAAAAGGTAATTGTTTTGATAATGCAAAAGCAGAAAACTTTTTCTCACAACTGAAAGCAGAATTTTTTCATATTAATCAGTTTAAGTCCATAGAAGAATTCAAGTTAGGATTAGATAAATATATAAATTATTATAATAACAAAAGAATCGTAACAAAACTAAAAATGGCACCTGTTGAGTACAAGTACCATCAATTAGCAAATATTTAATTTTAAAATTTATTCCGGATAATAGGGGTCAGTACATATTTAGGAATTTTATTTTGTATATTCAATTAGTAATTTAACAGTATTTTCTATTGCTTGGTAATGAGTTCTTTCCATACCATGTGAAGCATGAACACCAGGTCCAATTAAAGCTCCCTTAATGTTGTTTCCTCCTCGTAAAGCAGCTGAAACATCAGAACCATAGAATGGATAAATGTCAACTGCATGTTGAAGATTACTTTCTTTCGCTAGCTTGACTAATTTAGATGTCATTTCATAATCGTATGGACCACTTGAGTCTTTCGCACAAATACTTACATCATATTCTGTACAACTTAAATCACTACCTATACATCCCATATCAACCGCTATATATTCTGATATATCTTCTGGGATCCATGATGATCCATGTCCGACTTCTTCATAAGTTGAGATTACGATTTTAATTGTATGTTTTGGAGTGATTTTATTTCTATGTAAGTAATCGATATATCCAAATAAACTTGCAACATTTATTTTGTCATCAAGAAATCTTGATTTTATAAATCCTGACTTTGTTACTGTTGTTTTTGGATCGATAGAAATAAAATTTCCTACTTCAATTCCTAACTTTTCAATATCTTCTTTTGATTTAACTACTTCATCTAATCTAACTTCCATTGTTTCTGGCTTTCTTTCCTTAGTACCAGAATCTTTATAAACATGAACAGCAGGAGATGTAGATAAAATTGTGCCGGTATATTCTCTACCGTCTCTAGTATGGACTTTACAGTATTCACCATCCATTGTAGGCCAAACTGGACCTCCGATTGATGTGAATTTCAATGTTGTTGTAGAGATACTTCTAACCATAGCCCCTAAAGTATCCACATGAGCACTAAGACCGATTACATAGTCATCTTGACCCTTTATCGTAATTACTCCATTACCTTTTTGAGTTTTTTCAAAAGAAAGATCGTAGTTTTCAGCTTCTTTCCTTATACGCTCTATGACTTTACCGCAAAACCCACTTGGTGATGGTATACTAAGAATTTCTTTCGCAAAACCCAAAATATAATCTTTATTCAGCATTCTCTTTCTCCTTTATCAATCTTTCGATATCATCTTGAGTAAAATGATACTTTTCTTGGCAAAACTGGCAATTTGTTTCTGTTATTTCATCTTTTAATATTTCTTCTAAGTCTTCCATTGGAAGAGTTAATAATCCTCTTTCAAATTTCTCTTTTGAACAGTCACATTGATAATACAAGTCTAAATCAAGAAGTCTTTGCCATTCTCCGTCAGATAGTATATCAATAATATCCTCAGGAGTTTTACCTTCTTCAAGTAGAACACCAATCGGTTTCATATTTTTTATAATTTCTTCAATTCTTTTGATATCCTCTTTTTTGTATCCAGGCATGATTTGTAAGATAAATCCTCCTGCTACTTTTACAGTGTTATCAGTGTCAACAACAACTCCTAAGCCTACAGAACTTGGAATTTGTTCGCTTAAAGCAAAGAAATACGTAAAGTCTTCAGCTATCTCCCCTGTTTGTAGTGGTGCACTTCCTGTGAACATGTCTCTAATTTTAAGATCCTTTGTGATATGAATAAAGCCATTAGTACCTACTGCTTGACCAACTGCTGATTGTCCCTTTTTAGGGCCTTTTTCATATATCATATTTACTTTGGTGTTCTCTAAGTAGCCTCTTACATGACCATCAGCGTCGGCAAATGTGATAATCTTTCCTATTGGTCCACCACCATCAATTCTTACTGTAATAGTTTGATCCTCTTTATAAAATGATCCTTGAATTACAGTAGCTGTTAGTGCTCTACCTAGTGCTTGAGTAGACGTTGGCCACATTTGATGTCTTGTTTGTGCTTCAGCAACTAAGTTAGTAGTTCTAGCTGCAAAAATTCTAACTGTTCCATTATAAGCAAATCCTTTAACTAAATAATCTTTCATAAAATAACTCCTCATTTCTAAGACAATATTTATTTTATCACATATTGATAATTTTAGTAGATAAATGGTAAAATAATTAGGCAGAAAGTGAGTGTTTCGATGGAATGGTACATCAGAGATATTAAAATTGAAAATCAAGTTGTAATAGCTCCAATGGCTGGAGTTACAAATATTGCCTTTAGAGAGGTTGTTAAAGAATTTGGTGCAGGATTAGTTTGTGCAGAGATGGTTTCTGATAAAGCACTACAATACGGAAATAAGAAAACTATTAAAATGTTAAATGTTAGTGATTTTGAACATCCTATTAGCATGCAAGTATTTGGTGGAGACAAAGAATCAATTGTCGAAGGTGCAAAGATTATTGATAAGGAATCAAATGCTGACATAATAGATATAAATATGGGTTGTCCAGTAAACAAAGTTGTGAAGTCTGATGCAGGAGCAAAACTTTTACTTGAACCTGACAAGATTTATGAAATTGTAAAAGCAGTGGTTGATAGTGTTGAAAAACCAGTTACTGTCAAAATCAGATCAGGATGGGACAAGTCACATATTTATGCAGTAGAAATTGCTAAGAATATTGAAAAAGCAGGTGCTAGTGCTATTGCGATTCATGGAAGAACCCGCTCCCAGATGTATTCAGGATCTGCAGATTGGGATATTATTAGGCAAGTTAAAGAGGCTGTTAGAATACCTGTTATAGGGAACGGTGATATCAAGAGTGGAGAAGATGCTGTTAGAATGATTGCTGAAACAGGTGTCGATGCTGTAATGATTGGTAGAGCTACTTTAGGGAACCCTTGGTTAGTAAAAGAAGTGGTTGATGCGCTTGAAGGAAATGTTGCAGATAATGAAGTTCCGTTTTCTATTAGAAAAGATATAATATTAAGACATTTATACAGATTAGTTGATATTAAGGATGAGAAAGTAGCGTGTTTAGAAATGCGTTCTCATGTTGCTTGGTATTTAAAAGGATTAAGATATGCTTCGACATTTAAGAGAAAATTGAATGAAATTTCAACAGTTAGTGATATAATTGAATTGTTAGAAGAGTATGAAAGAGTGTTAGAGGGTGATTAATTTGATATTTAGAAGAATTGGGGCTTATTTTTTTGATCTAGGTATTTTTTTAGCATTAATAGTTTTTTCTTATAAATTAAGTGTAATCCTGTTTGATCTTAATAGTTTATTTTTAGAGATAATTGTCGTTATCCCACTTACAATTGTTGTTTTATTTATTATGTATGGAGTAATAAGTTATTTATTGAAGGGTTCACTTGGAAAGAAATTTTTCGATTTAAAAATTACAGCTACTAATGGATGGCTTACTCCGGTGAGACTCTTTTCTAGAGATGTAATTGGTAAATATCTAGTATTTATCCCATTTGCAATTGGTTTGTATAGATGGTTGGATAGACCAAAAGAAATGGAAATGTTTTTGAAGCTTAATACGAATATTTCACTTGTTTTGATTGGAATATTGGTTATTGCTAATGGGCTAATGTATTTAGTTAGGAAAGAATTACTTGTAGATAATTTCTTTGATACAAATGTAGAAAACGATATTCCAACAGCTATTGAATATTCTGATATAAAAGAATTTAAGGATGAAAAAAAGACTACCAGATGGTAGTCTTTTTTAGAATCTATGTTTACATTGTATGAAATACTTTACCCAACCATAAAGTATGATAATAAGCCCAATTAGACTGAATGGATATGGAATAATATTTAAGAAAAAGTGACCAACTGTAATGTATGAAAGTGGTATGTCGAGTCGGCTTTCGTTAACTCTATAGTATGAATATATAATAAGAAACATTATGTGAAAATAAAGAAATTGTGGAAAGAATGCTAAAACAACAATAAATAGTAAGAATACTATAGAAAATATTTGCTCCCTTTTGGTTCCTAAAGAATATGCTTCAATTGACAAGAAGAGGAAAAATAAAAGAAATATGGCAAATTCAAAAAGCCTCAAGTATATAGAAAAGTGAAATAAATTTATATTATATAACGCTGTAATATATTGTATTACGAAAAGAAGTAGTACTAATATAAATGATAATGAAATAATTCTAAAAATTAATCTGAACTTGTTATTCATATTTCCTCCTATGGCCTAATTAGGCAATGTTTTTCATATCCTATTAAATCTTCTCGTTTAGCCTTAATTAAGGCTTCCTTAACGAGTTTCTTATTTTTGGGGTTTTTGTATTGTAATAAGGCTCTTTGCATTTTCTTTTCCTTGTCGGATTTTGGTATATAAATGGATTCCATAGTAACTGGATTTACTCCTGTATAAAACATAACTGTACTCATGGTACTTGGTGTAGGATAAAAATCTTGTACTTGTTCTGGATATTGTTTAGTTTTATGTAAATACTCTGCTAGCTCTATTGCACTACTTAAATCACTTCCTGGATGTGAACTCATCAAATAAGGTACAATGTATTGTTTTTTCTTGAATTGTTTATTGTAGGTATTAAATTGATTCACAAAATCATCATAAACTACTTTTTCTGGTTTACCCATAACTCTTAATACTTCAGAATTTATGTGTTCTGGTGCAACTCTTAATTGACCGGATATATGATATTTCACCAATTCTTTAAAGAAAGATTTATCATTGTCTAGAAGTAAATAATCATATCTTATTCCTGAACGTATAAAGACTTTTTTAATTTCGGGTAAATTCCTTAAAGCTCTAAGAACTGATAAGTATTTTTTGTGAGATACATTTAGCTGATCACATTTAGGTGACAGACATTTTTTGTGCTTACATGAGCCATACTTACTTTGGTTATCACACATATTTTCAAAGAAGTTTGCTGTAGGACCACCTACGTCATTGATATAGCCTTTAAACTCTTTGTCACTGATTATTTTTTTTGCTTCCCTCAATATGGATGATTTTGTTCGAGCCGAAACAGTTCTTCCTTGATGATAGGTAAGAGCACAGAAATTACAACCTCCAGAACATCCTCTATTAGCAATAATACTATGTTTTACTTCTTGAATTGCTTTTATCCCACCAGAATCTTCATATATTGGATGATAATCACTTTCATAGGATAAATCAAATACTTTATCAAGTTCAAACGGATTTAGTGGTGAGGAAGGTGTGTTTTGGACTATATACCAATCGCCGTACGGCTCGACTAAAATACTTGCATTAATAGAATCAGTATTTTCTGATTGGATTTTGAAGCTTTTAGCGTAGTAATGTTTATCTTCATTTAATTGAGCAAATGAGGGTAATAAAAGATAATCAAAATAAGATATATCCTTTGTCTTATAAACTGTACCGTTTACGAATGTTATATCCGAAATAGCTACTCCGTTATTTAATGAATCCGCAATCTCAATGATTGATCTTTCGCCCATTCCGTATACGATTAAATCAGCTTTTGAATCAAGTAGAATTGATCTTCTGAGTTTATTTTGCCAGTAATCATAATGTGCTAATCTCCTAAGACTTGCTTCAATTCCTCCTAAAATAATTGGAACATCTTTATACGCTTGTCTTGCCATATTTGAATAAACAATTACTGCTCTATCCGGTCTGTACCCACTCTCATTATGAGGTGAGTATACATCTTTTTTTCTCTTCTTTTTATTAACAGTATAGTTGTTGACCATCGATTCAACAACTCCAGAAGTAATTAAAAATCCTAGTCTTGGTTTTCCAAATCTTTTGAAATCATTTACATCTTTCCAATCTGGCTGAGCTAAGATGCAAACCTTGTATCCATGACTTTCTAATAGTCTTGAAATAATTGATGCTCCAAATGAAGGATGATCAATATATGCATCCCCCGTTATTAAGATAAAATCAGCATTATCCCAATTTCTATTTATCATTTCTTGTTTTGTCATTGGTAGAAACATAATATCACCTAAGTAAGTATATCAATATATATTAGATTTATAAATCTTTACATGAAATAAAACGGTATCTAAGAGAATTAATATTAAAAAATACCTCATAATTAGAGGTATTTCATTATAATCCACATTTTAATTGTGCATTGCAGTTATTACAAGTATTACATCCACCAATGTCCATTATGGTACCTTCATTACAAATTGGACATATATCTCCAATTTCAGCACCTATATCTCGGCCCTGTCTGTCTTGTCTTAAGGGTTTTGATACTGGGGATTTATCTTCTTTAACTTTTCTAACAGTATCAACTTTAACTCCGAAGTCATCAACCATATCAATTTGTTTAGGATTATCTAACGGAGTAAGTGATAGAACTTGAGCATCTCTACTTCCATCAACATATACAGTCCCACCTTTAGCTCCACCTTTATATAGTCTATAATATAGTCTTTCTACATCGGAAACTGTAGTTCCTTTTGGGGCATTTACAGTTTTTGATATAGATGAGTCCACCCATCTTTGTATCACACATTGTACATCTGCGTGTCCTTCTGCAGATAAATCATTAGCGCTCACAAAGTAATCTGGTAAATTGCCATGCGAGAATTGTGGATATACTTTTCCAAATTCTTCGACTATCGGAGCATCTACTTCTATATGTTTTCCAAGTCGCCCACTGCGGTAATATTTAAATGCGAAATATGGTTCTAACCCTGTAGATACTCCAACCATTGTTCCTGTAGAACCTGTTGGAGCTATTGTTAGTAAGTGTGAGTTTCTTATACCGTGAGTTAAGATATCTTCTTGGATGTCTTTAGGTAATTTTTGAATAAATCCAGATTGAATTAATTTTTCTCTAGAACCAAGTTCTTCTAAGAATGGGAATGATCCTTTTTCTTTTGCTAGATCAATTGAAGCTCTATATGCTGTTGTTGAGATGAATTCAAATAATCCATCTATCATTTGTAAACTTTCCTTAGACCCATATTTTACTCCACACCAGATCAGTAGGTCATGTAATCCCATTATCCCCATACCTACTCTTCTTTCTCCTTGAGCTTGTAATTTGTTCTCTTCTAAGAAGTATGAAGTTTTATCAATTACATTATCCTGTAATCTTACTGAAGTACGAATAGTCTTTTCAAGTTTTTTGTAATCTATTACACCTTCTTCTTTGTTAACCATGTTTGCTAAGTTGATTGCTGCTAAGTTACAAACAGAATATGGAGCTAAAGGTTGTTCACCACATGGGTTTGTACATACTACTTTTTGTCCATAACCTGTTGCGTTAGTCATTTTATTAGCGTTATCTAAGAAGAAGATACCCGGCTCTGCTGCGTATGTAGCACAAATGTTAATTAAGTTCCAAAGATCTTTAGCCTTAATAGTTTTGTAGGTTTTTATAGGAAATCCAAGTTTTTCCCATTCTCTTACATCACCAGAGTCTTGCCAAATTCTATTATATTCAGATTTTTGATATTCATCATAGTTATCAACATCTGGGAATCTCAAGTCATAATCAAGATCATTTTCAACTGCATACATAAAGTCTTCAGTGATAGCTACCGAAATATTAGCTCCTGTTAAAAATTCAGGGTTTTGTACTTCAAATCTACCACCTTGAGCTAGTAATAATTCTGCCTCATCTAGAATCTCTTTACTAAACTCTTGGTTTTGTTTGCTTAATTCAATTATAGTAGAATACATATCTCTTTCTGAATCTTTTAATGGAATGAACTTTAGTTTATTTCTTGCTTGAGTTTTTACATCTTCATCGTCTATATTATCAATTAAAAACTGTAAAATTTTAGGGTTTTGCATTTTAGAAATTATAAATTCAATGATATCTGGATGCCAATTGGCAAGCATTATCATTTGTGCACCACGACGAGATCCACCTTGTTCAACCAAATTCGTCAAACTAGATAAATCATTCAACCAACTAACAGAACCGCTACTCTTACCATTTACGCCTCTTGCAAGTGCATTTTTAGGTCGTAGTGTGGACCCGTTTGTTCCAACACCACCACCGCGTGACATAATTTCCATTACGTGTTCACGGTGTTTACTTATTCCACCACGTGAATCGTGGATGAATGGCATAACAAAGCAATTGAAGTAAGTAACCTCACTATCTGAACCTGCTCCAAATAGAACTCTTCCTGCAGGTACTATGTTAAGGCTACTAATTTCTTCATAAAAGCTATCTATCAGTTGCGATTCATCCTCTGCTAAGTTATTAGCAACTCTTTTTGCTATTTGCTCGAAGTATAGTTCGATTGGTTTATCTACTTGTGTTATTTTTCTAGTAATAATCCCGTTTTTTTGATCAACTGCAAGCGGAATATATTCCTCTTCTAGTTGTATTCTTATAGTATTATTAATGACTTCAATTACGTACCCAATCCCTCTAGATGGAAATTTAGGATCTTCCTTTATGATACAAATTACTAAGTCACCAGAACCTATTGTTTGGTGATTGATATCCTTTTGTGTGTACCTATCAAGCATTACTAAACGAGACACACCTTCGAAAGTCATATTCATTTCTTTTGTAACAGGAAAAACATGAGGAAAATAGTTTTTAATATCTTTATTTAATTTTTTGATTTGGTTATTTGGGTAGATAAACATCATTACGCCCCTCGCACGAATTATTACCCTAAGAAATTAATATATATTTTTATAGGGTTAGTTTTCATTATATTAGAAATTTTTATTTAAAGAAAGACTTGAATATATTAACAAAATATGGTTGAGGTAGAAAGAGAGGGGTAAGATGTTCGAAAAATTCAGTAACCAAGCCAAAAATTTGATTTATGAATCAAGGAAAAAATATCTATTTTCGAATAAGATAATTGGTACGGAAAACTTGTTACTTGCGATGTTCAGCATGAAAGATTCAATATGTAGATTTTTGTTAACAGAATATGATGTTAGTTTGGAACAAATTGAAGAAGAAATTGCTAAATTACATATTATCAGAAAAGAGATTAAAGAATTTTACGTTTACACACCTGCTTATAAAGAAGTTTTACATGCGTCTTTACAAATTATAGATGAAAACAGATCAGAATTAGTTAACGAAGAACATATATTTTTGGCACTACTAAGGCATAAAAACAACGTTTCTTGTTATATATTAGAAGCATTAGGGTTAAACACGGAAGACCTAATTGAAGATGTAAAAGAAGTATTTGACTTTACAAAACCTATACTAGAAAGCAAATATTTAACTAATTTATCATTACTTGCGAGAGAAGACAAACTTGCACCCTTCATAGGTAGAGAGACGTATCTTGATAGATTAGAAAAAGTGTTATCAAGAAAAACAAAACCTAATCCTTTACTAGTTGGAAACGCAGGTGTTGGAAAAACAGCTATTGTTGAAGGATTAGCAAGTAAGTTTAATAAGTATAAAAGATATCATCATCTGACAATATATACTTTAAGGATGAGTGATTTAATCGCTGGGAGTAGATATAGAGGAGATTTTGAAGAAAGAATTGTAAAAGTGTTAGACGAAATCAAAGGGGAAAACAACATCTTGTTTATAGATGAAATACACAATATTGTTGGAACAGGAAATAGTGAGGGGACTCTAGATGCTGCTAATATTTTAAAGCCTTATTTAGCCAGGAGCGATTTTAAAATAATTGGAGCCACCACACTTGATGAATATAATAAACATATCACTAAGGATAAGGCACTGACTAGAAGGTTTCAAGTAATATTTGTTGAAGAACCAGATAAAGAAGAAACAAGAAATATCATTACAGGAATTAAACGTCATTATCAAGATTTTCATAATGTAAACGTATCTAATGAAATACTAGATTTAATATTAGATGAAGCTTGCGGAAAGATGTCATCGAAGAACTTTCCTGATAAAGCAATTGATGTTTTGGATGAGAGTTTTACAGTAGCAAGATTTAATGGTCATGAGAATATTTTAAAGGAAGATGTCGAAGAAGCGATAAGAAATATTACAGGTGTCTTCGGACTGAATATAGAGGAAATATTTAAGAAAAAAATAAATTATCCTGAAATAAAAAAATACATTGTTAATTACTTAGTTGGATCAAATCGGAAAAACATAATGAGTGTTATGTTAAATGGGGATGCAAGTTACTTACTAGAAGACATAGGTGACTTACTTAACATAAGTGAAGAAATGATTTTGAAACTCGATCTAAAGGGGTTTAAAGAATATTCATCAATAAGTAGATTAATTGGTTCCCCACCTGGATATGTAGGATTTGATAAGGGTGGCGTTCTAACTGAACACTTAAAAAGGTATCCTATTAGCGTAGTGTTATTATCCAATATAAAATTTTCTCATTATAGTATCCAAACATTTATTCATGAGATGCTAAAAAACGAGAGTATATCAGATAATTTTGGAAATAAAATTTCTCTAAATAGTGTGATATTCGTTTGTCTTGATACAACTAAAGAAGTCAAATTAGGATTTGTTGAAGGTGATGAAGAGGATAGTTTATATGACTTAAGGTTAAAGAGTGATTTTAGAAAATCAACGAACTTGAGTAGGTTAAAACATGTTGGGTATAACGTTAAAGTGAACGACTATTTTGAAGATACTAGTGAAATAGTTTTTGACTTATTAAGCAGCTATCCTAAAGGAAATTATGAAGTAAATTATTCCAAAAAAACTAGAAAGCATGAAATTGTAAAAGTCGAATAGAGATTCGGCTTTTTTCATAGTATTTTTCCAATTATTAAAGTATAATAAAATATAATTATAATGGATTTTAAGGTAGGTGAGACAATGAACGAATTTATACTAGATATCAGTGATGAGAGGGTAAATAATTTTAGCAAGGACAATTTTGATTGTTTTTTGTTGGACTCTTTTACAATTCGTGATTTGTCACAAATACTTAAAAATAAAGAAACGAACTTAGATAAGTTCTTACTCAAAGAAAAAATACAGTTTTTGTCGCGAAATTTTAATTACCCTGACAGGTACATTTTATCGAAAGTTAGTTTAATTAATACTGTTGTCGAAAATGACCCTTACTCAAGAGCATTCTTGGTTTTTCAAAGTATCAGTTGGAAACTTAAAAAGATTAAAATACCTTATATCTTGATACCAGTAAGAATCTTTAATAATGGGAAAACAATTGTTAAAGATGGTAATGTTTTTATTAATCCAATAGTAAATAATTATTTAGATGAAGAAATTAATTTAGAGTTAAATTCTAAGCAAATTCAAGAAATAGATAATCCAGAAATTGCTAATAAAATATTGGAAGCTAATGGACGTATTATTTATGAAATGTATTTGACTCACTTTAAGATCAAATTTAAGGATCTAAAATTTAGAAATACAAAAAAAGTGAATGCTTCTAAATTCGACGAGCAAGTTGACTTAAATAACTTTAATGTAGTACCAATTGATTTTGAGTTGAAGGCTGTATTCAATAATATTATTAAGGGCAATAATACAGTAATAACTGCTAAACAAGGAACTAGGAAAATTGCACTAATAACGAATCTAATTGCTGAGTACATTGCTAATAATAAAAGAGTTTTGTATGTCTCTGATAAGAATTATCGTTCGCTTAAGAAGACATTAAATGATGTTTGCTTAACTAATTACATTTATGATACTCGAGTTGAAAACTCAGAGGTTGAATTTAATTTAGAGGCAAATGATTTTAACGAATCTTTAATAAGGAAAACAATTGATAGTTTACAGAGTTACCAGGAAAAGTTTATTAGAAAATATAAAGGATTTAATTTAGCTACAGTATTTACCGAATTAATCAAACTTAAAGATAAAGAAAAGAAAAATATCATAGTAGAATCCTTTGATGAATTAGATTTCAAAGATATTCTAATTATCAAGAATACTCTTGAAAAGCTAGAAGATACATTAAAGGAAATGAGTATAGAAAATCTCTCTGAGTCCCATTGGAATGACATTGATGTAAAGGAAACTACAAATGATGAACAATCTTTGACAACGACAATCAATGAAATTATCAATGAATTATTAGAACTGAAATCCTTAATTATAAATCTAGAAACCGAGACTGGTTTTACTTTGTCAACATTATTTGTTGACTTAAAAGAGTCACTATCCAGTGTAGATTTTATTGATGTGAAACAATATCCGATATCATGGTTTGAATCTCTTGACAACTATTTAGAAGCAAGGAAACATGTTAACATGGTTAACAGTTTAGCCGGGAGAACGCAAAGTTTATTCACTACAATCAATCAGAATTATAAACCTGAGATCATTAATTATGACACTCAAAAAGCTTATAGTGATTTATTTAAGCAATTTGATACACCAGAGATTAGTGAGATTAATCAAATACTATCTAACAAAGACAAAATTAGTAGTGATAAACAATTAATTTTAGATATATTAGATCGTTTCCAAATTTATAAGAAAAGGTTTGAGTCATTGTTCAAAATGAAATTAGACGAGGACTTATTTGAATTTGTTGAAAGGTTTACTGCATTACTAAACCAAGAATACTTTCTAATAGATTGGATTGGTAAAACGAAGGATAATCAGATTGAAATAGTTGAGATTTTAAATGAGCATGTTAATGAAGCAAGAGATTACTTTGATATATTTGATCAAGTGTCTGACTACTTTAAAGATAATGTTTTTCATGCCGATTTAAGTGTAATACAAAATTATCTAGATCAATTAAGTCGAAAAAGGGTAGCAAATAAAGTAGAACTAACTAACTCAGTGATTCTTCTAGAAAAGTATACAAATAGTTCTTTTTTCTTATTAAATAGAAATAACAAAATAAATGTTATTAAGAAATTAATTTGGTTACATAAAAAAAGAGATAGAATTACTACAATAGATAATGATGTAAGATCTCTTATTGGTGAAGTTGATTTAAAGGATATTGAGGAAGTAATTGAGTCGATTGAAGAAGTATTCGATTTTGATAATTTATTTAAAAATAAATCAGGTTTAAAAGAACTAATAAGTAATGTTGATAATTTAAATCTTAGTGAAGTAAATACATTAAGCTTTCAACTTCAATATGATTTATATGAGTTTAACAAAGTAATTGAGGGTACTTTTTATTTAAGATGTGTTGATGATGATATATCTGTTACTAAGAGTAATTTTATTGAGTTTTTCTCTGAACTAGATCTTATCTTTAAGCACGATAAAGAAATAAAGAAACTATTCATTCATACTCCATCTAAGTTAACAGTTGATAATTTTAGAACGATTAATAGTAGAGTCAATAATTATAATAAAAACAAGTTAGAATTAAACCTAAATAAAGAAATATATGAGTATATCTATGGAGATTACTATAAGGGTGAAAAGACAATATTTAAATCTATTAGGATCGCTATCAAGAACTTTGAGAAATTATTAAATAGATTTGATAAACATAAGAAATTAAGCGCTTGTTATTTTAATAAAGGATTTAATGGTCTACTTGAGAAGGTAACTAAAATTGATTATATATTTAAAAACATTGAACTTAAATTATATGATGTCAAGAGATATTTTTTCTCTGAGGTTCTATTTGATGATATTGATGATTATATTAGTTATTTTATTCAATATGTTAATCAAGGAGATTTGAACTTATGGATGAAATATTTAGAATTAAATCAAGTTATCAGAATGTATGGTCAATTAAGATTAGCTTCAGACATTAACAATGGATTAAGAGGAAATATAGTTAATAGTTTTTTATATGCATTTTATAGTAAGCTGTTAGATGAATACTACTCGAATGAAAATAATGATGACTTTATATTCTTGATGTTGAATTTTAATACAATCATAAATCAAAGATTTGTAAATAATATACACAGGATATCTCAACTACAGCCTAAGACTAGGACTCAAAATAACTTTAAGCATAAAGCTAAAGCAACATTATCTAATATTTCGGGACTAGACGGAATTAGAAGAATGAATTATGATTTAGTTATGGTAGATGGAGCAGAAATGATTCATAGAAATTATTATCATAAAATTAGTCATATAGGGAAACAGGTTGTAATTATTGGTGATAATCAAAGTGTATCAATGAAGAATAGTTTGTATGACTTGTTTTCTGGTTTTCCTAAGTATGAATTAGTAAATAATTATAGATTAAGTCTGTATTTATTAGAAGAAGGAAGTACGGGTATAGTAGTTAACCAGGATGTGTTACTCTATAACAAGTTCGATGTCATGGATGATGTGATTAATCAATTAAAAACAGACTCTGATTTAAGAATAAATATACTATGTTTTGATGAGTCGAGTAGAAGAAGATTGTTTAATAATTTAGTTGATAGATTATTAAAAGATAATAATCTAAATGAGATTTTTTATAAGATAATTGGAAATGTTAACATTTTACTTAGTAATAACTATATATCTAGTAGTGAAATTACTTATTTAGTAATTGATAAAGACACAAAACATAATGTAATAGAATCGATTAACACTGCTTTAAGAAACAGTCGTAAAATAGTTATTATTGATAAATATAATATACTTAATGATGAAAGATATAATAGAATTACTAAGAATTTACAAACTAGAAAGATTGATTTATACAAAGAAGTAAATAATCCAGTTTTACATAAAATTATGAGTTCGTTAGGAGAAAATTATATTTACAGAAAAGGGGTTTACCCATTCGATTTAATAGTCAGCAAAGATGGAAAAAATTTCATATTTGTTAAAATTACTTTTAATCAACAGAAATACAATGATATACTTGAGGAGAGTCATATGATTAGTGACTATGAGTATCAAAACGTTAAGAAGATTATAATATCAATTGATGATTTGTATTTCGATTGGGATAATGTGATAAAAAAAATGAGAGAAGTGATAGAAAATGACTAAAGGTAATAAAACTAGAGTTCGAAATTATTTTAGGATTGTAAGAAAGCATAGGGATGATATTGGTAAAATTAAACATGAATTAGATAGATTATTATCAGTTCCTTCAATTGATATTAATACCCAGGAGTATCGTGATTTTACTTTACTTCACTTAGTAGTAAGGTATGATAACCCAGAACTAGTAGAATTGTTTATTAATGCAGGTGTTAATCCTGAAATTTCTGGTAATCTAGGAGATACTCCACTTCATTATGGAGTTATGAGAAATAAACTAATCGCTGTAAAGAAATTATTAGAATTAGGTGCAAATATAAATGCTGGAGGCGAACACGAGCAATCTCCTATTCATTATGCGGCGATTTATAATAGAATGGATATGGTAAATTTATTATTCGATAGTGGTGCAAACATTGAATTAGCAGATGAAAGAGGAATGACAGCATTACATTATGCTATGGAAGAAGGAAACTATGAAATGTCAAAGAGACTATTAGAATTAGGTGCAGACATTTTTATTGAAGATTATGAGAACAATAGTAGCTATGATATTGCATCAAATTCCTCAGATGTTAGATTCAAAAAATTAATTGAAAAATACAATTAGGAAGACTGATTATTATGAAAGAACTATTAGATTCATTCAAAAATTATATAATAGAGCATAGTATCTTCATAATTATTATTGATATTATATTCTTAGGATTGATAGCAATGTTTTTATTCTCTGTTGCCAGATATAATAACAAAGCAAAACGTAAGTTCTTTTTAGTTTTGGTAGTAGCTGTAATTTACATTATAATATCTACAATTGGATTACCTATAACTAATGTTATTTTAGATGATATTTTGGGTTACTGGCCAATCTTCATTCTGATATTATTCTTTAATGAAATAAGATTAGTTGTAGAGAATTTTGAGATAAGGGTATCTAGAGGTGACGAGGAAGCTGTAGACAGTCAGATGATAAAAATTATCATGTCTAGTATAGAAATATTATCAAATGAGAGAACAGGAGCCTTAATTACTTTTGAAAGAACACAAAATCTAGATGATTTTATATCAAAGGCTATTGGAATGAATGCTGATATATCGCAAGAATTAATCCAATCTATATTTAATCCAAAGTCACCAACTCATGACGGAGCAGTAATTATTAAGAACAGTAAAATAGCATGCGCGGGAGCATATTATCCTACAAGTGATAGTGATAAGATTACAAAAACTATCGGTTCTAGACACCGAGCTGCTCTAGGAATTAGTGAATTGTATGATTGTTTAACTATTGTAGTTTCTGAAGAAACGGGTCGAGTTTCAATTACTGTTGACAGTTATATTGAAAGAAATGTTAGCAAGGAGACACTTCAACTATACTTAAGTAGATATTTAGATTTATAGAACACTTATGTGTTCTTTTTTTATAAAAAAAGAGACTGAAAATAGTTTCAATCTCCTATTAGAATTTAAACTTCTACATTGTAAACTTTAGACATTTGTTTACCGTATCTTGTGAAAATAGTAATTGTAGCACATAGACCTAATATACCAAAAATAAATCCAATGTATTTGTACCCGCAATTCTCAGCTATAAATCCTCCTAGAAGAGTACCAGAGATCAATGCAACTGAGTTAACAACTATCATGATAGTAGCAAGTCTTCCTCGAATAACCCCAGGTATATAACTCTTAATTGCGCTCTCTCTAATAACGATTGTAATTATACCTAGTGCACCAATTATCGTCCATAGTATTTGCATACCTAATAGCGGAATGATAAATATTAAGAATGTTGGTATTTCTAAAACAATGTGAATAATAAACGAAATCCTGAATTTATATTTAACTGGATATTTAATTACTGTTGAATGCAGTAAACCCGTCACAACTCTTGCCCCAGTCATAAATAACGCTAGCTTGGCGTATTTATCAGCACCGAATCCTGGTGTTGTTTCAAAATAAGGAAGCATTACAGACATAATTGCACCCCAGGTTAATGATGTAAAAAATGATCGTATATTTAATGCAAATATACCTTTTTCTTCTCTTAAGTAGCTAATACTCTCCTTAAAATCTGTAACAAATGAAGATGTACTGTTTACTTTTATTGACTCCTTAACATTGATTAATGTTTCAGCCATTGCAGCTATGAAATAAGATATCGCATTAATAATCATTATACCCTCTATGCCGATATAATCGTATACAGATACAACTATCGGCATAACAATAATTTGGGATACCGGCCAAATTAAACTCGAAATGGAATATGCTTTTTGCATCTTTCCCTTAGTAATCGTATCTGGATATAAACCTTCATATGCTGCTCGATATATACTTCCTAAAAGACTAATAAAAAATGAAATTACTAAATATATAGCTATGTCAAATCCTATTTGGTAGATAGCGTATGCTACTCCTAAAAATAAAAACCCAAATAAGAAATCTAATCCAACAATTATTTTCTTTCTACTATGTGTATCGATATAGGGCCCTATTATTGGCGCTAAGATAATTGTTGGGACATGGTTTATAGCAATAAACAAAGCAAACATCAAGATTGAGTCAGTTTCTCTATATACAAATAGCCCCATAGCGAAGTTTGCTGCGACACCACCAAGCATTGATATAAATGAACCTATTGTAATAATACTAAAATTTCTATTCCACAGTCTTTCTACTTTTTCCACGACCTTATCCCCCTAGTTTATTCTTTTATACATTCTATAAGTCTTACAATTATACCATATCTAAAATTCTTGACAAGAACTAAGGGAAACAATTAATGAGTCTTATTTTAACACACGTAATATTACTTTAGTATTATTAACTGAAAATATAGGGGTGAAATTTTAAAATATATAATTACAATAATCTTGAATGCTTAAGCGTATGATATGTTATAATTATTATGAATACCGAGGAGGATTATTTTATGAAGGTTGCATTAATAGCACATGATAATAAAAAGAAACAAATGATTGAATTAGTTAATAAACATAAAGATAAATTTATCAAACATCAGTTATTTGGAACAGGAACTACTGGAAAAAGAATTATGGATGAAATAGGATTACCAGTACATTGTTATAAATCTGGACCACTTGGCGGTGACCAAGAAATTGGGGCCAAGGTATCTAGAGGAGAAATTGATATGATTATTTTCTTGCGTGATCCTCTAACGGCACATCCACATGAACCAGATGTAAGTGCACTGCTTAGATTGTCAGATATTTATGAAATTCCATTAGCTACAAATAGAAAGACAGCTGAAATGCTAATAGATAATTTATAGGAGTACTTATGGAACCTATTTATTTACTTCTTCTAAATTTTTTTGCAGTATTCTTACTAGTAAATGAAAATATTCTTATTGAGAGAATAAGCAAGTTAAAATTGGGTGTCGCACTTTTCAATTTGCTTGTTAGTTTTCTTGTGGTTTTTACTTATAGTTTAGTTATTGAAAGTAGTATTTATAATATGATATATAGAGTCTTTGTAGTATTAAATATTTTGTTTTTTGCATATGGATTGTTTACTACTTTGAAGGCCTCAGGGTTAAAGGCGAACTACTATCATCTATTTATTAAATCTATTAAAGAGTTAAAAAATAATATCTATTTTGTTATTGATGAAAATGAAAGATTTGTAGATATCTCAGATTCATTTTTAGAGGACATTAAATTAACTAAAGATAAGGTAATCGGGAGAAAATTCTTTGATATTATTAATAAATCACTTGATTTTTTAAAGATGAACGATAAAGAAATTAATAATAATTACCTTGAACAACATTATATAAGGTATATAGCAACGATCAACTCTCAAAAAGCAGTTGAAATTGAATTTACTTATAAAACAGTAGACGATAAGAAAGAAATTATCCATGTTGTTGAAAAACCCATTTTTATAAACAATAAATTTAAAGGAAGAATAGTAATTGGCGAGAAAATATCGTCATTAGATTCAACAAAATCTAAACATAAATACCATAACTTATTAAATGAATATAATGATTTACAGATAAGGTTTATTTCAACTATTGAGTTAACCTCTGAGGGTGTTTTCTATTTGAATGAGGAGACTAATGAGTTGTGGGGTACTGATAGACTAAAGGAAATACTAGGTTTGGATATGAATGTTGCTAATATAAAAGATCTATATTTAAATATCCATCCCGGTGATTTAGAAAACTATGATAAACAAATGAGAATCAAAAAAAGTAAAGGTGAATACCGAGCTACATATAGGTACAAGAGTAAAAATAGTTATCGTTGGATATTAGAAGAAGGAAAATTAGTTGATACTACTGATGGAAAACTTACAATAGGAATAATTAGAGAACTTGATAGTGGAAGAGTTACTAAGAAAGTTACTTTTCCAGATGAGTTAGAATTAAAACTAGCGATTAAAGAATATATTAAGGAAAAAAGACCTTTTGGTTATCTTAGATTAAATCTTGATCAGATTAAGGATATGAATGTTAAATATGGTAGAGAAGCTACTAGCCATATTGTTGATGAGTTTGTTAAGAAACTTAAAAGAAATTATACTAGAAAAACTTCGAAAGTATATGAATTAAGCATTCATGAATACGCAATAATAATCGATGACTTGATAGACTTTTCAGTTGTGACTAAGAGTTTATTATCTGGAAGCGACTTGTTTAATCTAAACATTAAAATGGGTGAGATGGATATGTCTATGGAACCTAGTATTGGTATTGTAGAATATCCTAATGATACTGGCTCTTTAGATGAATTAATTAAAGCTTGTGAAAGTGCAGTGAATATGGCAAAAAAAGACTATTATAAACATAAATTTTGTTTCTACAAGGATATCCGAGATGTGCTTAACTAAGAAAGAACTAAGGAAAGTAGCTTTAGTAAATAGGATGGAACTTACTAAAGATGAAGTTATTAGTAAAAGTAGAGTTATTCATAACAAAATAGAAAAGGAAATCAATTTAGACTGCAGATTAGGGTTATATATGCCTATTAAAAATGAAGTAGACCTAACGATGTTACTTAATAAAAAAGTAGCATTACCGAAGATTATCGATGAAATGTCTTTATATAGGTTTAATGGTGACTTTGAAAGAGGGATGTATGATATTCTAGAGCCAACTGGAGAAGAAATGGAAGTAGATATTATTTTTATTCCTGGTAGTGTGTATGATAAGAATGGTTACCGAATTGGATATGGTAAAGGTTATTATGATAAGTATTTAATGAATAGAGATATTGTTAAGATTGGTGTGTGTTTTGATTTTCAAGTTGTTGATAATATTCCAAAAGAGGATCACGATGTCCGATTGGACTTGTTGATAACAGATAAAAAAATTTATAGGTGGTAAAAATGTATAGTGTGGTTATTCCTTGTGCTGGGAAAGGTACAAGAACAAAGCTTAATGTGAATAAATTGTTATATAAAGTTGATGGATTGCATTTAATTGAGTATACAATTAGTAAGTTTATATATGATCCGGACTTTACGGAAATCATTTTGGTTGTTTCTAAGAAAGAATTAAAGAAATTTGAAATGTTTACATCTAATAAAATTAAATTAGTGGTTGGTGGAGAATTTAGACAAGAAAGTGTATGTAAGGGTATTGAAGCTGCAACGAATGATGTTGTATTTATTCATGATGGTGCAAGACCTTTAGTGAGTACAAAAATAATTAAAAAGTGTAAAAAGGCAATGCAAGTAAATTCTGCTTGTGTAGTGGGATTACCTTTAAGTGACAGCTTGAAAGAAATAAAAGATAATAAATTTAAAACCATAACTAGGGAGAATAAGTATATTGTTCAAACTCCTCAATGTGGGAAAAGAGAATTACTTCTTGATGTGCATAAGCGTGCGAAGCATCAAAAATTCATAGCAACAGATGATATAGCACTGATTGAAAAATATTCGGATGAAAAGATTTCCTTAGTTAAAGGAAGCATAATGAATATTAAAGTAACATATAAAGAAGATTTTGATGTTTTTGATAAATTAAGGAGATGATGCCTATGCGAATTGGACACTCTGTTGATGTTCATCAATTTGATCCAGATAAGCAACTAATTTTGGGTGGAGTTAAAATTTCCTTTAAAGGGTTAAGGGGTCATTCTGATGCAGATGTTTTATTACATGTAGTCGCTGAAAGTATTTTAGGTGCTTTAGCTCTAGGAGACTTAGGCAATTTGTTTCCTGATACAGATTCTCAGTATAAAGATAAGGAATCTAAGTTTTTTGTTACCGAAGCCTTAAAACTATGTAAGAGTCATGGTTATTTAATAAATAATATTGATTGCATGATATTAGCAGAAAAACCTAAGTTAATTAATTATATTCATGACATTCGTAAAAACATTGCAAACTTGCTAGAGGTAAATATCAGTCAAGTATCTGTAAAAGCTACGACAACTGAGAAACTAGGATTTATTGGTAAGGGTGAAGGTATAATGGCTACGGCTACTGTACTTATAAAGGAGGGAAGCAATGAGAAGTAATGCTATTAGAAGATTTGGTAGCTATTTTGTAGATGAAATTATTCTGGGTATATTTTATTTACCATTTCTGTTTTCTTTTCTAAGGAAGGTTTTCCAATTCACTGTTGAAAACACATTACCATTCGAAAATGATTTTTTATTTTTTCAGTGGGACTATATAGAGTTTATGAAATTATCATTTCTGATAAGTTTAGTAACGAGAGTTCTTTACTTTGTAATACTTCCACTACTTTGGAATGGTAAAACTATTGGAAGGAAAATATGTGGAATTCGTGTTGAAAAATTGGGTGATTCTAATTTATCTTTTGGAACACTATTTGCAAGAGAAGTTATCTTCAAAGAATTATGGTGGACCTTTACATTTGGATTAGGAGCACTAATTGATTTTTTAATGGTTGCTTTAAGAGAAGATAGACAAACTATAAGAGATATACTTATGAACACGAAAGTTATTGAAGATTATGATTTTTAATAAAAATAAAAGTATTGATCCTTTCTTAAACCCAGGAGAACCATTTAAGAAATATAAAGTTGGTAAAAAAGATTTTAGAGTTTACTTTATTGAGGATCACCCTATAAAAGAAGAATTACCGGACCAAAGGTTATTTCACATAAAAAGTGATCAAGATAAGTTTTACATTTTGATTGAGAAAGAATTGTACAACTTAATTCCTGATTATTATTCGGAATCGTCATTATCTGCACAGTCTAATTTTTTATCTAAAATTTCAAAGGATAATTCAAAGAGGTTCTTAATAGTGTTGGTTGCGATTGCAATTTTTTCTACAGTGATTTATTCATTATTATTTGAATTACTTACATCGGGGTTAATTGGCTTATTTACGGCATTATTGACATTAGTTCTATATTTTAATATCGTTTTTCAAAAGCAGATTAAAATCAGTAGACAAAAATTAAGGGAAACCCTTATAGAAGAGCATTCTGAAGTGAAATTAGACGAAATGCTGATGAAAATGGATAATTATATTAATAGACGGCTGAAAGAATTAGCGAAAGAAAAAGAAAAACATTAGTTATAGTATAAATTTGAAAAAAGCTGATGTAAATATACTCACCAACTCATTTTTATACAGATTCATATTTCAACACAAAGCACCTATTATTAATGGTGCTTTTGTTATAATGGAAAATTATCCACTTTATTGTCGTGATTTGGATTTGATACGTGGTCATTTGATGGTAATGAAATATTCCTTAAGGCTTCACTACTTTTCCCATCAGATGCGGAATGGGTAGCTAAATCACCTAATGAAACAATTCCAGTCAATTTACCTTCGTGGTTTGTTACTGGGATTCTTTTGATTTGTTTTTCGCTCATCAAAGTAATAACAGTTCCAATTGTTGCCTCTTCCTCAACTGTTGTTACATTGGATGTCATATAGTTTTCAAGAGCTAACTCAAGCGAACCATCTTGATATAAGCATCTTATAACAATATCTCTATCTGTTATTATTCCTATAACTTTATTAAATTGATCCGTTATAGGTATTGCTCCAACATCTTCAGAACCCATGATTTTAACTGCCTCACTCACTGAATTATTTTTACCTAAGTAAAATACTTTTCTAGTCATAATAGCGCTGATTTTCATAATTTCCACCTCAAGAGTATTATTTGATATCATTCTATTTTTATACATTTCATATATATTATAGAAGGGAGTGTCTAAATGGAAATAAAAAACAGACTATTTAAGCTTAGAGGGTTTGACTTTTACAGAATAGAAGTATACCTTCCTAAAACTACTTTGCTAATCGTTGGTAATGAGAAAGGTTACTTTATGTGCGGTGCTTTGGATGTGCCAGTTTTTAATAAACCTCATTTAATAGAAAGGAAAGTAGTAACAGGAAGAGCTTTGGGAGTAAAGACAATTGAAGAGTTACTCAATGCTGAACTTTTTGATATAACAGAAGCTGCTAGAGAACTAGGGATATACGAGAAAATGTTAGTTAAAGATGCGTTACTTCTCATTTCGTAATGTATCAGTCATATTACTAATTCTGTCTTGTTTATTACTTATTAAATTTATTGACGGATACTTTGGAGATAGCGTAGTTACATATGTTAGACATAAAGCTTATAATTATACAACTTCAATGATTGAACAAGCTATTAGAGAACAAGTGTTAAGTGATTTAGATCCTACATCATTAATTTATGTTGATTCCGTTGATGGAACCGAAAATATAGTTGTAAATACAAGACAGACAAGTACAATCATGGGAAAAGTCATGAAAAGTGTAACTGAAGAGGTAGCATCACTAGAGGATTTTAGTTTAGAATTGCCTCTAATGTTGGTATTTAGTGATACTTTATTTACTAGAATAGGTCCTAAGTTAAATATTTACATTAGACCAATTAGTAGTGTTAAGGTAGATATAAAGTCGAGAATAACAGATTATCCTATTAATAATTCGCTACTAGAAGTGATATTATTTACTGAAGTACACTTTCAAACAATTATTCCTTTTCAAAAGAGTGATTTAATAGTAGAAAATGAATTACCGTTATTGATAGAAGTTATTAGTGGGGATATCCCTAGATACTATTATCAAGGTGGAACTTCTATACCTTTAATTCCAAATGATTCAGGTTCTTCCCAAGATTCTGATATATCTGATATAGGAGATATTGATGCATAGATCGAGATTAGTTTCTCGATTTTTTCTTTTATTTAGTATATCAATTGAATAATTACAGTATTTTGATAAAATAACATGAGTCTAGTAATTTTTTAGGAGAGAAAAATGAAAGATATTATTAGAGTGAAAAATAGAAAATTCATATTAGTAAAAGAATACCGCGATTGTTTCGAATTAGAAGACCTTGAAAGTAAGTATATTGAAGAAATCTTCGATAAGTACGATTATATTTTGGGGGATTTTTCAGCAGGTATTTTACGAATTAAGGGGTTTCATCATAATAATAAAGTAGATAACTATAAGCATATTCCTGATTACATAAGTGAATCCTGTGTTTATGGCTGTCCGTTCTATATATTGAAAAGAGTAAAAGGAGGAAGAAAAAATGGGTGAAGCAGAAAAGCAAATAAAAGAACTAATAAATAAAATAAGACCATATCTTCAAAGAGATGGAGGAGACGTTAAGTTTGCTAAATTTGAAGAAGGTGTAGTATACGTTGAACTTTTAGGGGCATGCGTAGGATGCGCCTCAAGTGACATTACTTTAAAGCAAGGGATAGAAGCAATCATTCTTGAAGAGATACCATCTGTTTTACGCGTTGAAAAAATATAATGTCTTACACTGATTTAGTAAACAAAGAGAAAGCAATTAAACTATTGCTTTCAAGGGGAGTAACAATAAGAGATATCGCTGATATTACCTTGACTATACAAAAACAATATTATGAGAATCTTACAATCGAATATTGTGAAGAAAACGTAATAAAGGTATTAGAAAAAACTGAAGTCCAAAATGTAATATTTACTGGTATAGCTCTAGACATATTATGTGAAAAAGGGTTGTTACCTGAACCATTGAATGAACTAGTAGCCAGCGACTATCCACTTTATGGAGTTGATGAAATCTTGGCTCTTGGTATTGTAAATGTTTATGGTAGTATTGGATTAACTAATTTTGGATATGTTGATAAGGAAAAAGTAGGGATTATCAATAAGGTAGACAAAATTGGTAAAAGAACTGATAAATGTATGACTTTTTTAGACGATATCATAGGGGCAATCGCTGCTTCTAGTGCTAGTAGAATTGCTCATAACAGAATTAAGGAATAAATAGTTATTCCTTTTTTTATGCTATAATATAGAGGAATAAATTCTGGGAGTGTATGAAAATGATTAAAAATGGTTCTGTTGTAACAGGGAAAGTCACAAGTATTCAGAATTATGGTGTTTTTGTTAAAGTTGATAATTATGTTGGCTTAATTCACATATCTGAATTATCCGATAGGTTTGTTCGTAACGTAAGAGATTATCTAACAATTGGAGATATTATTGATTTAAAGGTGTTGGATATAGATCAAGAACAAAGAAAACTAAAGCTGAGTTATAAAGCAATTAAGGAGAGAAGAATCAATCGTAGATACAAAATTGGTTTTACTACTATTGAGAAGAAAATGAGTTCTTGGATTGAGAGTAAACTGAAAGAGATGAAGAAGAATGAGTAATTATATATCTTTAAATATTGATGAACAATCTAAAGTAGTTGTAGTTGTTGGGATTGGTGTAGAGCAGTACAAGAAAAATATGTTTTCATTGTTAGGAAAGCTAGGGTTTTAGGAATGAAGAAAGCACTTAGTTTATTTTTAATTATACTTTTAGTTGGTTGTGGTAATATAAAAGAAGATTATGATGGAGTTGAAGGAAAAGTCAACATCAAACAAATAAATGAAAGAGAAGTTTTAAAAGTCTTAGATAATGGTACTGCTGTTCTTGTATTCTCATTTCCGGATTGTCTGTGGTGTCAAGAATTAATGCCAGTACTGAATAATATTACGAGCGGAGTGGATTCTGATATATTTTATTTTAATGTTGAGAATATAAGAAAAAATAAAACCAAGAACTATCTACTAATGTATGAAGAGATAGTTGAGTATTTAGAAAAAATAGAATATGATACATTAATATATGATAGAATTTGGGTTCCTACGATGCTTACGATTGTTGACGGTGAGATTGTTGACTTTCATTTAGGAACAACAGATGATCATCTTAAGGTTAATGGCAATTTACCGCCTTTAACAGAAATTCAAGAGGAGAAATTAAAGGATTTTATTTACAGATTGTTACAAAAAGTATCATAATATAAATTATTCTTTTCATAGAATTTATTATGAAGAGAATTTTTTTTGTGGTTAGTATTTGTATTTTAATTATTCATTTGTTTATAGTTAGAACTCATGAAAAAGAAATGGCTATATATATCGACCCGGGTCATGGGGGTTATGATGGGGGTGCAGTAGGTAGTGATGGGACTAATGAAGCTCTAATTTCTTTAGAAGTAAGTAAGCTATTAATGAATTATTTTGAAGAGGTAGGAATTAAAGTTTACATGACTAGAGATGGAGATTATGATTTATCTAATCAAGGAAGCAATAAAAAACGAGAGGATATCCATAAAAGGGTAAAGATAATTAATGAATCTGATGCAGAGTTGTTTTTATCTATCCATTTAAATGCGATTGGAAGCTCCAAGTGGAGTGGTGCTCAAACATTTTATTATGGAGATAATTTAGAATTAGCTAAATCAATTCAAAATTCTCTAAAGAATAATTTAGGAACGCACAGAAAGGCGAAATATATAAATAATATATATTTGCTTGAACATTCAAACAAGCCAGGAGTTTTAATTGAAATTGGTTTTCTATCAAATTATAACGAACTAGAACTTTTAAAGACAGAAAAATACCAAGATGAAGTTGCATATGCAATATATTTTGGAGTCATAGACTATTTGAGTAAATAATTTTACTATCATATAACAATATTTGATATAATAAAAAAAGACTACGAAAGAAGAATTTAATATGAAAACTATATATACAAGAAATGTTGAAGAAACAATTGAATTGGGTAAATTAATAGGTCACATGATGTTTTCTGGTGCTATTATTACTCTAAACGGCGATTTAGGAGCTGGGAAAACTACCCTAACCAAAGGGATAGCCCTAGGGTTAGGTGTCAAAAGAGTAGTTAATAGTCCGACTTTTACAATTATGAAAGTATATGATGGACGAATACCTTTATACCACATGGATGTTTACCGTTTAGATGGTATTGGTTTTGATTATGATTTAGAAGATTATTTATATGGCGAAGGCGTGAGTGTTGTAGAGTGGAGTGACAATATTAAAGATAGCTTAGAAGGTTTTTTGAGGATAGATATTAGTATAGAAAATGGAAATAGGAAGTTCACCCTTAGTACTGATGATTCAAGATATAATATGATATTGGAGAAACTATAATGAAATTATTTATTGATACGGCAACTAAATTCCTTTATGTAGCATTAATTGAAGAGGGAATAGTCGATTTAGTTAGTAAAATAGGAAATAATGATCATTCTAAAACATTAATGGTTGAGATTGAAGAAATGTTCGCTAGGAATAATATTTCTATAAAGGATATTGACGAAATAATTGTTGGTGAAGGACCCGGTTCATATACAGGAGTTAGAATTGGCGTGGTAGTAGCTAAGACTTTTGCGCACTTTAATAATATTAAGTTAAAGAAGGTTAGTACTCTTGAGGTTTTAGCGAGTACATTTACAGGTAAGGTAGCTGTAATGGTAGATGCAAGAAGAGGGCATGTGTTTAGCGCAGTTTATGACTTGGATAACGATTATTTAGTTATTATAGAACCTAAAATGAGATTAGAAGAAGATTTTAAAGAAGAAGTAAAAGGTATAAAAATGGTAACAATAGATAATGCAAATATTAGACCAGATTTACTAAAAACAACTTTAGTAGAAAATGTTCATGCATTCTCGCCTAACTATTTGAGAGAATGGGGAGAATAATGTTAATAAGAAAGATGTTTCCGGAAGATATTGATATAGTAGTTGATCAAGAGCTTGAAGTTTTTGGGTCAACACTTGGAACAAAAATGCTTAATTATGAATTAACTGTTAATCAATATGCACATTATTTTGTTTTAGAAGATGATGAATTAATTATTGGGTATATTGGTTTATGGTGTGTATTTGAAAAGGGACAGATAACTAATTTTTATATAATGCCTGATTATAGAGGTAAGAGATTAGGAGAGAAGTTCTTGAAATTTGCGTTAGAATATTTTATGGAACAAGGTACAAGAGTTATATCGTTAGAAGTGAGAGAATCAAATAAAGCAGCAATTAATCTATATCATAAATTTGGTTTTGCAGCTGGTGGGATAAGAAAGAATTATTATGAAGACGGTGAAAATGCTTTATTAATGATTAAGGAAATTTAGAAGGGTATGATTGAAATGATAATCTTAGCAATTGAAACAAGTTGTGATGAAACTAGCGCCGCAGTAGTAAAAAATGGTAAAGAGATTTTAAGTAATATTGTTGTTTCTCAGATGGATATTCATAGTGAGTTTGGGGGAGTAGTTCCCGAGGTCGCTAGTAGACATCATGTTACTTCAATAACAAAAGTCATAGATAAAGCAATTAATGATGCGGGTATTGAAAAGTCAGATATTGATTTAGTTGCGGTAACAAAAGCTCCTGGTTTAATAGGTGCTCTGTTAGTTGGAATTAACGCTGCTAAGGCATTTGCTTTTTCAAATAATATCCCAATAATTGGAATTGATCATATCAAAGGTCATATTTATGCGAATCAAATAGAAAATGATATGAAATTTCCTTTGATTACATTGGTTGTATCAGGGGGACACACTGAATTAGTGTTGATGAAAGAGCATAATAGATTCGAGTTATTAGGATGTACTCAAGATGATGCTGTTGGAGAGGCATATGATAAAGTTGCGAGAGTTTTAGGATTATCATACCCAGGTGGTCCAATTGTTGATAAGTTAGCTAAAGAAGGTATAGATAGCTATAATCTACCTAGACCATATCTACAAAAGGACAAGTTTGATTTTAGTTTTTCTGGACTTAAATCTGCAGTGATAAACTTAATTCATAATTCAAAACAAAGGAACGAAGAGATTAGAGTTAATGATGTATGTAGATCTTTTCAAGAAAGTGTTACTGATGTTTTAGTCACAAAAACTATATCCGCTGCTAAAAAATATGGTGTTAAGCAAGTAATGATTGCTGGTGGAGTGGCAGCAAATAGGGGACTTAGAAATAAGTTGAATGATAACATAGGTGAATTTGAATTAATAATTCCACATGTAAAATATTGTACAGATAATGCTGCAATGATTGGTGTTGCAGCTCATTATCAGTATCTTGATTTAAGAATGTATGATAAAATGGATTTAAACGGAAGACCTTTTAGTGAATTAGGTAGAGATTAAGGAGGAATTAATATGTTAAAGTTTTTGTTAGGGTTAATAATTACAATAATTGGAATACCGTTATTAACACTATTTTTATTACTAGATTTTACTCCAGATATTCCCGTTGATGTATATGAAAGAACTACACCTGAAGCAATTATGGTAGAAGAAGTAAACGATGCAATTGCGGGTATTGAAAAGGGAATTGTAAGTATCAGTTTAAAACAAGATAATCTGAATAATCTTATTTATAATGCAATTATTCAAGAGGAAGATCTTAATCCAGAGTACTCACCTGGAGATGAGTGTACAACTAATGAATGTAAGTTTATTCTTTATAATGATGATCAATTTATAAATGGGAAGCAGTTATTTGTGGGTGTTACTGGTATTTGGACTGAGTTTTATGATGATGTAATATCTCTGAATATTACTGTATCTGGCGATTATTATATTAATTTTAATACATCTTTGGAATTACAGTTTGAACTTTTGGATAATGGTGATACATATAGTATTGCATATGAGAAAATAAAAGCAGGTAACATACCATTGCCAAAAGCTATCTTAAAACCAGTAGTAAACCTAATTATCAATCAACTTAATGTAGATACAAATGATCTGAATAATGAGATGATGACAGTAGATTTATCTAATTTAAAAGCAACATTTGTTAAAGATGAACTTATAGAGGAATTTGCTTCCGATGATCCTACTATGAAGTCTTATTTACAATTAATCGTTGATAATGAGCTAATTGAACTTGGTGTTTTTGAGGATGAACCAAGATTTGAGATGTATTTGGATGTTGAAAAATTATCGGTGAAATCTCAGTTACCTGAATATTTAATGGATTTTAGCGGGACATTTGATTTATCTGAAGAAATGAATCAAGAGTTAAATAAAGTTATGTTAAGCGCATTAGCAGGTAGTCCTAGTCTAAATATAACTGAAGAAACGATTAATAAGGTTATAGCTTCAAGTATTTCTGAATTAGGATTTGACAGTTTCATAAGTGAGCAAGATGATCTTAATATAAATATAGATGTTGATGGTGTTTGGATTGAATTCATGGATGATGAAATGGAACTCAATTTGCAAGTTGATATTAATGGTGTAAAAGTACTATTCGAGCTTAATAGTGACGTTGTAACTGAAAATGACGATTTAGTATTTACAATTAATAGTGCATATATCGGTAGAGATGCTAGTGAAAGTTCTATAGAGTATATAGAATTTGATGCTGAAGAAATCAAAATGATGCTTTCAAATCTTAATATTGATAATGAACTAGTAAACTTTAATTTCCAAGAAGGAAAAATCGTAATTACTAAAGACGCACTTATGAGTCAAATTGAGCAGAATTCTGTTGGTGTTGGGATTTCTGATATTAATGTAGAAGATGGAATGATATCAGTTGGAATTGATTTACCTCAACAAGAGTTACTGAATGAAGTTGTAGGAGAGGTTGAAGGAGTTCTTGATGAACTAGAAGGTGGAATGGAATTTATCGATGAAACAGTACCTGAAGAAGTTGCTTTTGAAGAAAAAGTTTCTGAGATTGCAGGTTCATTCGATTTGGCTGAAGGTGAAACAATTACAGTTGCTGATGTAGAAGAATTAACAGACTTATACTATGAACTTCCAGAAGAAACTCAAACAGATTTTATAGAATATATAATAGATAGTATCGATCAAAACTTAATTACTAATTTCTTAGATAGTTTTATGAATAATAACTAAATGACACTTAGGTGTCATTTTTCTTGACATAAAATTAAAATAGTTTATTATATACATATACCCTTGGAGGTATATGTGGAGGACGTATGGAAAAACTATTGGAATTCTTAAAAATAATATCAGATAAAACTAGGCTAAGAATTCTCCTTTTGTTGTTAGAAAGAGAGATGTGCGTATGTGAGTTACAAGCAATAATGAATGAATCTCAACCAAAAATATCTAAACATTTAGCTAAACTTAAAAGTTTGAATTTGATTAGTGATAGAAGAGCTGAAAAATATATATATTACTCAACGTCTATTACTAATCCACTTTATAAAGAGTTAATAAATATTATTAAGAATAACCATAATGATTATCCATTATTAAAGATAGATATAAGCAAAATTGATGAAGTTACAAGAAGAGTTAGAGGTGTATGATGGAAGTAGTAAAAAGCATATTTGATTGGCTTAACGCACAATTATTACGTATGGATTGGTTATATAATTTAGTTATTTCATTAGTCGAAAAAGTTTTTGGTTTCTCAATGGATGATAAATTAGGAAACAGTATTCACTTTTTTATTTATGATACTATTAAAATATTCATTTTATTAAGTATTCTTATTTTTTCAATATCATATATACAAAGTTATTTTCCTCCAGAAAGAACCAGTAAAATACTTGGGAAGATTAAAGGGATAAAAGGGAATATATTAGGAGCTTTGTTTGGTACTATCACCCCGTTTTGTTCTTGTAGTAGCATTCCTATATTTATAGGATTTACTAGAGCAGGGCTTCCGGTTGGAGTAACATTTTCTTTCTTAATATCTTCTCCATTAGTTGATTTAGCATCTGTTTTGATTCTAATGTCTTTCTTCGGTTGGAAAATAGCTATTGCTTATGTAGTTGTGGGAATTATTCTAGCAGTTGCTGGTGGGTCAATAATTGATAAGTTTGGATTAGAAAAATATGTTGAAGGATATGTACTTGATATGAAAAGTACTGAGAATAATAGTATTGAGTCATTTGAGATGAGCAAGAAGGAAAGAATAGAATATTCTAAACAACAGGTTCAAGATATTATTAAAAAAGTATGGAAATTTATTTTAATTGGAGTGGGAATAGGAGCTTTAATCCATAACTGGATTCCTAGTGATATTATCAATTCAGTGATAGGTGAAAAAAATCCATTCTCAGTAATCATTGCTACTATAGTAGGAATACCCATGTATGCTGATATATTTGGTACAATTCCAATTGCAGAAGCGCTGTTTAATAAGGGTGTAGGAGTAGGAACTGTTTTATCATTTATGATGGCTGTTACAGCACTTTCTTTACCTAGTATGATATTACTAAGTAAAGTTGTTAAGAAGAAATTATTATATATATTTGTTGGAATTGTTTCAACGGGTATTATCATAATTGGATATTTATTTAATTTAGTTATATTTTAAGGAGGAAATATGTTAATTAAAATTTTAGGTGGTGGATGTGCAAACTGCGATAAATTGTACGCTAACACAGAAGAAGCAGTAAAGGAATTGGGTTTAAATGCAGAGTTTGAAAAAGTTACAGATTCAATCGAAATAGCAAAAGCTGGAATAATGAAAACACCAGCACTTGTTGTTGATGATAAAGTAGTATTCTACGGAAGAGTACCAACAGTTGAAACAATCAAAAAATATCTAAAGTAAAATCACTCTAAGAGTGATTTTTCATTTCTACTTCAGCTCCAATATCTTTATGTGTGGATTGATGAATTAGTTTATTCTTTTTAGTAAATTTAACAGACAAATTAGAATCCAGACTCTCATTAACGGTTATTGTCATTAGCCCGTTATTGGTTGGGCCAAGTAATCTTACTGTATTGTTAAGTTTTAAATGAAGTTCGAGTCTATATCTACCTTGCTTTATATTAATATTTACGGTATTTCCACTTCGCATTATTTTGATTTTACCTAGTTTATAACTTGCGAATATATACTGTTTTTTCTCATACTCAAACAAACAATAAAAACCAAATTTATTAAATAGTAAAGGCATTTTTGCGCTCGCAAGTGTTAATGGAAGAGAATTGCTTTGAATCCAAATCCACTCTTTTGGAAATTTCTTTCCATATGTTTTTTCTATGTAAATTCTTCCCTTATCACTTTCATGGGTATACTCTCCGTCTAAATAAATCACCTCTTGGTAACATTCTAAAGGTAAATAATATAAAAAGCTCATAATACTATTATTAATGAAATTCTTTTTAAGTGCTTTTACGTTTAAGAATTTTATGTTTAACTTTATATCTAATACATTAAGGATTAGAATGTTCTTAGTTAGTTTATTTTCTCCTATTTCAACAGAATTGTTTGTTGTTTCAACTTCGTTTAGGCTGAATGAATAATACTTACTTATCCTAGAATCAGTGTATTGAATAAAGGCATGTGGATTATCTTTATTAGTTGTGATACCAAATATAACTGCAATGTTCTTCTTACCAATTAATCTAATATACCAACCTTCAAAATAATTTGATTTATATTTTTGTCTGTATTTGAACGTATTCATATAGCTCCCCCCTTTTAAGTATAGATGATTATTAGTATAAAATTAATATATTTAGAATAATTAGGTCTTTATGTTATACTTTGAACGTCAAAGAGTAGGTGATAAAGTGTTCGTAAGAAGGATAATTAGATTAAATAAAGTTGACTCAACTAATGAATATTTGAAAAGAGGAAATTTCGAATTCGGTACAGTTGTGACTGTAAAAGAACAAACAGCTGGAAAAGGAAGATTGGGGCGAACTTGGATAAGTGATGATAGTGATAATTTAATGATGAGTGTTCTATTAAAGTCAACAGGCATTCAAAATGTATGGGAAATTGGTTTTTTAGCTGCTGCAAGTGTTTATAAGACATTAAGAGAATTTGGAATTGAGAGTAAGATAAAATGGCCAAATGATTTAATTGTTAGTAATAAGAAAATTACAGGAATTCTAGTTGAGACAAAGATTAATGAGAGCTTAGAATCAGTAATTGTAGGTATTGGGATTAATGTTAACATGATGAATTTCGGTGACCTAGAGTTGAAGGCAACATCAATGAAAAAGGAAAAGAGTAAGGATTTCGATTGTGACAAGATATTATTCGCTTTACTTGAAAATATAAATTACTACATAAATGAATACCTAATGGGGTATAAATCGTTTTTAGATATTTGTAAATCTAATTCTTATTTAATAGGAAAGAAAATATCTATAGGTGGAAGAATATATTCTTATATGGATATTAATGATCTAGGAGAAATTATAGTTATCGATGAAGATGGAAAGACTTCTTGCTATTCACCTAACGAGATAAGTTTAGAGGATATCTATTAATCAGAAAATCTGGCTTTCTGATTAAAAAGTATACAATCTCTTTTTTTTGTCTATTGCTTTGATAATCAAAGTAAATTAGAATAGACAAAAGTTTATAAGGAGATTATTTAGATGATGAAGAAATTGATTATAAATAATAAGGAGAGTAAATACCCTATTATCCAGGGCGGAATGGGGATAGGAATTAGTCTAAGTAGATTAAGTATTGCCTCGATAAAAGCTGGGATAGTAGGAACAATATCTGCTGCTCAACCAGGATTTTTAAGTAAAAAATTCAAAAGTGATACTCTTAATTCCAACCTAGAAGCTCTAGCTAGAGAAATAAAAACAGTAAGAGATGAGTGTCCAGATGGAATATTAGGTGTTAATGTTATGTATGCTGGAACTAATTATGATGAATATATTAAATTCTTGAGCAAGCAAGAAATAGATTTTATTGTATCAGGAGCAGGGTTACCTGTAGACTTACCAAAATACCTAAAGGGATCATCAGTTAAGCCCGCAGTAATTGTTTCAAGTGGAAAGGCAGCTAAGATTATTTGTAAAAAGTGGATGAGATCTTTTAATGTACTACCTGAGTTTGTAGTTGTTGAAGGACCTTTAGCTGGAGGACACTTAGGTTTTTCTAAAGAAGAAATTGAGTCAGGTGATTATAAATCACTTGAAACTTTGCTTGAAGAAGTATTAATTGAGGTAAGAAAAGTAGAAGAAGAATATAAGGTTTCTATACCAGTAATTCCTGCAGGAGGGATTTCAACAGGTGAAGATGTTGCAAGGTATATTGAAATGGGTAGTGCTGGGGTTCAAGTAGCAACAAGATTTATCGCAACTGAGGAATGTGATGTGAGCGATGCATATAAACAAAAAATTGTTAATGCAAGGGAAGAAGACGTGATTTTTGTACCTTCTCCGGTAGGGTTACCAGGAAGAGCTATAAGAAATGCATTTACTGATGCATTAAAGACAAAAAACCAAAAGATAAAGTACTGTGTTGATTGTTTAAGGGTTTGCGCAAAAAAAGACATTCCTTATTGTATTACTGAAAAACTAGGTAATGCAAGCGGTGGAGATGCTGAAAATGGATTAGTATTTTCCGGTGCGAAAGCTTACATGATTGATAGAATCTCTACAGTAAAGGAGATAGTTGAAGAACTTATATCAGAGTGTAAGTATTGTTTTGAATAAGTTAAGTTATTAAGACAATTTTCGACAATTATAGCTATAGTTTGAAATTCAAAGTACCTTGACTAAATCAAGATTTAGAAGTATAATGTACTTGTTTTATGAGAGGAGACTTAAGAAAATGTTTGAAAAAATTAAAGATATTATTGTAGAGAATTTAGGTGTAAAAGAAGAGGAAGTCACTCTAGATGCATCATTAACTGATGATTTAGGTGCGGACTCATTAGATGCTGTTGAATTAATAATGGCGATTGAAGATGAGTTTGATATTTCTATTAATGATTCTGATGCACAAGCTATGAAGACTGTACAAAATATTGTAGATTATTTAAATAAGTAAAAGCCCCTAGAGATAGGGTTTTTTTAAATAATAAATAGTTTTAAATTTTCTAGGAGGAAATTATGGAAATTAAATTAATAAAAGAAATAATGAAGAATTTTGAAAAATCAAATATTCACAAGATAGAATTAGAGCAAGATGGATTTAAAATCAAATTAGAAAAAGAAGATAAACAGTATGTAACTGCAAAAGAAATGGAAGTACCAACAGTGGTAACTACTGTATCAAATAATGAAGAAACTAAACCAGTAGTGACAGATAATAGTGTAAAAGTGCTGGCACCTTTAGTTGGTACATTTTATGGATCTCCATCACCAGATGCTAAACCGTTTGTTAGTGTAGGATCAAAAGTTCAAAAGGGGCAGACTCTTTGTATTATTGAAGCTATGAAAGTAATGAATGAGATTTCAGCGCCTTCTAATGGAACTATTAAAGAAATATTGGTGAAAAATTCAGCAATGGTTGAATTTGACCAAGTTATAATGACTATCGAGTAGAGAGAAGGTTTTAATATGTTTCATAAAATATTAATTGCTAATAGAGGGGAAATTGCAGTTAGGATAATTAGAGCTTGTATGCAAGAAGGAATCGAAACTGTAGCTGTTTACTCAACTGCTGATAAAGATGCATTACACGTTCAATTAGCTGATGAAGCTGTTTGTATAGGGGGACCAAGTTCTATAGATAGTTATCTTAATATGGAAAACATTATAAGTGCTGCGGTTAATTGTGGTGTAGACGCAATTCATCCAGGGTTTGGTTTTTTAAGTGAAAACACTAAGTTTGCTAATCTTTGTAGCGAGTGTGGTATTGTGTTTATTGGTCCAAGTGCAGAAGTAATAAGTAAAATGGGTAATAAATCAATGGCAAGAGAGATAATGATTAGTGCTGGTGTTCCTGTCGTACCTGGAAGTGATGGTGCAGTGGAAAGTGTTTATGCAGGGATAATCATTGCTAAAGAGATTGGTTATCCAGTGTTGATAAAAGCAAGCGCAGGTGGCGGAGGCCGCGGAATGCGTGTAGCTGAAAATGAAAATGAGTTTAAGAGTGCATTCGAAACCGCTCAATTAGAGGCTAAGAATGCTTTTGGTGATGATACGATGTACATCGAAAAGTTCGTTTTAAGTCCTAAACATATTGAATTTCAAATATTAGCTGACAAATATGGTAATGTTGTTCACTTAGGAGAAAGAGACTGTTCGATTCAAAGACGTAATCAGAAAGTGATTGAAGAAGCACCATGTGGTTTAATAAGTGATGCTTTAAGACAAAGAATGGGTGAAGCGGCAATTAAAGCTGCTAAGTTTTCAAATTATGAAAATGCTGGAACTATTGAATTTTTACTAAGTGGTGAAGATTTCTATTTTATAGAGATGAACACGCGCATTCAAGTTGAGCATCCTGTGACAGAAATGATTACAGGTATTGATATTGTTAAGGAACAGATAAAAATTGCTGCTGGTAAGAAATTATCATTTAACCAAGAAGATGTTACGTTTACTGGTCATTCTATTGAGTGTAGGATTAATGCAGAAAATCCTAGACTAAACTTCAGACCTAGTCCGGGGACAGTTGATTTGATCCACATTCCTGGTGGTTTTGGGATTAGATTTGATAGCGCCTTATACCAAGGATATAGTATTCCACCATATTATGATTCTATGGCAGGAAAACTTATCGTACATGCCGAAAATAGAAGATCTGCGATTATGAAGATGAGAAGCGCAATAGAGGAAATTATTATTGAAGGAATTGAGACTAATTTATCTTTTAATTATGCAATACTACATTCAAGAGAATTTGTTGAAGGTAAGTTTAATACTGGATTCGTGGAGAAGAATCTTAGTAAGTTATTGGAGACCAATTTATAATGAGTGTAATTAATCGTCTAGAAGAAAAAAGATTATTAAGAAAAAGATATAAAGAGTCTCTAAAGAGGTTTTCTAAGAGTAAAGTTGAGATACCTGATGGATTGTACGATAAATGTAATAAGTGCGGTGAAATGTTATTAAAAGAAGATATTGTGGAGAATTCATTCACGTGTAGTAAATGTGGAGATCATTTTAGAATGAGAGCAGTTGATAGGATTAAGTTAACTGTTGATGAAGGTTCGTTTTACGAGAAAGGGTTTGGTTTTATTACACTAAATCCACTTGATATAGATAATTATGATGATAAGATTGATACACTAAATCAAAAGACTGGACTTGATGATGCTTATATCTATGGTCATGCCACAATTGATAATAATCCATGTGTTGTTGGAGTAATGGATAGTTATTTTTTAATGGGTTCTATGGGTAGTGTTGTAGGTGAGAAAGTAACTAAATCATTTGAATATGCAATGTATAAAAAACTTCCTCTAATTTTATTTACTGCTTCAGGGGGAGCGAGAATGCAAGAAGGAATTTTATCACTTATGCAGATGGTAAAGACTTCTCAAGTTGTTTCGAAATTCCATGAAATGGGACTTTTATATGTCACTGTACTGACTCATCCAACAACAGGTGGTGTTACAGCATCGTTTGCGATGCTTGGTGATATTCATCTAGCAGAACCGAATGCTTTGATTGGGTTTGCTGGTCCAAGAGTTATTGAACAGATTATTAAGCAAAAGTTACCTGAAGAATTTCAAAAATCAGAGTTTTTGAAGGAAAGAGGCTTTGTTGACAAGGTAGTACATAGAAAAGATATGAAGGCAACTTTAGCTAAAATATTGAGTTTTCACAAGAGGGGTGTTTAAATGGACGTTTTGGCTAAAGAGAAAAAGATAAACGAGTTAGAAATAAAGATTTCTGAGATAAATGATGAAAGCTTAAGAGACAGATTAAAAGAAGATATTAAAAAATATAAAAATGATATTATGCATAAACTAACTCCTTGGGATAGAGTTCAAATAGCTAGACATAGTGCTAGACAAGTTTCATCTAATTATATAGAGGCGCTTTTTGATGATTTTATGGAGTTACATGGAGATAGATTATATTCAGATGACGAGTCAATCATTGGAGGTATAGGAACTCTAAACGGATTACCGGTTACAGTAATTGCCCAGCAAAAGGGTAAGTCTACTGAAGATAACATTAAACGTAATTTCGCAATGCCCCATCCAGAAGGGTATCGTAAATCAATAAGACTGATGCAACAAGCAGAAAAGTTTAATAGACCTATTATTACTTTTGTTGATACTCCTGGAGCATATCCCGGGATGGCTGCAGAGGAACGCGGTCAGGGTGAAGCTATTGCTAAGAGTATTATGTATATGTCGAGTTTAACTGTACCTGTAATTTGTGTTGTAATTGGTGAAGGTGGTTCTGGTGGAGCATTAGCTTTGTCGGTTGCTAATAAAATCATTATGTTAGAAAACTCTATTTATTCAGTAATTTCACCAGAAGGATTTGCATCTATCCTTTGGAAAGATTCAAAAAGAGCAAGTGAAGCAGCCGAAGCACTTAAATTGACTTCATATGATTTAAAAGAATGGGGTATAGTTGATAAGATTATTAAGGAACCAATTGGCGGTGTTCATAATGGGTTTGAAGAGACTGCTAGAAGAGTTAAACAAAGTATTATTGCTACATTAAACGAATTAAAAAATAAATCTAGAATTAGATTACGAGAAGAAAGATATAGTAAATTTAGAAATCTCGGATTTTTCCAACGATTTAATTTGCATGAGTAGGTGAGAGAATGAAAAAAGTAAGTATATTAGGAACAGGGAGTTACATCCCTAAAAGAGTATTAACCAATAATGATTTACAGAATTTTATTGAAACTAATGATGAGTGGATAACTACTAGAACTGGGATTAAAGAAAGACATATTGTTGAAAATGAAAATACAAGTGATTTAGCATATCATGCGGCATTAAGAGCTATTGAAGCTGCAAAAATCAACAAAGATGAGATAGATATGGTTATCGTTGCTACTTTTTCTGGTGATAATGCATTTCCAGCGGTAGCTAATGTCTTGCAGTCAAGGTTAGGCTTAAGAGAAGTAATGGCATTTGATATAAATGCTGCTTGTAGTGGTTTTGTCTATGCACTGAATGTAGCTGAAAAAGCATTAAGAAATAGTAAAATGAATAAGGCATTAGTCATAGGTGCTGAAGTCATTAGTAAATATGTTGATTGGGAAGACAGAAATACTTGTGTTTTATTTGGTGATGGTGCAGGAGCAGTAATCTTAGGAGAAGGCTTAGGAGATATAATTGATAATAACTGTTATTCTAGGGGAGATGTTAATAGATATCTACACGGTAGCGGTACTCCTTTAAAGTCGCCTGAAAACAACGTAGGTAATACTGTTGGTAATATTGAAATGAATGGTAGAGAGGTCTTTAAATTTGCTACTAGAGCCGTGCCTAGTAGTGTTAATATTATATTGGAAGAGAATAATTTAACAGTAGATGATATATCATTATTTGTTTTCCATCAAGCAAACTTAAGGATTATTGAAAAGGCTACTAAAGATTTAAATATCCCAATGGAAAAACTATTCGTAAATATTGAAAAGTACGGGAACACTTCAGCTGCAAGTGTAGCTATTGCACTTGATGAAGCTGTAAGAAGTGGAAGAGTAAAACGTGGAGACAAGATTATCTCAGTTGCTTTTGGTGCGGGATTTACTTGGGGAGCGATATTAATAGAATATTAAACTAGGGGGTTAGTATGAAATCAATAGTAAAGATGCTGAAAACGAAATATCCAATAATTCAAGGGGGTATGGCCAACATTGCTGATCATTTACTTGCTAGCGCTGTTTCTAATGCGGGTGGTTTGGGTTTGATTGGTGCAGGAGGTTGGGATGCCGACAAAGTAAGATTTGAAATTAGAAAATGTAAAGAATTAACTAATAAGCCTTTTGGTGTAAATATTATGATGATGAGTCCTCATGCAGAAGATATAGCTAAGGTAGTCGTAGAGGAAGATGTGAAAATCGTTACCACTGGTGGCGGAAGTCCGGGAGTTTATATGGATATGTGGAAAGAAGCTGGAATCACAGTGATTCCAGTAGTTCCGACAGTTGCTTTAGCTAAGAGATTAGAAAGAATGGGTGCGGATGCCCTAATCGTAGAGGGTACTGAAGCGGGAGGACATATTGGAGAACTTACAACGATGGCTTTAGTTCCACAAGTTATGGATGCTGTTGATGTACCGTTAATAGCAGCTGGAGGAATTGCTGATGGTAGACAAATGGCTGCAGCTTTCTGTTTAGGTGCAGAAGGTGTTCAAATAGGAACTGTCTTACTTGCCGCAGAAGAGTGTCCAATTCATGAAAACTATAAGAATGCAGTCCTTAAGGCAAGAGATACTTCAACTATTGTTACTGGGAGAAATACAGGGGCTCCTATAAGAGTACTTAAGAATAATATGGCTAGAGAATATTTAAAAATGGCTAAAGAAGGAATAGAATTAGCCGAATTAGAAAAGTTAACACTAGGTTCTTTAAGAAAAGCTGTTATTAATGGGGATGTTGAGAATGGTAGTTTGATGGCAGGGCAAGTTTCTGGATTAATTAAAGAAATCAGACCTACTAAAGTAATATTAGATGAGTTAGTAAATAAAAGTTTAGAAGTACTTAAGGAGAATACCTATGAGTAAAGCATTTATATTTGCTGGACAAGGTGCCCAATATGTTGGTATGGGTTCAGAGCTTTACGAGTTTGATGTTGTTAAGGAAATATTTAAAGTTGCAGAAAAAGTCTTAGGATATGATATAAAAGAAATATGTTTTACTGATTCAACCGGTGTATTAAATCAAACCGAGTATACACAACCAGCTATTTTTACTCTTTCAGTTGCGATAATAGAAGTATTAAAAGAAAAAGGACTATCTGCTGATTTTGTAGCTGGATTATCTTTAGGTGAATATGCAGCTCTCTATTATGCAGGTGTATTTGATTTTGAAACTGGATTGAAGATTGTTCAAAGTAGAAGTAAAATAATGCAAGGTATTTGTGAAAAAGTATCTGGTACTATGATGGCTATAATTGGATTTGATAGAGATAAGTTGGAGAATCTTTGTAATCAAGTAGAAGGTATTGTTGAAATCGCTAACTATAATTGTCCTGGACAATTAGTAATTGGTGGCGAAGTGGATTCTGTTAAAAAAGTAGGAGAACTAGCTACTAAAGAGGGTGCAAGAAGAGTAATTCCTTTAAAAGTAAGTGGTCCTTTTCATACAAGTATCCTTTCTGAAGCCAGTAAGCTATTTGGAGAATTCCTTTCAAAAGTTGAGTTAAAGGAACCAAGTGAAAGAATTTACATGAATGTAACTGGAGATTTATATAACGGTTCATTAAAAGAGTTAATGACTAAACAAATTAGTTCTTCGGTTATGTTTGAAGATTCTATAAAGAAAATGATTGAGTTAGGTGTTGATACATTTATTGAGATAGGTCCAGGTAAAGTGTTGAGTGGATTTGTTAAAAAGATTGACCGTAAATTAAATATCTTGAATGTAGATAAACTAGCTGATTTAGAGAAATTGTTGGAGGTAATATGAAAAATAAGACAGTGATTATCACCGGTGCTACAACTGGTATAGGATATGAAATAGCAAAAAAATTTGCTGTACAAGGGGCGAACATTGTTGTTAATTTCATAAGCAATGACGATGAAGCTTTAACGGTAAAAAATGAGTTAGTTTCTTTAGGGGGAAGCGTAGAGTTAGCTAAAGGTGATATTTCAAAATTTGACGATTGTGGAAAAATTATTGAAGTTGCGATTAACACTTTTGGTAAAGTTGATGTTTTAGTGAACAATGCAGGTATAACTAAAGATAATTTAATGATGCGAATGAGTGAAGAAGATTTTGATGCAGTTATAAATGTAAATCTAAAGGGTACTTGGAACATGATGAAAAATGTTGTAAGACCAATGATGAAACAAAGAAGCGGGAGAATTATTAATATCTCAAGTGTAGTTGGAATTATGGGTAATCCTGGACAAAGCAATTATGTAGCTTCTAAAGCAGGAGTAATTGGGATGACTAAAACTATGTCAAAAGAGTTAGGAATTCGAGGAATAACTGTGAACGCAGTTGCACCAGGATTTATAGAAACTAAAATGACTGTAGATTTACCTGATGATGTTAAAGAGCACTATATGAGTCAAATACCTTTAGGTAGATTAGGAAAACCTGAAGATATTGCGAATGCAGTTTCATTTCTCGCAAGTGAAGAAGCATCATATATCACTGGCCAAGTTATCAGTGTAAATGGTGGAATGATTTAAGGAGGTTGTGATGAAAAGAAGAGTAGTTATAACAGGGATAGGAATGGTATCTCCACTAGGAAATACTGTTAATGAATCTTGGGAAAATGCTAAAGTCGGACAAAACGGAATTGACTTTATTAAAAGAATTAATACAGATCACTTAGATGTAAAAATTGCAGGTGAGGTAAAAGATCTTGATATTCAAGAGATTTTAGGAAAAAGAGAAAGTAAGAGAATGGATCGTTTCTCTCAATTAGGATTAATTGCTACAATGGAAGCAGTTGAAGATAGTAAAATTCCAATTACGGATGAAAATAGAGATAGATTCGGAGTATATTTTACTAGTGGTGTTGGTGGTTTAGAAACTATCGAAAAGGAAAGAGAAAAAGGTTTAACAAAAGGGCACAATAGAATATCTCCATTTTTTATTCCAATGGCAATTATTAATCTATTAGCAGGCCAAATCGCAATAAAGTACGGCCTTAAAGGAATTTGTACGTCACCAGTAACTGCTTGTGCAGCGAGCACAAATGCTATAGGAGATGCTTTTAGAGCAATTAAAGACGGATATTTAGATGCAGCTATTGCAGGTGGTGCAGAAGCAAGTATTTGTGATTTAGGGTTATCAGGATTTTATGTTATGAGAGCTTTAAGTGATTCTGATGATCCATCAAGTGCATCAACTCCATTTGATTTAAATAGAAGTGGTTTTGTAATGGGTGAAGGAAGTGGAGCTTTAGTATTAGAAGAATATGAAAGTGCTGTGAAACGCGGCGCTAAAATACATGCTGAAATCATCGGTTATGGTGCGACTTGTGATGCAAATCATATTACCGCTCCAGTTGAAGGTGGATTAGGCGCTGCTAATTGCATGAAAAATGCAATGATTGAAGGAGAAGTGAATTCTAAGGAGATTGATTATATTAATGCTCATGGTACATCTACACCTTTAAATGATAAAACTGAAACTGCAGCAATTAAAAATGCTTTAGGAGAGAATGCTAATAAAGTATCAATTAGTTCTACTAAGTCAATGACTGGACATCTTTTAGGAGCAAGTGGAGCTGTAGAGGCGATATTTACCATTAAAGCTGTTGAAGATGGTTTCATTCCTCCAACAATTAATTATAAGACTAAGGATCCAGAGTGTGATTTAGACTATACAACAAACCAAGGTAAAGAAAGAGAAGTAAAATATGCAATGAGTAATTCACTTGGTTTTGGTGGACATAACGCGACTTTACTGTTTAAAAAGGTGATTTAAGATGGAAGTAAATTTAAGTAGTAATGATATTCAAAAAATAATTCCTCATAGATATCCATTTCTATTAATTGATAAAGTAGTAGATTTAGAAGTTGGTAAGAGTGCAAAAGCGATAAAGTGTGTAACTGCAAATGAAATGCATTTTATAGGACACTTTCCCGAAGAACATGTTATGCCAGGAGTTTTAATAGTTGAAGCATTAGCACAAACAGGAGCAGTAACGATTTTATCTTTAGAAGAGAACAAAGGTAAGACTGCTTATTTTGCAGGGATTAATAATTGTAAATTCAAGAAGAAAGTAATCCCGGGTGACGTATTAGAGCTATATGTTGAGATTGTTAAAAATCGTGGTTCAATCGGTATTGGAAACGCTGTTGCTAAGGTTGATGGCAAAGTTGCGTGTAAAGCTGAGTTAACTTTTGCGATTGGAGAGTAGACTTTATTCGGGTAATTGTTTTTAGCGTGCATATAGTACAATGTACAGGGGGCATGTATGAAAAAGACATTTATTTTTTTACTAGTATTATTTACTTTATTAGCTTCTGGTTGTGACAAGGTTAATTTAATCGTAAACCTGCAAGAGGCAAATAAGGATTTAAAAGAAATGCATTTATCAATGGAAATTGATGTTGAAACAACAAATGAAAATAAATTTTTAGTAACTGCTGAATCAGATATATCAATGGATATATCGTATAATGTTATTCAATTGAGAAACGATACTACTATTGTTGATATGGAAAGTTATACCAAATATGATGGGGATAAAATCACAGTATACTTTGAGACGTTCGATAAGTGGAGTAAACGAGAGATGAGTATCGAAAATGACTCTCAAGATAGTATTAAACTGGATGCTAGTTTTCTATTAAAACTATTGAGTGATGATTTTAAAATCTTGAAAGCAGAGGAACTTAATGGGGTTAAGATTGGTAGAATTAGTCTAATTACTACTTTAGATACACTAGGTACCTTTGGTCAAAGTTTGAGCACCTTAGGTCTGGACCTTAATTCGAATTCTGATCAAGAGTTAGAAATAATAATTGGTTATGATTTAGAGTCATATTCTATTCGGCTTGTTGAATTTGATTTAAGGGAAGCAGTATCAGATATAAAGGTAGTTGATGAAGAAATCAGTAAATTCGCAACAACTATTGTTATTACAGACCACAACAACGTTGATAAAATAGAATTGCCAAGTGTTTTAGATGATGTTGCAGAAGAATATGAGTCTACACAAGCAATAAATCTGTTTTCTGATTATGAAATAGTATCTTTGTTAGAGAGTATTCAAGAGGTTAACAAAGGTATAGAGGAAATGCATATGATGATGGAGATAAGAACGAGTGCGATAGAGATGGGTACTCCAGTTGAATTGGGAATCATTATTGAGGCTGATGTAACTAATGATGTTTCATATTGTTCGATGGAAATCGATACAGGCCTATTTGATATGGATATGGAGATGTACACTATAGTTGAAGCAGATGAACTAACAACGTATACTTCAATCTTTGGAATGTGGACGAAGGAAGTAATGCATATAGATAGTATTCAATATCAAGAAAACCAAATGAAAATAGAATTAGATACCTTTGTGGAAATACTTAACTATGATTTAGAAATATTAGAAAGTATTGATGTAGAAGGAAATGAAGTAGGACTAATCAAATTATTAGTACCAGTTAATGAATTGTTAGATAGTACTAATGGAACTCAATATGCAGAAGTAGATTTGAACTTCTTTGAGAATGAAGTAATGGAACTGATTATTGGGTATGACGTTGAATCGTTTGAAGTAACTTTAATTGAATATGATATGACTGAATTACTAGTATCAAGTATAGATTCTGAGGGAGTAGAAATATCTGAATTAACTATGAGAATTGTTATATCAGATCATAATAATATCGGAGAAATCATCATACCTGAGGAAGTAATCGAAGAAGCAATCGAATCTAATAATTAACATTAAGATAGACAAAATAGTTAAAATAAATAAATAACATATTAAAAGCTCGGATGTGTTGACCTGAGCTTTTGTGTTTTAACTTACATAGAAAGAAATTTGTCCACTGTAGATAAGTATGTTTTGAAATATCATGATTTTGAGATTACGGGTGGTTTTATATTGCGGAGAATGCTGGTGTAATTGAGGACCGGGTACAGCTTATCCAAAGTTACTTATATTCGATGATGACAAGAAATTAACAGACACTGGAACGAACAGAAAGAGGACCTAGTAGTCCTTTTTTTTGTTTATTATGTATTAATAAATATATAAATACCTAATAATAAAATATTATAGGATTTCTCTAATTAGATTAATGACTTTCTAAGATATATTTGTTAAAATGATTTATTGATACTATTGGAGGTTAAATATGGAAAGATCAAATTTTATAAAAACTATTATTAAGAATGATTTAGAAAACGGCAAACACGATACTATTATTACTAGATATCCACCAGAACCGAACGGATATATTCATATTGGACATGCAATGGGTTTTATCAATCAGTATTATTTAGCTAAAGATTTTGGTGGTTATACTAATCTTAGATTTGACGACACAAATCCTGTTGCAGAAGACACTGAGTACGTGGAAGGAATTATTGAAGATTTTAAGTGGTTAGGTCTAAAGTGGAAGAATCTATTATTTGCAAGTGACTATTTTGAAGAAATGTATAATAGAGCTATCCTTCTAATTAAAAAAGGTAAAGCTTATGTGTGTGATTTAAGTATAGATGAAATAAGAGAATATCGTGGAGATATTACAACTCCGGGTAAAAATTCTCCATATAGAAATAGATCTGTTGAGGAAAATCTTGATTTATTTGAACGAATGAAGAATGGAGAATTAAAAGAAGGAGAAAAAGTTTTAAGAGCTAAAATCGATATGGCAAGCCCAAATATGAATCTAAGGGATCCATTACTCTATAGAATTTTGTATGCTCACCATCATAGAACTGGAGATAAATGGTGTATTTATCCTATGTATGATTATGCTCATTCGATAGAGGATGCAATCGAAGGAATTACTCACTCTGTATGCTCTTTAGAATTTGAAAATCATAGACCTTTATATGATTGGGTAGTAGCTGAATGTGAGATGGAAAACGTACCTAGACAAATCGAGTATGGTAGATTCAACTTAACAAATACAGTTATGAGCAAAAGACTTTTAAGAAGGTTAGTAGAAGAATCTAAAGTGCTTGGATGGGATGATCCAAGAATGCCAACGATAGTTGGTCTTAGAAGAAGAGGATTTACACCTGAAGCAATTACAAACTTTGTGCTTGACTTAGGGCTTTCTAAAAAGGGTGGAGTGACTGATTATGCAATGTTTGAACAATATCTTCGTCAAGATTTAAAACTGAAGGCTCCAAGACCAATGGCGGTTATTAATCCATTAAAAGTTGTGATAACAAATTATCCTGAAGGGAAAACTGAATATGTTAGTGGTGAGTGGAATCAAGAAGCTGAAGAGTTTGGTTCAAGAGAAATTCCTTTTAGTAGAGAAATTTATATTGAACGAGAAGACTTCTTAGAAGAAAAACCAAATAAAAAGTGGAAAAGACTATCAATTGGATTAGAAGTTAGATTACGTCATGCTTACTTCATTAAATGTGAAGAGGTTATAAAAGACAATGATGGTAATATCCTTGAGTTAAGATGTACATATGATAAAGAAACAAAGTCAGGAAGCGGATTTGACAAAAGAAAACCAAATGGTACTATTCACTGGGTTGATTCAAGTGCTATCCCAGCTGAGTTTAGACTATATGATGCTTTAATATTAGATGGTGATGGAGACTTTGCTGAAAGAATTAACCCTGATTCATTAAAAATTGTAAATGGATTAGTTGAATCTTCTTTAAGTGAGATCAAACATTTTGATAAGTTTCAGTTTATTAGAAATGGATTTTTTAGTGTAGATCCAGACACAAATTTAGAAGAAGGAAAGTACGTTTTCAATAGAATCGTTCCGTTGAAGTCGACGTTTAAGAGATAGAGATTCTTTAAAAGAATCTTTTCTTTTACTTATAAAGATTATATAATTAAAAGGCTTAGGAGTGAGTAGATGGATTTATTAACGGGATTAAATGAAAAACAAAGAGAAGCTACTGTCGCAATTGATGGACCAGTTATAGTTATAGCTGGGGCAGGAAGTGGAAAGACGAGAGTGCTAACTCATAGAATTGCTTATTTATTATCACAGGGAATTCCTTATGATAATATTTTGGCTATTACTTTTACAAATAAAGCGGCAAAAGAAATGAAAGAGCGTGTTGAAGACTTAGTTGGAAATTATGATATGTGGATTTCAACGTTCCATTCGATGTGTGTAAAAATTTTGCGTAGACATATTCATTTACTGGGATACGATATTGGATTTAGTATAATCGATGACGATGATAGAACTCAAATTGTTAAAAAGATCATAAAGGATAATAATATTGATATTACATTTAGACCTAAAGAAATTATTAGGTTTATCGACAAGATTAAAAGTGGAAAGTTTAATAATGATTTACCATTTAATATTCAAGAAGCAATTGACTATATTTATTTAAGGTATAACGAATATTGTAAAAAAAGCAATTTGCTCGATTTTGACGATTTATTAATTAAGACAGTTGAGTTATTTTCAAACAATCCAGAAGTATTAAAAATTTACCAAGATCAGTTTCAGTATATATTAGTTGATGAGTATCAAGATACAAATGACATTCAAAATAAACTGATTGTTATGTTTGGGGCAAAACATAAGAATATTTTTTTAGTAGGAGATGAGGATCAAAGTATCTATAAATTTAGGGGCGCAAATTTTAAAAACTTAACAAATTTTGAAAAACAATACAAAAACACTAAAGTTATATTACTAGAACAAAATTATAGATCAACTCACAATATACTTGCTGCTGCTAATAGTATTATTAAAAACAATTCTACAAAACATAAAAAGAAGTTATGGACTGATAACGAGTCTGGGGAAAAGATAACATATTTTAGAGCTATAACAGGTGGAGACGAGGCTCTATATATCGCAAATGAAATTAAGTCTCTTTGCTTAAAGGGAAAGAAACCAGAAGACTTTGCTGTTTTATACCGTAGTAATTTTATGTCTCGTACTATTGAAGAAGGTATGAGAGTTCTAAATGTTCCCTATATTGTTTATGGTGGAGTTGGTTACTTTAAACGAAAAGAAATAAAAGATATTATTTCTTATTTAAACTTAGTTGTAGATAAAAGTAATGATTGGCATTTTCAAAGAATTATAAATTCTCCAAAAAGAGGAGTTGGTCCATCGACGTTAGCAAAAATTCTTGCTATTTCTAATGATAATTCGATTAGTATGTTTGAAGTTTCTGAAAGAGCAGATGAATTTTTTTCAAAAAATTTGGCTGCTAAATTATCAATATTTGCAGAAACTATAAATGAGTTAAGCAATATGTTAGAAGAAATAATTTTAGATGATTTTTTCGATATTTTAGTTGAAAAAAGCGGTTATAAAAAATACTTGGAATCTCTTGGGGATGAAGGTTTATTTCGTTTAGAAAACGTTATTGAATTTAAGTCAGTGTTTAAGAGTTGGAATTTACCTGAATATACGAGTAGACAAAAATTAGAAATAATATTAGCGGATATATCATTACATACAGACACAGAAAGTAAAGCAGAAGAAAGTGTAAAGTTAATGACTATGCATAATGCAAAAGGTTTAGAGTTTGATTATGTATTTATATATGGTATGGAAGAAGGACTTTTCCCTAGTTCTAGAAGTTCTGAGAGTTTAGAAGATTTAGAAGAAGAAAGAAGACTTGCTTATGTAGCAATAACAAGAGCTAGAAAAAAAGTGTTTTTAACAAATGCTAGTGCAAGAACTCTTTATGGTCAATCTGTGATGAATGAGCAATCAAGATTTATCGATGAAATAAATGAAGATCTAATTGATTTTAAAGGAAATAGATCAAGACAAACTGAACCTATTTTTAAAATAGATAGAATTACTACTCAAAGTGCAAATGAATTATATTCTGTTGGTGATAAAGTAGAGCATAGTAGCTTTGGTGCTGGAGTGATAGTTCAATTGGATAACGAGACTGTCTCAATTGCTTTTAAAGCTCCACATGGGATAAAAAAATTAGTTTCAGGACATCCTTCAATCATTAAAATTTAAATATTGGAATGTGTCGAAACCTTCATTTTGTTAAAAATAATAATGGAGGTGATTTTTTTGAAAAAGGCTTTGTTAATAGCTTCTTTATTGCTACTAGTTGGTTGTACAAATGAACGAAACAGAGATATGAATGCTGAACGACTTGGTACAAGAAATAACGTAGAAACTAGATATAATCAAAGATTTAACGATCGTGGTTACAGTGACTTTGGAACAAGATATTATGATGAAATGGAAAACATGAATTTAAACCAAGCACGAGACTACTACGATGATAATTTTAGAAACGTAAAAGGCGATATAGAAGATTTTATAATTAGGTCAAATAGTGGTTTGAAAGTTGACATAAACAATAGAGAGTATAGAGATTATGTTATTAATGACTTAGAAAAATCCATGATAGGGTACAATCCTAGATCTTATTTAAACTATGATGAATTTGCTGCATATAGACAATTCATTATGCGTTATAATGATATGCTAAGTAACAATTATAAAAGGAAAACACAGCTACGATAATTGTGTTTATAATAAAGGGGTTTAACGCCCTTTTATTTTTGAATCTTATATTCATATTAGATGTCTTTTATTAACACAGATGGTGAGGAATTATGTCACATCTATGATATAATGTAAAAAATATTTATTCTAACCGAAGGTGATAAGATGGACCCTAAAAAAAGAGTTGAAGAATTAGTTAAGATAATTGAAAAATATAATTATGAGTATCATGTTTTAGATAAACCAAGTATAAGCGATCAAGAGTATGACCGATTAATCGGAGAACTCATAGAGCTAGAAAGTAACTATCCAGAGTTAAAAGTGAAAAACTCTCCTACTGAAAGAGTTGGAGGAGTTATTTTAGAGGGATTTGATAAAGTTTCTCATGAAGTTCCGATGCTATCATTAGCAAATGCTTTTAATGAGGAAGAATTAAAAAGTTTTGATGAAAAAATATATAAAGACATAGTATTTAATAATCAATATATTACTGAGTTAAAAATAGACGGTTTGGCTGTATCATTAGAGTATAAAGCAGGCCAGTTCTTAACTGCAGCTACTAGAGGTGATGGTTTAGTCGGTGAAAATATAACTAATAATGTTAAAACAATTAAAACTATTCCGATGAGTTTGAGTGAGAAAATTGATATTACTGTTCGTGGTGAAATCTTTATGAGTAATGCTTCGTTTAAAAAGGCAAACTCAATTAGAGAACAGAAAGGAGAACAATTATTTGCAAATCCAAGAAATGCAGCTGCTGGAACAATTCGACAACTTGATAGTAAAGTAGTAGCACAAAGAAATTTAGATTGTTTTATGTATCAAATTGTTAAACCTGAAGATTACAACTTAATGAATCATTCGGATTCATTAAGTTATCTTAAAAAGTTAGGGTTTAAGGTTAATAATGAATTTGAAGTACATAAAGATATAGAGAGTGTTATTAATTATGTAAGTAAGTGGACTCTGAATAGGAATAACTTACAATATGAGATTGATGGTGTTGTTGTTAAGGTAGATGAATATAGGTATTACGAATTGTTGGGTAGAACTGCTAAGTCACCTAAATGGGCTATTGCGTATAAATTTCCAGCAGAGGAAGTAATTACTAAATTGACTAGCATTGATTTTCAAGTAGGTAGAACTGGAAATATTACTCCAGTTGCAAATTTAGAACCTGTTAGGGTTGCAGGTACAGTTGTTAGAAGAGCTACACTTCATAATGAAGACTATATTATAGATAGAGACATTCGTGAAGGTGATTACGTAGTTGTTAGAAAAGCTGGTGATATTATTCCTGAAATTGTTAAAGCTATAGTAGATAGAAGAGAGTCTGATTTAGAGAAGTTTGAAATGATAATTAATTGCCCTAAATGTGAATCAAAATTAGTAAGAGGAGAAGATGAAGCAGACTATTTTTGTTTGAATGAAATTTGTCCAGCTAGAAAAGTAGAAGGATTAATACATTTTGCTAGTAGGCAAGCAATGAATATAGATGGATTAGGTGAGAAACTTGTTGAACAACTTTATAGTGAAGAAATTATAAAAACTATTCCGGACATTTATGCACTTAAGAAAAAAGCTTATGAATTATTAGAATTAGAACGAATGGGTGCTAAAAGCATTAATAATTTATTAGAAGCAGTTGAAGAGAGTAAAAAACAAAGTTTAGAGAAATTGATTTTTGGCATGGGGATTAAACATGTTGGTAGCAAAGTTTCTTTAATTTTAGCAAAAGAGTTTAAGTCTATGGATAACTTAATGAATGCAACTTACGAAGAACTAATTTCAATTGACGAAGTTGGAGATGTTATCGCAAACAGTGTTGTTGATTATTTTAAAGATAATGATAATTTAAATATAGTAACCGAATTACAATTATTAGGGCTCAATACGGAATACATTTCTAGAATCAATAGGAAACAAATATTTGAAGGTATGACATTTGTGATTACAGGAACTTTATCAAAAAGTAGAGATTACTATAAAAATTTGATAATAGAGTCTGGTGGCAAAGTTACTAATAGTATCAGTAAGAAAACTTCATATGTTTTGGTTGGTGAAAATCCTGGATCAAAATACCAAAAAGCCTTGGATTTAAGTGTTGAAATGCTAAATGAAAATGGATTCGTACACTTACTAAAATAACCAATTTATGATGCGGAAGATTTTTCTATCTTTTATATTGATTATTTCGTTGACTTAGGTATGTTTCATAGTTATAATATTTTTGTATAAATAGTATATATAGGTTGAATCATTAAAAAAAGAGGGGTATAGTTGTGAAAACGGTCATTATTGGTGTTATCGGTGCGGACGTGCACGCAGTTGGGAATAAGATATTAGATTACTGTTTAACAAATGCTGGTTTCAAAGTAATAAACATCGGCGTTTTATCGCAGCAAGAGGATTTTATCAATGCAGCGATTGAGACAAATGCAGATGCTATTTTAGTATCGTCACTTTACGGACATGGAGAATTAGACTGTCGCGGGTTTAAAGATAAATGCGTGGAAGCTGGTTTGGGAGATGTCCTTTTGTATGTAGGCGGAAATATTGTAATTGGAAAACAGAAATGGAAAGAAGTCAAAAAGCGATTCTTGGAAATGGGATTTGATAGAGTGTATCCTCCTGGGACATCACCAGATGATGCAATTAGCGCTTTGAAAAAAGATTTAAAATGAAACTAGTCTTGTTGACTGATTTTGGTTCTACATACACTAAGCTAACATTAATTGACTTGGTAACTGAAGAAGTAATCTCAACGGCACAAAGTACTACAACAGTTTCAACAAATATCCTGGATGGATATGTAAGAGCATATAATTCTTTAAACATTCCGGGGGAAATAGAAGAAAGACTAGCATGTAGCAGTGCTGCTGGTGGATTAGTCGTAACAGCAATTGGACTAGTAAAAAAACTCACTGTTGAGGCAGCGAAGAGAGCTGCATTAGGTGCAGGAGCAAAAGTTGAATATGTCTATTCTAATTTTATTACATATGATGAAATAGATGAAATAAAGAATAGCGACGCGGATATAATTCTACTTGCAGGTGGAACAGATGGAGGAAACTCCGAATCAATAATCCATAATGCTAAGATGTTAGCAGAAGCTCTGATAGACATTCCAATCGTATTAGCAGGAAATAAAAAGGCCTATGCTGAGATAGAAAGTATTTTTAAGATAAATAATATCTATTACCGAAAAGCTGAAAATGTAATGCCTGAAATAAATAAACTTAATGTTGAATCTGCTAAAGAAGTAATTAGAGAAATATTCATCGAGAAGATTACTTTGGCTAAGGGGATAAAACAGGCTGAGGAACTAGTTGATAATGTTATTATGCCAACTCCTGCAGCAGTATTGCATGGTTTAGAAGTGTTGGGACAGGGCACAAAGAATGAGATTGGAATCGGGGATTTACTTTGTGTAGATGTCGGGGGAGCAACTACCGATATTCATTCAATTGCACAAGGATTACCTTCAAAAGCAGGTGTTGTCTTTCAAGGATTAGAAGAACCAATTGCTAAAAGAACTGTTGAAGGTGATTTAGGAATGAGATACAGTGCTAATGCTTTATATGAAACTGTTGGAGAGTTAGCGTTTAAAGAGTATGGATTAAGCGATGTTAAGGATAAAATTGAATTCAGAAGAAGAAATACTGAATTTATTGCAAAAGAGCATAATGATGTTATGTTCGACATTGCGATGGCGTCAATTTGTGTTGATGAAGCAATGTCTAGACATGTTGGTAGTGTAGAAACTATATATTCTCCAATGGGTATGATGTATTTGCAAACTGGAAAAGATTTATCTAATTTGAAATATATTATAGGCACTGGTGGAGTTGTTGTTAATAATGACAATATTGTTGAGAAGACATTATTTAACCAGAAAAAGATGACTGAGTTAAGGCCTACAGATTGTGAAATAATAATTGATAAGATGTATATATTATCTTCTTTAAGTTTACTAAGTGTTAGATATCCAGATGTAGCTTTAAGAATGATGAAAAAATACTTGTTACAGGAGAATAAAGATGGAACTAAAGAATAAACGCATTAGCGAAGAAGAATTTCTAAAAATGAGGGAAGAAGTTTTATCTAGTTGGACTACAGGTAAGGACATTGATATTGATGAAGCAATCGAATATCTTAAGAAGTTACCAGACCATAAAAACTTCGCAAAAAAACTTTATAAAGCGAAAGATTTAGACCGAGTGTTAATTCAACCTCGAGCAGGAGTTGCATTAGTAGATCAACATATTAAACTTTTAAAGTACTTAGAGAAAATTGGAAGAGCTGACTTTTTACCTACTACAGTAGATTCTTATACTAGACAAAATAGATATGAAGAAGCTGAAATAGGAATTAGGGAAAGTATTAGAACTGGGAAATCTATGCTTAATGGGTTTCCGGTTGTTAATCACGGGGTTAATAGTTGTAGAAGAGTAGCTGAATCTATTAATGTTCCTCTTCAGGCTAGACATGGTACTCCTGATGCAAGACTTTTAACAGAAATTATTCATGCTGCTGGTTGGACATCAAATGAAGGAGGAGGAATATCTTATAATATTCCTTATGCAAAAAATGTCCCACTAGAAACGACTATTAAGAACTGGCAATACTGTGATAGATTAGTTGGTTATTATGAAGAGCGCGGAATTTCATTAAATAGAGAACCTTTTGGGCCTTTAACTGGGACATTGGTTCCACCATGTATATCAAACACTGTTGCGATTATTGAAACATTACTTGCTGCTGAACAAGGTGTTAAAAATATAACAGTGGGTTATGGTCAACTAGGGAATATTGTTCAAGATGTTGCGGCTATTAGAGCGTTAAGAGAACAAGCAGAATATTACTTAAATGCTTATGGGTATGAAGATGTTTATGTATCTACTGTATTCCATCAATGGATGGGAGGATTCCCAAAGGATGAAACAGAAGCATTTGGATTAATTAGTATGGGAGCAACTACAGCTGCTTTAGCTGGTGCTACTAAAATGATTACAAAAACAACACATGAATCAATTGGAATTCCAACGATGCAAGCAAATGCAAAAGGTTTGAAGGCATCAAAAGAGGTTGTTATGTTACTCCGTGGGCAAAAATATGCTACGGGTATAAAGATAAGAAAAGAGATTGAACAAATTAAAACTGAGGTTGATCAAATCTTAGATAAAGTACTTGAAGTTGGGCATGGAGATTTAGCAGTTGGTACTGTTGAAGCATTCAAAGCAGGAATTATTGATATCCCATTTGCTCCAAGTCAATTTAATGCTGGTAAAATTTTAACAGCAAGAGATAAAAGTGGTGCTGTAAGAATTTTGGAGTTTGGAAATATTCCATTTACTCAAGAGGTAAAAGATTTCCACTACAATATGCTAAAAAAACGTGCAGAAAAAGAAAATAGAGAAGTAGACTTCAATATGACAATTGATGATGTATACTCGATTAGTGATAAAAAGAATATAATAGATCTAGAAAACGAATGGTGGAAAAATGAAAATAACTAAAGTTGTAGTTTCAAAAGGACTTACAGGATTTTATTTTGATGATCAACGTGCTATTAAAGCGGGTGCTTTAGGAGATGGGTTCACTTATAAAGGTGATCCAATTACTCCTAATTTTAAGGGTGTAAGACAAGCTGGTGAGTCAATTTCTGTTATGTTGATTATGGAAGACGGAACTATGGGAATTGGTGATTGTGCTGCAGTTCAATATTCAGGATGTGGTGGACGAGATCCGTTATTTATTGCTGATGAGTTCATTAAAGTTATTGAAGAAGATTTAGAACCATTATTAGTAGGTCGAGAGTTAAATGACTTTAGAAGTAATGCCGAATATTTTGATAATCTAGTTTTAAACGGCAAAAGACTACATACTGCTTTAAGATATGGTATAACTCAAAGTATATTATCTGCAGTAGCTAAAGTTAAAAGAATTACGGTTGCTGAAGTTATAAAAGATGAATATGACATTAAAACTGAAATTGTTAAGCCAAGCCTATTTGCTCAATCAGGAGATAATAGGTATGAAAATGTTGACAAAATGATTTTAAAAAGAGTCGATGTATTACCACATGGTTTAATTAATAATATTGAAACAAAGTTAGGTAGAGATGGTGAGTTATTAAAGAGTTATATTGAATGGATGAGAGATAGAATCTTAGAGTTAAGCGAAGATTATTATCCAGTAATGCATTTAGATGTATATGGTACTATTGGAGAGATCTATGAAAATAATATAGATAAAATGGCAGATTATTTAAAAGTCTTGGAAGAAAGTGCACATCCATTTTCTCTAAGAATTGAAGGTCCGTGTGATTTAGGAGACAGAGAGTTACAGATTAAAGCACTAAGTGAGTTAACGGCTCTACTTGATGAAAGAAATATTAAGGTAGAAATAGTAGCTGATGAGTGGTGTAATAATTTAGAAGATATTACTTTGTTTGCAAAAGCGAAGGCTGGACATATGTTGCAAATAAAAACACCAGATTTAGGTGGAGTAAACAATATAGTTAATGCTATCTTAATCTGTCAAAAGTACGGGGTGTTAGCTTACTCTGGTGGTACTTGTAATGAAACCAATATTTCAAGTGAAATTACTACTAATATAGCTATGGCAGCGGGTGCTTGCCAAGTACTAGCTAAACCTGGTATGGGTACTGATGAAGGAATTATGATTGTTAATAACGAAATGAATCGAGTGATGGCATTAACAAGAAAGTAGGATATTATGAAAATAGCACAAGCAGGAACTATTGAAAGTAATGATGCTTTAGTTATTGTATCTCCTAGTGATAAGTTAATAGTCGAGATTGATAGTATTGTATTTGATAAGTTTGGAGATGCAATAAATCAAGTTATTGTTGATACGTTAAAAGAACATCAAATTACTTGTAAAGTAGTTGTTAAAGATAAAGGTGCTTATGATTATACAATCAAAGCTAGACTGATTACCGCACTAAGGAGGGCCCAAAATGAGTAGTTATTTATTTGTCCCAGGAAACAATCCTGGAATGGTTCAAAGTGCCCATGTTTTTGATGCAAAAGGAGTTATTTTTGACTTAGAAGATGCAGTTAGCGTTCAAGACAAGGATAGTGCGAAAGATCTATTAAAAGCTTACTTAGAAACTGCTGCTTTTGATAATGTTTATATTAGAGTTAATGACATTTATGATTTAGGTAAAAATGAAATTGAAGAATTTAATAACTTTGATATCTCTGGATATGTGATTCCAAAAGCAAATACTAAAGTTATGAGTTTAGTAGAGAAATATACAAACAAATCACTAATACCAATAATTGAAACACCTGAAGCGGTGTTAACTATGAAAGAAATTGGTGAATTTGATAATGTAACGGGTATGTTATTAGGTGGAGAGGATCTTGCAACTAATATTGATGTAGTTAGAACTCTAGATGATATCGAGCTTTTGTATGCTAGACATAAACTTGTAATGGTTTGTGCTTATTTAGGGATTGACTCAATAGATACTCCATTTACAGATACTGATAATGACGAGTCATTAGAAGAATCAGTTAAGTATTCTAAGATGATAGGTATGAGTGCAAGAAGTAGCATTCACCCAAATCAAATACCTATAATTAATGAAATATATAAACCTACTTTAGAAGAAATTGAATTTGCGACTAAAGTGGTTGAGGCTGCTAAGATAAACGATAGTGGCGTATTTAGTGTTGATGGAAAGATGGTAGACTTGCCAGTTATTATTAGAGCAAAAAATATTTTAAAGAAAGCGAAAGCGTATGAAAAGAATTAATTCATATAATGAACTATTTAATCTATTAAATGTAGAAGATGATTTAACTGTTTCATTCCATCATCACTTAAGAAATGGCGATTATGTATTAAACAAGACTATGTTAGAATTAGATAAATTAAATATTAAGAATTTAACACTTGCAGCAAGTGGAATTTTTAATGCTCATGAACCAATTGTTCCTTTAATTGAAAAGGGAACAATTTCTTCTATTTATACTAATTACTTAAATGGTCCAGTAGCAAAAGTTGTTAGCGAAGGTAAATTAAAAGATAAACTCATTATGCAAACTCATGGTGGAAGACCTAGGTCAATAGAAGAAGGCGAACTAGTTATTGATATAGCGTTTATCGCTGTTAGTGCAGTTGACAAATCTGGTAATGGAAATGGGACTGATGGATCTACTGTTTTAGGAGCACTAGGCTATAGTATTTCTGATGTTGAAAAAGCTAAACAAGTTGTTTTAATTACTGATACTGTTGTTGATGAATTATCTTATGTTGAAATAGATGGAAAATATGTAGATTATGTCTTAGTACTTGACGAAATTGGAGATCAATTTCTTATACAGTCAGGGACAACATCGATTACGAGAAATCCTGTTAGTTTAAAAATAGCTAGAGATACAGTTAGTGTTATAGAAGAAACAGGTTATTTAAAGAATGGACTATCATTTCAAACAGGTGCTGGTGGGACAAGTTTAGCAGTTGCTAAATACTTAAAAAAGAAAATGATTAAAAATAATATAAAAGGTTCATTTGCCTCTGGTGGTATTACGGGTTATTTAGTAGATATGCTTGAAGAGGGTCTATTTGATGAACTATACGATGTACAATGTTTTGACTTAGATGCGGTTAGATCATTAAAGAAAAATAAGAATCACCATTTAATGAGTGCTAGTGAGTATGCAAATCCTCTTACTAGTCCTATAGTTGATAAATTGGATATCATGATTTTAGGGGCTACAGAAATTGATGTCAATTTTAATGTTAATGTTACTACAGCTTCAGATGGATATATAATTGGTGGCTCAGGTGGTCACAGCGATACAGCTGCAGGAAGTAAATTAGCCATAGTAGTTACAAATCTTGTAAAAGCAAGAACACCTATCATCGTGGATGAAGTGTTAACTAAAACTACACCTGGTAAGGATATCGATATTTTAGTAACTGAGTATGGTATAGCTATTAATCCTTTAAGGGGAGATTTATTAAATAAGTTAGAGGACTCAGAACTTAAAATTAAGACTATAGAAGAACTTAGAAGTATCGCAAGTAATTTGGTTGGTAAAGAGAAAAGATTAAAGAAAAGTAATGATGTTATAGGATACGTTGAATATCGAGATGGCAACATTATAGATAAAATTTATAAAGTATGAATATTGAGTTAGCTGTATTAGAAAACCAACTAATTGCTGTTAAAGATATTTTAGAAAGTAATAACCTATCTTTTGATGATGATATAGACTTAACTTTAATTGCTGTTGATAAAGAGATTATTGGAACAGTTTCAATAAGTGGGAATATCATTAAATGTTTAAGCGTTTTAGAAAAACATCAAGGTAAGGGCGTTGCTACTGCATTGGTTAATAAGGTAATAAAGTACTTAGAAACAAAGGATATCTATCACTATTTTGCTTATTCAAAAGAGGATAATTATGATATATTTACTGGTCTAGGAATGAAGGAAGTTGTAACTGTTGATTCAATTACTTTATTCGAGGGTGGAGTAAATAATATAAGTGATTATTTATTAGATATTAAGGAAAAATATCATCTCGATAAGGAATATGCATCTATTGTGATGAATCTTAATCCATTAACAAATGGACATTTATATCTAATTGAGAAAGCATCTAAAGAAAATGAAAATGTCTTAGTTTTTGTAGTTGAAGAAGATAAGTCAGAGTTTCCTTTCAAGTTCAGATATGAGTTATGTAAAAGAGTAGCAAAGCGTTTTTCAAATGTAACTGTAATACCTAGTACTGTATATATGATATCAAAAGCTACTTTCAGTACATATTTCATAAAAGACAAAGGCTTAATAAATGAACTGTTTGCTAAAATAGATTTTGAAATATTTAAGAAGTATTTCGTTAAAATATTTAACATCAAAAAAAGGTATATCGGTACAGAACCGATTTGTGCGGTAACTAATTCTTATAATAAAGTAATGCTTAGTGATGGGTTTGAAGTTATCTTAGTTGAAAGAAAGAAATTGAAAGATAAGTACATTAGTGCGTCAATTGTAAGAGAACTTCTTAAAATCGATATTAATTTGATAAAGGAATATGTTCCAAGAGAAACATATGAGATGCTTAATGATTTTAGAAGCTAGAGAAAAGAGATTTAATTTACAAAAAGAATTAGTTAGTGAGTTCAACATGCCTTTAGTTGTCTTTAGAATTAATTACCCAGGATCTAAAAATAATTATATTGTTAACACTATATATAATTTAATTGATTTAGATTGGGATTTCGAACATAAAGTAGAAATTAACGATAAGGAAGGTTTAGTTCTTCTGGGTATTGTTGATCTTGATAGTTCTGAGTTAAAGAAACGTATGATCAATATAGAAGAAAATCATCCTTTAGGTAGATTGCTTGATATTGATGTTTATGATGAATCTTTTAAGCAATTATCTAGAACTGATTTGGGTTATAGCCAAAGAAAGTGTTTGATTTGTGATGACATAGCGCATTATTGTATTAGAAGTGAAAAGCACTCTTTGTATGAAGTTCAGCAAAGAATTTATCATATGTTTGTTGAATACCTAAGTAGTTATATAAGTGATATAGCATGTGAGAGTTTACATGAAGAACTAAATTTATTAAATAAACCAGGCCTTGTTACACCCAATAGTAATGGTGCGCATAAAGATATGGATTATATGCTAATGCTTAAGAGTATCGCAAGTTTAAGAGATGGGTTTAGGAAAATAGTTAAAGGGTCTTTTACTCTTGATTTATCTGAATGTAAGCAAATCGGAAAATCAATGGAAGAAGAAATGTTTAAAGCTACTAATGGTGTCAATACTCATAAGGGTGGGATATTCATTATTGGAGCACTGATTATTTCTTTTGTCAAATCGCTTAAAAATTCTATTGATTGGCAGGACAATATAAGATATCTTTTCAAAGATATTAGTAAAGAATTACTTGAACGTAAATATCATTCTCATGGAAAAGATGTATATTTGAAATATGGTATTACTGGAGTAAGAGGAGAAGCAGAAAAGGGATTTCCTTTAATATTTAAGAATCTTGAAGGAGATAATTTAAAAGTTTTATTTCGAATCATGAGTGATTGCGATGATACAACAATTCTTTATAGACATAATTTGGACGTATTAGAAAAAGTAAAATATGATGCGTCAGATATGTTAGATTTAGATATCAGCAAAATAAAGAAATTAGATAAAGAGTATTCTCTTAAGGGTATTAGTCCTGGAGGCTCTGCTGACTTATTAGGAGGAGTAATCTTTGTTAGAAGATTGATTTCTTTACTTAATTAAAGCAAGAAGTGAGGTTACGTATAATTATTCTGCGTACCTCATTTTAATTTGCTAATTATTGGGAATGATAAGGCTAAAGGAGTGTAGGCATGGACGTTAAATATCTTATTAAGGAAAATCAACTTTTTATATTTGTTGATTTTGACTCTGAAATTTCAAAAGAATTTTTTAATAACGCTAAGAAGAAGATTAATAATCTTAACAAAGAGATTATTACTTTTTCAAGAAAAATAGGCTTTAAGGGAAAAGTAATAAAAGTAGTGATTCAAGGAGTGGTGATGATGACCATCACTTTAAGTATTGATGGATCCAGCGCTTCTAGCGAATTAGAAACCGAAGAAATAGTAAAAAGAAATAAAAATATTAATATTAATATCAATAAATACTTTCTAGATAGCAAAAGTGATAAATATGGTAATTATATGAGACCTAAGTATATAGTGATTCATAATACGGCTAATAGTGCTAGTTCTTATGATGAAATTGACTATTTGCATTCTAGTCAGAATAATACATTTACATCCTTTCACTTTGCTGTTGATGATGAAGAAATTTGGCAAGCGTTGCCTGTTATCGTTAATGGTTGGCATGCAGGAGACGGCAAAGAAATCAGTTCTTATAATAGAAAATCCATAGGAATTGAAATTGCTAAGAGTACTAATCACGATGATCTGGTAAAAGATAAAGCTATTGATAATGCAGCGAAATTGACTGCCTATTTGATAAATGAGCATAATATTCCTCTTGAAAATGTTGTAACTCATAATCATGCAAGCGGGAAGTATTGCCCACATGATATTTATGATAGGTATGGGTGGGATAATTTTATTAAGCGAGTTAGTAGTTATTTATAATAAATGTGTTAGAATAAAAGGTAGTGGTTATACGCTATTTATAGAAAGGCAAGATGTATTCATCTTAGAAGGATATGGAAAGAGTTTATAAAGCAATCGAAAAATTAATGAGTGAAAAGGACCGTGTTATTGTAGCAATTGATGGCATGTGTGGATCTGGTAAAACAACTTTCTCAAAACACTTGGAAGAAAAGTATGATGCAACAGTATTTCAAATGGATTGGTTCTACTTACCAATTGAGCAGAAAACACCTGAAAGAATGAGTGAACCAGGGTGTAATGTTGACTACGATAGGGTTCTTTCAGAAATTCATGAGAAACTAGATCAAGATAAAGTTTCCTATAAAAGATACAGTGATATCACGCTAGAATATTACCCTATGGAAAAAGAATTGAAAAAGCTTGTTATCATTGAAGGTGCATATTCAATGCGACCCGAATTTAGAAAGTATTATGATTTGAAAATATTCCTTGGTATTGATCCTAGTCACCAGATTGAAAGATTAACTAAAAGAGAAGGTATTGAGGGAGTTAAAGATTATATTAAAAAATGGATACCATTAGAAAACGAGTATATAGATCATTATAATTTAAAGGAAGCGTGTGACGTTGTTTTGGAGGCTCAAGATGCAGCTTTATTCTAGAGTAGGGAGTTTACTGAATTCAAAGGATAGAGTTATAGTTGCAATCGATGGTAAATGTGCTTCTGGAAAATCCACTTTAGCTAATAAGTTAAAAGAAAAATATAACGGAACCGTATTCCATATGGATGATTATTTTTTACCCTTTGAAAGAAAGACTCTGGATAGAATGAGCGAACCAGGTGGAAATGTTGATTATGAAAGAATATATGAAGAGGTATTTCTAAAGTTAGCTGCTGATATTATCGAATTTCGTAGATTTGATTGTAGAGATGGAGTTTACTATAAAGATTCAAGAAGGATGAATAAGTTGATCATCATTGAGGGCGCGTATTCAATGCGACCTGAGTTTAGAAAGTTTTATGATCTATCTATCTTTATAGATATTGATGATAAATTACAAATAGAGAGAATTAAGAAACGTAATGGGGAACATATGTTATCTAAATTCATAAATGAATGGATACCATTAGAAAACAAGTATTTTACTGAATTAAATATTAAAGAAGAATGTGAAATAGTTTTAGGAGAATAATATGGAACAAAAATATATAACCGTAAAAGGTGCTAGAGAAAACAATTTAAAAGATATTGATGTACTGATACCTAGATATAAATTTGTAGTTATGACTGGTCTATCTGGAAGTGGAAAGTCCTCTTTAGCATTTGATACGGTGTACGCTGAGGGACAAAGAAGATATGTTGAGAGTCTAAGTGCTTATGCAAGACAATTTCTAGGGAATATGGATAAACCTGATGTTGATCAAATTGAAGGGTTGTCACCAGCTATTAGTATTGATCAAAAGACTACTAGTAAAAACCCTCGCTCTACTGTCGGAACTGTAACTGAAGTGTATGATTATTTGCGTTTATTATATGCAAGAATAGGAATACCTTATTGTCCGACTCACCACGAGCCGATTGCTTCTCAAAATGTTGATCAGATGATAAACAAAATTTATGAGCATGAAGAAGGAGCAAGAGTATTTATTTATTCACCTATTGTACAAGGTCAAAAGGGGACTCATGCTAAAGTTATAGAGAAACTAATTAAAGAGGGTTATGTAAGAGGTAGAATCAATAGTGAAGAAGTAGACTTTTCTGAACCGATTAAATTAGAGAAAAATAAGAAGCATAACATTGAAGTATTAATAGATAGACTAAAATTAAGTTCAAATAATAGGTCTAGGATTTATGATTCGCTAGAAACAGCTTTAAAATTAAGTGAAGGTTTAGTGTATGTAACTATAGGAAAAGTAGATTTGATATTTAGTGAGAAATTCGCTTGTCCTCATTGTGATTTTACGATACCAGAATTAGAACCTAGATTATTTTCTTTTAATTCCCCATTTGGAGCATGTCCAGAGTGTAAAGGTATTGGAACGCATACAGAAATCAGTTTAGATTTGGCAATCGATTTTAATAAAACATTGTTTGAAGGGGCATTCAAACCTTGGGGTACAGAGATTGATAGATTATCGATGTTTGGTATGCAACTAGATATTGCGATGAAACACTTTAATATTGATACCAAAAGAAAATTAAGCGAGTATACTAAAAAGGAAAGAAATATATTATTCTATGGTCATAGTGACTTAATTAACTTTAAGTTAAAATCAAGAAGCGGTGCTAAGCATGAAAAAACATCAAACTTTGAAGGAATAATTAATCACTTAGAAAGACGTAAACTAGAGACTTCTAGTAATTGGGTATTGAGATGGCTAGATAATTACTCAGTAGAATCTGATTGCCCAGTTTGTAAGGGTAAAAGATTATCTACTGCTGCTTTAAGTGTGAAAGTTGGAGACATTAATATTAATGATTTTACATCAATGTCAACGAGAGATGCACTTGCTTTTATTGAAACCCTAGAGTTAAATGATCTACAAGCTAAAATAGCTAGTATGATACTAAAAGAAATTAAAGAACGATTATCTTTCTTGGTTGATGTAGGACTTGATTATTTAACTTTAGAAAGAAGAGCAGGAACCCTGAGTGGTGGTGAAGCGCAAAGAATTAGATTAGCCACTCAAATTGGAAGCAGGTTATCAGGTGTATTATATGTTTTAGATGAGCCATCAATAGGCTTACATCAAAGAGATAATCATAAATTAATTAAGACACTAAAGCATATGAGAGATTTAGGTAACACTTTAATTGTAGTGGAGCATGATGAAGAAACAATGATGGAAGCAGATTGGATTATTGATATTGGTCCTAATGCAGGAATTCATGGTGGAGAAGTAGTAGCAGAAGGTACGCCTAAGCAATTAATGAAGAATAAAGATAGTATTACTGGAAAGTACTTATCTAAGGAAATGAAGATTGATATACCTAGTAAAAGAAGAAAACTCTCTAACAAAAAAATAGTAATAAAAGGTGCAAAAGAAAACAATCTTAAAAATATTAATGTTACAATTCCATTAGGAGTACTTACGGTTGTTACTGGGGTATCTGGTAGTGGTAAATCTTCATTAATTAATGAGATTCTTTACAAGGGTGTAGCGAGACAAATTTACAAAAGAAAAGATTTACCAGGAAAGCATAAAGAGATTATTGGTATTGATAATATTGAAAAAGTAATTGATATTGATCAATCACCTATCGGTAGAACTCCTAGAAGTAATCCTGCTACTTATACTGGGGTGTTTGACGATATAAGAGATTTATATGCTAGAACTAATGAAGCAAAACTAAGAGGGTATTTAAAAGGAAGATTCTCCTTTAATGTTAAAGGCGGTAGATGCGAGTCATGCCGTGGTGATGGACTACTTAAAATTGAAATGCATTTCTTGCCAGATGTGTATGTACCTTGTGATGTGTGCGGTGGGAAGAGGTATAACTCTGAAACGTTAGAAGTTAAGTATAAAGGAAAAAATATTGCAGATATTTTAGACATGACTATTTCAAATGCAGTTAAGTTCTTTGAGAAAATACCTGCTATTCATCGTAAATTAGTTACAATTGAACAAGTAGGACTTGGTTATATAAAACTTGGTCAAAGTGCCACAACCTTGTCAGGTGGAGAGGCACAAAGAGTTAAGCTTGCAAGTGAACTTCATAAACGTATTACCGATAAGACACTATATATTTTGGATGAGCCAACAACAGGATTACATGCCGATGATGTTAAAAGATTACTAAGTGTATTGAATACAATAGTTGAAAGTGGAGCGAGTGTAGTAATTATCGAGCACAACTTAGATGTGGTTAAAGTTGCTGATCATATTATAGATTTAGGTCCAGAAGGCGGAGATTTAGGTGGTAATATTATAGCTAAAGGGACTCCTGAAGAGATTGCTAAATGTGACCAATCGTATACTGGACAATATTTAAAGAAAATACTTAAGGAGGGATAATCTTGAGAGATGACGGCAAAAAAAATAATCAAGATGAACAAGATGAGACGAAGAAAAAGATAATTACTCGTAAGATTGTGATAAATCTTTCAAGTAATTATTCTAACAATCAATATATCAATTATTTCATAAAATTATTAATCAATATTGGTCTATTTATTTCAATTCTCTTTTATACCAATATTGCATATTACGATTCGGTATATAGTATAGTGTTATTTGCAGCGTGGTTTAGTATCTTTGAAAATATTCTTTCACAGATTACTGCAGCTAAATTTACTAAGTATATATTGATGAGTTTTGGTAGTTTGTTTATATTTCCAATACTAATTTCTATGGGACTAGGTTTTTTGATGGTTGAAGGGTTGATTGAATTTAAAACGACTGAAACTCTGATTGGATTTACTATTGTCTTCATGATAGTAAGAAAAGTGATTACAGTTCTTTTATTGAACGCAATACATAGATATAGATTTAATAAGATGTTTAGAAAAAAGGAGGGTAAATAATGCATGTATTTGATCCATTAAGAGATTCAATAGGGATTGGGAGATTATCAATTCAGTTTTATGCTCTGGCAATTTTAATAGGGATTTTAACAGCTTTATGGTTAGCTTATAGGGAAGTGACTAAACTAAGACTTAATCCAGATGATTTATCAGACGGATTCATTTATGGTTTAATTTATGGGATTTTAGGAGCTAGGTTATATTATGTTATATTTGAATGGAGTGAATATAAGGATAATGTAATAACAGCTTTATATATTTGGAATGGTGGATTAGCAATTCACGGAACAATTTTGGCTGTAGGTATTTTCTTATATTTTTATGTAAAAAAGAGAAACTTAAATATATTTAAATATATTGAATTGCTTGTACCAGGATTTCTTCTAGCACAAGGTTTTGGTAGATGGGGGAACTTCTTTAACCAAGAAGCACATGGTGGATTAGTTCCTGGAGCTAGTTTAGATGCTAGAAGGGCTTTTTTAGAGCAAACTTTACATTTGCCTAAATTCATTGTTAATCAAATGTATTTATATGGTCCTGAGGGACTTGATTATTATCATCCAACATTCTTATATGAGTCATTATGGAATGTGCTAGGATTTGTTATTATGTTCTTTGTATTAAGAAAAATTAGAAAGTACTGGATTGGAGACGCTTTATCATTCTATCTTGTTTGGTATTCATTAGGTAGATTCTTTATTGAAGATATGAGAACTGATAGTTTAATGTCTGGACCGATTCAAGTAGCTAGAATGATATCACTTGTTCTTGCAGGTATTGGTATTGCTTGGTTCGTTTACAGAAGAAAAAAAGAAATCTATCCAGTTAGTTATTTAGAATTTGTTGAAGGTGAAATTGATGAATAATTATGATGTTATTGTAATTGGTGCGGGACCAGCGGGTATGAACGCCGCTATTTATGCTAATCGAGCAGGATTAAATGTATTAATGTTAGAAAAGGGTGCTCCAGGAGGACAAATGGTTAACACTTCTGAAGTGGAAAACTATATCGGTTTTGGGAAATTATCTGGGGCAGATTTAGCATTGAAGATGTTTAATCATACTCAAGAATTAGGGGTAGAGTATCGATACGGCGAAGTAACTGAAATAATAGATGGCGAAATAAAGATAGTAAAAACAACTGATAATGAGTACGAAGGAAAAGCTATTATTATAGCAACCGGAACTGTTCCAAGAAGTCTAGGTGCGGAAAATGAAGAAAAATTTGCGGGAAACGGGATTTCTTGGTGTGCAATTTGTGATGGACCACTTTATAAGGATAAAGATGTTTTAGTTATCGGTGGAGGAAATAGTGCCATTGAAGAAGCGATATATTTATCGGGGTTAGCAAAAAGTGTTAAAGTATTAGCTAGAAGAGAGTTAAGAGCTAACGCTACTTATATTGATAAGACTAAGAAGTACGATAATATAGAGATTGTTAAGAATACATCAGTAGAATCATTTATTGGTGACGGTAAAATTTCTGGAGCTCGAATTATAAATAATATAACTAAAGAAAAATCAGAGATTAAGTTTGATGGAGCTTTTATATTCGTTGGGTTTAATCCCAAAACTAATAGTTTTAAGAATTTAGGAATCCTAGACGATTCTGGTTATATTAAGACTAATGAATTTATGGAAACTAGAGTTAAAGGTATTTATGCTGCAGGAGATGTGATTGTTAAAAATCTAAGACAAATTGCGACTGCTACAAATGATGGTGCTATCGCAGCTATGCAAGCGGGAAAATATATTGAAGATTTGAATTAAGGGGTAAGTATGAGTTTTGCTGCTGACGTAAAAAAAGAGTTAACAAAAGTATTAGGTGATAATTGTTGCCAATTAGCTGAATTATCAGCACTTTTACGAAGCAATGGTGAGATATTCATTTCTAGTAATGGTATGAAAATTGACTATCATACACAAAACCCCACTATTGCTAAAAGGGTTGTTATTCTTCTTAAGAGTGTTTATCAATCTGATATTGAATTAATAACCAAAAAGCAAAGAAGACTTAATAGACGCAATCTTTATATAGTAAGAATAATAAATAATATTGATTTAATAATTAGAGAATTAGAATTAATGGAAGGGCTAACACCAGTAAATAACATTCCATTGGAATTAATTAAAAGTGATTGTTGTAAGAGAGCGTATTTACGCGGTGTTTTTATTTCTTGTGGTTCCATTAATAATCCTAGAACATCTCTTTACCACTTAGAATTACTAATTAAAAGCGAAACACATGCTAAAGAAGTACTGTATTTGATTAATTCATTTCACTATAATGCAAAGATGATCACTAGGAATAAAGGCTATATGATTTATTTAAAGGAAGCAGAGAAAATCTCCGATTTTTTAAAGTTAATAGAAGCATATGGCTCTGTAATGTTTTATGAAGATATTAGAATTTACCGTGATATAAATAATTCAATTAATAGAATGAATAATTGTGATATTGCTAATCAAAAAAGAGTGATTTCTACAGCTAAAAAGCAAATTGATGATATTGATTATATTGAAAGTACAATTGGTCTTGAAAATTTAACAGAAAAATTAAGAGAAGCGGCAATATTAAGGAAAGAAAATCCAGAAGCTTCACTAAATGAGTTGCTTGAAATAGGAGCGGAAGTAATAGGCAAAGATATTACTAAATCTGGATTGAACCATAGATTCAGAAAAATCAAGGAAATTGCTGAGGATATAAGAGGGAATTAGTTCCTTCTTTTTTAATAAAAATATTATTATTTTCATAAAATAAAATGAAAAAAAATAAGGACAATTGTCCTTACTTCTTATAAATCATCAAAGTTAAATAAATCACTTGGATTGATTCCTAGAGCTTCAGCTATCTTAAATACATTTTTGATAGTCAGATTCTTTTCGGCTCTTTCAACGCTTCCAATATAAGTTCGATGCAATCCAGACTCATAAGCCAATTCTTCTTGGCTCATATTTCTGTCTAGACGTAGCTTACGTATTTTCTTACCAAATTTTTGAATATTTGTCATTATATCACTACCTTTAGTTTAACATACCGTAATTAGTATTTATACTCCACACTCTATTAATAGCAGAGTTGTTATTGCTACATATCCTTTACTGGATACGCTAAAAGTGTTAGATTGATGATAGCAGCTACTCCTACTAAAGAGTAAACTGTCCTTGATAAGAATGTAGTTGCGCCACCAAAGATAAATGCTACTAAATCAAATCCAAATAGCCCAATCAATCCCCAATTTAGGGCACCGACTAGTGTTAGTACTAAAGCTGTTTTTTGGAGTGCACTCACAAAAATTCCTCCTTTAAAAGTTTATTCTTTTATATTTTCCTTAATTTTGACTAATTTATACATATAGTGAATATAAAAAAAATATAATTCATAAAATTAATGTAACGATAATAGAGGTGAATTATGAAAAAAATATTAAGCTTTTTAATTGTTTTAGTGTTGTTGGTAGGTTGTGGAAAATTAAAAGAGGAAGAAGTACCAGTTGAACTAGGAAAAAAAATAACAAATATTGATGGATATTACTCAAAAGCGTTGATGGAAGTTAAAAGAGGAAATGACGTTAAGAAGTATGATTTAGAAATCAGTTATTCTGAACCAAATTATTTTAAGGTTAAAATGATAAATCAGGATAACAATAGTACTCAGATGATTCTTAAAAATGATGAAGGTGTGTTTGTGATTACTCCTGAACTAAACAAGAGTTTTCAGTTCCAAAGTGAATGGCCACTTAACACATCTCACGCTTACTTATATCAATCTCTTGTGAGTGATATTCTTAATGATGAGAACACAAGTGTAGTGATTGAAGAAGATGAGATTATAATAAGATCTGAAGTAGCATATAAAACAAATTCTGATTTGAAGACTCAAAAAGTAGTACTAGATGTAAAAACTTTATTACCTAAAGAAGTTATTGTCTATGATTCTAAGATGGAACCAGTGATTACTGTAGTATTTATAGAGTTCGATTTAAATAAGAAATTTGATAATAATTACTTCGATAAAGAATTGAATCTTGAAGCGGAAACTCTAGCATTAGGTGAAGGTGGAGATTATTTAAGAGAAGTTAATTATCCAAATTACTATCCAGAAGGAGTCCGCATTGTAAGCGAACAAGTAACAAGTGACTACGCTATCACATGCTTTGGTGGAGATACTGGATTTACAATTTATCAACAGTTTGTAGATGATTTGAATTCATCAATCTTACCACAATTCATTTATGGAGAACCAATTCTGGTGAACGGTACTTTTGGAGCACTTGGACCTACAAGTATATCTTGGTACAGTGCAGGTAGTGAATATATGATAGTTTCTAATAATTTAACGCAAGATGAATTATTTGAAGTAGCAAGATCATTTACAATCGAATACGGCAAGTAAAATCGACTTTTACAAAAAAAATGAAAGTCAAAAAATAATTAGGTTCCATTCGTTCTTTAAATGGAGCCTTTTTAATTTGGCGAATTAATAAAATCGCTTAAGAATAATAATTCGTAACGATTCATAGAAGTGTAAAGTCCCTTGAAAATATAAGCATTTTTCTTTATAATTGTTTATGGTAAATGATTAGCTTTCTAAGGAGGATACGATGGGAACAATTAATGAAACACTATTAAAACAAATTAGTATAGAGCAAGGAATTAGTTTAAAGCAAATAAAGACAGTGCTTGATTTATTAGAAGAGGGTAATACAGTCCCTTTTATAGCTAGATACAGGAAAGAACAAACTGGAGCACTTGATGAAGAACAAATTCGTGCAGTGAGTAAAGAATATGAATATGGTCAAAATTTAAAGAAACGTAAGGATGATGTATTAAGACTTATTGCTGAAAAAGGTAAATTAACTGAAGAACTTAAACAAGAAGTCCTTAAATGTACAAAACTGACAGAGGTTGAAGATTTGTATCGTCCTTATAAAGAAAAGAAAAAAACTAGAGCTACTGAAGCCAAGAAACATGGTCTTGAGCCTTTAGCTATATTTTTGAAGAGTTATCCAGTAGTAAATATAGAATTAGAAGCTGAAAAATATCTTAATGAAGAAATAAAAGATATTGAATCTGCTTTACAAGGTGCAATGGATATCATAGCTGAAGAAGTTGCTGATAATCCAAAGTATCGTAAATTCATAAAAAATAACTTTAGAACACAAGCCGATCTAACTGCTAAAGCCACTAAGAAAGTTGATTTAGATGAAAAGGGTGTTTACACACAGTACTATGATTACAGTGAACCAATAAAAAATATAGTTCCTCACAGAGTGTTAGCGATGAATCGTGGTGAAAGTGAAAAAATATTAAGGATAACTATAGCTGAAGATAAAGACACATTAACATACTTTTTAAAGAAGGATTTTATCAAAAAGGAATCTAACGCTTCAAATTATTTAGAGAGTGCTATCGAAGATGCATATAAAAGGCTAATCAAACCTAGTGTAGAAAGAGAAATTCGTTCGGAATTAAAAGAAGTAGCTGAGGAACAAGCGATAAAGATCTTTAGTGAGAATTTACATAACTTATTACTACAACCACCTATGAAAGATAAGGTTGTATTAGGAGTAGATCCAGCATATAGAACTGGATGTAAATTAAGTGTTTTAGATTCAACTGGAAAGGTTTTAGAAATAGGTGTAATATATCCTCATCAAAAGTACATTGATGAAAAAATTAATCCTAGAAGAATTCTAGATGCAAAAGAAAAAGTTGTAAGTATGACAAAAAAATATGCTGTTGATATTATTGCGATAGGAAATGGTACTGCATCAAGAGAAACTGAAAGATTTATTGCAGACTTAATTAAAGAATATGAACTAAATGTATCTTACGTTATTATTAATGAAGCAGGAGCTTCAGTATACTCAGCAAGTGATAACGCTAGGAAAGAATTCCCTGATTTTGAAGTTGAAGAAAGAAGTGCGGTTTCAATTGGTAGAAGATTACAAGACCCATTAAGTGAATTAGTAAAAATAGATCCAAAGAGTATTGGAGTAGGGCAATATCAACATGATGTTTCGCAAAAGAAATTGAATGATCAGTTAAATTTTGTTGTTGAAACAGCTGTAAATAAAGTCGGAGTGAACATAAATACCGCTTCACAAGAGTTACTTCAATATATTTCTGGTTTATCTAAAGTTGTTGCTGGAAATATTGTTAAGTACCGTGATGAATTTGGTAAATTTATTTCAAGAAAGAACATCGGTAAAGTTCCAAAACTAGGACCAAAATCATTAGTTCAAGCAGTTGGTTTCTTAAGAGTTCTTGATGGTAAAGAGCCTTTAGACAAGACAGGAATTCACCCTGAGAGTTATGAATATGCAGAAGAAATATTATCAGTTTTAGGTTTCTCTAAAAGTGATATTGGCTCAAAGGAGTTAATCGACTCTATTAATTCTACTGATAGAGAAAAATTATTAGAAGCAATGACAATCGATGAGTACACTTTCAATGATATTTTAGATGCTCTAATTGCTCCTAACAGGGACCCTAGAGATGAGTTCGAGGCTCCAGTTTTAAAACAAGGGGTGTTGAAACTTTCAGATATATCTGTAGGTATGGAGTTAACTGGAACTGTGAGAAACGTTGTTGATTTCGGAGCATTCGTAGATTGTGGTGTAAAAGAAGATGGATTAGTTCATATCTCTAAACTTACCAATAAGTTTGTTAAACATCCAATGGATGTAGTACAAGTCGGACAAATTGTTAAAGTTTGGGTACACGATATAGATATGAAACGTGGAAGATTGTCTCTTACTATGATTAACCCAAGTAAATAACACCTAAGCAAAATGCTTAGGTGTTTTAACTAGCTTCTATATTAACATTTTGATAGTAGTGTTTAATAATCTGATCGTAGGTATATCCTTCTTGACTCATATAGTGAGCTCCATACTGACTCATTCCAACACCATGACCCCAGCCTCTTTGTTCTATATGAACCATGTCCCCTTCAATGTTAATCGAAAAATCAGTAGAGCGTAATCCTAATTTTGATTTTACTGTGTTACCATCAAAAGTTATACCATCAATCTTAATGTTTTCTATTCTGTCACCTGATGTCCAAGATAATACTTCAATATAAACATTACTTGAACGTACTCCAAGAGATTTTGAGAATTCATCTAAGCTCATTGTCTTTGTATTGAGATATTCCGTTGATTCTACATCCCAAGGACTATTAACACTTTGTAAGTAATCTAGTTCTCCACCCCAGATATAGAAAGGATTCTCAGTTTTTCCGTTACTTGTTGAAAAGTATAAAGCATCGATCAACTCACCGTTATATTTTATTACTTCACCTTTAGTGGATAAAACTGCTTTTTCCATTTTACTGTAGTATTCGTCGTACTTAGCTCCCCACAATCTTCTTAATGCATCTTCGTTTTGATACACTTGATGGTAGTCCGTTGTTGAAAGAATAACTCCTTCTTCATAAGCCTTCAATGCGTATGTTCTTGCCGCTAATGCTTGAGCTTTTAGTGCTTCTTCATGAAAGTGTGGATACATTTCACTACTTACGACACCCACTACATATTCTTCTAATGAAATGTTTATAACTTGCCCATTCTCTAAACGGAGTTGAAGAGTGATATCACTTTCTATATTGACAGTAGAATTAATTGTTAGTCGTTGATTAATATAGATAACATCAGAATCTAGATTATTGACTCTAATCAAGTCAGCTACTGAAATATTGAACTTATTAGAGATACTCCATAAACTATCACCAGACTTTACAATATATTCATTTTGTGTTTCCTCTACTGGATTTATTTGATTGACAATAAGTGAATTTCCAACGTAAATAGCATCTGAAGTTAAATTATTTAATTGCTTCAATTCACTTACTGACATATTGAATTTCTTTGCTACAGTCCATAAGCTATCTCCATATTCTATTTGATAAACAGAAGTAGGAGTAGAAGTAGAGGAAGGATAAATATATAAAGTGTCACCTGGGTGAATAACATCTGAAGTTAAATTATTACTTGTCTTGAGTTCATCTGTACTTATATTATGTTCTCTAGCAATTATCCAAAGATTATCACCTTCTTGAACTATATATTTCCTTGTGTTTAATGGCAAGCGAATAGTTAATTCTTCACCTGGATAAATATTGTCTGACTGAAGATTATTACTTGCTTTAAGATCATTTACACTTGTATTATATTTTCTAGCAATTTTCCATAGGTTATCACCTTCTTGTATGAAATATGTGATATCTTGCGAGGAATCATTACTAGCTTCAACAGCAATATTATTACCTAAAAGTACTGTAAGAGTTAAAGCTCCTCCAATCATTACTTTAGCCATAGTTCCTTTAAAATCAATTTTATTACTTTTAATGTAATCAATTATTTGTTTTTTGAGTGACTTAAAAGATTCATTAGAGTTTTTAAAGAAATCACTAGAAAACTCCGTTGTAAATCCTTCATAATATAAATGGAGAACTTCACTACCTTTATTCTTTTCAATTTTATAATTAGTTATCATATTACCAACCTTTCAGTCATTATTTTCTCTAGAATTGGTAAAAGAATACACTTATTACATTAGTTAAAAGAAATTTTTATATAAAGATTTTATAATTGACTTTATGAAATGCAAATGTTGATAAATTTTGTTGACATAGACCAACAAATATTATAAAATATATGAGCACGATAAAATGGAGTAGTACTCAAGTGGCTGAAGAGGTGCCCCTGCTAAGGGTATAGGTCGTTTACGCGGCGCGAGAGTTCAAATCTCTCCTACTCCGCCATTAAATAAACAATAGCAAACAGAAAAATCTGTTTGCTTTTTTTATAGTAAATTATGTAATGGACAGTTTTAGAGTATATAATTATTAGAAGCTGTGGTCAGTTCACGTGTGCGTTGTGAAAGGGAATCTCTAAATAGAAATTTTTATTAAGTCAATAACTCCTTTATATGTATCGGTTATTTTGATATACCTAGATATGAAATCTTCGATTAGAAGTATTTCACTTTTGCAAGCTATCCCTTTTTCTATAGCTAACTACATAGGATAAATATTGCATTTTTTTTCATCTTGTTAGTTTTTGAAAAGTTAAAAAGTATGTTACAATAATCTAAATAATGTATTCTAAGATAGTCTATTAAGGAGATGCTAATATGAGGAAAATTGTTCTAGTGTTATTAGTGATACTAACATTTACAATCACTGGTTGTAGTAATATAAATAATAATCATTTAATAGTTGTTCGTGATGGTGATTTAAAGGGAGCAATTAATTCAAAAGGAGATGTTATATTACCTATTATATATCAAAATATTATTACTTCTAAATTTAATACTGTACTTGCAGTTGAGATAGAAGACAAATGGGGTCTAGCTGACAACGCCGGAAAACTTATAGTAGACATTGAATATGATTACATTGATAATCATTTCGCAGAAGATCTATTCCCCACATGTCTAAATGGAAAGTGGGGGTATATTAACACATCAGGAGATGTAGTTATAGACTTTATCTATGATAGAACCAAGTGGTTTCTTAATAGTAATATAACACCAGTAAATATAGATAACAAGTGGGGATACATTAATAAAGCTGGTGAATTAGTTACTGAAATTAAATATGATTTTGCGGATCATAAAGCTTTTCTATTAGGTGACAAATGGGGGTATATAAATGATTCTGGCACTATTGTTGTTGAGCCTAAGTATGATAGAGTACGTGACTCATTATTTTTTACAAAGGGCGCTAGGGTGAAATTAGAAGATAAGTGGGGATACATTGATGAAACTGGCGAATTAACAGTTGATACTATATATGATGGAATAGGAGATTTTCGTGAAGGGTTATCTAAAATAATATTACAAAATAAGTTTGGTTTTGTAGATATGAAAGGTAACTTATTAATTGATATAAAGTATGATTTTGCATTTGGATTCTCTAACAACCTTGCAGCAGTCAAAATGAATAATAAATGGGGATACATTAACAAAGATGGTAATGTTGTGATAGATTTTGTGTATGATAAAGCAGAACCTTTTGGAGAGGAAGACCTGGCTGAGGTCTGTGTTGACGATAGGTGCGGACTAATAAATAATGTTGGTGAGATTAAAGTAGATATAGAGTTTGATGATCTTAAGTTTTATTACAATAGTAATTTCGTGATAGTAAAGTCCAATGATAAATGGGGGCTTATAGATCTAAATGGTAGAAAAATAGTAGATTATATGTTTGACGATATGGTATTTATATTAGACTATAATCTAATAAGAGTAAGAAAAGACAACAAGTATGGAATAATTGATGTTAATGGTAATGTTGTGGTAGAAATTAAATATAACTTTATTGATACTAACTCCTTTACGTAGTAACAGTAGATAGAACTGTTTATATATCTGGGTGAACAACGTGACTATGAGCAATGGGTAAATTAATTTCAAAGGAAGATGCTTCAGGATATATCACAACTGGAATAATATTAGTAATTGGAATTGTAATTTTTTGTAGCTGTTGTGCTATATTACTAATATAATACGTTATTTCGGTCTCTACACTGATAATTAGAAAATCCTTTTATCTTAAGAAACATAAATATTTTTATCAAGGGGATATCTTTATGAATGATTTAGAATCTATATTACTTAATTCGTTTCCAAAAAGTATAGAAAAAGATGTTTTGGTTGTTATTAATTCTTTTGCATTTGAAGAAATGGGTTCTAGTATTACCTTTTCTGTGTATATAAATAATGAGAAAATCACAATACCTTATAGAGTGTACAACCGAGTAAAGCGCGAGGCGTGGTTACAACAATTTGAAGCAATAAGAGCTGAAGGTAAGAGAAGCAATTCACCTTATCCACATAATGAAGTCTTTGATAGAAATAATAGTACAAAACTGACACCAATACAACAAGCTATCTATTACTGTATTTTAACTAGACATAGTAGTGGATACGTTAGAGAAGATTCCATTAGAAACCTATTTAAAGGTGATTGCAATCATTCATGGGTTGCTCCGTTTATTATTAGACTGTTAGGAGAATATGTAGTAGAAATAGTTGAGATTATTAAAGAAAATATAGGGGTAATTGATAAACGTTTATATTTAGACTTCATAAGTGATAACAAGGTTTTTTTTAATACTACACAATCTAGAGTTATGTCATATTGGAACGAATATTATAGAAAGAAGCATTCAGGAAGTAACTTTCTGTGGGAAGAATATGTGGGAAATGAAATATTGAGATACCTTGGTTTTGAGACTCAAGTAAATTCAAAGAAGTATTTAAGATTAAAGAAGTATCTAGAAAAAAAAGAAGCGATTTAGATTTATCATAGAAATATTTTTTATCGTGAGTAATGAACTTAGAAATCGTGGATTTTTCATACAAATGCTCTATAGTTTTAGTTAACATGTATATGTTGTATTGTTAGTCAACACAGTTAAACAATTATAGCAAATTAGTATAGGGAGAGAAAAAATAATGTCAGATAACTTTGTAAGGTTAATACCCAAAAAGGTAGGTGTGATGTTTCCCGATTTGTTAGAATCATTGATAGAAAATTATTTAGATTCTATTGAATATAAGTATGAGACAATACGTATTGTAACTTTTGAAGATATTACGTTCATTGATTGTGGAGAAAACTTAGATTCTATTAGATGTAATGTATGCGGTGCTAATCTTGATGGTTGGTGGCAAGAGAGAATGTCCGAAAGTTATAATTCTGGTTTTGTTGATAGAACAATAAAAACACCTTGTTGTAGCTCGGTAACAGAACTTGAGAATCTTAAGTATAATTTTAATTGTGGATTTTCGAAGTGCGAGATTGAGATTTTTAATCCACTTAGAAAAATTGAAATTTCGGATATTATAAAAATTGAAAAGATAATTAACTGTCAGTTAATGCAAATAATAGCAAGATATTAAATAGTTAAATACCTCATTTCAAGCTCCATCACCCTTCATAAAAAATATATATGGAGATTTAAGAAGTAGTATAAATAAGGAGAACAACTTATGATTGAGTTTAAGAGAGTATGGTCTGATGTCTATATGATAGAATTACAAGTCACTACACATTCTGTAGATGTTAAAAGTAGAGTATATTTGTACACTTCGGAAGCTAAAGTCAGTGAGCTGTCAAAAGAATTATCTGAGTGGTTTCCAAGAAGTGAAACAGACGTCAAAGAAATAGTATTTGGTGAATTAGGTAAAGGAGGCCGTTTTGGAATAGGATTTTTGAGAATTAGAATGAAATTAAAGAATTGGAATGGACATATACAGTGTGATATAGAAATGAGTAGTAATGAGCAAAAATATGAAGAGTATTATATGCACAGTAAAAATGTTCTTATTACTGATATTGCCTCTATAAATCATTTTGGTCAAGAACTCGAAAATCTAACAAATAGAGATGGCGAAATAGCTACTATAGAACCAATAAAAAAAGTTAACAAAGAGTTACCTATATAAACAATTAAAGAGATATATGTGTGGTTTCGGTCTCCGACACCGTTAGGTTATGAACTTCACTGGTCAAATCAAATATACATTAATTGAAAGGAATATAGATGAAAAGTAGAAAGAAATTATAATTATTTCTACTTTTTTTTGAACAGAACGTTTCTTTCCGTGTAAATCTTATAATGGTAGTAGGTGATTAGATGAAGGCTCAATATTATATTCCCGTATTTGAGGTAAGTGTATATTCCATTAATAACTTCATTAATCACCGAGTAGTATATGATTGTTCTTTGAAAAATATATATTAAAATAGTATGATTTTCAGACAAGAGAGTTCAAATCTCTCCTACTCCGCCATTTATAATAATTCAAAAGGTAAACAGTTGTTTACCTTTTTTAGTTAATATAACTTCTTTAGGAGGGTTAATTTGTTATATACAGAAACAATATGTAGTATACTATTTATAGAGTCTATTATTTTTGTAAGAGATTATAAAGTGAATAGTTTTGATGATTGGGAACTTGAGAAAAAACAATTATTAATACTATATGAGAGTGGAGGAAGATTCATGAAAGACATAAAGGTGATCCTAATTTCTTTATGTGTGATTCTGTTAGTTATGTTTTTAATTGTAGGTACAATTGTTATACTATATGGAAACACACCAGGGAGAATACCTATTGATGATGTTATTGAGATAACAGTTTTTGATGATGTAACTAACTGCCCTTCAACTATAGACGTTCTATATCATAAAATAGAAGTCGTAGATGCTGATGAGTTGTTTGAGTATATTGGGAATTTGAAGTTTCCATTAAATTTGACAGAGCAGAGGTCTGGTGAACTTGGACGTGGTTGTGTATATAAAATTACTATGAAACTTGAAGATGGGCATACTCTTATGTTTAGTCCACTTTGGGGTGATGATCTTCTATACATGAATTCAAGACTCAAGGGGAGAACATACTTTGAAGCAGAGTATGAGGAAGGTGAGTATAATAGAATAGTTAAAATGCTTATAGAAAAAGATAAGTAAAATGAGAAACTCAATTCATAATAAAGAAAAGATAAAATTTTAAAAAGTTTTATTTTTTTCTTAGAGTTAAGTTTAACTTAACTGTGATTTGTTATAATGAGTTGAAAAATTAATAAAAGAACAAGTATATTATAATGCGTAAGAGTTCAAATCTCTCCTACTCCGCCATTAAATAAGCAATAGCGAACAGGTTTTATGCGCCCCGTTTAGTAGATATCAAATAAAAAGTTTGATGTGATAATAATAAAAGGGGTGTATCTATTTATAATTGGGGTTAAGGAGGAGAATATTGTGAAAAAAATCTTATGTGTTACCACTTTATGTGCATTGGCATTTATAATGATTGGATGTAAGCAGACAAAGAATGAAGTACAACCAGAAGTAGTAGTATACGCTGATTATCCAGAACCTTTAACTGATATAAGTGAAAAAATAGAAAAGTATGATTATATTTTTATAGGACATATCGTTGAAGAACTAGAAACTCTTCAATTTGAAGGTTACGGTTCAAGTATGCCTAAAACTAGGTATTCTGTTGATGTTCTGATGAAATTAAAAGGCGAGATGGAAGACAAGATTGTAATACAAAAAATAGGGGGTGTTAATGAAGAAGGAGTTTTAATAAGTTACGATAGTAACGATCTACCTAAAGAAGGAAGTATTATGATAATTTTCTCTAATAAATTTGAAAAATATGATCCTAAGGATGACCCAAGAAATGAACTTGGAATTTATTGCCCTGGTCCAACTGCTGAGGCAATGGATTTGTTACATAACTATGATGTGAATAAAAATGCTTTACAACAAGCTGATGATATAATAGAAAAGATAAATGAAATTATTTTAATCATTGGCGATTAAGTATAGATAAAATATGATTTATTACTCAATAATAATTAAAAACTTATAAATTAAAGAAAGGATTAGACTCCAAAATATTATTTGGGGTCTATTCTTTATAGTTATTATTGTAATTCGGGGAATCCCTCTTTCTATTCATTCTATGTAGTAATGTTCATAGTGAGGTGGCATTTCCATCGATTATTCCTCTTTCATAGCTAACATTAGAGTGTATTTTCTAAATCTATATTTAACAAGGTAACAATCTGACATCGACTTTTGAAATTGGAAGGCATAATCATTGTTCGTATATAATGTCTCCACAACTTTAAGGGTGAGTACACTCCTTTTATATAAGCGAATATTGTTAGCTGAAGAAACATAGCTATAAATACCACTTAGTTAATATAATTATCTCCCAGTTAATTCATTAGAGCTATCGATATTCTGGTAGCTCTATTATTTGTATCTTGGTCAATTGAAGTAGCTCCAGAATGAATTCCAATTGCCTGGTTAGAAATATTATGAACAGGTGACCCGCTTTGGCCTCGTGCTGTCCTACGTATTAGTTGTAAAACAATGAGGGTTTCAAAATATCAACTGTTGGTTTAGTAGATACAACTTACAGTACTTTGCATCTTTTATTTATAGTATATATAATATTAATAGGGAGGATGATTATGAATAATAAAATTATAGGTGATTTTTTATTAAGTCTTAGAAAAGAAAGAAGTCTTACTCAAAGTGAAATCGCAAACTTATGTAATGTATCTGGGCAAGCTGTTTCAAAATGGGAAAGAGGAGAGTCGATACCTGATGTTGAGATTTTACGGAAATTAAGTCTATTGTATAATATTACAATTAATGAACTACTAGATGGTGAAAGGAAGTCTAGAAAAGAGAATTATAATAACAGGATTTTCTCATTAAAAATTATTTTACTATCAATATCTTTATTAGTTTTTTTTCTACCTTTCATAAATGACGGCGTTATTTTAAGAGGATTTGAATTGATTTATAGAGGGTTATCCGGATACACTGTATACATAACTTGGTTAATGTTTATTACTATTATATTTCAAATCATCTATTTTTCACTTGTCTCTACAAAAATCTTTGATAAAGACGTTTATTATATATTATCAATGTTTATATCAAGTACACTACTTCTTGCACTGTCAGTAACGAATTTAGCAATAAATGAATTTGTTATGTTTTCACAATTTATAATTGCTGTATGTGCTGTTGTGTTATTGCTTATGTCTAGATGGGAAACAAAAGAATTAGTTGCAAATAAAGAGATGAAAGATTATCATGCAAAATTATTACGTAAACATAAATTATACTTTGACATTTGTATGATAATATATTCTATTATATTTATAATATCTTTTGCTGGTTTAGTTGTTAGATCATATGTAAACATAGAAGAGTACCTATTAGCTGCACTGCTTGCTTTTATGGTACTATCATACTTGTTTACTAGGGTTATAATATTCTCAAAGTATATGAAGAGAATAATCATATTCCAAATCGGTTTGTTGTGTGTACTACCAATATTTGTTCTTTTTGTGTTCATTATAGGATTGATCGAAGGTTATTATCGTCTTAGTGATATAGGATTATTAATGATTTTAGTAATTGTAACATTACCAGTACTTTTCCCTATTATAAATCTAAAAAAATTAAATAAAATAGCAACAAAACAATCGATGATCTTATAGCTTATAAGGACGAAAATACGAGAGACGACACTACAAAAAGTAGAAAAAATGATTTTTTCTACTTTTTCTTAGCGTGATGTTTGAAGTCCGCGTAAATTGATATAAGGACTTGGAATTCAATATGAGTTATGTTGTATTTGGAAGTGTTCAAATATCTCCTACTCCTCGATTATATAAGCAATGATAAACTGCAAATATTTGTCTTTTTTTTATAATATAATAATTTAAAGCAAATCATATCGAGTATATATATCTGTGAGTGGATACCTGAATGAACTAAAGCAAAAGAACAAATTAGGTAAATGAACTTGATCTAATATTTCTTGAAGGAAGTTTAAACAGTCTTTTTTGAGAGAATATTCAACATCGTTACATGTAAACTTATAATTAGTTGAATAATAATCAGTTGTGTAAACTTTCTTGGTATCCTTCCCATCAAGGAGAACCAGTACGCCTGGAATTGGAATTTCCTATGGAGAAGAGTATAATTTATAGTCCCCTACCTTTTTAGGTAAAATGAAGCCCGTAAAATATTTTGATTTGGCGTTAACATATCATCCTTTACGCTACTAATTTCGATAACCTCCTTATATCAGAGAGTGACTCAATAACTTAGATAAATTACTATTATTCTTTGTATTTTCGTGAGTTATACAATATGAAAAATTACCATATTTTACCAATATCGTTACTTAATTAATTTTAAAAAAATAAATTAAATACTATTTTTCACGACTTGATTTCACTAATAACTAAATTTTGTAGAAGTTCTGTCGATTCAATTACTTATATATGCTTTGTCGTTAAGTGTCTATTAGTAGCGAAATATGTTAGTTTTTGATATAATGCACATTAAGTGTTTGCCACAAAGAATTTGCCATAAATTAATCGCAAGGCGAAAGGAGAATGTATATAATGCAAAAGATCAATTCTAAAAAAAAATCAGTACAATCTGTAGAGACTGTGGAGACTACTGAAGAAGTCTTAGAAGAGACTACTGAGGAAGTCTTAGAAGAGACAGATGAAGACATCGAAGAGAGAAGAGTTGGAGTTGGTATCGACTTCGGAACGGTAAATTTACTAGTCTATGTTGAAGGACAAGGAATCATATTTGATGAACCTTCTGTAGTCGCATACGATAGGGATTCGAGAAAAGTAATTGCAGCCGGGTTTGATGCAGATAACATGACTGGGAAAACTCATGATAAAATTAAAATAGTTAGACCTTTAAGAGATGGTGTTATTTCTGACATCAGAGCTGCTAAAGACTTACTTAAATTCGTGTTTTCTAAAGTAAACTTACATGCAAGCAACTCTGAAATTAGAGGTGTACTGTGTTGCCCATCAGAGGTAACTCAAATTGAAAGAAAAGCTTTATTACAACTTCCTCAACAATTAGGGATAGAAGAAGTTTATATCGAGGAAGAAATCAAGTCTGGTTGTGTAGGATCTGGTGTAGATATCTATAATGACCGAGGTACAATGGTGGTTGATATTGGTGGTGGATCTACCGATGTTGGTATTCTTAACTTAGGTGATGTTGTATTATCTAAAACGTTAAGAATGGCTGGTAATTTTATTGATCATGAAATTATTAAGTATTGCAAACAGCATTTGAAAATTGAGATTGGGCAAAAGACTGCTGAGAAAATCAAAATTGAATTAGGAACTTTAAATGAGAAAAAAGACGTTGCTACAATGCGAGTTGCTGGTAGAGATTTATTAACAGGTTTACCAAGACATACAGAAATCACATCAAGAAACGTAACTGAAGTATTATTACCTATCTTTAATGACATTAAAAACTTAATGATTGCTACATTAAAAGATACTCCACCTGAGTTATGTTCAGACATATATTATGATGGAATCTTATTAAATGGTGGTGTTTCATTAGTAGATTATGCTGCTGAGTATTTTACTGAAAACCTTGGATTAAAAGTTAAAGTTTCTAGTAATCCATTAACTTCGGTAGTTTTAGGTACCAAAGTATTACTTAAAACACGAGGGCACTTTGTAAAAGATGCAGATACTGAATAAGAAGGAGGGTAATTATGGAAGCTAAAAAGAAAAAAGGATTAAATATAGGTGTTGATTTAGGTACAGTTAATACTCTAGTGTATGTAGCGGGGAAAGGTGTTGTATTTAATGAACCATCTGTAGTTGCGTACGATAATGAAACTGGTGAAACTATTGCTGTTGGTAAAGAAGCGGCAAAAATGGTTGGGAAAACTCATGATAGAATTACTATTTCTAAGCCTTTACACTTAGGTGTAATATCAGACATTAGATCTGCAGGAACTTTGATTGAGTATGTACTGCAGAAGATAGATAAAGATTCTTATGATCTTTCAGCATCAACTCTTCTATTATGCTGCCCTTCAGAAGTAACTCAAATAGAGAGAGAGTCTTTAATTGAACTAGCTTCAGACCTAGGTATTGGTGAATGTTTTATTGAAGAAGAAGTCAAAGCTGGAGTAATCGGAGCAGGTGTAGATATTTTTAGAGCTCAGGGAGCTATGGTTATTGATATCGGTGGAGGATCAACAGATATCGGTGTGTTATCACTTGGTGATATAGTAACTTCTGAATCGATTCGTGTCGCAGGAACATTCTTTGATGAAGCGATTATTAAACATATTCAGTTTACTCATCAAGTACTTATCGGTTCGATTTCAGCTGAAAAAATTAAAAAGAAGATTGGTACTTTAGATGAAGCGTTATCTGGCGCTTCTGAAACGATGAAGATCGCAGGTAGAGATTTATTAACTGGTTTACCAAAAGAAATCGAAGTTACTCAAAAAGAAATTAGAGATGTTTTAATAGAAGCGTTCGAGGAAATTGTAAATACAGCTCAAAGAGTATTACAACAAACTCCTCCAGAGTTAGCAGCCGATATTATCAATGATGGAATTATTGTTAATGGTGGTGGAGCGTTAATTCATGGTATCGCTGATTTCTTGTCAAATAGATTACAAGTTGATGTTAAAATAACTAATAACGCATTGACTGCAATTTGTGAAGGTACTAAAGTATTATTGAAAAATAAAGGTAGTTACTTAGTAAAACCTTTAGATTAATTGTTTGAAAAAATCCATTTCTAGAATTCTAGGATGGATTTTATTTCTAAAGTTAAAATGACTGGATGTGATTAAATGCCGAAAGAATATATATATTATATTTTAATAATAATAACTCCGATTATTTTTTACTTTTTAACGAAAATTACTTTACAAAAATCTATTTTATATAACAGAAGATATTCTATTCTGAGTAGGTTTTCATTTTATAGGCATTTAAAGAAAAATAATGTTGGATTTGTATTATATATAGAGATGAGCGAATTAAAAGAAAATGTGTACACGGATAATGAAAAAAGCATTATAAGAGGTAAATTAATCTCTATATTAAAGAAGTACTCTAAAGAATATAAGTTTAGTTTATTTTATTTTTCTGATGAAAAGTACGTATTAGTAAATGCAAATACAAAAATAAATCATCATCAGTTAGCTGATAGATTAATAAATAACTTAAACAAAAATATTAAGATTGATAATAGAAAGATCAAGCTTAAGTTTCACATAGGAGCTGCCGTTAGTAAGTCTCTGCCAACGAATTCAGAAGAGTTACTAGACATAGTTATTAGTAGTTGTCATATAGCTAAAAATAGGAACACCAATTATAATTTAATAAATTTGGATAACCCAAATAACGTAGAAAAAAGTTATGGAATTGATGACTCAAATAAGATAATCTCTCATTATTTATGTATATATGATACTAAAAAGGTCAAGATTGTAGGTTTTGAAACACTTGCAAGATGGAAAAATAAGGATAAAGTTTTAAATCCTAATGTGTTTATACCATTAGCTATTAAAAGAAATCTAATTTCAAATGTAGACTTTAGTATAGCTGAGGATGCATTTAAAAATTATTTAAAATTACTCAATAAGAATTTAGTTGATGAAAATTTCATTATAGGAATCAAAGTTGCAAAAGAATCATTGAGTGATTCATTCGTGAAAAGGCTTGATAACTTGATTCGAAGATATAAAGAAGTTCCCGTCAATAATATTTTAATTCATATTGATATGATTACCTTCAATAATAATGAATGTATTTCTAGCCTAAGAAAAATACAAGACATAGGGTTTAAGGTATGTATAGATAATATAACGTTTAACTTCGAAGAGTTAATTGAGATCCATGGAAAATTCCCTTATGATATGATAAAAATAACAACTGACCATTACAAGAAACCAGAATTTTCAAAGTTTATAGAATTTCTTGTATCTAAAGGAGTACAAGTTATTGTTACAAAAATTGAAAAAGTAGATGAATTACACGCGCTTATTAAATATGATTTAAATTTAGTTCAAGGTTTTTGGTATGGAAAACCTAGAGAGTTTAATCGTTTTGAAGAACAAATATGGAGTAATAATGTATTTGGCGTCTGAATTATCGCATATAAATAGTCGATTTACATCTTATGTAGATGACTTCTATAAAACTAGTTTAAGAGAAACTCATACCATGATGAAGGACAATGAAAGAATTAATACAATATTTTTATATACCTTATTAATACACTTTTATTCTAGTAAACTAATGGATATTGAGCGCAAGTATCCAAAATGGCATCTTTACTCTAAAATAATAGTTGTTATAGTTTGGCATGCTTTTAAGAAATGTATAAGAAAGATTTCTGTATCATTTATCATATCGTTATTTTTAGTATTAATATTCAAATTGACAAATTTACATCTTTTATACACCTTCATTACTATATACGTATTTTTATTATCAGTCTTGTTTATGATTACTCAAACAATCATAAGGCAAGGAAGATTAGTGATTAACAGTCAAAAAGCTCTTGATACTGAAAATGAAATTAATGTATTTGTTGGGGAAGAAAGTTTAGAAGTAATGTTATCAAATGATATTGCTATTGGAATTATAAATAAATACTCTTCTGATGTAGTTTATAAATTAGCATATGATGACAGTTCAGATGCATTTGAATTTGTTCTTCAAGCCGATCAAGAGATCTTGGATTTTGCAGCAAAAATGCATTTGAAAAAGTTAATTGATAATAAAGGTAGAAGTTTTCAAATTGCTGGATTGATATCAGCGTTAAATATAGCCTATTCAAAAATTGTTACATCGATTAAGAGTAATAAATATGACCATCTATCGCTAAGAAATTTTTCACTTCATTCACTTAAAGTTTATAATTATAGTGTTGAAGATAAGATAGTTAATGATTTGAATGAGTTTATAGATAATCTTTTGAAAGAAGGTTCATTTGATATAGATTATATAGAAACAATAGATATCATTGAATGTTTGATTATAATCTTATTATGTAAAGACAGACTAATGGAATTAAAAGAAAGATATAGTAATTTTGATAATTTGTAATCAATGAAGGAGAGTTAATTCAAGAAATAATTGAGTAGTTTGTTATTTACTAAATGAACGTGTATTTTCATTTAGTAGTGTGTTGTAAAATTTCAAACCTTTATATCACGTTATTTACAAAAGAGGCTCTGAATCAAGGATGGGATCAAAAGCAAATAATTAAGTATCGCTCTTATTTTAGAGTAATACTTTTTTTAGTAACCAAACCGTAAGTGGATCGTCCGCTGGTAAATAATCTTGTTTCAGAATGTATTGAAATTTCTAATACTGTATGACATTCGTTTTAGTGACTCAAAATAATTATTTGTGGCTTCGATATAATCATTAATATACTTAGAATTTGCCTCAGAATTAATTATAAATGAATTAGTAATTTCAGGTTGCCAATTCTCGATAGTATTTGGTGCTTCTCTAAATAAATAAGTCACTAAATTTTCTTTCCAAAACATGGTATTAACCATATTAAAATAATATTATTTAATAAAGTTCTTAATAATTAATTAATTTATCAAATAAACTATTCAATTGTATTCATCGATTAAGTAAATCTCGATAGCGAAATTTGTTTAAACTTGATAAAATTAGAATGTTAAAGAGCAAGACGAAAGGAGAATATGTGTGATTAAAAATAAAAATTCTAAAAAAGAACCTCTTGAATCTTTCGAAACTATTGAAGAAGTAGTTGAAGAGACTCCTGAGAACATCGAAGTCAGAAAAGTTGGAGTTGGTATCGACTTCGGAACGGTAAATTTACTAGTCTATGTTGAAGGACAAGGAATCATATTTGATGAACCTTCTATAGTAGCATACGATAGAGATTCGAGAAAAGTAATCGCAGCCGGGTTTGAGGCAGATAACATGACTGGGAAAACTCATGATAAAATTAAAATAGTTAGACCTTTAAGAGATGGTGTTATTTCTGATATTAGAGCCGCTAAAGATTTACTTAAATTCGTGTTTTCTAAAGTAAACTTACATGCAAGCAACTCTGAGATTAGAAGTGTACTGTGTTGCCCATCAGAGGTAACTCAAATCGAAAGAAAAGCTTTATTGCAACTTCCTCAACAATTAGGGATAGAAGAAGTTTATATTGAGGAAGAAATTAAGTCTGGATGTGTAGGATCTGGTGTAGATATCTATGATGACCGAGGTACAATGGTGGTTGATATTGGTGGTGGATCTACCGATGTTGGTATTCTTAACTTAGGTGATGTTGTATTATCTAAAACGTTAAGAATGGCTGGTAATTTTATTGATCATGAAATTATTAAGTATTGTAAACAACATTTGAAAATTGAGATTGGGCAAAAAACTGCTGAGAGAATAAAAATTGAATTAGGAACTGTAAATGAGAAAAAAGACGTAGCTACAATGCGAGTTGCTGGTAGAGATTTATTAACAGGTTTACCAAGACATACAGAGATTACATCAAGAAACGTAACTGAAGTATTATTACCTATCTTTAATGACATTAAAAACTTAATTATTTCTGCATTTAAAGATACTCCACCTGAGTTATGTTCAGACATATATTATGATGGAATCTTATTAAATGGTGGTGTTTCATTAGTAGATCATGCTGCTGAGTATTTTACTGAAAAACTTGGATTAAAAGTTAGAGTTTCTAGTAATCCGTTAACTTCGGTAGTTTTAGGTACCAAAGTATTACTTAAAACACGAGGGCACTTTGTAAAAGATGCAGATACTGAATAAGAAGGAGGGTAATTATGGAAACTAAAAAGAAAAAAGGATTAAGTATAGGTGTTGATCTGGGTACAGTTAATACTCTAGTGTATGTAGCGGGGAAAGGTGTTGTATTTAATGAACCATCTGTAGTTGCGTACGATAATGAAACTGGTGAAACTATAGCTGTTGGTAAAGAAGCGGCAAAAATGGTTGGTAAAACTCATGATAGAATTACTATTTCTAAGCCTTTACACCTAGGTGTAATATCAGACATTAGATCTGCAGGAACTTTGATTGAGTATGTACTACAGAAGATAGATAAAGATTCTTATGATCTTTCGGCATCAACTCTTCTATTAAGCTGCCCTTCAGAAGTAACTCAAATAGAGAGAGATTCTTTAATTGAACTAGCTTCAGACCTAGGTATTGGTGAATGTTTTATTGAAGAAGAAGTCAAAGCTGGAGCAATCGGGGCAGGCGCAGATATTTTCAAACCTCAGGGAGCTATGGTTATTGATATCGGTGGAGGATCAACAGATATCGGTGTGTTATCACTTGGTGATATAGTAAATTCTGAATCGATTCGTGTCGCAGGAACATTCTTTGATGAAGCGATTATTAAACATATTCAGTTTACTCATCAAGTACTTATCGGTTCGATTTCAGCTGAAAAAATCAAAAAAGAAATTGGTACTTTAGATGAAGCGTTATCTGGCGCATCTGAAACGATGAAGATCGCAGGTAGAGATTTATTAACTGGTTTACCAAAAGAAATCGAAATTACTCAAAAAGAGATTAGAGATGTTTTAATAGAAGCTTTCGAGGAAATTGTAAATACAGTTCAAAGAGTATTACAGCAAACTCCTCCAGAGTTAGCAGCTGATATTATCAATGATGGAATTATTGTTAATGGTGGTGGAGCGTTAATTCATGGTATCGCTGATTTCTTGTCAAATAGATTACAAGTTGATGTTAAAATAACTAGTAACGCATTGACTGCAATTTGTGAAGGTACTAAAGTATTATTGAAAAATAAAGGTAGTTACTTAGTAAAACCTTTAGATTAATTGTCTGAAAAAATCCATTTCTAGAATTCTAGGATGGATTTTATTTCTAAAGTTAAAATGACTGGATGTGATTAAATGTCAAAGGAATATATATTTTTTATTTTAATAATAATAACTCCGATTGTTTTTTATTTTCTTACAAAAATTACTTTACAAAAATCTATTCTATATAACAGAAGATATTCTATTCTAAGTAGGTTTTCATTTTATAGGCATTTGAAGAAAAATAATGTTGGATTTGTATTATATATAGAGATGAGCGAATTAAAAGAAAATGTATACACGGATAAGGAAGAAAGCATTATAAGAGGTAAGTTAATCTCTATTTTGAAGAAGTACTCTAAAGAATATATGTTTAGTTTATTTTGCTTTTCTGATGAAAAATTCGTATTAGTAAATAGAGAAAAAAAATCAAATCATCATCAGTTAGCTGATAGATTAATAAATAACTTAAACAAAAATATTAAGATTGATAATAGAAAGATCAAGCTTAAGTTTCATATAGGTGCAGTAATAAGTAAGTCACTGCCAACAAATTCAGAAGATTTACTAGACATAGTTATTAGTAGTTGTCATATAGCTAAAAATCGGAACACTAATTATAATTTAATAAATTTGGATAACCCAAATAACGTAGAAAAAAGTTATGGAATTGATGATTCAAATAAGATAATATCCCATTATTTATGTATATACGATACTAAAAAGGTCAAAATCGTAGGTTTTGAAACACTTGCAAGGTGGAAAAACAAGGACAAAGTTTTAAATCCTAATGTGTTTATACCATTAGCTATTAAAAGAAACCTAATTTCAAATGTAGACTTTGGTATAGCTGAGGATGCACTCAAAAATTATTTAAAATTACTCAATAAGAATTTAGTTGATGAAAATTTTATTATAGGAATCAAGGTTGCAAAAGAATCATTGAGTGATTCATTTGTGAAAAGGCTCGATAACTTGATTCGAAGATATAAACAAGTTCCAGTCAACAATATTCTAATACATATTAATATGGTAACATTCAAGGATAATGACTGTATATCTAACCTAAGAAAAATACAAGACATAGGGTTTAAGGTATGCATTGATAATATCTCATTTAGCTTTGATGAGTTAATTGAGATCCATGGAAAATTTCCTTATGATATGATAAAAATAACAACTGACCATTACAAGAAACCAGAATTTTCAAAGTTTATAGAATTTCTTGTATCTAAAGGAGTACAAGTTATTGTTACAAAAATTGAAAAGGTAGATGAATTACACGCGCTTATTAAATATGACTTAAATTTAGTTCAAGGTTTTTGGTATGGAAAACCTAGAGAGTTTAATCGTTTTGAAGAACAAATATGGAGTAATAATGTATTTGGCGTCTGAATTATCGCATATAAATAGTCGATTTACATCTTATGTAGATGACTTCTATAAAACTAGTTTAAGAGAAACTCATACCATGATGAAGGACAATGAAAGAATTAATACAATATTTTTATATACCTTATTAATACACTTTTATTCTAGTAAACTAATGGATATTGAGCGCAAGTATCCAAAATGGCATCTTTACTCTAAAATAATAGTTGTTATAGTTTGGCATGCTTTTAAGAAATGTATAAGAAAGATTTCTGTATCATTTATCATATCGTTATTTTTAGTATTAATATTCAAATTGACAAATTTACATCTTTTATACACCTTCATTACTATATACGTATTTTTATTATCAGTCTTGTTTATGATTACTCAAACAATCATAAGGCAAGGAAGATTAGTGATTAATAGTCAAAAAGCTCTTGATACTGAAAATGAGATTAATGTATTTGTTGGGGAAGAAAGTTTAGAAGTAATGTTATCAAATGATATTGCTATTGGAATTATAAATAAATACTCTTGTGATGTAGTTTATAAATTAGCATATGATGACAGTTCAGATGCATTTGAATTTGTTCTTCAAGCCGATCAAGAGATCTTGGATTTTGCAGCAAAAATGCATTTGAAAAAGTTAATTGATAATAAAGGTAGAAGTTTTCAAATTGCTGGATTGATATCAGCGTTAAATATAGCCTATTCAAAAATTGTAACATCGATTAAGAGTAATAAATATGACCATCTATCGCTAAGAAATTTTTCACTTCATTCACTTAAAGTTTATAACTATAGTGTTGAAGATAAGATAGTTAATGATTTGAATGAGTTTATAGATAATCTTTTGAAAGAAGGTTCATTTGATATAGATTATATAGAAACAATAGATATCATTGAATGTTTGATTATAATATTATTATGTAAAGACAGATTAATGGAATTAAAAGAAAGATATAATAATTTTGATAATTTGTAAATAATCTAAAAAGGTCTAGTCGAATGAGTTATCATGGCTCTAAGTCAAGGATTGGGGTAAACTCAATAAATGAGTAAGAGTTTAAGGATATAGATTGAAAAAATCTATGTCCTTTTTTTGTGCATAACTATGCAGATATAATATGTCTTGAATTATTGTGATGATAAAGTATTTTGTTTCTAAAAGTATTGAAACATCTAAATCCATATGAAGTACGTTTTATCACTTTGATATAGTTATTACTACCTTCAATAAAGGCTGAGGTGTATTTAGTTTCAGTATCAGGATTAATCATAAACGAATTAACTATCTCAGGTAACCACCTTTCTATAGATAATGCTGCTTCTCTAACTTCACCAATGTTAGTTTTCTTCGCTTCAATGATCCAATTATTGAGCTCATGATAAACGGTAGGATAGCTTGAGTTATGAACAATCTCATAAAACGATTCTAGTAACTCTCTGGTCTTACCTAACTCTGGATGAATGTTTCTCATGTAATCAAGTAATGATGAATCACTTGTCCATTGCTTACTCCTTTTATCAAATATCCATTTATCCGAGATGCAATCTGGTTTAGTATTAAATAATCTCCATCTAGATTTGAGGACTTTGTATTGCTTATCAATTCGATTAAACTTCTTCATAATTCTAATCCTTACATTATTAGCTGCATTGGTAACTAGTCTAACAAAGTGGAAAGTATCGATTACTATAGTAGCGTTAGGAAAGAATTCCTTACAAATATCGTGGTAAGTATGATACATATCCATAGTAATAACCTCTACATTACTTAGTTCTTCAGAAGAAAACGTACTAAAGTAGTGGTGTAAGTAATCCTTATATCTACAAGGTAATATATCTATTATTTGTCTATTAGAAGGATCACAAATACTTAGATTGTATTTGTATCCACCACTATTACCTTTGAATTCATCAATGCTTAATACTCTAGGTAAAGACTTTCTAGATTGTTTACAATGTATATTAAATATTCTTCTTACAGTGGTAGAAGACATATTAAGTCTTTTCCCCATGTCTTTGAAAGAAGAAACAAGTATAGCCTCGTTAATGATACTCCATTTAGAGTTAGAACTAATCTTATTGTACTTCTCAACAAATTGATTAGGTAAAGAGAATCTCTTACCACAATCACAACGATATCTACGTTGCTTGTATTTAATAAAACACTTACGGTTATTGAAAACACCATGATTAATAGTGCGAATATAATAGTCGTGGACCTTATCAGTTAATTCTCCACAGACTGAACATTTGACTAATTGGCGATTCCTTGAAAGATGAATGATTATTGAGTCATCGATAATTTCATAGTTATCTAGGACTATAGATTTATCGTGGATATTGAAAATAGATTTTATATCATTATTAAATGTGATAGAATTTGAGTGCATAATAATTTCCTTTCTAATTAGGTTTGAGCGCTTAAATTATATCGGATTATTATGCACTTTTTTTGTATCCATTAAAAAAGTTTGAAATAAGAGAATAACTCTCTTACCCCAAACTTAATTTTACAGCCGTTATCATGTGAAATGATAGCTCATTTTTATTGTTAGGCGAAAACCACTTGCTATGCGAGTAGTTCCAAAGAGGCTTTGCCGGTGAGGAAAAGAAATAAAAGGAAAACCTCCTATGATAGAATGAATTAGGTCTGCCAACCAAATTCAAATCAAGGAGGTATCCATTTGGATAGTAATAGTTTATCACACACAACATGGAATTGTAAGTATCACATAATTTTCGCACCCAAATACAGAAGACAGATAATATATGGAAGAATCAAAAGTGGTATTGGCATAATGCTGAGAAAACTATGTGAAAGAAAGAATGTTGAAATAATAGAAGCTAATGCATGTGTTGACCATGTACACATGCTATTATCAATACCACCAAAACTGAGTGTTTCATCCTTTGTAGGATACTTGAAGGGAAAAAGTTCATTGATGATATTTGACAGACATGCGAACTTGCAATACAAATATGAGAATAGAAAATTTTGGTGTCGAGGGTACTATGTAGATACAGTAGGAAGAAATAAGATAGTGATACAAAAATATATAAAGAATCAGATACAAGAAGACAAAATACAAGATCAGATGAGTATGAAGGAATTCATAGACCCGTTCACGGGTGAGAAGATAAAGTAAACAAATAAAAAAGCTCCTTTTAGGAGCAAGTTAGAAGAGGGATGCGGATGGCAGATCTTCAGAATGTCTTGAGACATAGCCAGCATCAAGCCTTATAGGCGCTGAGCAAACTACCAGTTCAACTGGTAGTTATGATTTTTCTTGAGAGAAACGATTTGCATTAGAATGTATTTGTTTGTACACGTATAACTTAATCAAATTTCAGCTTACTTCGATTCTTTTCCACAATTGTCTATTATCTTTTAATATGTTTTACTAAAACAAATATGCTTTAAATTGATGATTGTTTTATTCCTTTGGAATTACTCTATGTACCCAAGATTAAAAAGGAAGAAAGAACAGTAAAATTTTTAAAGATTATTACTTTTAGATTGTAATTGTATTAACTTTTATGTTAAATTTTTCTCTAATAAATACTTTCAAAACCTGAAAAAATATAATGTGATTTCTGACTTTTTTTGTATTGACAGGAAGTGTAATATGAAATAGATTCAATTACTACAAATAGTTTAATATATTATCTTTCTTTTTATTATTCATTATGATTTCAAAATATCATATTCCAAGTTTACACAAATAGAAGGAGAGAATTTATGAAAAGATTTTTGTCACTTTTAGCAACATTTGCACTGTTGTTAACAATAGTTGCATGTACTAAGGAGGTTGAAGTACCTGTAGAAATTCCGATTGAATCTTTAGATGGTACTTATATGGGGTGGTCTTGGAAAGGTGAATCTAAAGGAACTACCTTAGAAGAAGCATCTCAAAAAATTCAAACAATTATCACAATAGATGATGATGGAATAATCACTGATGCAAGTGTTTTATTTTTCAAATCGTCACAAGGATCATGGTATACAAGACAAGATAGTACTGCAAGAATTAGCGCAGATTTAAGTATAACACCAACTGCTGCAACTCCAGGAAGCGAATATGCTAAAGGTACATCTATGTTTAATATAGACACACATGATAAGATGTCTTTATATGCAGTGAAAGTAGATCCTGATGGAAGCGCTGCTTTATTAATTGTAGAACCAGTAACTAGATATCAGTTTGAAATTAAATTACCTGCTGATTATGACTATTCAATCCTATTAGGTGATGTAACTGTTGATGGTACAGAAGGAGGATTTATCCCTACTGTGAGAACATCAGGTGCAGGTTTAATGAAACCTAATTCATGGGATGAATTAACAGGAAAAAACATCTTAAGTATCAGTCACTATAATCATATTTTAATAGATTTTGGTGTATTTGCAGGTTTGAGTGAAACATCAACTATGAAAGAATTGATGGAGGCTGCTGGTGTTACATTTACGAATGGTACACCAAATGAGTTACCAGTTACACTCGGACGCCACTCAAAAGGTGGATGGCAGGGTAACTATGAAGCGATCGAAGAGTACTTAATTGGGAAAAACGCTACAGAATTGACTTCGTTAGTTGATTGGTCGGTAGAGAGATGGGCATTAGCTATCAACGAAGATAATTTCTTTGGGGTTGATTACGATGCATCTGCGGGTGCTACTAAATCAGCTCAAAATTCATATGATGGGATTGCAGGAGCAACTGTGAGAATGTCAAGAGAAAGTACTTCTTATCAAAGAGCCTTAGTTGACGCTAAAATCTTAACTGAGGAGGAAGTTATAAAAGGTAGATTCTAAAGTTAAAATCTCAATCAGTTGATTGAGATTTTTAAGATTTGTTAGTCAATTCTCTTTGACTTTTTAATTATTAACCATGGTAAATAAGATAAGAAGAATAAGAATAATATCACACCGCCCATTACTAACAATCTAAGTCCTAAATTATTTGGTAAAAAGTTTAAAATGCTATCTCCAGCTTCAGTCGTTGATAAGAATAGATAATTGGCTCCAGTGATGTTACTGTTAACGTATATAGCTATTAATGTGAGAAATACAATGGCTACGAAAGCTTTAATTAATGACTTAAAGTTAACCTTGTATTTATGCACAAAAATCATGTAAAATACCGCAATAAAAATAGAAGTATGTTCAATCCAAAATTGATAATATCTAAAGTGTGTTGGTCCATTATCAGTAATCACAGCAGGTGTTATAAGTGCATTAATAGACCCCGCTAAAACCCAAAAATAAACTATATCAAATAATGATTGTTTCTTGCTTAATAACATAAATCCACCTAATATTGCGGACCATCCACAAACTGTGATTGGCAGGTGGTTTTTTATTTCCGCTCCTATATACATCTTATGCCAAAAATATGACATGTCAGCGATAATCATAATAAATGCTAATACTAATCTGATGTTATCTTCATGTTTAAATTCTTTGATTTTATCTCGAAATCGATATATTAAATAAATAATCAATACCATTAAAAACAATGGAACAAAATGTGGAAAAGAAAAATATTGAAACTCCCCTGGTTGTCCGTGACTAAAAAAATAAGACATAACATATACCCCCCTTGGAAATATTATACAGTATCTTATAAAAAAATTGTATTTATTCTAGTTAAATACACTCAGTTTGAGGTTAAATGATTATATTTCCTAATATTGCATATTTTAGTATCGTATTATTAATACGATTAGGAGACTTAAGAAAATAACTATTGAAAATGAAAGAACTTTCTTATATAATGATTAAGGATAATAAACAGTATATCTAGTATAATTAAAGGCCCGTTGGAGAAGCGGCTTAACTCACATGCCTTTCACGCATGCATTCACGGGTTCGAATCCCGTACGGGTCACCATACAAAAATCAGACGAATTTAGGTTCGTTTTTTTTGCTTACACTGAGTTTTTATTTTACTAATATATCGTGGCTCATTTTAGATAGTAGTATATAAGAATTTTTTAATTAACTCTTGTGAGTATTTATTAGATTTGTTTTTTTTTGTGACTAATATAATGTCAATAAGTATTGTTGAATATTGTGGAAATTATCATAAAAAATATGGTATATAAAGTATTCTCTACATGATATAATTAGAGAGAAAGAATATATATATTTTGGAGAAGTATTATATACAGTGCCGAAGTTGCAAAGTCTTAGAAGAATTATTTATATGGGTGACTATGTAGATATTTGTGTTCGCTACGAATCATGTAATTAGTTATGTTTAAAGTTAATAAAAAGGAGAGAAATATGAGAAAAATAATTACTTTTGTATATTTAATTACGATGTTATTTATTAGTGGGTGTGAAGCTTCTGTTGAAGATTATGGCTATGATGATCTCGAAGAATATCATATAACTATTAATGTAATTTCATATGAGGAGTCAAAAGAATTAGTAGAAAGTAGTACTGGGACAAGAGAGTTGATTCTATTTAGTAATCCTGAAAGTGATCACTGTCAATTATATTTTCCTATAATTGTAAATGAACTTGAGGAATTTGACTTTATTGAATTATACTATATAGATACCTCACAGATGACCATAGAAGAAGAGTCTAACTATACAGAATACTATCAAGAATCAGTTATTCCAGCTACATATGTTGCTGCTAATGGGTATATACAAGACAAGATTATCGGAGCTGCTCCTGGTACACTTGTGAGAGAGTTTTTAATTAGACATTATCATTAATTACTACATTAAATAATTGGGAGGACATCATTATGTCGTTTATAATATTGGATGTATTAATGAGTATAAAGTTAGATGCAACAATCAAGACTATAAGGGTAATATAATTATAGAAAGAGGTTTAATGACAATAGATGAGTTGCAATCTCTAGGTTTTCCAATTGAAGGAACTGAAATACCTTAGTCTTTCAGATAAGAAGAGATTCGGTTTTTGTTACTTTAATTAGATGCATATAAAATTTTACTATAACAATGATTGGAGTTAATTCTCTAGACATTGTTTTTTAATTATGGTAGCGACAAAAGATATTATAAAGCCTATTATACTCTTGGAATTACATAACGATACTCTCTTTATTTTCTTATTGATAAAAGTATGGATTTATGTGAACACTTTTTTTGTGTGTTAATGGTTATATATGGATTTGTCTTTCTACTGAATAGAGTAATCCATAAAACAATAAGAAGTCGGATTTTTTTTGAATATAGACAGTACATATACTGTCTACCCATATGTTGTATAATAGGAGGGAATTAATTATTGAAGTGTAGAGAACTAAGTAACTTATTTTATTCTTTTACCATGTACTCCTGGGATCATCTATGAATGATAGAGATTATTCTAGAAATTTAAGTATTCGCAGAAGAACTGTAACCAAATATATTTGTGGATAAAATATAACATAGAATAATTTTATTACTTAAGAGACTATATATGATAAAAGGTTAAAGAAATACACTCTAATTTATCGATAAGTATACATAACAGGAGTTCGAATTCCGTACGGGTCACCATAAAAAAAGGCTCTAAGTCAAGGATTGGGGTAAACTCAATAAAAGAGTAAGAGCTCAAAGGATGTAGATTGAAAAATCTATGTCCTTTTTTTGTGCATAACTATGCAGATACAACGTGTCTTGAATTATTGTGATGATAAAGGATCTTGTTTCTAAAGGTATTGAAACATCTGAACCCGTATGAAGTACGTTTAATCACTTTGATATAGTTGTTAGATCCTTCTATAAAAGAACTAGTATATTTAGTATTCGTATCAGGATTAATCATAAATGAATTGACTATTTCAGGTAACCATCGTTCAATTGATAATGCTGCTTCTCTATATTCACCAATGTTAGATTTTTTAGATTCAATTATCCAACTAGAGATTTTAGAATAAACATCAGGATAAGTAGAGCTATGAACAATCTCATAAAATGATTCTAGTAGTTCCCTAGCTGTAGCTAACTCTGGATGGATGTTTCTCATATAATCTAGTAAGTAAGAATCGCTAGTCCATTGTTTAGTTCTTTTGTCAAACTTCCAATCATTAGAGATGTTTTCCGGCTTTGTATTAAATAATCTCCACCTAGACTTGAGAACTTTATATTCTTTATCAGTACGATTAAATTTCTTCATAATCCGTATTCTTATCTTTTTAGCTGCATTGGTGACTAGTCTCACAAAATGGAATGTATCAATAACTATAGTAGCGTTAGGGAAGAACTCCTTACAAATATCATAGTAAGTATGATACATATCCATAGTAATAACCTCTACATTATTAAGTTCTTCAGAACTAAACTTACTAAAGTAATGATGTAAATAATCCTTATACCTACATGGTAATATGTCGATTATCTTTCTGTTCGACGGATCACATAGAGATAGATTATACTTATATCCACCACTATTACCTTTGAATTCGTCAATGCTTAATACTCTAGGTAAAGACTTTCTAGATTGTTTACAATACATATTAAATATTCTTCTTACAGTGGTAGAAGACATATTAAGTCTTTTCCCCATGTCTTTGAAAGAAGAAACAAGTATAGCTTCTTTAATAACACTCCATTTAGAGTTAGTACTTATCTTATTGTACTTCTCTACGAATTGATTAGGTAAAGAGAACCTCTTACCACAATCACAACGATATCTACGTTGTTTGTATCTAATAAAACACTTACGGTTATTGAAAACACCGTGATTAATAGTTCGAGTATAGTAGTCATGAACTTTATCAGTTAGCTCTCCGCATACAGGACATTTAGATAACTGACGCTCTCTGGATAAGTTAATTATAATTTCATCTCCTACATGTTCATAACCATCAATGTGAATATTTTGATCATCAATGTTGAATAGTGATTTCAAATCTTCATTAAATGTGATAAAATTTCTTTGCATAATACACCTCTTTTAATTGGGTTTCGTCGCTTTAATTATAACGTGTTATTATGCACTTTTTTTATTTCCGCTAAAAAAGTTTGAAATAAGAGAATAACTCTCTTACCCCAAACTTAATTTTACAGCCTAAAAAAAAGACGAACTAAGATTCGTCTTTTTTGTTTATCAAGGAATTAAGCAATTTCTCTACTATCATCTTGTTTCATTTTTAATATGATGAGGCAGAAGAGTACGATTCCATACCGTAAAGAAAAAATCCTACGAAGTATGTTCTGTAATATCACGAATCAAGCCAGTAATAATATTTTAAGAGTAGATTTATCTTTTTTTTGTAATAAACTGTTGACTTTACCATTAGGGGAAAGATTATAATTAACTAGATTTAACCCACTTTAAACAAGTTAATGATAATTATGGTTATGATGTTGGTGCTAGTGTGATAGTGGAATTCTTTAAGATAATTAATAATAGGGTATTGAACATGGAGGATAGTTTTATTGGTAGAGCTGGAGGCGATGAATTTGTGGTTTTTATAAGGGGGGGATTTGAAGAAAATTCGCAGTACTTCAGAGAGAGTAGTTGATGATATAAAAGACCATTGGGTGTCAGCATCAACAAGGATGCTATATTGGTACCTTGACTACTAAAGCTGGACTAATCAAAGAACCAAGAGTTAAAATAGATGATACTATTGAACTACTTTACAATGCTAGGGAGAGTGGAGTTAATGAAATAGTATCAATGGAAATATAAACGTATATTAAACTCAAACAAAATTTATTTAATTATTAAGAATTTTATGTAGTAGGCCATTAATTACTAGTAAGTTGGTAGTTGATGGCTTTTTTATGTTTCGTGGTACTAATAGTAATTTTTTCCAGCACTAGACTACCTCATTATGTTATAACTTTCATTAATTGCAAGATTATCAGAATAAATAAATATATATGTAGGAATTCTAATCTAGTCTTTTTATAATATAAATTATTTCTTGTCTATGATTTATTGTCGAAATATATTAGATAAATCTTTATAAATTTACTTTAGACTTCTGCTTTTTACATTTTGAAATTACCAAACGATTAAGTGAAATAAGAATATTAGTCTGAAACTTGGGCAAAATTATAAAAAAGTAATTAGAATGCGAGGATGTTATGACTAACAAAATTATTAGCAAAGCACAGTTTATAGAAAAGCTTAGAAACGGAATCAGTATTATGGTTGGTGGCTTCATGGCTGTAGGAACTCCAGAAAATTTGATAGATGAAATTGTGAATACAGAAGTAAAAGATTTAACAATAATCTGTAACGATGCAGGATTGGTGGATAAGGGTGTAGGAAAGCTGATAACAGCCGGCAAGGTTAAGAAACTGATTGCTTCTCACATTGGATTAAATCCTGAAGCGGGAAAAAGAATGAGCGAAGGAACCATGGATGTGATTTTGGTACCACAAGGGACGCTTGCTGAACAAATTCGTGCAGGTGGATCGGGATTAGGTGGCTTTTTAACACCAACAGGTCTTGGAACTACGGTTGAAGAAGGAAAAGAGATAGTGAACGTTGATGGTGTAGATTATATATTGGAAAAACCCTTGAAGGCAGATATGGCTCTAATTTTAGGACATAGGGCAGACGAGAAGGGGAATACAATCTATAACAAAACAACAAGGAACTTTAATCCTCTGATGGCAACTGCCTGTGAAACAGTGATAGTAGAAGCAAAAGAAGTGGTTAAATTAGGAGAATTAGATCCAGATCATATTGTTACACCACATATCTTTGTAGATTACTTGATAGGAGGTAAAGAATGATGACTCCGAAAGAATTGATAGCAAGACGAGTAGCTAAAGAGTTAAATGATGGAGATGTTGTTAACTTGGGGATCGGGTTACCAACAATGGTAGCAAATTACTTACCTGAAGGTGTTGACATTACGTTCCAATCTGAAAATGGAATGTTAGGATTAGGTCCGGCTCCAGTAGAAGGAGAAGAGGACTGGGACTTAACTAACGCAGGAGGGCAACCAATCACCATGAGTATTGGTGGGGTGTGCTTTGATAGTTCAACATCATTTGGAATCATTAGAGGTGGACATGTTGATGCTACTATATTAGGATCACTTCAAGTAGACGAACAAGGGAATATATCGAATTGGATAATTCCCGGTAAGATGGTTCCTGGTATGGGTGGAGCAATGGACTTGTTAGTTGGAGCAAGAAAAGTAATCATCGCGATGACTCATACAGCAAAAGGGAAAATGAAGATATTAAAAAAATGCAGTTTACCATTTACTGCAGTTAAACAAGTAAACATGATAGTCACTGAATTGGGTGTCATGGAAATAACTGACGAAGGAATTTTACTAACAGAAATTGCACCTGGAGTGACAATAGAGGAGATTCAAGAAGTTACAGAACCTAAATTAATTATTAGTGAAAATTTAGAAACAATTAGGATATAGGAGATAAAAATGAAAAAATTATTTAACAGAATGACTAAAGGTTCGGTTAATTTAGTAGAAAAATATCTACCCGATCCGTTTATTTTCGCAGTATTATTGACATTCGTCGTTGTTATTGCATCTATCTTTGTTACTAAAACAACAGCGATGGGTGTGGTTGAGGCTTGGTATGGTGGTTTCTGGAATTTATTAGCATTCTCAATGCAAATGGCTTTGGTACTAGTTACTGGTACAATCTTAGCTACTGCACCTGCATTTAAAAGAGTACTTGAGAAATTAGCATCGTTACCTAAAAACAAAGTACAAGCAATTATCTATGTAAATTTAATTGCTTTAGTCGCATGTTTTATAAACTGGGGATTCGGTTTAGTTATCGGTGCAATTTACGCTAAAGAAGTTGCTAAGCAAGTTAAAAATGTAGATTATCCACTATTGATTGCTGCTGCATACAGTGGATTTGTTGTTTGGCATGCAGGAATATCGGGCTCAATTCCGCTAAAATTAGCAACTGCAGGAGAAAGTCTTGCAATAGCTACTAACGGAGCAGTTGTTGATCCTATCATGACTAATTTAACTATATTTTCAACGTTTAACCTTATTATCTTTGGTGTGATCCTAGTTACTTTACCTTTCTTACTATCCTTCATGCATCCAAAACTTGAAGATACAAAAGTAGTTGATCCAAAGTTATTAGATGATGATATAGCTATTGAAAACAAGAAGCGTTCCGAAATGACTCCAGCTGAGAAATTAGAAAATAGTAGAATAATCAATATTATCTTAAGCGTTTTAGGATATGCATTTATTATTAGATACTTTGCTTTAAATGGCTTCAAGTTAAATTTAAATATTGTTAACTTTATATTCTTGTTCACGGCTATATTATTTCACGGTACTCCTATTAGAGTTGTTAGAGCGGTTAATAGTGCTGTTAAGAGCGTTGGTGGAATTATTTTGCAGTTCCCATTTTATGCGGGTATTATGGGTATTATGATCGCTAAAGGACCTGAGGGTGTTTCATTAGCAGGAGCAATTTCAGATATGTTCGTTAATATTTCAACGGTAAGAACATTCCCATTATTCACATTCTTAAGTGCGGGGATTGTAAACTTTTTCGTGCCAAGTGGTGGTGGACAATGGGCGGTCCAGGCTCCAATTATGATGCCAGCAGGTGCTGCATTAAATGTAGATGCTGCTAAAACAGCAATGTCAATCGCGTGGGGTGATGCTTGGACAAATATGATACAACCATTCTGGGCACTTCCCGTATTAGGTATTGCTAAATTAGGTGCTAAGAACATCATGGGATATTGTTTAATGGTATTACTATATTCTGGTATTGTAATAAGTTTAGGATTGATCTTATTATAAAAAAATTTGGAGGATAATTATGTCAAAAGTATATATAGTAGCTGCAAAAAGAACTGCAATTGGGCGATTTTTAGGTGGTCTCTCAAGTTTATCAGCTAGTGAATTAGGAGCGGTTCTTGTAAAGAATATCTTGGAGGAAACGAAAGTTAATCCAAGTAAAATAGGTGAAGTTATTGCTGGTAACATATTGCCAGCTGGACAAGGACAAGGAGTGGGTAGACAGGTATCGGTTAAAGCTGGTATTCCATATTCAGTGCCTGGATATGCTGTAAGTATGGTATGTGGATCTGGAATGAAAGCCATAATGGATGGATACCTGAAGATAAAATCTGGGTGGAGTAATTTGTTAATAGCCGGAGGAACCGAGTCTATGTCTCAAGCACCACTTTTGTTACCTCATAAGGTAAGAATAGGTGCTAAGATGGGGAATCTTGAAGCAATTGATCATATGATTTATGATGCATTAATAGATGTGTACGAAGGATATCATATGGGTATTACAGCTGAACACATCGTAGATAAATATAATATTTCTAGAGAAAGCCAAGATGCATTTGCTTTTAATTCTCAAGCAAAGTGTATTAAGGCTATTGATGAAGGAAAGTTTGATGATGAAATAGTTCCGATTGAAGTAAAACTAAGAAGAGAAACAGTTACTGTTGATACTGATGAATACCCAAATAGAAAAACTACAATAGAGAAATTAAGTACATTAAGACCAGCATTCAAGAAAGATGGAACTGTAACAGCTGGGAATGCTTCAGGAATAAATGATGGAGCCGCTTTCTTGATGCTAGCAAGTGAAGAAGCAGTTGAGAAACATAACTTAGAACCTCTTGTGGAAATTATAGGAGTCGATCAAGGAGGAGTTGATCCTAGTATAATGGGATTAGGACCAGTACCTGCGATTAGAAATGCACTCAATAGAACGGATTTAAAATTAGATGAAATAGATTTATTAGAATTGAATGAGGCATTTTCTGCACAAAGTTTAGGTGTAATAAAGGAACTATCTGATGAACATGATATTACAGAAGAATGGATTATGGAAAGAACTAATGTTAATGGAGGAGCGATCTCGTTGGGGCATCCGGTAGGATGTAGTGGAGCTCGAATAGTAGTAACTTTAATCCATGAAATGAAGAAAAGAAATAGTAGTTTAGGTCTAGCATCACTTTGTATTGGTGGTGGAATGGGTACTGCAATTATTGTAAAAAACGTTTAGTATGACATTAATTCTATCTATATATGATAAAAGCGAGACTAATTTGAACTAATTCTCGTTTTTTTATAAGAGGAAAAAATGAAAAAATGGTATTAGGTTTATCTCTATCTTTAGAAGCTTGCACTAAAGAAGTAGAAGTAGAAAAGATAGTTGAGAAAGTAGAAGGTGGAGTCTTCAGGTGAGACTGTCTACGTAGAAGTTCCAAGTGAGACTATTTCTATAGAATCTGGTAAAGTTGAGGAAGTATCTGATATTCCGGCTTTAGAGAATCGTAAAATTATCTATACTTCTAATTTGGTTCTTGAGTCAACTGAACCTGATAATGTTTACACTAATTTAGAAAATAGACTCGCTTTATATGATGCATACATTGAACAAGAGATGATTACAGAGAAACGATTCACTTTAAAAATTAGAGTTAGATCAGAGAATATGAAAGATTTTGTAAATGACATTAAAACCGATGGAGAAGTAGTTAGCTATTCCAAGACTTCTCAAGATGTTACTACTAAGTATTCTACTTTTGAATCTAGAAAAGAAGCTTTAGAAGCGGAACATAAAAGAATACTTGAATTAATTGAAGTTGAAGCTGATCTAAATTATATTGGGAGTCAGTTATCTAACTATGATTCGCTAATCTGATCATACTGAGTCAAATAAATATTATAAAGATGTGCATACTAAAAAAACTTTCTTAATCAAAAGTACTGATTTGTTTGATGCATCGATTAACTCTGTTGTTTCAGTTGTAGAATTCTTAGTGTTAGGGATAATAGTGATTGGTCCATACTTATTGATATTAGGAGTAATATATTTACCGGTAAGATTTATTTATAAGAGATTTAGAAAATAAAAATAAACGTTAGGTATCATTCATTTGAGTGATACCTTTTTGTTATATCTTTATAATTTGCTTATGATAGGATTATGCTTCCAATACATGTTCTACTATGGGGTTATTTGTATTAATGAATGATATTCTGTTAGCTATTGAGTAACTTTGTGGTTAGTAGTTTTTACATTCTTGTCTAGATAGTACTGTAGGTGTATACTATAAACATATCATTATTGGAAAGAGTTGATTTCTTGCAACGGAGTAACTTTCTTAGAACCATGGAATGAGGTGTAACATGAGGGGAAAGACATTTTTAATTTCTATTACTTTGATAACTATCCTTTTTATATCTATGATAGTTTACCGTGAATACTATAAAATTGACGGCGTTATTATTTTTGAACACAAATATGAAGTAAATATAATAGGTGGTAGGTTTGATGCAAGACTTAATTATTTAACTAATCGTGGAGAAGACAAAGACATATATAGAATTGATTTCGATAATCTTGAAACACCACTTTTTGGAAACAGTAATGTATTTATACAATATGAAGAATATCTACATAAAGTCATATGGTTGGATTCTATATTGGATGAACTAGATAAAGATAAATTAGAACAAGGTCATATAGAACTTGATTATGCAACAATATCATACACTGATGGAAGTACTGATAGAGTAAATTTTGGACTAATAGTTCTCAAGAAAAAAGAAATGTCTGAAAACACAATTACAAGTTATTTATCATCTTCCTCATCTGGACCAGATAGTGTATATACTAGTAAAGATGTATATTTGTTAGAAGGAGATGCAATAATTGAAGAAATAGAATCATTTTATCTTTATGATTTACTTGATGAATATGATCTAAATATTAATAATAGACATATTTCAAATACAGGAATTCATAAAAGTGAAACAAAGATTAGAGTAAATCAAGAAGTATCTAGTCCTTTGACTATAATGGCAAAAAGAAATGATGTTCATCCATATGTGATTCAACAGTACTCCTTAGAATTAAATCTAGTAGATGGTCGTCACACTCATGCATATTTATCTTATCAACCTAATTTAACTGATAAACAATTAAGAGAATATGTTAAGGAGAAGGAGTTTAATAATGAGTAGTTATTTTAAGAACATATTTCTTGGAACTTTAATAGTATTTATTGATATCAATGTTGGATATATTGATATTATTCCTGATTTTATTGGATATTTAATTATTATATCTGCCTTATCAAATCTATATAATAAAACGAATATAAAACAATTTTTTTATGCTCAGCTACTAAGCATTGTGAATTTAGTATTTTCAATTTTGGCGTTTTTTTACCCTATTAATTATAGTGTAGAAGTATATATACCTAGTCTCAACTTGTCTTTTATTTATATTAGTGCGTTAGTTGAAATAACTATATTTTTTACTTTTTACTCAGGAATAATCAAATTAGTTAAATATCTTGAGTATGACAAAGCTATGTTTGAGGGTCGTCAAACCCTTGCGGCAATAGTTGGATTTTTACAACTAATAAATCTTTCACTAATTCCAGTAGTAGATGATTCATTGACTGTTTTTTTATTAATCGTTTTAATAGTTGCAAATTTAATTGTATACATAAGTTATTTGAGTTCGATAAATGATATGAAAAAAATATACGAGGAACGAGAAATTAAAAAGTAAACGATTATGGAGCAAATAACAATCGATAAAGCAAGGAGATAGGAGTATATTTAACTGATAATCTCGGTTGCGCATCCGGTAGGTTGTAGTTGTTAGAGTAGTAGTAACTTTAATCCATGAAATGAGGAAAAGAAATAATAGTTTAGACTAGCACCACTTTCTATTAGTGGAATGGGTACTGCAATTATTGTAAAATAACATTCATTCTATTTATATATGATGAAATGAGACTAACTCTCGTTTTTATATTGAATTCTATAATAGTCAGTAATAATGAAATATGATATAATAATTTATAAGTTAAATTACTTTATTAAGACTCACGAACATATAATATATGGTCTTATAGAGAAAAGTAATGTTCATATGAGTATTGTTCATTTTAGAGGGAGGAAAAAAATGAAAAAATTATTAGTTTTAATGCTAGTATTAGGTTTATCTCTATCTATAGGAGCTTGTACAAAAGAAGTTGAAAAGATAGTAGAAGTTGAGAAAGAAGTTGAGGTGGAGTCTTCTGTAGAGACTGTCTATGTAGAAGTTCCAAGTGAGACTATTTCTATAGAATCTGGTAAAGTTGAGGAAGTATCTGATATTCCGGCTTTAGAGAATCGTAAAATTATCTATACTTCTAATTTGGTTCTTGAGTCAACTGAACCTGATAATGTTTACACTAATTTAGTAAATAAACTCGCTTTATATGATGCATACATTGAACAAGAGACGATTACAGAGAAACGATTCACTTTAAAAATTAGAGTTAGATCAGAGAATTTGATAGATTTTGTAAATGACATTAAAACGGATGGAGAGGTAATTAGCTATTCCAAGACTTCTCAAGATGTTACTACTAAGTATTCTACTTTTGAATCTAGAAAAGAAGCTTTAGAAGCGGAACATAAAAGAATACTTGAGTTAATTGAAGTTGCAGATAGTGTAGAAAGTATAATAGCCCTTGAAGCGGTTCGGGTTGAAGTTGAAGCTGATCTAAATTATATTGGGAGTCAGCTATCAAACTATGATTCGCTAATAGATTATAGTACTATAAACTTAACTATTAATCTTGTGAGTGACGAACCTGAACAACTACCTAAGACTGAAAGGCCTAATATAATAGATTTAGAAATCGGTACCAAATCTATTACATTTAGTGTTTATAATGAAAGTAAAAATGCAGCAACTCTTTATGCAAAAATAAAATTAAATGGAGAGCTCGTAGAAGAACTAGAAGAAGATACTCATGGCTCTAGTTATGTATCATTTACAGTTGACAATCTTGAATCAGATGAAGTATATAGTATTGAAGTCTATGGATTAGAATCTGATCATACTGAGTCAAATAAATATTATAAAGATGTGCATACTAAAAAAACTTTCTTGATCAAAAGTACTGATTTGTTTGATGCATCGATTAACTCTGTTGTTTCAGTTGTAGAATTCTTAGTGTTAGGGATAATAGTTATTGGTCCATACTTATTGATATTAGGAGTAATATATTTACCGGTAAGATTTATTTATAAGAGATTTAGAAAATAAAAATAAACGTTAGGTATCATTCTTTAGAGTGATACCTTTTTTCATCCATACTATTCAGTGATATTTTATGATTAGAAATCATATAAAGCAGCTAAGTGGAAACAATAAATTGGGTGATCATATGAATGTGAATAATTTGATAAATGAAAAAAGTCCTTATTTATTACAACATGCCTATAATCCTGTTTATTGGTACACTTGGAAAGATAATGCACTCAAAAAGGCCAAAGACGAAGACAGGTTAATATTTTTGAGTATTGGGTACTCAACATGTCATTGGTGTCATGTAATGGAGAAAGAGAGTTTTGAGGATGATGAAGTGGCTTATGTGTTAAACGATCATTTTATATCAATAAAAGTTGATCGTGAAGAAAGACCTGATATTGATAGTATATACATGAAAGCATGTCAGCGATTAACCGGGAGTGGTGGATGGCCACTAAATGTAATTCTGACTCCAGATAAGAAACCAATCTATGCCTTCACATATCTACCTAAAAATAGGCGAGCAGGCTTTTCGGGACTTATAGAGGTGCTAACTAAGATAAGTGAGCTATGGAAAGAAGACAAGGAAAACATTATTAAAAGAGCAAATGACTTTTCCTCAATTCTAGAGAACAAGGTCGGTAATGTTGTTAGTATTGGTAAAGAAACTATTGAGAAAGCCATCTCATCTTATAAAAGGCTCTATGATGAGTCATATGGTGGATTTGGACATTTACCTAAGTTCCCATCGCCACATAATCTAACATTCTTATTGAATAATTATTACATTTCTGATGATAAAGAACTACTAGAGATGGTCGAACATACTTTGAAGTCAATGTATAGAGGTGGGATTTTTGATCATATTGGATTCGGATTTTCTAGGTATTCTGTTGATGAAAAATGGTTAGTTCCTCATTTTGAGAAGATGCTTTATGACAATGCGCTTTTAGTTATTGCTTATTTAGAAGCGTATAAAATAACAAAGAATCCACTATATAAAAGAGTAATTAAAAGTATATTTATATATATTGATAGAGATATGACTTCTGAAGAGGGAGCGTTCTATTCTGCAGAAGACGCTGATAGCGAGGGAGAAGAGGGGAAATTTTATTTATTCGAAAGAGACGAAATTTATAGAATTTTAGAAAAAGAAGCTCCTATAATTTGTGAACTGTATAATGTAACTCAAGCAGGGAATTTTGAAGGTAAGAATATATTAAATTTAATTAACTCAGATATAAATAATTCATTATCTGACAATCAAAGGATGAAGTTGTTTGACTTTAGAGAAAACAGAAAGAGGCCGCATAAGGATAAGAAAATTCTTACTTCATGGAATGGATTGATGATTTCAGCTTTTGCTTCGGCTGGTAGAGTTTTTTTGGAAGATACTTACACTAAGATCGCAGAAAAAGCAGTTGAATTTGTTTTATGTAATTTAATAGAGGATGATAGACTACTTGCTAGACATATTGATGGAGAGAGCTCCTATTTAGGTTATTTAGATGATTATGCATTTTTGGTTGATTCATTAATTGAACTTTATCAATCTACATTTAATATAAAATATATTAAGAAAGCTTATGAAATAAATAAACTCATGATAGATCTATTTTATGATAATGAGTTGGGTGCATTCTATTTAACTGGAAATGATTCTGAAGAGTTAATCTATAGACCAAAAGAAGGTTATGATGGGGCTATGCCATCAGGTAACTCTATAGCTATAAGAAATATAATAAGACTAGCAAGAATTTATCAAGATGAATCTCTAATTCAATATGCTGAAGGTACTATTGATTATTTTTCTAGCGAGATAAAGAGTTATGAAACTGGATATAGCGCTATGCTTAGTTCTTATCAAATGATTCTTAATTCTACTAAGGAAGTAGTAATAACAGGTGATAAGAAGAAGATGAAAGAGGTATTAGTATATCTAAGAGGAAAGCATATGCCATTTACTTCAGTCATTTTGAAGGATGAAGAGAGTATAAAAGAATTTAAGTTCTTGGAGAACTATAAGAATAAAAACGAAGACTTTACTATATACATTTGCGAAAATTACTCTTGTAAGGAGCCGATTACTTCTTTAGAAGAGTTAAAAAGACATTTTAATGAGTAAGTTATAAAATTTAAGAAGATATCGTATAATCGGTATCTTTTTTGTATAGAACTCTTTTTAGATTAATACATTTTATTAGGGGTGATAATTTGTTTAACAATGATAATCTAATAAGTCGATTAGATCAATACGTTATGGATATGGCGGCACTGAATGTAAAATTACATAATTTACACTGGAATGTAGTAGGGCCGTTTTTTGGTGATATTCATGAAAGAACTCAAGCATATTATGAACAAGCAGAACTTATGTATGATCAGGTAGCTGAAAGGATGAAAATGCTCAATACATATCCTGAGACTTTGCTAAGTGAGTATGCAAAACAAACTAAGATAAAAGAAATGAAGAGTAGGGATTATAAAGGTGCAGAAGTTATTGAGTATATAATTAATGACTTTAAGTATTTACTGGATAGTGCCAGAAAAATTTTGATTCTTGCAAATAATATAAATGATCCAACTACTGCTTCTTTATTTAGTGATTATATTGATTTTTATGAAAAGGAATTATGGATGTTAACTAGTTTGTTGAAATAAGTTATTCAATTATCCGATTAGTTACTACTTAATTATATATAACAGAATTAGAGCCATAGGCTCTTTTTGTGTTAAACTATAAAGTGGGTGATATATATGAAAATGATTGATTTACATTGTGATACTATTTTGAAGCTTTTATTTAATAAAGAAAAAGGTCTTTTAAATAAAAACGATTTTCATGTTGATTTAAGTAAACTAAAAGAGTCTAATTCTTATTTACAGACCTTTGCGATTTTCGCTTCACCAGAGTTTTGCGAAAGAGAAGATGTAAAGGCGAGTAATCAACATGAATTAGTATTAGAGATGTATGATAGATTTATGGAAGAAGTAGAAATACATAAAGACGAAATAGCTATTGTCAAAGAATTTAGTGATATTAGTAGGAATTCAAAAGATAGTAAGATATCAGCCTTATTAGCTATTGAGGGTGCTGGGTCAGTAGATGGTAAGCTAGAAAGATTTCAAGAATATTATGACATGGGGGTTAGACTTATAACTATTACTTGGAATTATGTTAATTCTTTAGGGTATCCGAATGTCCCGAAAGAGAATATGAGTAAGGGATTGACCGATTTTGGTATCAAAGCTATAGCTAAGATGAATGAGTTAGGGATGATAATAGACGTATCTCATTTATCTGATGCTGGTTTTTGGGATGTAGTCAAGTACTCGACTAAACCATTTGTTGCATCACACTCTAATGCAAGAAGTATTGGTCATCATGTAAGAAACTTAACCGATGATATGATTAAAGCATTATCTTTAAGAGGTGGAGTAACTGGAATCAATTTTTGTAGTGCTTTTCTAACTGAAGATACTAAAAGTAAAGAGATGTATGTAAAGGACCTAGTTAAAAACATTAAACATATAAAAGAAGTTGGAGGAATTGACTGTATTGCGCTCGGTACTGATTTTGATGGAATTGAAGGAATTTTAGAGATTAATAATATATCTGAGATGGACAAATTAATTAATGCTTTAAAAGATGAGGGCTTTACAGAGGAAGAAATTGAAAAGATTTGGTATAAGAATGCACTAAGAGTTTTAAAAGATATATTATGTTAAATTTACAGATATAATAAATTATGCTAACATAAAAATGTATTTATCTTATTTAATTAGAAATAGTGTGAATCATATTATGAAACATGAATTATTCTGGTAAATGGAGGTATTAGATTATGATCGGTAAAAGAATATCAGAAATTAATGTAGGTGATTTCGAAACATTTAAGAAGAAAATAACAGAAAAAGAAGTAGAGTTGTTCGGTGAAGTATCTGGTGATATGAATCCAGCTCACTTTGATAGTGAGTATGCTTCTAAAACAATCTTTAAAAAGCGTATTGCTCATGGAATGTTATGTGCATCTCTTTTTTCAACTATTTTAGGGACTAAATTGCCTGGATATGGGACAATCTACTTGTCTCAGGAAGTTAGATTTTTAGCACCAGTTTATTTGGGTGATGAGCTAACTGCTAAAGTTATTGTTAAAGAAATACTAGAAAAGAATAGAGTTAAAATGGAAACTATAACAACTAATCAAGATGGTGTAGTTGTTATTGAGGGTAATGCATTAGTGATGCCTCCTAAGTAGGGTTAGGTGGTTTTATGGAATTTAATACTATACTATTAGCGTTTCTGTTAACTTTGTTTGCAGGATTATCTACTGGAATTGGTGGACTAATAGCTTTCTTTGCTAAAAGGACTAATACTAAGATGTTATCAGTTGCGTTAGGTTTTTCAGCAGGAGTAATGATCTATGTTTCAATGGTAGAAATTTTTTCTAAGGCTAAAACATCTTTAGTAAATGAGCTTGGAGATGAACTGGGAAATATAACTGTCATATTAGCATTCTTTGGTGGGATGTTATTAATAGGGATTATAGATAAATTAGTTCCATCAGAGGATAATCCTCATGAAGTAAGAAGAGTAGAGGATGTAAAAGAACTTAATAAATCAAGTTTGGTTAAGATGGGTAAGTATACTGCTTTAGCGATAGCAATTCATAATTTTCCAGAGGGGTTAGTTACGTTCACTAGCGCTATTCAAGATCCTTCGCTAGGAATTGCAATTGCAATCGCAATTGCTATCCATAACATTCCAGAAGGGATAGCTGTTTCAATACCTTTATTCTATGCAACAGGAGATAGAAAAAAAGCATTTGGATTATCATTTCTATCTGGTTTATCTGAGCCTGTTGGCGCTTTGATTGGCTACTTGATACTTATGCCTTTTTTGAATGAAGTTGTGTTTGGTATTGTTTTCGCTTCGGTAGCGGGGATAATGGTTTTTATTTCATTGGATGAGTTATTACCTACAGCCAGAGAGTACGGTGAAGCACATTCAGCAATGTATGGATTAGTCTTAGGAATGTTTATAATGGCAGTTAGTTTAGTATTATTTATTTGATTATTGAGCTTATAGGGCTCTTATGTTATAATTTTGGTGAATTGAATATTTGTGGGGGAGCACTATTAATGTATATGCTATTGGAGTTGGCAACGTTGAAGATAGTAAAAAGATTATAGTGCCGAAATAAATAGGAAGGCCCGGCCTATTTGTTGGACTTACTTTGGATGGAAGTAAGGCTGTCATTTTTTGATGGAGAACCACCGACTGCTTTTAAGCAGTCGGTTTTTTATTCTTTAATTTTTAGGAGGAAATATGAAATCTGTTATTAGAATTAGAATGAGTGCTCATGATGCACATTATGGTGGTGGATTAGTGGATGGAGCAAGAATGTTAGCTTTATTTGGAGATGTTGCGACCGAACTCTTAATAAAAAATGATGGGGATGAAGGTTTATTTAAAGCTTACGATATGATTGAGTTCTTGGCTCCAGTTTATGCAGGTGATTTTATTGAGGCTAAAGGAGAGATAGTCAATACTGGTAACACTTCAAGAAAAATGGTCTTTGAAGCGTATAAAGTTATCGTTCCAAGACCAGATATTAGTGATTCTGCGTGTGATTTATTGGATGAACCTATCTTAGTAGCGAGGGCTAGTGGAACTTGCGTAGTCCCAAAAGATAAACAGAGGAAATAATATGGAAAAATTGATTATAACCGCGGCTATTTGCGGAGCAGAAGTTACTAAGGATCATACTGAAGCTATCCCTTATACGATTGAGGAAATAGTAAGAGAAGCTAAAAGTGCTTATGATGCAGGTGCTGCTATTATACATTTACATGTTAGAGAAGATGATGGGACACCTACTCAAAGTAAGGATAGATTTAATCAAGCGATTAAAGCGATAAAGAAAGAGTGTCCTGATGTAATTATTCAGCCATCTACGGGTGGGGCTGTTGGGATGAGTATTGATGAGAGATTAGCACCAACTGAAATTGATATAGAAATGTGTACTTTAGATTGTGGAACTCTTAACTTTGGTGGAGATGAAATTTTTGTTAATACTGAGAACGATATTAAAAAGTTTGCTGAAAGAATATATGGTAAAGGAATAAAACCAGAATTAGAATGTTTTGAAAAGGGACATCTTGATATGGTTTTAAGATTACATAAAAAAAGATATATCAAATCACCAATGCATGTAAGTTTTGTTTTAGGAGTTAATGGTGGACAAAGTGGTGAGCTTAGAGATTTCCTGTTTTTGAAGGAATCACTACCACATGGTACGACTTACTCTGTTGCTGGTGTTGGTAGATATGAATTTCCTCTTGCAGTTGCCTCTATTTTAGAGGGTGGTCACGTAAGAGTTGGATTAGAAGATAATATTTACATTAGAAAAGGAGTTTTAGCTAAAGATAATGGCGAGTTAGTTGCTAAAGTAGTTAGATTAGCACTTGAATTTGGTAGAGAAATAGCTACCCCTAACGAGGCTAGAAAAATTTTAGGAATAGAGGTGTATGATGAATAAAGGATGTAGATTTGGTACTCATAGAGTAGTAGAACCAAGTGGTGTATTACCACAAGCAGCATTAAAAATTAATAATGAAATGAAAATTAATTCAAACGAATTATTAATTGAGGTAATTACTTTAAATATTGATTCAGCAAGTTTTACACAAATAAAAGATGTTTGTAATTCTGATAAATCATTAATGGAAGAGATGATTTCAGATATAGTTAGTAAAAGAGGTAAAATGCAGAATCCAGTTACTGGTTCTGGAGGAATGTTAATTGGCAGGGTAAAGGAAATCGGAACAGATTTTCCTGATAAGAGTTTATCTGTTGGAGATACTATTGCTACTTTAGTTAGTTTAAGTTTAACTCCACTAAAAATAAAGAAAATTAGAGATATCAAACTAGAAAACGATCAAGTAGATATTGATGGTGAAGCAATTCTTTTTGAGTCTGGGATTTATGCAAAAGTTCCTAGTGATATGCCTGAGAAATTAGTTTTAGCCGCTTTAGATGTAGCTGGAGCACCTGCTCAAACTGACAAATTAGTTTCTAAAGGTGATACGGTAGCTGTTATTGGTGCTGCTGGTAAGAGTGGTGTCTTATGTTGCTATCAAGCAAAAAAGAAAGTTGGGAATAATGGTAAGGTTATCGGAATAGTACCGTTCGAAGAACAGGTAAAGGGGTTAAAAGAATTAGGTGTAACAGATGATATTATTGTCGCGGATGCTACTAAAGCTGTTGATGTTTATGAAAAAGTTATGGCATTAAATGATGAACAGGTAGATGTAACTATAAATGTTGTAAATGTTCCAAATTGTGAAATGAGTGCAATATTAATTACTAAAGATAGTGGTGTGGTTTATTTCTTTAGTATGGCTACTTCATTCACAAAAGCTGCACTAGGTGCAGAAGGTGTTGGTAGTGATGTGACTATGATCGTTGGAAATGGATATACAAAAGGTCATGCAGAGCTAACATTAAACCTTCTTAAAGAATCAGATAAGATTAGAAAATTATTTGAAGAAATCTATGGTTAAAGTAAAGATAGTTTCAGCTTTTACAAAAAATGGATTGGGCGGAAATCTAGCAGGTGTTGTTATTGACTCTGATTTATCAAATAAGGTTAAGCAAGAAATAGCTTCTAAACTTGGTTTATCAGAAACTGTTTTTATAACTAAGATTAGTGATTCAGAATATAATTTTCAGTATTTTACTCCACTGTCAGAAATAGATTTTTGTGGTCATGCTACTGTTGCTGGTTTAAGTCAATTAGATTTTACTGACGCAAAGATTAGTACAAATTCTATTGAAATAAGAGCTATTAATGATGGAGACATTTATTTTTCTGTCGGAAAACCTAGTATAGTTGAAAAAGATCTAAATGAAGAGCTGATACTTCAAAGTTTATGCATCACAAATAAAGATTTAGATAATAGAATTCCTATTAAAGTAGTAAGTAGTGGAGTACAAGATATACTTATACCTATTGCGAACAAAGATCTTTTGCTAAATATAAATCCTGATTTTAAAATGGTTGAAGAAATTAGTAAAGAATTTGATGTGGTTGGGTATCACTTGTTTTCCCTGGATAGTGATTATACTGCAGTCGTTAGAAATTTCGCGCCGCTATATGGTATTGATGAAGAAAGTGCTACTGGGAGCGCTAATAGTGCGTTAGGTTTTTACTTATCTGAACTTAAAATGGTTGATAAAGAGTTAGTTTTTTTACAGGGTGTTAATATGAATGCCGAGTCGTTGATTTATGTAAGAGTTGAGGATGAAGTGTTTTTGAGTGGAAAAACGCAATTAATAGAAGAAAGATTAATTGAAGTTGATTGGAGTGAATGTTTATGAGTGTTAAGTTAAATAATGATTATTTAAAAAGAAAAGCGAAGTACTTTCCAAATGTGAGTGCTAAGGAATGGAATGACTGGAAATGGCAAGTACAAAATAGAATAGATTCAATTGAAAAAATTGAAAAATATATTAAACTTGAGAAATCAGAAAAAGAGTCAATTGAAAAAGTTTTGGATAGATTTAGGATGAGTATAACTCCATATTATTTTGCTTTGATGGACCCTAATAATCCTAAGTGTCCAATAAGGATGCAAGCGGTACCGAGCGCTTATGAAACTCATATTGGGAAACACGACTTAACTGATCCACTACACGAAGATGGGGATTCTCCTGTTCCTGGTTTAACGCATAGATATCCAGACAGAGTTTTATTACTAATTACTGATATGTGTAGTATGTATTGTAGACACTGTACAAGAAGAAGATTAGCTGGTCAAACAGATGCATCGTATGCAATTGATAAAGTTAAAATGGCTATTGACTATATCAAGAAAAATACACAAATTAGAGATGTATTATTATCAGGTGGAGACGCATTATTAGTAAGTGATGAAAGATTAGACTATATATTAAGTGAATTAAGAAATATCGAACATGTAGAAATAATCAGAATTGGTTCTAGAGTTCCAGTGGTAATGCCGCAAAGAATTACACCAGAGCTAGTTAACATTATGAAAAAGTATCAGCCTATTTGGTTCAATACTCACTTTAATCATTCAAAAGAATTTACGTTAGAATCTAAAAGAGCTATTGATTTATTAGCTGATGCTGGAATTCCGTTAGGAAATCAGTCAGTTTTACTTCGTGGTATTAACGATTGTGTTAATATTATGAAAAAGCTAGTTCACGATTTAGTAGCGTTACGAATTAGACCATATTACATATATCAATGTGATTTGTCTGAAGGTATTGAACACTTTAGAACTCCTATTACAAAAGGAATAGAAATAATAGAGGCACTTAGAGGACATACATCTGGATTTGCAGTACCAACATTTGTTGTTGATGCACCAGGTGGAGGAGGGAAAATTCCTGTTATGCCTCAATATATGATATCTCAATCACCAAGAAGAGTAGTTTTAAGGAACTTTGAAGGCGTGATAACTACGTATCATGTACCTAATAATTACGATGATCATTGTGATTGTGAGTATTGCCAAGAAGATAATCAAACCACAGGAGTAGCTGGTTTATTAAGAGGTGAAAATATAGCCTTAGAACCAAAAATTCTTGCTAGAAAATTGAGAAACGGTAAGCAATGAGACATTTGTTAAATGTAAAGACTTTATCTATTATCGGCATGCAAAAAAATGTTGGTAAGACTACTGTGTTAAATCATATATTAAAGGAATTATCTGATAAGAAAATTGGCTTAACTTCAATTGGTAGAGATGGAGAAAAGGAAGATAGTGTTTATTTCGTAAGTAAACCAAGAGTTTATTTAAAAAAGGGTACGATTGTTGCTACTACTTCAGAAGCAATAAAGAATTCAACATCTTCATTAAAAGTACTTTATAAGACTAATATGAATACACCAATGGGATTAGTTCATATTGCAGAAGTAATAAGTGATGGGTTCACTGATTTAGCAGGACCATCTTTTAACCAACAGGTTAAAGATGTTTTGTCATTGATTGAAGATGAAGTAGATATTTTTATAGTTGATGGAGCTTTTTCTAGAAAGCAAATAGCAAGTAATCACTTGATGGAAGCTACTATTTTGGTAACTGGTGCTTCATATGATAAGGATATTAAAAAGACTGTTGATGATACATATACGATCTATAAGTTATTGACTTTACCAACAATCAACTCTAAGAGAGTCAAGGATTTAATAAGCAATCATGCTGTTTCAATAATAGATAAATTTGACGAAGTGTTTACATTTGATTTAGAATCAGTTTTAGGTTCAAAAGAAGAAATTGTATCAAGACTTGATAAAACAAGTAAATACTTAATTATTAATGGAGCCTTAACTATTGAATTGGTTAATCAGTTGATTAGAAAACGACAAAAGTTAGATGAGCTTACTATTATTATTAAGGATGGTACAAAAGCATTTTTGGATCACGATTCATATATAAATTTACAGAAAATAGGTGTGAACATTTTGGTGATAAATAATATAAACTTAGTTTGTTTAACATATAATCCATATTCACCACTTGGATATGAATATGATGATTATTTATTTAGGGAAATGTTAGAAAAGAAAATAGATTTACCTATATATAATGTATTAAAAGTTAGGGGTGAAAATTGTGAGTAAGCTAAATATAGATAAAAAATTAATTTCTAAAGCTAGAACTTTAGCTAAAAACATAGCGTTGGAAACACAGGTATATATTGATGTCCATTCTACTCTTACAGTAGAAAGGACTATTTGCAGATTAGTAGGTATCGATGGCGTTGATGATTTCGGTGTGCCGCTACCAAATGTTCTTGTTGACTATATTGTTGAAAATGGTGATATTTCACTAGGTGTATCTTATTACTTAGGAAACGCGATGATTGAAACTGGATTAACTCCAAATGAAATAGCTAAAAATGTATCCAATCAATCATTAGATATTACCAAATTAAAGTTTAGTGATATTAGTCTAATAAAAGAGAAAATGAATACTGTTGTTAAGATGTATTTAGATAAGATTAAGAATAATAAAGACCTAAGAGATGGTTACTATAAAAAATACGGAAAGAAATCTGGACCAGAGTTATACGTTATTGTTGCGACAGGTAATATATATGAAGATGTTCTACAAGCCCAAGCAGCAGCTAGACAGGGTGCAGATATTATTGCAGTTATAAGAACTACAGGACAAAGTTTATTAGATTATGTTCCATACGGAGCTACCACAGAAGGATTTGGAGGAACTTACGCAACACAAGAAAACTTCAAGATTATGCGTAAAGCATTAGATGAAGTAGGTGAAGAGGTAGGTAGATATATAAAATTAGTTAACTATGCTTCTGGGTTATGTATGCCTGAAATAGCTGCAATGGGTGCTTTAGAGCGATTAGATGTTATGCTTAATGATTCTTTGTATGGAGTTTTATTTAGAGACATAAATATGAAGAGAACATTTGTCGATCAATATTTTTCTAGAGTTATCGATTCATATGCAGGTATTATAATTAATACTGGTGAAGATAATTATTTAACAACAGCTGATGCCGTAGAAGAAGCACATACGGTTCTTGCTAGTCAATTTATTAATGAGCAATTTGCACTTTTGGCTTATTTACCTGAAGAATTACAAGGACTTGGTCATGCTTTTGAGATTAATCCTGATGTTAAGAATGGATTTCTTTATGAAGTTGCACAAGCACAAATGGCTAGAGAAATTTTCCCTAAAGCGCCACTGAAATATATGCCTCCAACTAAATTCATGACAGGTAATATATTTAAAGGACATGTTCAAGATGCTTTATTTAATATAACTACAATTTTAACAAATCAAAAGATTCATTTACTGGGAATGATGACTGAAGCAATACACACACCATTCTTATCAGATAGAGCGTTAGCAATTGAGAATGCAAACTATATATTTAATACTATGGCAGATATCTCAGATGAAATAGTGTTTAAAGAGAATGGGATTATCCAAACAAGAGCAAATGAAGTGTTAGATAAATCAATTGACCTTTTATCTAAGATTGATGAAATTGGTTTATTTAATACAATTGAAAGAGGTATTTTTGCAGGTATTAAGCGTGGTAAAAATATGGGTAAAGGATTAATTGGAGTATTTGAAAAAAGTGAGTCTTATTTCAATCCAGTTTTAACTGAGATGATTAAAGAATTGAGGAGTGAATAGAATGAAAGTTGATCTTAAAAAAGTAAAGCCATATGGCGATACATTAGATGATGGTAAAGTTCAAGTTTCATTTACATTGCCTTTACCAGCTGATGAAAAAGCTTATGAGGCTGCCTTGTTAGTAGCCAAAGGGATGAATTTAGAGAATCCTTCAATTGCTCATCAAGAAGAACTTGATAAGAATTTTTCTTATTATGTAGTATACGGTAATTATAAAAACTCAGTAAATTACGATGATATAAAAATTGAAGCTGTAGATACAGATAAAATGGATATGTATGGAGTTCAAAAATTCATTGAAAAAAATATCAAACGTAATGTTGTCATTATAGGAGCTGCTACAGGAACTGATGCTCATACAGTAGGAATAGATGCAATCATGAATATGAAAGGTTTTGCGGGACATTACGGATTAGAAAGATATATTGGAATAGATGCATTAAATATGGGAAGTCAAGTTCCAAATGAAGAGTTAATAAAAAAAGCTATCGAAGTAAAAGCTGATGCAATTTTGGTTTCTCAAGTTGTAACACAAAAAGGGATTCATGTTGATAACTTAACCAACCTTATTGAGTTATTGGAAGCTGAAGGAATAAGAGATAAGGTAATAGTAGTAGCTGGAGGACCTAGAATTACACATGAACTTGCTAAAGAATTAGGTTATGATGCGGGATTTGGATCAAAGAAATACGCAGATGATGTAGCTTCATTTATTGTTCAAGAGATGATTAATAGAAAATTGGTCTAGGAGGAACTATGAAAAAAATAATAGATAAGAGTGAGTTTATATCTAAGCTAAAAAACGGAATGAGTATTATGGTTGGTGGCTTTATGGTTGTTGGTACTCCGGAAAACCTAATAGAAGAGATTGTAAAAAGTGATATTAAAGATCTAACAATTATATGTAACGACGCAGGATTACCAAATAAAGGTGTTGGGAAATTGATTAGCGCTGGTAAGGTAAAAAAACTAATCGCGTCTCACATTGGATTAAATCCTGAAGCTGGAAAAAGAATGAGTGAAGGAACTATGGAAGTAGAACTAGTTCCCCAAGGAACTTTAGTTGAGCAAATTCGTTCAGGTGGAGCGGGATTAGGTGGATTCCTTACACCTACTGGACTAGGAACTATCGTTCAAGAAGGTAAAGAAATAATAGAAGTTGAAGGAGAAAAATTTCTTTTAGAAAAACCTCTAAAAGCTGACATAGCACTACTACTAGGGCACAAAGTTGATGAAAAAGGCAATACTATTTATAGTAAAACTACGCGTAATTTTAATCCAATGATGGCTACTGCATGTGAAATAGTAATAGTAGAAGCAAGAGAAGTAGTTAGTATTGGCGACTTAAATCCAGACAATATTGTTACTCCACATATCTTTGTGGACTATATTGTGAAGGGGGATAAGTAAATGAATATTAAAGAATTTATAGCTAAGCGTGTGGCACAAGAATTAAAAGATGGTAATGTGGTCAACTTAGGTATTGGCTTACCAACAATGGTTGCTTCTTTTGTTACTGATGATAAAGATATAACTTTTCAGTCTGAAAATGGAATGTTGGGGTTAGGGCCTGCTCCTAAAGAGGGTGAAGAAGATTTCGACTTAACAAACGCTGGAGGTATGCCCATCACGATGAGTACGGATGGTGTGTGTTTTGATAGTGCTACCTCATTTGGAATCATAAGAGGGGGCCACGTTGATATCACTGTACTAGGTTCACTTCAAGTTGATGAAAAGGGAAATATTTCGAACTGGATTATTCCTGGAAAAATGGTTCCTGGAATGGGCGGAGCCATGGATTTAGTTGTGGGGGCAAAGAAAGTAATTGTCGCTATGACACATACAGCTAAAGGAAAGATGAAGATATTAAAGAAATGTACGTTACCTTTTACTGCTGTTAATCAGGTAAATATGATTGTTACAGAATTAGGTGTTATGGAGATTACACCAGAGGGTATCCTGTTAACAGAAATAGCTCCTGATACTACAGTAGAACAAGTACAAGAAGTAACTGAAGCAAAACTAATTATTAGTGATAACCTGAAAACCATGAATGTCTAAATATAATTACAGATAATACTAGAATTTTATAACAATTTTTAGGGAAGACACTCCATAGTGTCTATGTTCAATAGAAAAGAGAAAAAGAGAAAATCTCATGATTTTCTCTTTTCTATACTAGATAATATCACACTTATAAAGTTTATAGGAATTTACAAATCGTACATTCATTAGTAAGTACATATAGTGAATTCTCCCCGTGTTAGTTTTTGGCACTTTACTCTAACCAAGAAAAATTTCCGCTTGAAATATTGGCTAGTTAATGGTTCCTTAATTAAATCGATCGGTTTAGAACTGCTGCTATCCTTGATAGAAATTTGAAAATTACCTGATACTAGTTTCTTTGCCATGAACTCATTGAATTGGAAAGCGCACTCTCCTTCATATGTTGAACAAACTGTCCAATTTGTAGGCATATAATTAACACTAAATGCAGGTTCTTGAAGGTTGGTGATCGTAAGAGTAGAGAAATCTTCAGAGAATTTGAGTTCAAAATATGGTTCAATCACAGGAATTGGAGAATGTTGTAATTCAGTCAAGCCATCTAATATAATATCAAAGTCACTTGACTCGTTGATATGATAGGTTATTGGTCTAATAGGAAATAAAAGTTGTAGGGCTGTATATATGATTAGTAAGAATATAAGAAGTTTGGATGTAATACTTATTACTTTCTCTATTCGTGATAAATTTTTAAAAAGAGTCTTTTGTACTTCCTTTGCTTTTACTCCTATTTTGATGCTAGAAACAATATTAATTATCCCTTCTATAAAAAAGATTATTGAAACTAATATACCTAAGGGTACTATATCGGTTGCAGCCCGATCTACTATTAGAAAGGCTAGTGGTGCTAAAAGTATAAACTTCATAATACCTAAAATCATGGTAGTGACTTTTAGTTCATCTAAATTGACTGCTTTTTCAAGGTTGTCAATTATCCACTTTTCTATTAATATGAAAATCACTAATAAAATAAATAATACTGTTAAGTAATTTTCAAAGCTAGTTGTTTTATGATAAGTTCTATCAAATATTCCGTGTATACTCCAAATTATTGAATTTATATAGTGTAACAATAATAATATACTAGACAATCCAACGAAAATAATATTTATTATTTTACTTGCATATAGAAGCCGATATGATGAACTGTTTGTGTTTTGATCATCTTGAGATATAGCATCACTCCTATCGACTGTATTACTCAATATGTCGTCAATAGATGTATTAAAAATTATCGACAACTGTTGAAGGTTATAGATGTCAGGTAGTGCTTCATTTCGCTCCCATCTTGATATTGCTTGTCTTGATATGTGCATAATATCAGCAAGATCTCCTTGGGACATCTTATTTTTCTTTCTTAACTCTTGTATTGTAATACCTATTTTTCTCTCCTCAATCATCGTACCCCTCCTAGTTTAAGTATATGAGACTATTTATTAAAGATAAAGAAATCTTTAAGTGATATTTAGCAATCTATGGTTGCACAAATAATGTTTTTCAGTTTTCGATAAACTAAACCCTAATTGATTCAAGTATCTTATTATATCATAATCAAATTGTCAGTTTATACGTAGATAAGTAAGGTCTTTCATGATTGCAGTTAATTATTAACCAATGTTCTGTAAACTGATTATATTAGTTAGTTTTATATGGAATACTATCTTGGTTATATGGAAATATATCTTAATTATTGTAATTGTTCTCATAATAGTGTAAAATTACACTACGATATGTTTATTCTAGTATAATAATGAAATTGAGGAGATAATATGAATAATATAACTAAAGATGATTTAATAAGTATTGTATCTAAAAAGATTCGATTACTTAGAAGTGAATATAACTTTTCACAAGCAAAAATGTCAGAAATTTTAGGTATATCTAAAAAAACTTTGGTTCAAATAGAAAAGGAAAGAATAATATCATCGTGGACAATGGTAGTAGCTATATGTGGCATCTTTAGAGAAAGTGAAATCTTGAAAATGACTTTAGGAGGAGATCCTATTGAATTAGTAGAAGCTATCGTATTTGAAAGTGTTTCGGTACCAAGAAACATTACTGGTGGTGGTAGGATGTTCTGGAGAACAGTTGACTCAAGAGGAAAATTTAAGGTTCAAAAAAATATAATAAGCTCACATTATAGAATTATTGATGGTAATGAAAAGAGATGGTATAGTTCATTCAATAAAGAATTTATAATGGAAGAGTTCCAAATGCTTATAAAAAGGAGTGAAGATCATGAAGAAGAGATTGAGTAGATTTAACTATAGGTTCTTAGTAAGAGAACTTAACTCTCAAAAAGAGAAAGGGATAATTAGTAAACAACAAGTTGATGATATAATGACATATTATGAAGAAGGGTTAGGGCTAAACTTCATTAAAGTTCTTGTTACAATAGGATCTATATTATTAGGACTTGGGGTTTTGAGTTTCATCGCAAGTAATTGGGATTATATGTCAAAGTTATTAAAAGTAATTACTATAATTATAGCACTAGGGGTTTCGATGTTTTCATCATATAAATTAGAGAAAAAATATCCGAAGACATCTGAGTCCTTACTTTATTTAAGTGCGCTTATATATGGTGCGGGTATATTCTTAATGGAACAGATCTTTAATTATGCAGGAGATTATAGTCGAGCGTTCTTGCTGTGGACAATTGGTATAATCGTAATTAGTATATTATTTAAAAACATTATTTTGATTCTGTTCGCACATATATTAGCTTTAATATATCTGAATAGTAACTTCAATGATAATGTAATAATTAGTTCATTATTGTTAATTACCGCTTTCTATGCAGGAAATAAATACTTCAGCTTCAATAAAATTATTACGTTCTTTACAACTGTATTTTCATTAAACTTTATACTTTACTTATTAGATTTTGTTGATGTGGAGCCTACCTACATAGCATTAATCTTCATAGTCATTGGTTTAGGGATGTATTATATCAAACATGATTTAAACTTAGACGTAGTTAAGCTCATTGGTATTTTATTGATTGGTATAAGTGGATTTATTTTAACTTTTGAGGGAACTTGGAGTCAGTTACCATATATAGATAGACCAGATGTTGTTGCAGTTACTGTGGGTATTTCCTTAATTGTTTATTTATTAAGTTTAGTGAGAAGACGACAAATTACTCCACTTATATTTACATGTATATTGATACTAAGGTATTATTTTGACACATTATATGATTTTATGCCTAAGTCTTTATTCTTTATAATAGGTGGTTTAATCTTATTGGGATTTGGTTACTACATCGAAAGATTTAGAAAACATCCAGGGGGTGAGATAGATGCGTAAACTTTTAAGGAAAAGCAAAAACAGATATTTAATATCATTTATAGTACTATTAATGATTATTCTGTCAATGGGTGTTAAACCACTAATAACTGATATAATGGGTGAGTCGATATTGATTAAGACTATGGCTTATGATCCTAGAGACGTATTTAGAGGAGATTACGTTGATTTGAATTATGAAATTAATCAGATAGATCTTAATAAATTAGATCAAGATATACTGGAAGTTTATGTTGAAAAAGACTATTTTATCAGTCATGAATTACGTAATGAAATAATATATGTTACTTTAACTAAGAGTGGGAAGTACTATGAGGTTGAGAAAGTAACGTTGACTAGACCAAGGGAAGGAATTTATTTAATTGGTGAATATTCATATACTTTAGATATGGGGATTGAAAATGGAGTTGGCATAAGAGTGGAATATGCTCTTGATAAATACTTTGTACCAGAAAATACGGGTAGAGAGTTGGAAGAAAAAATAAGAAATGGAGACGCTTACGCATTGATAAAAGTGTATAATGGCTATCCATTATTGAAAGAAATAATCACTGAATAAAAAAATTATCTAGAGTTAGATAATTTTTTTAGGTATTTTAATCTATTACTATTTCCTCACCATATACGTTCTGACTAAAAATTCCTTCTGCTTTTTTTATTCCTATACCTTTTATATCTATTTTTTCTAAATCAGTTTCACCAATGTTAAGCTTACCGCAATTAAATAGATATTGTATTGCTTGAGGTTTGAAACCTAAGAGTCTTGCTGCAACTGTATCAGTTGCGACTGGATCAGTTCCACATATAACTAGATTTGCATGTCTTGCAATACCGTTACTTGGTCCCTTTCCTATCATTACAGGGTCACAACTCACTATCGAAATATCAATAGCTATTCTTTCTGCCATCGCGGTTATGAATCCGTGGAGGTCTTCGTGAATACCAAGATTTTTCTTAGGGTATCCATGAATTTCAGCTGGTGGCAATCCTAAAGCGATATTTGTAATAGAGCCTGACATTGTAGATTCTTCGTGATGTTTAAGTGGTGTGAATGAAATTATTACAGTTGCGAGTTCTATGATCTTATTTATTTCTGTAGATGATGGTCTTTTGTTGTTTAGACTTATTTCAAAATAAGGACCATAGTTAAGATCAATAAATTTTGCCTCGGTTTCATCTATTATTCTTTTATATCCGACTTTTTTCATTACCTTTGAAGTCTTATCTCCATCTGAACCAGTAGCAACTATTATATTCTTTGGGTTACTCGACTTAACTATTTCGATTATTGTTCTAAGACTGTTTTGCCCTACAACTACAGCATCTTTCGGATCAGGCTTTTTATAATTGACCCAATTAGGTACTATAACTACAGTGTCTTTACTTTTAATCAATTTATTTATGTGGATACTCTTTAACCCTTTTTCTATAGCGATACATTCATCTATACTGTGAGTAATGGATACACTTGATTTTGTTGATTTTCTCGTTCTCATTAAAACACCCTCAATCATTTTTTTCTTTATTATTTTCTCAATAATTAAGATTATTATTATATATAATTCTATTAAATGATAATCTAACAAAAAGTAGAGGATTTATTCTTAAGTTTCAGATAACAGATAATTTATGAAATTATATATGTATCAATTTTTCTTTTTATATAGTACAATTATTTAGTAACAAAAGAGGTGCAGGAATGAATAATAAATATTTACCATATATATCAGGCTTAGTGTTTGCAACAATCTTTGGATTTTCATTTATGTTTTCCAAAATAATACTAGGACATATTACAACAATGCAGTTATTAGCATATAGATTTTTAATAGCTTTTATAGTATTTGAAGTTCTTAGATTACTTAAGATTATTAAAATTAATTTCAAAGGTAAAAGAATAATGTTATTGTTTTATACTGCCTTATTCCAACCTGTTTTATATTTCATCTTGGAAACTTATGGTTTATCCTTAACTCAATCAAGTGAGGCCGGTATGATGATAGCCCTAATCCCTATTTTCGTTACCATACTTAGTGCAATATTTTTAAATGAGAAACCAACTAAATTACAATTAATTACTATTTTGATAAGTGTATCAGGAGTTTTTTATATTAACTTAATGAGGCAATCTAGTGGTGAAGAGGTTAATTATTTAGGACTCATACTATTATTAGGTGCTGTTATTAGTGCTGCTATTTTTAATACACTATCTAGAAGATCTTCTAGGGAATTTAATTCTTATGAGCTTACATATTCTATGATGTTATCAGGGATGATTGTTTTTAACGGCTTTGCAGTTTTTCAGGGTATTGCAGAAGGAAATTTAGAGAATTATTTTACACCGTTATTAAATAGAAGCATTATAGCTCCGATTTTATATTTAAGTATAGTAGCATCAATTTGTGGATTTTTCTTAGTTAATTATTCTTTAAGTAAGTTAGAGGCCCATGTGTCTAGTATTTTTGCTAATATTGCTACCATAGTATCTATACTTGCAGGTACAATAATACTAGGAGAAAGTTTTTATTACTATCAGATTATTGGTAGTGTCTTAATAATTGCCGGTGTTTACGGTACTGTTAAATTTAGAAGAAAGGTAAATTTATAAATGAAAATATTATCTAAAATAACACTGAGTGTGTTTTTATCAATTGTCTTTATATTAATAGCGTTTCAAATAGTTTCCACTAAACAGTATATGATGGTTAGCTACAATCAGTATGAAAGACACCAAGAAATTACTTGGGACTATGAATTTGCAGTTACGAATATTATGGATTACTTGAATGGTAAGCAGGACAATTTAGTTTTTGGGTCAAGTCCAATCATGAGTGATGTTTTGATGACAGAGCGTGGATTAGCTCATATGGAGGATGTTAAAGTACTGTATGAAAGAGGAAAGATTTTAATTGCATTCTCCATTGTTATGGTAGCAGTAAGTGGCATTTACCTGTGGGATAGAAAGGAATTTTGGAGTACTCTAAAAAAAATTTGGATATTTCCTACGGTCTTTGTCGGTTCTATTACTCTTTTAATGATTGTTAACTTCGACTTTGCATTTACTATGTTTCATAAAACATTATTTACAAATGACTTATGGATGCTTAGATATGATGATCCTCTTTTAGTAATGCTCCCTATTAATTTCTTTTTTGTTACCGCTATTATAGTAGTTTTAATAACAGTGCTACTACATGTACTAACAATTATACTTGCGTGTAAAAAAAGTCATTTATAGTTTAATTTTTGTGAATTTGTCGTTTATTATATTAAAAAACAATTTATAAAAGTACATAGTTATGATAGTCTAGTAGTAGAATGAAATAATAAGAAAGTTAGAATATAATTAGTCTTAATTGTATAAATCTTAAGTAGATAAAAGTCCTGTCTTATAATAATTATAAAAGAAAAGATTTTGTCTATATTGTGATGAATTAACTTCTAAGGAGGAAAAATAGTGGAACTTTCTAAAAGAGAAAAACTCTGGGTGTTTTGGGGTTACTTAGTTATTTTTAATGGTCTACAAATACTTATTTCTATAGGTTACGTAATAATCTATACTTTGGACTATATTAAAGAAAACGGTGGATTTTTCGCATCAGATGATCTTTTATTTATGGAGGATCAATTAAAGGAATATCTTACTTTGAAGACTCCAGTGATAATGATTGTTTCTTCAATTATCATATTGATTATTTTCTATCTGATATTAAAGAAATTCTTGAAGGTAGAATTAAATAAATTCCTTGGGACAAAAGAATTGAAAGTGTTAAGTATTGTTGGTTTTATTATAATGCTTTTAGGTAATTATTTTATTAGTTCTCTGTACATTCTCCTGGGTATTGAAGGAAATTCGGCGAACCAAGATGCTGTCGTAGATTTATTGGTTGTGTCTCCGCTTTTGATGTCTTTAACAGTTGTGTTATTTATACCAATCATTGAAGAGTTGATGTTTAGAAAAGTTATATTAGAATACTTTCGAAAATGGGGTAACATTATCGGGATTGGTATATCATCATTAATGTTTGGACTTATGCACGTAATAACAGGAGATATAATTTTCTTACCTATTTATGTAATAATGGGAATAGTATTAGGGTATATATATTTAAAAAGTAATAGAAATATTTACGTACCTATCGTAGCACATGCTTTAAATAATTTGTTATCTGTATTACTTACATTACTTATAGGTTGATAGCTTATTATTTAATTGTCTGAGTTTAATCAAATTATAAGGTGGTGATATTATGGAAGTTGATAATATACTATTCAAAGGATTAAGAAAGTTTAATAGTTTAAATTTAAATGAAGCTTCTGATGATATTTGTACAGCTAGCGCTTTAAGCCAATTTGAAACTGGTAAAATCAACCTAACTGATAAAATAAAAGCCAAATTATTAGATAAATATGGAATCAAGATAATTCCCCATGAAGCAGACATTGGCTTCTTAAAAAGAAAAGTCTCTACTTTTTCTCGAAGTCAAGAGAGGTTTTATTATCCAGCTAGTCTTAAAATTTATGATTTTTTAATTAGTAGACAAGGTTCATTATGCTTCGATTTAAATCTAGTTATTGACTCATTCAATGAACTTGCTACATTTGAATTAATTCAATTTATTAACCATGATCTGGCTATTAAAAGAATTACGTTTCTAAAGAGCCTAAAGAACCTAAAGAACATAATGTCTAGAGTACAACTTCAAAAGTTTTATTTTAATCTAGGATTGGTAGAATTGATTCTGAATAAAGACGTGGATAAGTTAATAAAAAATTTCAGATTAAGTTTTGATAATATGGACAATAGTAGAAACAGTTATATTGTTTTTTGGTATGCGTACGCATTGAAATATTTTGGAAGAAAGATTATGGCTGTAAAATATTACCTTGAGGTTGAAACAATGTTTAAGTTCGAAAATAATACTCTCGGAGTGGAGAATGTATTACTTGAACTTGCAGAAGTATTCTTAATTATTAACGAAATTGAGCAAGCATCAGATTACTTAAATAGATACAATGAAGGAAAAAAGATGATCAAAAAAGCACTTAAGAGTAATGAGTGTTTATTTAACCTTGTAAAGGGCGAATTGGCGCTTAAACAATCACATTTTAAAAAAGCTCTTATACATTTAGAAAACGCTCTAAAGTGTCAAGATGGTTCTTTGATTGATAACGATTTAAAAGACTTTATATATACATTATTAATCAGGGTATATAAGGAAATAAATCATGACAAATATATAGACATTACCAACGAACTTAAGAGTGGTTTAAACTTAACTGAAATTAAATGTTCAACAGTCTTTTTACTTAAACATGAATATAACGAGAAGGATTATGAAGACTATATTATCAAAAAAATTATTCCTAACAAATCCAAGATTTCAAATAGGAATTATACAACAGTTATTTCAGATTATAGAAATTACCTAGTTGCGAAAAGAAAGTACGCACTTCTCAGTAAAATAAGTACCTAAATATGGCTAACAGCCATTTTTTTTATTCTAAGATGTAAACTTTCTATATGGTAGATAAATCAAAACATGAAAATCTATTTATAATAAATCTGAAAAAAGTGGGTGCTTAGATTATCTTAGAAACAGTTATTTATAACTTAAGTTAGGAAAAACAGTAATAAAAAATGCGACAAATATCCAAGATATGAGACAAAATGTAGTTTTTATTTAAGAGAGCAATTAATTTCTAAGGTAAAAAACCGATTGAATAGGTATAATGGAATCAAAGTTTAGTGAACTTAAGTTGAAATAGTGAAGAAAATTGGTAAAATATAAAACATAAAGGATGTATATGCGGGTAAATAAGTCACTTATTGATGAAGACAACCTCATTTATAAGGTGATAATAGATTCATATAAAGAGCTTTAAAAATTGTGATTGAGATATAAAATATTTACCGCAGAAGATTCTTTATTAATTGATATTAGTCGATCAACAATTGTTGGTGCATCTTTAGTAGATTATTTTTACTTTAATACTAAGCTTAAAATATTAATGACTTAAACTGTCTAAAATTTAATTAAGTATAGCAGCTAATTAATAATCCTAGTTTCCATAGACGGATTTTGTTCATTATATCTTAAGTTAATAGCTTCAGCCTTTTATGTAAGTGTATACGGAGTACACATGCGGAGTTATTTATAGTTAAAAGTAATTAAAATTGATTAATAAAATAATCTATAAATATTACATATCTCCATCATTATCGTAGAAAGCTTTTCAGGAAAAAACTTTAAGGTTAGACTTAAAGTTTTTTTATGTTAGAATGTATAAGGAAGTGGAGTGTATAACATGAAGAAATTAGTAGTATATATATTTGGTTTATTTTTACTAGCGTTAGGTGTATCGTTTTCAAGTAAGAGTAATTTAGGGTTATCTGCAGTGAGTGCATTACCTTATGCTTTGGGTAATGTCTGGGGTATATCCTTTGGTAATGCAACAATTTTAACCCATCTTGTTTATGTTGGTTCACAAGTATTTATTTTAAGGAAACAATTCAAGAAGAGGTATTTATTACAAATTCCATTCGGTATATTATTTGGAGTTTTTATTGACTTAACGGGTATGCTACTAATATTTTCTACACCGGATGTTTATTTGTTTAGAGTCATTCTGCAACTGGCTAGTATTATGTTTATATCTTTTGGATTGTTGTTTATCATAGTACCTCATATTGTTGACTCAACAGCTGAAGGATTTATTAGAGCAATTACTATTAGGTATAATAAAGATTTTGGTAGAGTAAAGTTAATTCACGATATAATCACATCGACTTCTGCGCTTCTAATAGGACTAGTCTTTTTAAATGATATAGTAATCATACGAGAAGGTACTATTATCTCTGCGTTATTAGTAGGACCTATTATAGGAGTACTTATTAAAACATATAAAGAAAGCATAAATAGATTTTTTGTCTAGAGAAAGAGAATAAAGATGGAAATTATTTACTTACTTGTAGCGTTATTTTCTACCATATTTGGAGCATTAGCGGGAGTTGGTGGTGGAGTAATAATAAAACCAGTTCTTGATACTATAGGTGGTTACGATGTAGCTACTATAGGACTATTATCAAGTATTACTGTTCTTTCGATGGCGATTGTATCAACAACTAGACAAATCCTTTCAAAAGTTAAATTAGAAGGTTTAAGAACTTTTTTTCTCGTATTAGGTTCTATCCTTGGTGGTATTTTGGGAAATATGATTTTGAATTATACTCTTATATACATTGAAGAAAACACAATAAAAATAATTCAATCAGGTACTCTATGCTTATTGATGATATTTGTTTTAGTATTTGTGAATGAAAAGAGCAAGTTGAAAACGTATAATATTTATAATAAGTTAGTTATAGTTATAACAGGAATTATTCTTGGATTCATAGCTTCATTTCTTGGAATTGGTGGTGGGCCTATTAATGTAGCGTTTCTTTACTTGATCTTTTCTATGGATGCAAAAATTGCAGCAATTCACTCTATCTTGATTATTATGCTTTCACAGTTTGCTAAGGTAGTAAGTATTAGTTTCACGACCGGCTTTAGTAATTATAATTTAGAAATGCTTTTATATATGATTCCTGGAGGAATCTTAGGTGGATTACTAGGAACAAATTTAATCAAGAAATTAAGCAAATCAAATATAAAATGCATTTTTAATTTTATCATTCTTTTGATTATCGTATTGAATATTTTAAATTTAATAAAATTCTCTATATAAAGGGGGATTATGCTTATTGAAAAACGGGCACTTGAAAATCTAATGATTTTTAAGTGCCCGTTTTTTATTTTATATTCATATCCCTTTTTATCTTCTTGAGTATTTTTCTAAACCATATTTTAAGATATTCATCGCTTTCTTTAAATCATCCTCGTTTAGGACATAAGCTATTCGAACCTCGTTTTGGCCTAGTCCTTTTGTTGCATAAAAACCAGCAGCTGGAGCGAACATTACAGTTTCACCGTTTAGATCAAAATCTTTTAAGAGCCAGATTACAAAGTCTTCAGCATCTTCAATAGGGAGTTTTGCAACTACATAAAATGCACCAGTTGGTTTTTCACATATAACACCATCAATCGATGATAATGTTTCATATACGATATCTCGACGCTTATTGTACTCAATGTTTACTGTATCTAAGTAGGCTTTATCAACATGATATAGAGCTGTTGCGCCTATTTGTTCTAAAGTAGGAACACATAATCTACTTTGACAAAGTTTTAGTACTTGCTTAATGAAATCTTTATTTTTACATGCTAATGAACCAATTCTAGCTCCACAAGCACTATAACGTTTTGAAACGCTATCTACTAGTATTACTCTATCACTTATACCTTCTACATTTCCAAAAGACGTATACTCTAGATTATCATAAACGAATTCTCGGTAGACTTCATCACTGATAATAAATAAATCATTTTGCTTAGCTATCTCAGCTAACATATTAATCTCTTCTTTAGAATAAACAACACCAGTAGGATTACCTGGATTACTAAAGAGAATTGCTTTAGTCTTATTGGTAATCAATTGTTCGATTTCTTTTTTATCTGGTAAATGAAATCCATTTTCTGCAGAAGTGGTAATAGGTTTAATATTTACACTCACTCCTCCAGTAAAACCATTATAGTTAGTATAAAATGGTTCAGGAACTAAAATCTCATCACCCGGATCACAAATTGCGATTATCGCAAATAATAACGCCTCTGATCCACCATTTGTTATTAAGATTTCGTTTTCAGTAAAATGCATATTATATCCCTTATAATATTCAATAATAGCATTAATTAACTTAGGATCACCTTGAGAAAATGAGTATTTGATAACTGGATCATTAAAATCCTTGATAGACTCCATAAATGCCTTTGGAGTTTCAATATCGGGTTGTCCTATGTTTAAGTGATATACTTTTTTTCCAGATTTTTTTGCAGCTTCTGCATATGGAACTAGTTTTCTTATCGGTGATTCTTGCATTGCATTTACTCGATTAGAAAGTCTCATTGTTCATCTCCCTTATATCTAAAATTTAAGAATTAAATATTACACACACATAATAACACTTTTACAAATGAATTTACATAGAAAAAATCTAAAAAATTAATTTAGATGACAAATATGTATTGGTTTCATTGAAAATTAAACAAGTATTTATAGAATAAGTCATTTCTATATTAAAGAAGTACTTATTACTGGTGGATTATATATATATTTTTTTACAGTACAACATTGATTGATTGCGTCAATTATAACTCTTTCATACTTTTTAGGGAATGAAGCAGGTCTGGTTAGTTTAAGGTTTATCTCCTTAATTTTTTTATCTTCTTTTTTTAAGCATAAAGCTAATTTCATTCCTTTCGTATCGATGTTTCTAGATTTACAGAATCCAAGAGCGCACATGCCAACACAAGTAGCGATTGACGACAGAAATAAGTCCATAGGTGATGGTGCAGTGTTTTCTCCTCCACCTTGAATAGATTGATCTGTTTCAATTGTGAATTCATTTACGTGACTTGTTACTCTTTTTCCTCCAGGGAATGTAATATTGATGTATTCCATATGTCCTCCTACTTAAATATTGAATTAATTACTATTTCAGCTAATTTATTTGTAGAGATTTTTTTTCCATCTTTAATCCACTTGACTAGAACTGATTGGAGTATTCCTACCATAATTACTACTGCATAATCATTGTCGGTCTTACTAAAATTATCGAAAATCTTATAGGTATTAATTACTTTGGTTATTGATTTTTCCATACGATCATTAATAAAGCTTAGTTTATCTGCTCTGATTATTATTTCAAGTATCTCTGATTTAGAATCCCAGTAACTAAAGAATGGTATGAAGAGTTGTGGAGAAATATCAGTTTCTTCTTTAAAGTTTTCATTGAAAATATATAAGTAGAAGTCTTCAAATGTATTATCTAAATGTTCTAATAGGACATCATCTATAAGATCATAATTTCTATAAAATGTTGACCTACCTACTCCTGCTTTTTTAATGATATCTGTAACAGTTATGTTTTCATATTTTTTCAAATATATAAGTTTGATTAATGCTTGATAAATCCACTCTTTAGAACGAACTGCTCTTTTATCATTGATTTTATGATACATTCAGTTTCCCCCTGTTTCGTTGGTCCATTTAACCGTTGACTACCTTCTATTTGAAGTGTATCATAAAAACACTAATGGGACAAGTGTGTCTTAATTTGTAAAATAGAGGTGATAATGTGAGGAGATTATTAGATTTTGTTTTAGGGAGAAAAGTTTTTGTTTTAGTGGTGTCGATAATATTATTGTTTTATGGAATATATAGTTATATCACAATACCTAAGCAAGAAATGCCTGATATGATTGCGCCAATGGGAATTGTTCAAATAATTGCACCTGGACTTAGCGCTACTGAAATAGAAGAAACTATTACTTACGAGATTGAGGACTTAATTAATAGTTATGATGAGGTTGAAAAGTACTCATCAACAACGCTTGATAATGTTGCATTTATATCTTTAGAGTATGATTTTGATGTGAAGGATACGAGTGCAATATCAAATGAGATTAAAAGTGAACTATCAGATTTAGAATTGCCCGATGAAGTAATAGAAAGACATTTTATAACAGATTTTGATATTCCGCATGCAATTTATGCGGTTCATAGTAACAGTAGTTTTCTAGGACTAAAAGAGGATGCCCTTGATTTTAAGAATGATTTACTGGATATTAATCACGTTAAATCTGTTAAGATTGATTCTCCACATGAAAAATATGTTGAGGTCAATATTGACTTTGAAATGTTGGTTCAAAATTATACTACATTAAAGGATGTATATGGTTCGATATATGCGAATGGTTATAAGATACCTTTAGGTAGTATACTTGAGAATGGTGAGTTTATATCTGTCTTTGTCAATCCAAATTATAAAAGTATTAATGAATTAGAAAACTTAGTTGTTGGATACAGACTAGCTGAGAGCCAAACAATACCTTTATTCTTGAAAGATATTGCTTCTATTGAATTAAAGGAAGTATCAGATAATAAAGAATACTATTATAAGGGGAAAGAAGCAGTATTATTAGAAGTCTACTTCGATGAAAACATTGATTTTACAGCAGTAGGGGATGACTTACGAGAAGTGATGAATAAATTCAATAGTACTAATGAATCTAGTAATGCTTCCGAAGTTAACTTTATTCCTGAATTTGTAGATGAACAAATCTCTCAGGCCATGAATTCATTGTTATTATGTATATTGATTGTCATGGTAGTGGTGATGATAGGTCTGGGTGTTAGAAATACAGTAGGGATTGCTTTTACAATTCCAATTATCGTATTTACTACGATTTCAGTTTTGGATATTGCAGGATACGAATTACAGAAAGTGAGTATTGCGGGAATTATTATATCCATTGGTATTTTAGTTGATAATTCGATTGTGATTTCTGAATCAATTCAATATCATCTAGATAGAGGATCTAGTAAATATGATTCATGCAAGAATGCAGTAAAGGATAATGCTGTAGCAGTATTATCGTCAACATTAACTACAGTAGCTGCATTTATTCCTTTAGCTATGCTTCCGGGATTAGCAGGTCAGATGGCAGGATCTTTACCTTTAACAGTGATGACAGCTATTATATTATCGTATATATTCGCCATGCTAGTTACCCCGGTACTTGCTTCTTTAATCTTTAGACCTAAGAAAAGGAAAAAAGATTCTAAGAAAAGAGTTTTAGAAACAATAATGAATTTTACTTTAAGTAACGCTTGGTTAATTATTACCTTTAGTATAGTACTAGTTATTGGAACTTTATCATATGTAGGTCTAGAGCAACCCATTGAGATTTTTCCACCAGATGAAAAAACTCATATTTATATTGATTATGAGTATGAAAGTTTAGATAAAGAAAAAACAACTGAATATGCTTTAGAGATAGAATCTGTACTAAAAGATGATTTGAATGTAGATGAATACACTTTTAGTGTTGGTGGATCGTTGCCGTTATTTAGTCTTAATGTTAGGAAGACTAATGAGATAGTAAATGTAGGAAGGTTTTATTTAAATCTAGATTTAGAGATTGATGAAATAAGTGATTATGTTAATAGTTTACAAGACAAGATTGATGCTATCGATAATGATTATGGGAGTGCATCAGTTAAACAAATAACATTAGGAATGGATTCTGCATCTGTTGAGTTATTATTAATGTCTTATAATGCTAATTTACTAGAGAATACTTTAGATAAGATTAGAAACGATTTAAATCAACTGTCTAATATAAGAAGCTTTAATATAATTGAGAATACATATAAGCAAGAATATAACTTAGAAATTGATGATAGTTTATTAACTCAATATGGATTGACTGTTTTTGAGATAGAGGAGTTCATTGCTATTCATTTAAATGGACTAAGCGCTGATGTTTTTTCCTACAATAATAATAAAATAGCTGTTTTAGTTAAATCCAATTTTACTGATATCAAGGAACTCTTAAACTTATCTATTATTGGAAGAACGAGTAAAGCTATTCAATTGAAAGATTTAATTAAAATTAACGAGACTGCTACCAAGGACAGTATATATAGATATAACAGTAGACAACTGGTAACAATTGAAGCTGAACCAGTCATTAATTATTCTTCATTTAAACTAGAGAATGATATTGAGGATATAATTAATAAGCATATAACAAGTGAGATAAAACTAGAGTATGGTGGAGATACAGCACTAACTAGATCAATATTTAATGATTTAGTTCTTGCCGCAATAATTGCGGTGGTACTAATATATTTAATAATGTTTGTTCAGTTTAATTCATATAAACAACCACTAATTGTTTTTATTACTATACCTTTATCATTGATAGGTTCATCGGTGATGTTAGTATATCATGATGCTCCAATCTCTTTGACGTCTTTACTTGGGGTAGTAAGTTTAATTGGAGTTGTAGTTAATACAGGAATCTTGTTGGTTGATTATATCAATAAGGCTGTTGACGAGGGGATAGTAGTTTTTGATGCCTGTATTTTAGCAGTTAAACGAAGATTAAGGCCTATTTTATTAGCTAGTATTACGACTATTATGGGATTGATTCCTTTAGTGATGAATGGAGGAGAATTTTTCTCACCGTTAGCTATAGTATTTATGGGAGGTATTATGGCATCAACAATTTTAACTTTATTTGTTGTTCCAGCAATGTATTATGTCTTAGAAAAGTAATTATTAATTAATATACCATATTTGACTATAATAAAAATGTATGGTATATTTTTTTTCGCTATATTAATTTAGGCGTCAGGAGATGATTAAGTGGATTATTTTAATAGAGTTATAGATTTAGCGGATTTTGTCACAAAAGTAGTAGACCCCAAAGACTTGAAGTGGTCATGGGGAGAAGGATTATTAATGTATTCTTTGTCATTACTTGATAAAGAATTAAATGAAAATAGATATTTTGATTTCTATAAGGAATATGTTGATTACCATTATGAAAAAGGAGTAAATATTAACAGGTCAAACACGTGTGCCCCAGCTCTAATAACTCATGAATTATATAAGAAAACTAAGGAAGAAAAATACAATAAATTGATACAAGAAGTAGTTGATTACTTAATAAATGAACCAAAACTTATTGAAGATTTACCAAATCACTTAGGTCATAGTGGTACTTCAAAATTTTATCCAAAAAGTATTTGGATTGATTCAGTTGTAGTCTTTGGTATCTTTTCTAGTGTTTATGCTAGAGATGTTGATGATAGTCTATTAATTGAAAAAGCAGTTAAACACCCAAGACATTTTATCAAATATTTACAGAATGAAGAAACAAAACTACTGACTCATACGTATGTTCAATTTTTAAATGAAGCTTCTCCTAAAAATTTATATTGGGGTAGGGGTAATGGCTTGATGATTTTTGGACTTCCTATCATGATAAGCGCGATACATGATGAAGAAAATATAAAACATCTAAACGAGATTTCAAATGCAATATTGTCCTATCAAAGAGAAGATTATTATTTTAATACAGTGATTAATAGAAGTGATAGTTACAGAGAGTCAAGTGTGACAGCATTTATTGCTTCAGGCTGGATGCAAGGAGTAAGAGAAGGATATCTTAGTGAAAAGTTTAGAGCACCCGCAATCAACGCTTTTAAAGCAATTGTGGAAAATATTGCATATAAGGGTGATAAGGTTTATTTACAGGAAGTTAGCGATGTAACATATCCAATTCCTTTGCTTCCGTACCGAATGAGACTAGGAAAATACTCAGGGTATAAATATGTTAGAAAAGAAAATAATTCTTCTTATGGATTAGCTGCTTTATTTTTTGCTTGCATAGAGTATAAGAAGCTAATTAAGTCCTCTTAAACCATAAAATTTTTTATTAATATTTGTTTTGAATATAGAGTATAGATAATATCTATACTTTTTTAATATTCTTTGAATAGTCATAAGTTTTTTTTATGATTTTAGTATCAATTGTAATTATTATTTGTTATTATATAGTTGTCAAATTAACAATATAAAACATACATGATTTATGACTAATTTCTTTTTGATAATTATTGTTACGAAGTAGTGATATATTAATCACAACTTCTATTATTAATTCCAAATTAAGGAGAGTAAGATGAAAGAATTTATGAATGTTATTATCAAGGAGACCGAAGGAGAAGGGCTTACCTTATCGAAAAAGCCTATACCTGAAATCTCTGACAATGAAGTCTTAATTAAAGTTATTGCTGCTAGTATTTGTGGTACTGATAAACACATTTATGAGTGGGATGAGTGGAGTCAAAACAGAATTAAACCCCCTGTTACTGTTGGTCACGAACTAGCTGGTGAAATAGTTATGCTTGGAAAGAACGTTGTAACTTTAAATGTTGGAGATATTGTATCAGTTGAAACTCATATAGTTTGTGGGGAATGTGAGCAATGTCGAACTGGTAATGGTCACATTTGTCAAAATACTGAAATTATTGGCGTTGATGTTGATGGTGCATTCGCGGAGTACATTAAAATGCCCGCAAGTAATTGTATGGTAAATAAAACAAAAATTGATCCCAAATATATTTCAATCTTAGAACCATTAGGAAATGCTGTTCATACACTTACGCATTTTGATATTGTCGGAAAAAATGTTGCGATTGTGGGATGTGGGCCAATCGGATTGATGGCAGTTAATGTAGCTAAAGCACTAGGTGCAAAAAAGGTGATCGCAGTTGAAGTGGATGAGTATAGAATTCAAATGGCTAAAGATTTAGGAGCTGATGTAATAATCAATCCTGTAAAGGAAGATGTAATAAAAAGAATGTTTATAGAAACTGAAAATGGTGTTGATGTAGTTGCAGAGTTTAGTGGAAACAAAAATGCAATCGAGGCTGCTTTCAAATACGTTAAGCTAGGCGGAAAAATGTCTTTACTAGGAATCCCTAGTAAAAATATAGAAATAGATTTAGCTAAAGATGTAGTATTTAAGGGAATTGAAATATATGGTGTTGTCGGTAGATTAATGTATGATACTTGGTATAAAGTAGTTGGATTAGTAGAATCAGGAGTGTTAGATTTAGATAAAATTGTTACGCATGAATTTGCTTTAGAAGATTTTGAAGAGGGATTTAAACTTATGAAGGAAGGAAAATGTGGAAAGATTGTTCTTTTCCCAGGTGGAATAAATGAGTAAGTTATTAGAAAAGAAAGTTCAAGAGTTGAAAGATCAAGGTGTTTATAGAAAGTTACCAATTAACTATGGTGCTTGTGGTTCAGTAATTAATTTAAATGGAAAAGAAGTTATTAACTTAACGAGTAATAATTATTTGGGTTTAGCAAGTCACCCTAGGTTAAAGGAAGCTAGTATTAAGGCGATAGAAAAGTATGGGGTTGGTGCTGGAGCTGTAAGAACTATTGTGGGTAATATGGATTTACATGAAGAGTTAGAAAAAACTTTAGCTAAGTTCAAAAAAGAAGAAGCAGTAATGGTTTTTCAATCTGGATTTAACTGTAATGCAGGTACTATTCAAGCTGTTACAGGTAAGGGGGATTTAATTTTAAGTGACGAATTAAACCATGCTTCAATCATTGATGGTGTTAGATTATCTAGAGCTGATAAAGCTGTTTTTAAACATAGTGATATGGAAGATCTAGAAAGATTAATTAAGGAAAAAAGAAATGATTATCAAACAGTTTTAATAATTACCGATGGTGTATTTAGTATGGATGGTGACATTTGTAAACTTCCAGAAATAGTTGCTTTAGCTAAAAAATATGATTGCTTAACTTATGTAGATGATGCACATGGTTCTGGTGTTTTAGGTGAAAATGGTAGAGGTACGGTTGATCATTTTAATTTGCACGGTCAAGTAGATTTCATTATGGGTACTTTAAGTAAGGCTGTAGGTGTAATTGGTGGATACATAGCAGGAAGTTATGCTACAAAAGAGTGGTTATCACATAGAGGGCGCCCAATTCTATTCTCTACTGCACTTCCTCCAGGGACAGTAGCTGCGATCAATGAAAGTATTAAAGTAATGAGTGAAAGCAAAGAGTTATCTGAAAGATTATGGGATAATGGAAACTACTTTAAAGATAAAATGAAGGAGACCGGATTTGATATCGGGAATAGTGAAACTCCAATCACTCCTGTAATAATCGGTGATGAAGCGAAAACAATGGAGTTTTCTAGAAAGTTATTAGAACGTGGAGTTTTTGTTTCAGGAATAGTATTTCCAACTGTTCCGATGGGTACAGGAAGATTACGTTGTATGATTACTGCTGAGCACACTAAAGAACAATTAGATAAAGCAGTTGAAGTATTTGTTGGAGTTGGGAAAGAATTGAACATAATTTAGACTAAAAAACCCCTTTTTGAAAGGGGTTTTAATTTGGATTAAAATGTTAAAAGATATATCTGATTATCCTTCGATACTATCATCTGTAGTTTCTCTATTAATTCTTTTGTTTCTAATATAGGTTTTTACACCATAGACTAGTACAAGTATCAAAACAGAAAGAATTATACCTAATGAATAATAACCCATTCCAAATATTATACCTACAATACCACTTGCCCAAAGAGTAGCGGCAGTTGTTAATCCTCTGATTTCGCTCTTTGTTTTTAAGATAGCTCCCCCGCCTAAAAAACCGATACCAGTAATTACTTGTGCGACAATTCTTTGTCTTTCGAATGTGATGTGTGTTACTAGTTCTGGATTTGATAATACAAAGTTAATGCTATCATTATATAACTCAACTTGAAGAATTGCGATAGCTGCAGTACTTACTGCTACTAGTGAGTGAGTTACGATTCCAGCAGCTTTATTATGCTTGCTTCTTTCATAACCCAAAAGAGACGAAAAGAGTAATGTAATACCGATTCTAATGATTATTTCATTTATACTTAGTTCCATAATATCCCTCTTTCATTGGAGTTAATTATATCATATCTTGAGTATTTTGTAATTAACACTAGCTACTTATAGTATATTTATAGGATAAGATTAAGATGACATTAGTTGTCTATTGATATAGTAAATGATATAATTATTCATCAATAATAATTAATTAAATGAAGATTATGATATAGGAGGGGGAGCATGAAAAAAATTATTTCAGTGAAAGATTTACAAAAAAGTTACGATGATATAAAAGCTGTTAAAGGAATAAGTTTTGATGTTATTGAAGGAGAATTTTTCGCGTTTTTAGGCCCAAATGGAGCTGGTAAAAGTACGACAATAAATATCATATGTACTCTACTTGAATATGATAATGGCGAAGTAATCGTAGATGATAACGCATTAGGAAAAGATGATAATCTCATAAGAAAAAAGGTAGGGGTTGTATTTCAAGAGAATATGCTTGATAGAAGATTATCAGTTAGGCAAAACCTAGATATACGTGGCAGTTTTTATGGCTTAGACCAAGTTTCCTTAGAGAGTCGTATAAATACAATCAGCAATATGCTTGATTTAGGAAAGTTTATTGATCAAAAATATGGAACTTTAAGTGGAGGACAAAGAAGAAAAGCTGATATTGCGAGAGCTTTAATTAATACTCCTAGTATACTTATTTTAGATGAACCCACGACTGGATTGGATCCTAAGACAAGAAGTGAAGTATGGCAAATAATTGAAAAACTTAGAAATGATGAACATATCACAATATTCTTAACCACGCATTATATGGAAGAGGCGAATACTGCTAATAATGTTGTTATTATTAATGAGGGTGAAATTGTAGCAACAGGAACACCAGAACAACTTAGGATAAAATATAGTAGTGATGTTTTAAAAATAGTTCCAAGCAGTGATCAAATATTATCTTTGTTAGATGAATTAGATATTAAGTATCAAAAGTCAGTAGATTCAATAATTATAAGGATTAAGGATAGTTTAGAAGGTCTTAGAATTCTAAATAATGTAGATAAGTATGTTGAAGCATTTGAAGTTATTAGAGGTAATATGGATGATGTTTTCATAAATATTACTGGAAATAGGTTGGAGGTATAAGATGAGAGTAGTATTGAAATTAGTTAAGAGAAACTGTTTAAACTATCTTTACGACAAAACATCTATTTTCTTCTCTTTACTAAGTGTTTTGATTATTATTTTCTTATATGTTGGTTTTTTAGGTGAACTCCAAGTTGATAGTCTTATAAATAGGTTTAATAATTTAGTTAGTAATGGGTTTTTAGAACAAGGAAGTGTTCCAAGTACGCAAAGTATTAGATGGTTAGTTGATAGTTGGATCTTAGCTGGGATAGTAACAGTAAATTCAATAACAGTACCACTAAGTATATTGAGTGATATGATAAGTGATACTGAAAATAAAACTTTAAATGATTTTCTAACCGCTCCAATTTCAAGAGGGCAAATCGTTTTAGGATATTTGATTGCTAGTTGGGCAGTAGGTATAGTTTTATCACTAATAACTTTTGGGTTAGGTCAATTTTATATGATATCTAATGGAGGAGAAATTATATCTTTTATGACATTCATTAAGTCAATATTACTAATAATCCTCTCAGTAGTTAGTTTTTCATCAATTTCTTTCTTTATATTATCATTTGTTAAATCTGTTTCAACAGTTGGAGTAATAAACACTCTTGTTGGTACATTAATTGGTTTTCTAGCAGGTATTTATATTCCGATTGGAGTAATTGGAGAAACACTTCAAACGGTTATTAAGATTAATCCCGCAGCACACACTTCATCAATATTTAGACAAATATTTATGGAAAAACCGCTTGGTATAGTGTTTAGTGATGCCCCAGCAGGAACAACAGATTTTTACCGAAGTTTTTATGGTGTTGATATGAGTTTATTTGGATATGATATATCGGTATCTGTAATGATACTATATATGATTGTTATTGCGTTTATATTTTTTGGATTATCAGTGTTTAGATTAAGTAGAATAAAACGATAAGGGGGAATCATGTTAGAGTATAATTTTTATGGAAATGATAATACACAAATTTTTTATGATAAGTATGAGCGTGAAAACGCTAAAGCAGTTATTCAGATAGTTCATGGTTCAATAGAACATGGAAAGAGATATAAGAATTTTGCGAGTTTTTTAAAAGATAATGGATTCACTGTTTATATCGCAGACTTAAGAGGTCATGGAAGAAGTATAAATAAAAAACTTAATTATCTATCTAATGAAGATAATGGGTGGGACTTATATGTAGAAGAGACAAAGAGGTTAACAGAAATAATTAAAGAAGAGAATCCAAATAAAAAGATCTTTTTAATGGGTCATAGTATGGGATCATTCATAGTAAGAGATTACTTGAGTAAATACTCTGATTTAATTGATGGTGCTATATTGAGTGGAACAGGATCTACTTCGCCAATTATGATGAAAATAGCCTTATGGATGATAAGAAGAGAAAAGAGAAAGCATGGAAAAGAAGCTTATAGTAAAAAATTGCACAAACTAATTTATGGTGGTCTAGACAAAAAAGCTATAAAATTAGGAGTGTCTAGTTTTGTATCAAGGGATGAAGAAGTTATAAAAAAATATAATAACGATCCCCTTTGCGGTGAAACAATTACAATTGATTATGCAAACGAAATGGCTAAGGGTGTTTTATATATAGAGTCGAAAGCTAGTTATCAAAATATAAATGATATACCACTTCTTATGTTTTCTGGTGAAAAGGATCCAGTAGGGGGTAAAAACTGTCATCTAGTTTATAAGATACATAAAAAATACAAAAAGGTAATAACTGATTTAACTTTAAAAATATACGAAGGTGCACTTCATGAAATGATAAATGAAACGAATAAAGAAGAGGTTTATGAGGATATAAGTAATTGGATTACAAGTAAACTTTAAAAGGGAAGAAATTCCCTTTTTAAGTTTCTATTTACAACTATTTTAGTATTTGATATAATAATTTCAGTTGGAGGATTAGCTCAGTTGGGAGAGCATCTGCCTTACAAGCAGAGGGTCGGCGGTTCAAGTCCGTCATTCTCCACCATTTTTTATGCCGAGATAGCTCAATTGGTAGAGCAACTGACTTGTAATCAGTAGGTTGCGGGTTCAATTCCTGTTCTCGGCACCATTTATAATCTAAAGTCTAGAGCTTACTCTCTAGGCTTTTTTTATAGTGTAATATAATTTGATGAAAAAACGAACCACTTTATAGAGAAACTATAAGATAATTGCTCAGTCGTTAAAGTAAATATTTTCATAGGTTAAGGTAGAGGTGATTTTATGAAGAAGTTTTCGCTTGACGAATTTAATGAAATTATTGGGGGTGAAATTGCACAGGATAACTTTTTAGGTGACATAGAGTATGTCGGTTATAGAGTTAGGTTTCTTGATGTTAATTCTGCTTATTTTTATGTATCTAATTCAAGGATTTATCCATCAGATTTTAATGGGACCAACGTAGTGATTGTTTCTGATGTTAAGCTTGAGTCGGAATTTGATGATTTTACTGTTATTTATGTCGATGATGTTGACCAAGCATTAGAGAAATTTGTTAAATACTATAGATCATTATTTGATATTCCAGTTGTAGGGGTTACAGGAACATGTGGAAAAACAACTACAAAAGAAATGATCAAGTTTATATTATCTAAGTTTTATAATGTCGAAGGAACAATATCGAGTAAAAATGCAGGGTATTTTAATTTGCCATATTTAGTAGCCTTAGATGATTACATTGATGTAGCGGTTTATGAGATGGGTGTTGCTGAGCCAAATGACATACTTGAGGCAAATATGTACTTTAATCCCAATATTGGAATCATAACCAACATAGGTTATGATCATTTTAATGGTTGTAAGGATTTAGATGGTTATATTAAGGCTAAAGCAGAAATGCTTGAAATAATTGATGAGTCAGGTTTTGTGATTCTAAATAAAGATTGTGAAAATACTGCAAAGATAGATATAAGCGACTTTGAAGGAAAATTAATATACTTTGGTAAAAATGAGAGTGAGTACAGAATAACTGATGTTGATGTGTTAAGAATGTCTTATACCCTTATTCATGATGATAAAAAGTATATTGTTAAGTTGCCAGGTCTAGGAGAACACAATATGTATAATGCGACTGCTGCGATTATAGCTTGTCGTTTATTAGGTATAGATATAACTGAATCAATTGCAATCCTAAAGGACTATAAATATGTTAGTAAACACTTAGAACTAAAAAGTGGTATAAATGGTTCATTGATTATTGATGATTCATTTTCATCAAACCCAACATCTTTAAAAGCAGCTATTGATGTATTGATGGAATTCCCCAAAAAGAAAATTATTATTTTATCTAAGATGGGGTATCTAGATGATTTAGAAGAAGAGTTACATAGAGAAATGGGGCAATACTTAACTGATGTGGATTATTTAATTACTCTAGATGAGGTATCTAAGCTCATTGGTTATGGAGCAATTGAAAATGGACTAGAAGAAGATAGAGTGATTATGTTAGATAGTGTCGAAGGTGTAAAAGAACTGTTAAGTGAATTGATTGATGAAGATACTGTGGTTTTAGTAAAAATATCAATGCTGGACAATTTTGAAGAAATATTTGATTACCTAGTTGATGAAAATATATATATCTAAACATTTACACTAATTGTGTTTGTTAACAAATCATAGTATATGATAGGGTGATATTATGAAGGCAGTAGTTTTCATTAAGACGAATAAATCTGGATTAAGCAGGGACGTAATTAAGGCTTGTGACAGGTTAAATTATTATACTATTTTAATAACTGATAACAAAAAACAAATTAATCAGCTAGATGAGTATCATGATGTTCATCAAATGCTCTATTTGGAAGATTTATCTCTTGATAAATTAAAAAAATATATAAAACAAAATATAAAGCCACATTTCGAAATAGTATCTATTTTGAGTTTTGTAGATGGTTATGTTACCTTGGCTTCTAGATTAAGAGATAAATTCACTTTTAATCCTAGGAACACTAATGCTTTAGAGATTATGGAGAGCAAATTACGTACTAGAGAAGTATTTAAGGACTATGATTTTTCGCCAATTTACATAAAAGCAAAAATGAATAAGAGCGACGCTTTTCTATTGAATTATCCTTTTATAATTAAGAAATCATCTTCATCAGCCTCTAGAGATGTAAAAAAAGTCGATACAGTAGAAGACATCCCTGAATCATTTTACAATTCTGATGATGTTTTAGTAGAAGAGTATGTAGACGGAGAACAGTACTTATTTGAGGTGTTTGTTGAAAACGGTAATCCTGTTTATATCGTTAAGTTCCATCAGGATAATATTTATACTAAAAACAATTCATTCATTATACTAGGATACTCACTAAATAAGGATGACTATATAACTAGTAATGAAGAAAAAATCATTATAGATATTACCAAGAAATTAGAAGTTCAAAATGGTGAATTACATATTGAAATGAGAAAGAATGGAGATATCTATAAACTGATTGAAATAAATCCAAGAACAACGGGTACAGGAATGAATGACATTATGAAAGTAGCTAGTGGAATTGATTACGCAGAGCAGATACTTAAATTTTATTTAAAAGAAGATTTTGAGTTGCCAAAAGTAAAAGAAAATGTGTACACTCACTTTTTAATATCAGAAAAAGAAGGAGAAAGTCTCAGAGTAACTGGAAAGATTAAAGCTCTTAACTCTCCTGGTGTTGAAGTGGTGTTTATTAAGAGAAGAAAAGGGAATTATATTAGAAAGCCAAGGCACATGGGAGATAGAAATGGTTACATTATCGCAACTGGAGAGACAGTTGAAGATGCCAAAAAAGCTGCATTGGATGCTGCGAAAAAAATTACTTTTCATTTAAGGGAGGACGAATAATGTTAGTAGGGGCTATGCATATGAGGGCTCATCCAAGCAAAATTAGTAGGGTCTATACTTTTGCAGCTGCAGCTAAAATGGAGGGAGTAGAATTTTTCTATTTTTCACCAGGAAAGGTTGACTTTATAAGTAGGACGATAGAGGGATTTAGTTATGAAAATGGAGAGTGGATTAAGAAGACCTATCCGTTTCCAAAGGTTGTAATTAATATGTTTAAACCAAATACAGATAAACAAAATGATATTTACTTGAGATTACGAGATGAAATATCGTATTTAGAGAATCCAATAGGGGATAAAGAAGATATTCATAGAATAATAATGGAGGACACTTGTTTTAGAGGTTTCTTACCGAAAACTAAATTAGCCTCTAATATTAGTAATGTAGATGAATTCCTGAATAAGTATAAAAAAATCGTTTTGAAGCCTATGAGTGGATGCCAGGGGATCGGGATTTTGTTTATTGAAAAAAAATCTAAAACATATATAATCTACGAGAATGGTAGTAAATTTGTAGTTAACTCTTTAGAAGAGCCTTTAAAGAATATAGATTTAGAGTCATACTTAATACAACAATATATTTTCTCTGAGACTTCAAAAGGTCTACCTGTCGATTTTAGACTTCATACTCAAAAAAATGGAGAGGGTAAATATATACTTACAACTATCTATCCAAGAATAGCTAACGTCAAGAACAAAGTAACAAACTATAGTCAAGGAGGATATACAGTTGATATCGAGTCATATTTAAAGGGAGAGTATGATGAGAAGTGGAATGCCATTTTTAAATACATGAAAGTGTTCGCTATTCAGTTGGCTGAATTCATTAATGATTATTATGGAGATGATCTTAATGAACTAGGAATCGATATTGGACTCGATAAGAATAATAAAATTTATCTTTATGAGATAAATTGGAGACCGGGAGTACCAATAATTTTTAGAGGTGAACTTGATCACGCCAGAAATATTATTAAATATAGTGAATATAAAATTAAGAATTTTTAAATTCTTTTTTTAATTAAAAAAATACCATTCAAAAACGAATGGTAAATAGTAGTCTCTTCTTTGATAATGAATTTTTATAAGTTATGCAAATGCAGTGAAAGTACCAATACGAGAAGTATAAAGAGAATTAGGTTTAAGTATGACTCTTGAACTAGATGGAATTTGATATTTTTTGAAGCTTTGAGAGTATTTGTTCTTGCTTCCTCTATTGTTCTACCAGTTCCAATGATGTAACCATATCGATTGGCCATTGACTTTGGTAATCTAATAAATTGACCTTGTTTAGGTTTAATGAATAATCTCTTTATATCTTTTTGAATGATTGATTTTGCTCTTCCAGTGACTCTAGAAAGTATCCCTCCTTTGTTAGATAGAAAGTAATGAGCGTAACAATTATTCTTAAGTTTGGGAATTTGTATATCTTCTTTTAGGTAAAACTTCAACATTTGGTCAGTATAGTTAATTCCAAGTCCTTCTTCAAGTAACGCATGCATGCCTGCGCCTGAGATCCTAGGATTTATTTCAATGAGTTTAACCCCATCTTTATTCATCTTATATTCAATATGAATGTGTCCATTCTTAATCTTTAATTTAGAAACAATTTTGTTGATCATTTCTTTTTCACTTGTGTGGAGCTTAAAATCTTTATCTAAAGAGTAACCTTTTACAATGAATGTATCATAACTAGTTTGCAAAATAATCTGCTTAATTTTGGCAATTATCTTTGGATTACTATTTTTTACTAAAACCTCAACCATATATTGCTGACCTGGTATATATTCTTCTATGAAGGCATCTGACGTCACGAAGTTTGTAAGTTCATATTTTGAATTTATTTTTTTTACTCCCTTTGAACCAGTTGAAGTACATTCTTTATAGACAACAGGAAAATTCAAATGAGATTTATTTAACAAATCTTTAAGACTTGAGAACTTCGGGGTAAAACTATCATCTTTAAAAAACATTCTAGTTTTAAGTTTGTTTTCCATTATTTCAAGTGCTTTTGAACTAAGTATATTATCAGTAAAATCGTCTGCGAGTCTAGATGCCATTCCTACATAACCATCTAAAAAGCTTAAGATAGCGGAGATCTCATAAAAGTGTAAAATATATCTTTCAATGTAAGATTTTATATCGCCGTAGGATAGATATTCTAAGTATATTAGTTCATCTACTTCAGTGAATCGATGTCTTTCTTTATCTTGTTTTGAATTGTCTGTAAAAAGAATTACTTTATAACCTAATCTCTTCGCAGATTTTAATACTTCTCTAGATGTACCCGACTCTGTTGTGTTTATGAATATGATAGCCCTCATATTATCAACTCCTACTTTATAGTATTATTAAGTTTGATTTTTGACTAGGTGATAAGTTGTATAAATGTTAAATTTTTCAAAAAGTTCAAAATAGTAATAACCCACAAATTGATTGTGGGTTATTGATTATTAGAATTAGATTAACAACAGTCAGAGCAAGAATGGGCTATAATTACATTTAATATAAATATAATTAACCATAATGCATAATTACACTTTGGTTTTGCACAAGGTTTTTTGTGATAAGTACATATCCTTATAGTACCTGAACAATGTGATTCGTTAATTCTTCGTCTTTTACACATATTTAAACATCTATTATTACTTACAGGGGTCTCGTTACCACAGCAGATTTCTATTCTATATAAGTTTATTTTTGTTTTTTTATATGATTCTCCTGGGTTAAGGATTTCTGTAGGTCTTGAACTGTCGTTTATATAGAGTCTGAGTTCATCAGTTCCATTTTGATAATTAAATATTAAAGTAGCATTTTCAATTGGTTCATCAGAACTCCATATTGTACGCCTACATGGAAACTCTCCAAACCATTCTTCAAATTCCTGATTTATTATTTCCTTTTCAATAATAGAATCTAACTCTTTATCCATACCCTCCCTCCTTTTCGTAGAATATGAGGAATACATCTTATTTTTACTTAAGTGTTCATCAAGTTTAGTATTCAATATATATGTATTCAGAATATATAATTTCCGAAGGTGCCTTTATCACTTAAGTTATTTAAAAAGTGCCTAAAAGGTAAATAAAAAGGTGTTATGAAAACCCATAACACCTTTAATGATAAAGTTAATTACCTCTTTAGTTTAATTAAACCACTTATCAACTAACTCTTTTAATTTTCCATTTGACTTTAGAGTTTCTAAAGCATTATTGAAGTCTTGAGTTAGGTTGCTATCTTTAGGAAAAGCAATTGCGTTACCGGTGATACTTTCGCTTGAAACTTCCAGTAGAACTTTTTTAAACGTGTTTTCCGAATCTAAAATAGAGTCTGCAACAGCACTTTCTACTACAAGTGCGTCGATTCTACCTGACTTCAACTCCTGAATAATTTGTGCATTAATATTTCTTAAATCAGTCTCAAAGTTATATATTGACTTAATTTCTTCAACTAGATCAGCTTGAATAGTACCTAATTGTGCTCCAAGCACTTTAGCTTCTAAATCACTCACTCCAGTGATTGAGCTATCATTCATTACAATAAGATAATTTATCAACCCATCCTCTGAATTATAATAAGTATTAGAAAAATCTACTTTCTCTTTTCTTGAATTGCTTGGAGTAATTCCGGCTATTGCAGCATCCGCTTGATTTGCTTGCAGTGCGGCGATGATTCCGTCAAAAGATACGTCCTTCCATTTGATTTCATAACCAGTTTCTTGAGCTAGCGCTTCAAAAAGCTCAATATCAAAACCTGATAATTCTCCATTAGTATCTACCATCTCGTATGGTTCATATCCTGTACTAGTTAATACAGTAATTGTTTCAGTATTTGCTTTGCATCCAGTTAATAAAGTTATTATTAACGATATTATAATTGTTTTTTTCATTTTAATTCTCCTTATATTATATTTTTTAAGAATTCTTTGGCTCTTTTAGACTTGGGATTATTAAAGAATTCAGATGCGTTTCCGCTCTCGATTAATTCTCCTTTATCCATATAGATTATTTCATCGGCTACTTCTTTAGCGAATTTCATTTCGTGTGTTACTACAATACTTGTAATTCCTGTTTTAGTAAGCTTTTTAATGACCGCTAAGACTTCGTTAACCATCTCAGGATCTAAAGCAGAAGTAGGTTCATCAAATAGTAATACCTGTGGTTTCATTGCTAATGCTCTAGCAATTGCTACTCTTTGTTTCTGCCCTCCACTTAAGTGATGTGGATAAGCGCTTATTTTATCGCTTAATCCAACGGTTTCTAACAACGCTTTTGAGATAGTATCGGCTTCTGTCTTTTTCATTTTTTTTACCACCCTTAACGCATATGAAACATTTTCTAGAACACTCATATTTGAGAATAAGTTAAATGATTGAAAAACCATTCCAACTTGTTCTCTTAAAGTAGTTGTATCTTTTAGCTCTTGTACATTTTCATTTAAGAAGAATATATCTCCTTCATTAGGATTTTCTAACAAATTTAAACACCTTAGTAATGTAGACTTACCACTACCACTTGAACCAATTATTGCGGTAGTTTTATTATGTTTAAATTCGTAATCAATTCCTTTTAAAACTTTTAAACTATCGTATGATTTATGTATGTTTTTAATAGTTATCATAAACTAACCTCTTTTCTATTTGTCTACTAGTAATCGTCATTAATTTAATAACGATATAGTAAATCACTCCAATAAACAAAAGTGGTTCAAAGTACATGAATGTTTGTGATGTTACAATTTGTTGTCTTCTCATTAAATCTTGAACACCGATAATTGAGACTACTGATGACTCTTTTACTAAGGTTACTAACTCATTCATCAATGTTGGTAATGAATTTTTAAAAGCTAAAGGAAATATGATGTCTTTATATATGTGAAATTTACTAACTCCTAGTGCTCTAGCTGCTTCAATCTCTCCTTTATCAATACTATTGATCCCAGCACGGATCACCTCAGCAACATATGCAGCTGAATTTAGACTGAAAGTAATAATAGCTGCGAAAACTGCATTCATCGCAAAATCTATATTATTACCTAACATTGTGTTAAATAATCTATCTAGTATTTGTGGTACCGCAAAATAAATTATTGATAATTGTAGAATAACAGGTGTACCTCTAAATATATCAATGTATGTGCTTGAGATAAACCGCAAGAACTTGCTCCTTGTCATTATTACTAAGATAACTCCTAGGACTATACCAAATAAAGCACTAGTAAATGCAATAATTAGTGTAATAGATAGTCCCTTTATCAAATACGGTATCCATACATAAACTGATTCGAAATCAAATAATTTTTCCATAATAATCCTCCTAATAAAAAAACGCCCTCATAAAAAGGACGTTATTAACGCGGTACCACCTTAATTCTCTTTAAAAAAGAGCACTCAAATCTTTTAACGCAAGATATACGTAATTACCTCAAAATTCGATAATTATACTCCCAAGCACGTTCATTAATTCTTTGTACTACATTTCACCAAACTGTAGTTCTCTATAACTAAAGATTGTTAACTACTACTCTTGTTCATCGTATTTAGTAGTTATTCTAGCACACTTTATAGTAGTGTGGAACATTTTTATTTATGATAACGCTATCTCCCATTAATCGGAAATAAAAAAACTTAATTTAAAATTTAAGTTTACTTAAAAATACCTGTCCTTATTATGTTCATTACGTTATCAACTATTTGATCAACATTAGAATTGTTGTCACCTAACTTAAGTAATACTTTTAGACCAATGAAGTTACTTACACCCATTAGAATATATGAAACAAGTTCAGTGTCCACGTCATACATTTCTTCTTTTTCAACAGATTCCTTAAGACCTACTTCGTATCTTTTGGCAAAAGTATCGTAATAATTTATGAATAATTCTCTATCAATATATAAAGATTCCCAGATTATGTTATAAGAATGAGGATTTTCTAAAGCGTATTTAATGAATGTTTTAAGACCCTCTTTTTCTTTTTCAAATCTTCCTTCAACTTGGTTTACTTTTGTAGCAATTCTCTTTCTTATATCGTGTTGAAATTCCATCAATATATATGTGTATAATGCTTTTTTATTTGCGAAATATAGGTAAAAAGTTCCAGCTCCAATTCCTGCCTCAGATGTTATATTACCGATGGTTGTAGAGTGGTAGCCATTTATATAAAACAGTTCTATCGCTGTTTCTACTATGATGTTGAAGGTTGCCTTTCCGTTTCTAGTGGTTGGTATCTTAACTCCACTAATCATATAAATTCCTCCTAATATAGCTCGAAAACGCGTTAATAGCATTGACATTGTAAGCGTTTTATGATATTTATTGAATAAGTCTTCATGTTATGAACAGTTATTCAGTTACTAACGAGATAACCAGTAACTGAAGATAGTATAAAGGAAAAAAGTACAAATTTCAAGTATAAGTTTAAATGACAATTTGTAGTTTTTAACTGTGTAAAACTTTTAATATTTTGGAGGAGGATTATATGAGTAAAGTTTACATTGTATCAGCAAAACGTACAGCAATTGGGTCATTTCTTGGCACTCTTAAATCGGTGCATCCAGCGGATTTAGGAGCGGTAGTAGTAAAGAACATTTTAGAAGAGACTAAAATTAGTGCTGAGAAAATTGATGAAGTAATTGTAGGTAATATTTTGCCTGCAGGATTGGGTCAAGGACTTGGTAGACAGGTATCTATCAAAGCTGGAATACCAGTAAGTGTACCAGCGTACAGTTTAAACATGGTATGTGGATCAGGGATGAAAACGATAATGAATGCATTCACAAGTATTAAAGCAGGGATTCACAATCTGGTAGTTGTTGGTGGTACTGAATCAATGAGTTTGTCGCCATACTTACTGCCAGAAAAAGTAAGAAATGGGATAAAGATGGTTGGATTCAATGTTAAGGATCATATGATTGATGATGCTCTAACTGATGCTTTTAATCAAGTTCATATGGGAATAACAGCTGAAAATATCGTTGAGAAGTACTCTTTGACAAGAGAGGAACAGGATGAGTTCGCTATTAACTCTCAGAAGAAAGCTGTTAAGGCTTTAGAAGAAAACAAATTTAATGATGAGATAGTACCTGTTACAGTTAAGAGTAGAAGAGAAGAAATCATATTTGATAAAGATGAATATCCTAACGGTAAGACTACTCTAGAGAAATTAGGAAAATTAAGAGCAGCCTTTAAAAAGGATGGTTCGGTAACAGCTGGAAATAGTTCTGGAATAAATGACGGTGCTAGTTTTATGTTAATAGCTAGTGAAGAAGCAGTAAAAGAACATAACTTGAACCCGCTAGTTGAAATTATAAGTGTTGGGCAAGGTGGCGTAGAACCCCTTTATATGGGACTAGGACCAGTTCCTGCTGTAATAGATGCAATTGGTAAAACAGATTTAACTTTAAGTGATATCGAATTATTAGAGTTAAATGAAGCTTTTGCTGCACAAAGTCTAGGAGTTGTTAAAGAATTAGCTTCAGAATTCAAAATGACAGAAGAAGCAATTATGGAAAGAACAAATGTTAATGGTGGAGCTATTGCATTAGGTCATCCTGTTGGTGCTAGTGGAAATAGAATTACCACTACGTTAGTACACGAAATGCTTCGAAGAAAATCAAAATATGGATTAGCTTCACTTTGTATTGGTGGAGGAATGGGTACTGCATTAATTCTTAAAAGTATGGAGGAGAGTAAATGAGACTTGAAAATAAGGTAGCTGTTGTAACTGGAGCAGCAAAAGGTTTAGGTATGGAAATGGCATTAAGATATGCAAAAGAAGGTGCTAAAGTCGTAGCTGTAGACATGACTGAATTAAGTTATGAAAACGATCAAGTAGAAGGATATGTACTGAATGTAACTAATACCGAAGATTGTAAGAATTTTTTTGATAAGATTATTGAGAAGTATGGAAAAATAGATATTCTAGTTAATAATGCAGGAATTACTAGAGACTCAATGACTAGAAAGATGACTGATGAGCAGTGGAATCTAGTAATTGACGTAAATTTAAAAGGAGTATTCAACTTAGTAAGACATATTGGTCCACAGATGGAAGTAAATGGTGGAGGATCGATAATTAATATCTCAAGTGTTGTTGGCGAATATGGAAATATTGGACAAGCCAATTATTCAGCTACTAAGGCTGGATTAATCGGGCTTACGAAAACTTGGGCAAAAGAATTTGCAAGAAAAGGTGTACCTGTAAGAGTAAATGCTATTTCACCAGGATACATAATGACAGATATACTTAAAACAGTTCCTGAAGATCTACTTAACTCATTTGCTCAATTGACAATGCTTAAGAGATTAGGACAACCAGAAGAAATAGCTAACGCAGCGTTATTCTTAGCAAGTGATGAAGCTTCTTATATTACTGGACACACTTTAAGTGTGAACGGTGGAATGAGATTATAAGTAACACAAGAGGTGATTCGATGACCAGTAAGATAAATGTAGGAATCGTAGGAACAGGACTATATTTACCGAAAAATAAATTAAATGCTAAAGAAATAGCTTCGTTAACTAATGGTGTATGGACTGAACAAGCAGTCATCGATAAACTTGGGATCAAAGAAAAATTCATTGCATCAGAGAATGAAGGATCGCAAGAGATGTCTTATTTAGCTGCTGTTGATTGTTTGAATAATACAAAAATCGATCCTCTCGAGATTGATGTGATTTTATCCATTACTGAAGAGTGGAAGGAATACCCCTTAACTACATCTGCTCTTTATGTTCAAGGTAAGATAGGAGCAGATAATGCTTGGGGAATAGACTTACAAAATAGATGTTGTACTAGTGTTTCAGCAATAAAAATAGCAAAAGATTTACTTATTGCCGATGATTCAATAAATACAATAATGATCGTTGGTGGATATAGAAATGGCGACTTTGTGAACTATGAAGATAAAGATATGTCTATGATGTATAATCTCTCTGCAGGCGGAGGAGCCATGATTTTAAAGAAGAATTATGGAAAGAATTTAGTTTTAGGTTCTCATATTATTGGAGATGGTAGTTTAGCAAGATCAGCTGGTGTTGAAATTGGTGGGTCATGTAATCCAATAACAAAGGAAAACATTGATTATGCTTACAAGTCATTAAAGTTAATGGAACCTAAAAAGATGAAAGATAGATTAAATGAGGTTTCATTTAAAAATTGGATGCAGTGTATTGATGACTCGTTAACAAAGTCGAACTTAACAAGAGAAGATGTAGACTTTTTAGCAATACTTCATATAAAAAGATCGGGACATATCGCTATACTTGACGAGTTGCAACTTACTGAAGATCAAACCATATATTTAGAAGATTATGGACATGTCGGACAAATTGATCAAATAGTTTCTTTACACTTAGGAATAGAACAAGGCAAGATTAAAGAGAACGATAATGTTTGTCTATTAGCGGCTGGGATAGGCTATGTTTGGGCAGCTAGTATGGTTAGATGGGGGTAGAAAATGAAAGTTTTTATAACGTTATTATTTAGGAGTTTAGAAACTGGGAGTGTTTATGCACTAGCTGCACTTGGTGTAGTACTTATATATAGAACAAGTAGAGCGTTTAACTTTGCTCAGGGTGCAATTGGTACATTAAATGCATTTGTTGCAGCTACGTTGTTAATGTCTTGGGGTTGGTCTATTTGGGTTACTGTGCCAATAGCGATGGTAACAGCTATATTAACTGGATTTGTTATTGATGCTTTCTTTATTAGACCAGCTGCTCGGGTTGGTCATGAAGGAAAACAAATAATCACACTAGGATTAATTATAGTGATTTTGGGAATTACACCCATACTGTTTGGAGTTGAACCAATACCGATGCCGAGATTTATTGAGTTCTCAACCCTTACTCAAGTAGAATTTATGGGTGCATCAATCGGATATAATGCATTATTCACTATTGCAATATCCATTGCGTTAATGGCATCGGCATTTTGGTTCTTAAAATTCACTTCTTGGGGACTTGCGATTAGAGCCACTGCATCAAATGAAATGGCCTCTAAATTGATGGGAGTTCCTACTAAAAACGTGACTATGATGTCTTGGGCAACTGCAGCAGCATTTGGTACATTAGCTGCAATCATTGTGGCACCACAATCTGCAGTTGATATTAATATGATGAATGACGTACAAATGAGTGCATTCTTCGCTTGTGTTCTTGGAGGATTCCAGTCATTTTATGGTCCTGTAATCGGTGCTTACTTGATTGCATTATCGCGAAACTTAACGAATTTTTATATTACATCAACATGGAGTACGGTAATAGTATATGTTGTAATACTGATTTTCTTATTCTTTAAACCTGTAGGTTTGGTTGGTAAGAAAACAATCAAAAAAGTTTAAAGAGGTGAAACTATGGAAGGAAAAAAAAGAAAATCAAGGTTGATTGGACAGATAAAGAATAAATTTAGTAAGAATATTTATTATCGTTTTACAGCTTTTGGAGTACTGTTATCATTAATACCACTACTTTCAACAGTAGGGATAATGAAAGTTTCAACTGTGTCTTTGTTTGCTTATATTATTATCTTCACAATTGTTGCGATGGGATTAAATATATTAATAGGGTACTCGGGGTTAATTAGTCTTGGTACTGCTGGATTTGTTGGGTTTGGCGCTTATGGAGTTGTATATTTCTATGGGCATGGAATACCATATGAGTTTGCAGCACTAATAACTTTATTAATTGCAGCTTTAATAGGTATTTTCATAGGGTTATTCTCACTGAAAGTAGATGGTGTATATTTAGCCATAGCTACTCTAGCAGTAGGGGAAATATTCTCACAAGTATTTAAAAAGGTTACTTGGTTTACAAACGCTTATGGAGGAGTACACTTTAAGTTTCCAAAGCTATTTGGCGTACTACAATTACAAAAAAGTACGATGTTTATATTCTTAGTAGTAATGATGGTTCTCTTTATGTTTATTATGTATAACATTGTACATAGTAGAACTGGTCGAGCATTAATGGCGATGAGTAGAAGTGACTCTTCAGCTCAAGCAATGGGTGTAAGTGTACCAAGGTATAGATTGATAGCCTTTATTATAGCGACACTATTTGCAACTACTGGTGGAATTTTATACGCATCATTCTTTAGATATGTTCAACCACTTGATTGGAATTTAATGTTAACTTTACTTGTACTAGCAATGGTGGTTGTAGGTGGTGTTAAATCAATAATTGGTACATTCCTAGGAGTCTTTGTAATATACGGAGTGCCGACATTATGGTTAGAAGATTTATTCGCAGGAACAGAGGGGATAGCATATATTTTCTCTGGAGTTCTAATTATTATTGTTGTAATGTTTTATCCAAATGGTGCAGTTAATGTATTTCAGGATTTTAAAAAGTTATATAAGAAATATAAAAACGGCGAATTGAAAATCAAGGTAAAAAAAGGACAAAAAGCTAATGAGTAATTCTACTGTAAATTTAGACAAAGGAATGTTATTAAAAGTTGATAATATTTCAATATCATTTGGAGGACTTAAAGCCGTTGATGAGTTATCATTTGATATAAAAGAAAGAGAAATTGTTGGTCTAATTGGACCAAATGGTGCTGGGAAGACAACCGTGTTTAATTGCATCACACAGTTTTATGATGCTGATACGGGTACAGTATTATTTAATAATAAAAACAACGAAACTGTTAATTTAAACGACTTAAAAGTAACTAATATTATCAAAGAAGGTTTGGTTAGAACATTCCAAAATGTTGAATTAGTTGCTGATTTATCAATATTAGATAATGTTTTAATAGGCGCTCATACTTTATATAAAAAAGGAATTTTCTCGCATATTCTTAAAACGAAGAAGGCTTGTAAAGAAGAAGAGGAATATAGAAGTAAAGCGATTGAAGTACTTAAATTTATGGGGATTGATCACCTTAAAGACCAATATGCAGGAGGTCAACCTTACGGAATATTAAAGAAAATTGGAATTGCTAGAACACTGATTAGCGATCCAAAATTAATTATATTAGATGAACCAGCTGCAGGATTAAATGACGTTGAGACAGAAGAGTTATGTAAATTAATACTAAATATAAGGGATAAGTTTGATATTTCGATTCTACTTGTTGAACATGATATGGGATTTGTAATGAATGTGTGTGATAGAATATGTGCAATTTCATTTGGTAAATTTCTGGCGATGGATACACCTGAAAATATTAAGAATAACCCGATTGTGCAAGAAGCTTATCTTGGAAAGGATGATGATTGATGAGAAACTTACTTGAGATAAAAGACTTAGTCGTTAATTATGGTCCTATCACTGCGCTTAAAGGTATTTCTTTAAATGTTCCAAAAGGAAGTATCGTAGCGATACTAGGGGCAAACGGTGGTGGAAAAACAACTCTACTTAAGAAAATTACAGGTTTAAAAGAAGCAGAATCTGGTAAAGTCTTATTTAAAGGGAAAAATATTACTAAATTATCTACAGAGAAAATTACAAGAGAAGGTATTACATTATCGCCTGAAGGTAGACAAATATTCGTTGACTTAACAGTGGAAGAGAATTTACGAATCGGTGCTTTCAAAGTTAAAAAGGACAAAATAAAAGTGTCACAAATATTTCCTGGAGCAATTAATTCAAGAATAAAAAGGGAAATTGAGAAATTAAGAAGTAGTTTATCTAAAGAAGATTTAGATAATACGGAAATTAAACTTACAAGAAATGAATTAATGGAAAACAACAAGGAAAGAGTTTATAAGTATTTTCCAGTACTAAAGGAAAGAGGAAATCAAATAGCAAATACTCTTTCAGGGGGAGAGCAGCAAATGCTTGCTATCTCTAGAGCGATGATGGCAAATCCTGAGTTATTAATATTGGATGAGCCTTCACTTGGGTTAGCTCCATTGATTATAAAAAGCATCTTTGAAATAATTAAGGAATTTCAAAAAGAAGGTACTACAGTTTTAATTGTTGAACAAAATGCGCTTCAAACCCTAAAAATTGCTGACTATGCGTATGTGATTCAGGTTGGTGAATTAATTCTTGAAGGATCTGCAAAAGATTTAATGAAAGATCCAAAACTGGTTGAAGCTTATTTGGGTGATTAAGATAATTTTTTAAAACTAAAAAATAGGAGGAGAGTATGAAAAAATTATTATTGAGTGTATTATTAGTTATGGCTGTATTTTCGTTAACAGCATGTAATGGTAGTGAAGAAAGTGCACAAGGAGTTACTGAAACAACTGTAACAGTAGGTAATTCAGCTGCAACTTCAGGTGCGTTAGCGTTTGTTGGATTACCATTTAACGCTGGTATTGAAGCGTATTTTGAAATGGTAAACGATGAAGGTGGAGTTAGTGGTAGAACTATTGAATTTAAACATTATGATGATGAATTTAATGGAGCTAAAGGTTTAACTTACGCTGAAAAGTTAGTGGAAGATGATCAAATCTTCTCATTCGTTGGACACTTTGGGACACCAATTATAGGAGCTACAGAGACTTACTTAACAGAAATGGGAATTCCTCGTGTTTATTATGCAACAGGTGTTGGTACATTATTTAACCCTAGTGCTGAAGGAAATGAAAGAGCTTCTTTCCCTGTTCAACCATTGTACCCAGCTGAGGGTCAAGTAATGGTTGCAAGAGCAATTGGGGATTTCAATGCATCAAAAATAGGTGTTATCTATTCTAATGATGATTCTGGAACAAGTATGTTAGAAGGAATCGAACTTGAAGCTGAAAAGAACAATGTAGAACTTGAAATTGTTGAGGTAGAATTTGGTGCAGCAGACTTATCAGCAGCAGCAATCAAAATTGTTGAAGCTGATGTTGACTTTATTATCATAGCTGCTAACCAAGGTAGTGCAGCTACATCAATTAAAGCTTTAGAAGTTGCTGGTAGTGATGTTGATTGTATCACTTCTTATGTAAATGCGTCACCATCATTCGGTGCGTTAATCGCTGAAACTTTAGATTCATTTGATGTATATGCTAGTGCATGGGTTGACATTTTAAATGATGATGCGTCTTTCACTGAGGAATATCAATTATTCAGAGATGAAATGGAAGAATATAATAGTGAATACGTTAATAGTGTATATGCAATGACTGGATGGATCGCAGCTCACTTCTTTGTTGAAGGTTTAACACGCGTTGGTGATGATGATTTAACTTGGGAAAATTATATTAACGCAATGGAATCAGATCCAATTAAAAACCCATTTGGTGGTAATATTGACTATTCTAGCGGACAACGTGTTGGTACTCAAGCGATGGCATTAACAAAACTATATTATACTCCAGCTACAGATTCAGCAGAAGCAGTATATTTATGGGATGTTGAACAACCAATACAATCAATTGATTCAATCTTAGGAAAATAATTTAATAAAAAAATGAATATAGGGAAAAATCTCTATATTCATTTTATTAAGGAGGATACTCATGGCAAAAATAATCTCAATCGAAGCAGCGCTCGATTTAATTAAAGATGGTGATCACATCGTAACTGGAATGGCAGCTAGTGAAGGAAGAGAATTCTTAAAGAATATTCACAAAATAGATGGAAGGGTAAATAAAATTAACATTGATAATTGTTTACCATTATATCCGTATGAATATATTTGTAATGAGAAATATAAAGAACTATTTGAAATAAGTAGTTGGTTCTTTTCAGGTGATTTGAGAAGGGCATTTAAGAATAAGAATATCTCTTTTATACCTAATCAACTTCATATGGCTGGATTGAAGAGACTCGAACATGTTAAACCCAACATATATATAGGAAATGCATCAATGCCAGATAAGCATGGATTTGTATCTTTATCTCTATCCAATGTATATGAGAAAATGATTATAGAAGCAGCAGACATAGTTATATTAGAAACTAATCCGAATTTTCCAAGAACTCTAGGGGATTTAGAATTACATAAATCAGAAGTTGATTATTTTATCAAAGTTGATTATGAAGTGCCTGAGTTACCTGATATCGAACCAAATGAGCGAGATCTTAAAATAGGAAAAATGATTGCTGAATATATAAATGATGGAGACTGTATTCAACTAGGTATTGGAGGTATTCCTAATGCTGTTGCTTCAGCATTAATGACTAAAAAGAATTTGGGTGTACATACTGAAATGTTAACAACAGGATTTATGAAACTATTTAAAGCAGGAGCAGTTAATAACTCTAAGAAAACTTTACACAAAGGAAAAATGGTAGCTGCATTTGCGCTTGGAACTAGAGAACTATATGACTTTGTTGATGATAATCCTAGCGTAATGTTACTCGATGGGAATTATGTAAATGACCCATATGTAATAGGTCAAAATGATAATCAAGTTTCCATAAATACTTCAATTGAAATTGATTTAACAGGACAGTGTTGTAGTGAGTCTATTGGACCAGTTCAATTTAGTGGAACTGGTGGACAAACTGATACAGCTACAGGAGCACAAAAAGCCAAGAATGGTAGAAGCTTCATAGCTCTTTATTCAACAGCTATGGTTAGAAATAAAGAAACTGGTCAAAAAGAAGAAATGTCAAAAATAGTTGGCACTTTAAAACCAGGCGCTGCTGTATCATTATCTAGAAATGATGTTGATTATGTAGTTACTGAATATGGTGTTGCTCATCTAAGAGGAACTAGCATTCATGAAAGAGTCGAGTTGTTAATCGGAATAGCACATCCTAAGTTTAGAGATGAACTAAGGAAACAAGCAAAGGAATTAGGTTATATCTAATGGCTATATTCAAATATAATGGTTATGATGTACATTATATTGTTGATGGAGATATTAATTCTGATAAAAATAAAATCATCCTACTAAACGGTATAATGATGTCAACGAGAAGTTGGGAGATGTTTAAAAAACCATTTTCTAAAGATAATACATTAATCAGATTTGATATGTTTGACCAAGGTGATACGAGTAAACTAAATTACAACTATACATTAGACCTACAAGTTGAGTTACTTAAAGCTCTTTTGGAATATTTAAATATTGAGAAAATCAATCTTGTTGGGATTAGTTATGGAGCAAGTGTGGCACTGAAATTCACTGTAAAATATCAGTCTTTCATTGAGAAACTGTTTTTAGCTAACGCTGTTTCAAAGACTTCAGATTGGTTAAGAGCTATAGGAAACGGGTGGAATGAAGTTGCTAAATCTAGAAATGGTGAAGCGTATTATAATATCACTATTCCTTATATTTATTCGCCTCTGTTTTACATGAATAAGATAGACTGGATGAATAAAAGAAAAGAGCTGTTAATACCAATTTTTAGTGATCCAAATTTTCTTGATGCAATGAGTAGGTTAACAATTAGTTCAGAAAATCACGATGTTAATAAAGATCTTTATAATATCACTGTACCTACTATGATAATTAGTTCAGAGCAGGATTTCTTAACTCCAATGGAAGACCAAAAATTCATTAGCGAAAGAATAAAAGATTCTGAATTAGTTATAATACCTAATTGTGGTCACGCTAGTATGTATGAAAAACCCGAACTATTTGTCGCGCTTGTACTTGGATTTATTAATAGCGGAAATTATAAGTATGTGATTTAGGAGGATTTGTATGAAAAAGAAGTCTTTACGTTTAACTAATGATGAAACTTATTATTACATAGAGCGTGGTACTAGTAAGGAAGTTTTAATTCTAATTCATGGTAATATGAGTAGTGGGATTCATTTCAAACCATTGATTGAACTACTTGAAACTGAATATAAGATTATAGCACCAGACTTACGTGGATTTGGTGACTCGTCTTATAATGTAGCCATTAACTCACTAGAGGATTTATCTGATGATATTTATCTTTTAATGGAAGAACTTAACATTGATAAAGCACATATCCTAGGATGGAGTACTGGTGGGGCAATTGCCTTGAAGTTTGCTGCAAAGTATAAAGAAATGTGTGAAAAACTGATCCTAGTAGAGTCAGCCTCATTTAGAGGATATCCAGTATTCAAGAAAAATGAATTGGGACAACCAATCATTGGGGAAACATATTCAACTAAAGAAGAGTTAGCTCTAGATGCGGTACAAGTTTTACCTATTATTACTGCACTAAGGAATAACGACGTAGCAACGATGAAAAGCATTTGGGATATGGTTATTTATAACGTAAATAATCCATCTTTAGAGGATGATAAGTTATATCTAAGTGAAACTATGAAACAAAGAAATCTTGTAGATATAGATTGGTGTTTGACTTCGTTTAATATGTCAAATCACAGTAATGGTGTATGTGAAGGAGATGACTCTATTAAAGATGTAAGAGCAAAAACTTTATCTTTATGGGGTGACTCAGATATAGTTGTGTTAGAAAGTATGGTTGATGAAACCGTAAACGCTTTAAGCGATGCAAACAAAATAATTTTAGAAAATTCTGGTCATTCTCCTATGGTAGATTGTCCAGAAGAATTAGCTAAGTTAATCAGTGAATTTATTGAATAACTAATGACCTAGAGTCTATAAGACTGGCTCTAAGTCAAGGATTGGGGTAAACTCAATAAATGAGTAAGAGTTTAAGGATATAGATTGAAAAAATCTATGTCCTTTTTTTGTGCATAACTATGCAGATATAATATGTCTTGAATTATTGTGATGATAAAGTATTTTGTTTCTAAAAGTATTGAAACATCTAAATCCATATGAAGTACGTTTTATCACTTTGATATAGTTATTACTACCTTCAATAAAGGCTGAGGTGTATTTAGTTTCAGTATCAGGATTAATCATAAACGAATTAACTATCTCAGGTAACCACCTTTCTATAGATAATGCTGCTTCTCTAACTTCACCAATGTTAGTTTTCTTCGCTTCAATGATCCAATTATTGAGCTCATGATAAACGGTAGGATAGCTTGAGTTATGAACAATCTCATAAAACGATTCTAGTAACTCTCTGGTCTTACCTAACTCTGGATGAATGTTTCTCATGTAATCAAGTAATGATGAATCACTTGTCCATTGCTTACTCCTTTTATCAAATATCCATTTATCCGAGATGCAATCTGGTTTAGTATTAAATAATCTCCATCTAGATTTGAGGACTTTGTATTGCTTATCAATTCGATTAAACTTCTTCATAATTCTAATCCTTACATTATTAGCTGCATTGGTAACTAGTCTAACAAAGTGGAAAGTATCGATTACTATAGTAGCGTTAGGAAAGAATTCCTTACAAATATCGTGGTAAGTATGATACATATCCATAGTAATAACCTCTACATTACTTAGTTCTTCAGAAGAAAACGTACTAAAGTAGTGGTGTAAGTAATCCTTATATCTACAAGGTAATATATCTATTATTTGTCTATTAGAAGGATCACAAATACTTAGATTGTATTTGTATCCACCACTATTACCTTTGAATTCATCAATGCTTAATACTCTAGGTAAAGACTTTCTAGATTGTTTACAATGCATATTAAATATTCTTCTTACAGTGGTAGAAGACATATTAAGTCTTTTCCCCATGTCTTTGAAAGAAGAAACAAGTATAGCCTCGTTAATGATACTCCATTTAGAGTTAGAACTAATCTTATTGTACTTCTCAACAAATTGATTAGGTAAAGAGAATCTCTTACCACAATCACAACGATATCTACGTTGCTTGTATTTAATAAAACACTTACGGTTATTGAAAACACCATGATTAATAGTGCGAATATAATAGTCGTGGACCTTATCAGTTAATTCTCCACAGACTGAACATTTGACTAATTGGCGATTCCTTGAAAGATGAATGATTATTGAGTCATCGATAATTTCATAGTTATCTAGGACTATAGATTTATCGTGGATATTGAAAATAGATTTTATATCATTATTAAATGTGATAGAATTTGAGTGCATAATAATTTCCTTTCTAATTAGGTTTGAGCGCTTAAATTATATCGGATTATTATGCACTTTTTTTGTTTCCATTAAAAAAGTTTGAAATAAGAGAATAACTCTCTTACCCCAAACTTAATTTTACAGCCATAAGACTCTAGGTTTTTTAATTACGATAGGAAAATGACTAGCATTTGTTAATCATTTTTTACTAATTTAATATTATTTACTCTTTCTAGATTAATTACTTTGTACTTTAAAATATAATCAGCTATAATATCAACCATATCCTTTTCTACCGTTCTGATTACTTTTTTGTTCTTGAACATAGTATAATTTCCTCCACCTGCAGCACGGTAATTATTCATGACGACTTTGTAATTTTTTTTCATATCAAGTGGAGCGTTTTTATGTGTTATTTTAGTTGCTCTATCACCAATCTTATTACTTAAATTGATTATATACTCTAATCCATCGAACATATCATAATTATAAAGTTCTAGTTTAGGAGATATAAACTGTTCACTGATTTCTATTGAGTTGTTTTTAACCGTAAAGAATTCCGCAGATTTTTCAATAGCGTCTTTAATGTCTTTTCCTGTCACTTCCAAGACCACTAATGTATTTGGATATATATAAGTAGAAATTATATCGCGCATTGTTATTAAAGCATTAAAGCCCATGACTGAGTTTCCAAGCGAAGTACAAGATATATCGGTGTTTGTAGCTTCCATTTGGATAGAATTTATTAAAGTCACCATTGGGTTTTTATTAATTCTATCAAGTAAGGGATCAGTAATTAAACAGTCACCTGAACTTAATCTTCCTATAGGAGTATCCAACCACTCTTGAGTTTTAGTCTCTATGTTTTTAATAAGTTTAATGATTTCAGAGTCACCCTTGATAGAAGATGTTGAGATTATTTTAGTTTCTTTTGAAGCGACTTTCCACTTACCCTCATAAGAAAAGTTGACTTCAACTAAACCTAAATGGCTTCCATTAAACCCGGGTTGTGTATAACTAACACCACCTTGTTCACCCGCTAAGAATCTATGTTGATGACCTGAGAGTAATACATCGATATCTAAATCTAACATTTTATATCCATTGTTCTCCCCGGTTTCATTTTGAATAGCCTGACCAGTGATTATATCGTTTTCAAAGCCTCCGTGATATCCAACTATAATTAAATCAACTTTGTAGTCTCTTCTTATGTTACTTAATACTAACTTTAACGTTTCAAGTTCATGATCAAAACGCATGTTTTTTATGTTAATAGGATTTTCCCAATTTGGAATGAAATGGGTAGTTAATCCAACGATGGCTACTGTAGGTCCATCTTCAAATTCCTTTATATCGAAAGAATCAAATAATTTTGAGTTGTTTTTAAATATATTTGCAGCAAGAACTTTTGAATTACAGTCTTTTAAGAATTCCGTAAGGTAAGTTTGTCCATAGTTAAAATCATGATTTCCAATAATAGAATAGTCATAATTAAGATAGTTATAGACTTTTGATATTGGATTGATGGTTTCCTGATTTAATGAATAATAGTATGTAAGTGCACTACCTTGAATTGTATCACCGGTATCTATCAATAGTGAGTTCTCAGTCCTATACTGCTTAATCAGTGTAGATAATTTAGATAATCCAATATTTGAGTCTTTGTTGTTAGAGTAATTGTAAGGCATTACATATCCATGAACATCACTTGTATGTAAGATAGTTAGTTTGAATCTTCTCATGTTATCACCTGTTAAATTTTATCCTAAAATAGGAATTTATGTTGTTTTTTGTCTATTATAGCATGAAAAATTTGAAAATTGGGTCAAATTATGGTAAAATAAGGAAAATAAAAGATTGAAGAATGGAACAATTTTTACACTTGTAGTTGCTATTATTTTAGTTTTAACATTAGCTGCTTGTGGCGGAGAAAAAAATAAATGTTTACTTCGTGTAAATGTCCATGAGAGAATGTATAAAATCTCTAAGATCGATTGTAACTTCTTTAAACATATAATCTACAGGTACAGAGTATTTACTACCCTTATAACTAACGAGTGATTCATTAGTTACTTTATATGTTCTTGGTGGGGCATGGTATCTATCAATCACAAATTGGTTTATAGGATTTAAATACTTTTTTCTTTTGAAAGAGTATATTAGAAACCATATTAGTGGCTTGAGACAGGCATTATTCTCCATTCATCGTAATAATTTAATACATCATCTAACTTATTGTTGATTTGAGTAGACAAAAAGACAGAACGACATTGTATATTTAATTCACTTTTTCATACGATTTTAGGTTGCCATTTTACAGTTAGATACTTTATATGAATTGTTATTACTGCTTGAATATCTAATTGGGAGAGAAACTTTGTCAGATTAGTTCTTCCAATTCTATAAATAAGTCCTCTGACTAAACATCCAAGATTATTAAAATGAATGATTAGTAGGGTTGGGATCGAATATCTTCAGGGAATTATCAAAAGAAAAAAATGATAATTAGTTACATAACATGTTATTTATTATTGGTTGTGCAGATGACCTAGATACTAAATAATTATTTAAGAGAAGAGGTAGTGTTAATGTCAATAATTTTTAAAAACGTTGGTAAAACGTATGATAATGGAACAGTGGCTTTAAGAGATGTTAGTACAACAATTGAGCAAGGGGAATTTGTTACAATCATTGGACTATCTGGTGCAGGTAAATCGACCTTATTAAAATGCATAAATAAAATACTCGATGTAACAGAAGGTGTATTAATTGTTAATGGTGTTAACCCAGATACATTACATGGCAAGGAATTAAGAGATTACAAACGTAAGATAGGGATGGTTTTTCAATCATTCAATTTAATTAGTAAAACAACTGTTTTAAGAAATGTTTTAGCATCAAGAGTTGCAGGTATGCCACTTTGGAAAACGATATTAGGTATTTACTCTAAAAAAGATAAGATTCTAGCTTTAGAGGCTTTAAATAAAGTAGACATTTTAGAAAAAGCTTATATAAGAGCTGACCAATTATCTGGAGGGCAACAACAACGTGTTGCATTAGCAAGAACTGTTGCTCAAGAGCCTAACGTGATTTTAGCGGATGAACCAGTTGCTTCATTGGATCCGATTACAGCTAAGCAAGTAATGGATGATTTTAAAAATATAAATCAACAAGAAAAAATCTCGATTATTGCGAACATGCATCATGTGGATTTAGCTTTACAGTATGCAACTAGAGTAATTGGTGTTCGTGATGGTAGGATAGTGTTTGATGGACCAGTTGAAGAGGTTGATGATGATATCTTGACGCATGTTTATGGTAGAAAATTGACAGATGATGACTACATAGGTGAGTAATATGAGAAAAACATCTAGTAGCAAGAATGAGTCAAAGAGTTTTAAGCAGTCATTTTTGAAAAATTGGAAAAGCGTCGCATCAGTGATTGACCGAATCCTTCCAAAGCCTAAGCAAGTAGTTCTTGCTGATGGAACTAAAGTAGATCCACCAAGAAGTACTAGCATTTATGTATCGATTATTTTATTAATTATTATTTTATATTTCGTTAATATTACTGAGTTTAATATCATTTTACTCTTTAAGAATTTCACCAATATCTTTGAATTTACATCAAGAATATTCAAACCTGATTTCAGTTATTATCCAGAAGTTATTCTAAAGGTGATTGAAACTATAAGAATGGCGCTATTAGGAACTTTTGTTGGTGCAATAGCATCTTTACCTGTTGCTTATTTTATTAGTGCAAATTTGCATAAAGATACTAAGGTCGCGATGTTTTTTATTAATATCGTAAAAGCGTCTTTATCTTTATTAAGAACATTCCCGATGTTAGTTTACGCACAAATAATTTTGTTGCTTTTTGCAGCCGGAAGTGGACCATTGACAGGAACTATAGCTGTAAGTATATTTACTTTTAGTATTTTAACAAAAATGTTATATGAATATATCGAGACTCTTGATTTAGGAGCATTTGAAGCTATAGAGAGTACAGGAGTAACAAAACTCAAAGCGTTTACCACTGCGATTTTGCCAGAAATTATTTCTGTGTATTATTCATATTCATTGTATTGTTTCGATATCAACATTCGCCATTCAACTATTTTAGGATACGTTGGTGCTGGGGGGATAGGTGTTATCTTAAAAAGAACATTGCAAAGTGATAACTACGAACAATCTGGGATGATTTTGCTTGTTGTATTTGTAGCCATTCTTTCTATAGAAGCGGTAAGTAAAGCTATTAGAAGGAGGTTGGCTTAATGAATGAAAAACATATTGTAAACGAGAATGTAATATCTCAATATAACAACGCTCCGAAGATGTCTAGAGCAAAGATAATTAGTTTTGTGGCAGTAATTATTTTAGTTTTATGGTCGATAATGGGCATTTCCTTTGACGGCTTTAACGGTAAAGGTTTCGAAGTTGCGATGAGATTGTTAGGGAGTTTTTTAGAACCCAATAAAATAATTTTATTTGGAGATAATGCTTATAGTGTTAGAGTTTTAGGATTAGAAACACTAGCGATTGCTTTTTTGGGTACTATTTTTGGAGCTTTAATGGCAATACCAATTGCATTTTTAGCGGCGAGAAATATAATGCCTAAATTTGTGAATTTGTTTTTCCAAGGTACGATAACAGGAATTCGTGTTTTTCCAGTATTCGTTATTGGGGTTGCGGTTATAAAAATTACAGGTTTTGGTCCTTTTGCGGGAGTTATAACGATGGGTATTACATCGATTGGAATGATGACAAAACTCTATGTAGAAGCAATCGAGGGAATAAACAAAAACGTTCTCGAGGCATTGGATGCTACAGGATGTAGTACTTTCCAAAAAATAAGATTTGGGATTATTCCACAGTTGACAGCTCAGTTTTTATCAACAGCAATTTATCGTTTTGAAATTAATGTTAAAAATGCTGCCGTACTAGGTTTAGTTGGTGCTGGTGGTATTGGTGGCCCATTATTAAATGCTATAAGTGCTGGTAGATTTAGTGACGCTAGTGCATATTTAATTGGACTAGGAGTAATGGTATTAATTATTGAATTCTTCTCAAATGTAATAAGAGAAAAATTAGCGTAAAAGAAAAGTCTTAAATAAACTAAGGCTTGTTTTTCCGTCAATCTCCAATACCAACAACGTATTAGGATAGACGTATGTCTAAATGACTTCTTATTTCATTGTTAAAGACTTTGACATCGTTAGCTAATGAATTGCATGAAATATCTGCTTCGCTGAAACTCAATTGAATATCATTGATGAATTTAATTACTGAGCGTTTATGAAGTCTAGCTTGAAGCAAGTTTGATATTAGTAAAATGCCTTTGCTCATTTTTCATATAGCAATATCAAGCTAGTCTTGTAATTCTTTTTAAGTGCTATTTACTGAGGCAATAATCTCTAGGGTTGGTTCGATATTATTTCCGATTTTGCTTTCTATTTAGGACGATCCACATATTGTCAGTCTTTTCAAATCCACTGTGACACATAGCGAAGAACATTTTTGGTTTTGGTGCGATTTTGTTTGATAATTGAAGCTGATTTAGATAAACCTAAATTCTACATGTTGTTGTTTGAGTATGTGTATGGATACAAATAACCATGAAGCGAAAATCGGCTGTTTTCTTCTATGATTACATCGATTATTTGTTGCTAATGATATAAATAAATGTTTTTTGCATTTGGCACTTAAATGATACTTATTGCATACATAAAGGGATTAGTATATAATTTAATTATAATAAATTAAATTCGAAACCACAATTGGTCTATTGGGGGTGAGCGCCTAATACTGAAGAGATAGCTCGGGGAGGAAAAATGAAAAAGTTAACAAGTATTTTAGTATTATTTGTCTTTATTTTCGCATTAACTGCGTGTACTAGTGATGAAGAATTAACTGAGCTGAACGTAGTATTTGTTCCATCGAGAGATGCTGTCGATATTTTAGAAGTGACTGCACCTTTGGCTGAACAACTTAAAACGGAATTAAATAATTTGGATTATAATTTTGAGAGTATAAATATTGACGTTAGCGCTGATTATGCTGCTGCTGCAGAAGCTGCAAGAGCTGGAACTGCGGATGTTGTATTTTTACCAGGTGGAACTTATGTAACTTATCAAGACGCTTTAGTGCCAATCTTGGCGGCTGCAAGAAATAGTTTAAATAAGAATTCTACAACTGCACAAGACTGGAATGATGGATTAGCAACAATGGAAATTCCTAATTCTAAAAATGCAACTACTTACAGATCAATAATTATTGCTGGTCAATCTCCAAAAGGTAGAGAGTTAGCTGGAATTATTAATGGCGGAGGAGAACTTACTTGGGATGATTTAAAAGATGCTGCTTTCTGTACAGGTGGAGCAACTTCAAGTGCAAGTTATATTTATCCAAACCTATGGTTAGAAGAAAACTTTGGCAAAGGTATAGTTGATATGCCTAATGCAAGTGATGCTGGTGGATATGGTAACTCAATTGCTAAAATAGAAGCCGAAACGTGTGATATTGCTGCATTATATGGTGATGCTCGTATGCACAATTCATTTACTGAAGGAGATATCTTTGGATTAACTGATGTAATTGCTGTTAGTGATCAAATTGCAAATGATGGTATTCAAGTTGCTAAACATGTAAATGTTAAGCTAGCTGAATCTCTTCAAATTGCTTTCATGAAATTAATCTCAAAACCTGAGAACGCTGATATCTTCGATATTTATTCACATGCTGCTTATGCTCCTATTACTTTCTTAGGATACGAAGGAACTCGTAAAGTAAGCGATATGGATACAATCTTAGACTAATATTAGATTAACTCAAATGAGACTCTAGGCATAGCCTTAGATGAACTCATTAATAGATTAAAACTTAGGATGTAGATTGAGAAATCTATGTCCTTTTTTTTGTCAACTGAATTGGTGTGAAGTTAGCTGAGTTATAGATCCCCGCTGAAAAAATTAAAGTATAACTAAAAAGTGAAGTGTTAAAGGGATGTGGATGGATAGGGTTTTAATACTTATTCTTAAATTTAGGAGATTACAACAATTTTTGTAACTTTAGGTAGTTATAGAAAGTTATTATATGTATAATATTATTGTAATTTAAGGAGGTAATCATGACGGAGAAACATTTTTGTGTAACAACCTACATAGTTGATAGAAAATATAATAAATGCTTAATGATATTTCATAAAAAGCTTAATAAGTGGATTCCTCCAGGTGGTCATATTGAACCTAATGAAGGACCTGTTGAAGCGGCTTTAAGAGAAGTAAAAGAAGAGACTGGATTAACAGTTGAGTTACTTGGAGAACAATTACCTAGAGAAATGGATATTTTAGTTCCATATGGTATGCAAAAGAACTATATAAACGAAGATCATATTCATATGGATTTTATATATTTAGGAGTAGTGGATAATTCTGATATAGAGTTGTCAAATGAAGAGGGGTTGTTAACTAAGTGGTTTACATTAGAAGAAATAGAAAAAGGAGACTTTAATACATTTAAAGAAACTAGTTTTTGGTACAAAAAATTTATAGATTTAGTAAATGATAAGTAGATGAATTTATTTTCTTAATACGACATTTATTGATTGGAAATTATCGGGATTCGATTCATTAGGTAAGATAAAATTTATGAGAGGTGATTTTGTGAACCTGATTAAAAGGTTAAATAGAGCTCTAGACTACATCGAGAACAATTTAGATAAGGAATTAAGTGTTGATGAAATTGCGAAGGAGGCGTACATCAGTGCATATCATTTCCAGAGTATGTTTGCGATACTTACTGATATTACTTTAATTGAGTATATAAGGAGAAGAAGATTAACTCAAGCTGCATTTGAACTTCAAAGTAATGCGAAAGTAATCGATGTAGCTCTTAAATATGGGTATAGTTCTCCAGATTCGTTTACAAGGGCTTTTACTAAGCTTCATGGAGTAAATCCATCAACAGCAAAAAGAGAGGATACACAATTAAAGTTATATTCACGAATATCATTTCAAATTAATATTAAAGGAGATGTTGAGATGAATTATAAGATTGTAAAAAAGGAATCTTTTTCTATGTATGGTATTGAGAGAGTTATTAATACCGTTAAAGGAGAAAACTATAAAACGATTCCACAGTTTTGGGATGACACTATGGAAGATGGGTCGTTTAGGAGATTGTTAGAGTCCACAAACATGAAGCTTGATGGTTCATACCAAGGGATAACTCAAGTAAACGCAATTATGTGCTATAGAGACACAGGAAAGGACACTTTTCCTTACTTAATAGGAGCATTTGTAGATGATCTATGCAATACAGATGGTTATCTTAAAGTAGATATTGAATCATTGACTTGGGCAATATTTAGGACAGAAGACCATAAATCTGATGAAACTGTTATTAAGATTCAAGACTTATGGAGAAGAATCTATTCTGAGTGGTTACCTAACTCAGGATATGAAATTATTGATGGACCAAATCTTGAACTTTATGGATCTAGTGTGAATAAATTAGAGTATTCAGAAGTGTGGCTGCCTGTAAAGAAAATTTAATGGGAAAATAATTGTACAAGTTATCAAATCTGTTTTATGATATATGAATTATCACAATGGAATAGAAAGTGCACCCAAAAAGTGCATTTTTTTTATGAAAAAAGTCACGTTTATATATGAAAAATATAATTAATTTCTATAAATTTTCTTTTACAATAATGCCTAAAATTGCATTTTATTCTCGTTATTATGTAAGTTATAGGAAAACAGTTGTAATTGGAATCTATACTGCTAAAATGGTTTAGGTAGGAGGAAGAAGATGAAAAAATTATTATTATTATTAATGTTGAGTTTTATAGTTGTGGGGTGTGGAACTGTAGATAATGATCCAGAAATTGATAATCCGATTGTTGATCCTGATCCAGACCCAGATCCGGACATTGATCCAGACCCAGAGCCAGATCCGGAACCGGAAGTTGAAATGGTACCAAAAAGTGCTTTGGAAATCTTGACTGAGGTATTTGAATTAGCAGAAGTTGAAATGTTCTCTAGTTTATCTTCATATGGAAATGATGAAGAATCAATTTTAGGTATTGAAAGATTATTGACAAATGCTATAACTGGAGAAGGTATTGAGATTACTAATTTAGTTGACGGTGCGTTAGCAGCACCAATGATGATGACAGATGCTAGAACAGTTATGGTTATTCAATTAAGTGATGATTCATTACATGAAGAAATAGAAGCAGCGTTAGAAAATTTATCAACTTATAAGATTTGTGTAAGAATTGATGAATATCAAATAGCAGTAAATGGAAACTATTTATTATTTGCTGGAATGGAAGAACACCAATCTTTAGTAGATGCATTTTTAGGGATGGAATTAGAAAGACCCGTTGATGAAATATCAAACAAATCATCATTAAGTGTATTATCAAGAAGTTATATAAACGCAGGGCTTACAATGTTACCTGGATTACAAGTTTATTCAAGTAACGAATTTGAAAAGAAACAAGTTGAAGACATAATCAGTAAAGATGAAGAAATTATATTAGAGACTTACTTAAATGCTGTTATGAATCAAGATGTATCATCATTTGATAAACTAGTATTTATGGTTCAGTTAAGTGGAGAAGAAGAAATTGATTTAATTGTTGAAAAATTACCAGAGTTAGTAAATCACTTTAGCTGGACTGAGACTCCGATAGATGGGTTTGAAATTGGTGTAAATGGTAATTATGTACTATTTGCTGGAATTGAAGAATCACTTGAGTTAGTTGAAGCATTTGAAGCATTAGATTTATAAAATATTTAGTCTTGTTGAACAAGACTATTTGTTTCAAAAAGGAGTTTAATTATGGTTTTTAGTAGTCTATTGTTTATTATATATTTCTTACCTATTGTATTAATAGCGTATTACAAATTGAAGAATTACAGAAATATTGTGTTACTTATTGCTAGTCTATTCTTTTATGCATTTGGTGAACCTGTATATATAATCCTATTATTATTTAGTAGTTCTATTGATTTTCTATTAAGTAAAAAGTTGGGTGAAGAAGATAATGAGTTTAAGAGAAAAATTTATTTATTAGTCTCTGTCGTAATGAATCTGGGTTTATTAGGCTTCTTTAAATATGGAGACTTTCTTATTGCGAATGTAAACTCTCTTACTGGTTTGTCAATAAATCTAATGGATTTACCATTACCGATTGGGATAAGTTTCTATTCCTTTCAAACGCTTAGTTATACCATAGATGTATATAGAAAAAGAGTAGAACCTCAGAAAAGATATATTGACTTCACGATGTATGTGTCAATGTTTCCTCAGTTAATAGCAGGACCTATAGTTCGTTATATTGATGTTGAGAAGCAAATTAAGACTAGAAAGCATTCCTTGATCAATATTGAAGAAGGTATGAAGAGATTTATAATGGGTCTTAGTAAAAAAGTATTACTTGCTGATCAGATGGCCTTGTTAAATGTGACATTACTTAAGACTGAGGGTAGTGTATTGGGATATTGGTTAGCTATTATCGCTTTTGCGTTACAAATCTATTTTGATTTCTCAGGATATAGCGATATGGCGATTGGACTAGGAAAAATGTTTGGATTTGATTTACTAGAGAACTTTAATTACCCTTATATTTCGAAATCAATTTCAGAATTTTGGCGAAGATGGCACATATCATTAGGGAACTGGTTTAAGGACTACTTATATTTTCCACTTGGAGGAAGTAAGGTAAGTAAAAATAAGGTTGTTAGAAATCTATTAATAGTATGGCTATTAACAGGTTTATGGCATGGAGCTAGTTGGAATTATATATTATGGGGAATTTATTTTGGATTCTTTATAGTCATGGAAAAGACATTGCTTAAGAATATACTTGATAAAGTTCCAGCTTTAATAAGACATATATATACTCTATTAGTTGTGCTGTTTGGTTGGGTGATCTTCTCACTAGAAGATTTATCTAAACAAATCATAGTTTATAAAGGTATGCTTGGTATTGATGTTCCACTTTTTAATGAAGAGTCTATATTTTATTTTAGACAGTACTTAATTATTTTGATTATTTCATTGATTTGTTCGCTACCTGTAATTAAACATATAAGAGTACCTTACAAATTAAAGATAGCTTTATACGTAATATTATTTATTGTTACAGTTAGTTTTATAGTGGATTCTTCATTTAGTCCATTTATATATTTTAGATTTTAGGTGAGAGCATGAAAAAGATATGGATAGCTTTACAACTCATTGTAATAACAACGACTATACTTGTTCTAGACGTTATAGCTCAAGATAACGAAGTAAGCGATCGAGAGAAGAGACGCCTGCAAATGTTTCCAGAAATTTCTCTAAAAGGATTTTTTAGTGGTGAATTTGCTAATAGATTAAATGATTATGTTGAGGACCAATTCTTTATCAGAGATAATTTGAGCGCTGTTAAATCTTGGGTTTCTTATAATGTATTTAATAATCCTATTAATAATAATATTTATCTTGTGGATGGAGTAATGTTTGATCATGTTTACCCAATAGATAATATAGGTATTGATAATTTCTTAGAGAAAATAAGCAATATGCAGATGATGTTTAAAAACACTTCAAGAGTAGTTATTATTCCAGAAAAAAGTATGTACTTAGGCAATGAATATTTACATATAGAACCTACGGATATAGAGACTTATTTTTCAGATTACTCATTTATGTATAATTCTTTATCCTTAGAAGACTATTATAAGACAGATTTACATCTTACTCATAAGGGATCTTACAATATATATAAAACGCTAGTTGATAACCCAATAGAAGTAGATTTTGTAAAAGTGAGTGAAGATTTTCAAGGTTATTACTCTAACAAAGCAATGAACTTGTTTATTAAGGATGATATGTATATTGCTAGTAACGAAATAATAGATAATCTAGAAATATGTAGTCTAAGTAGTAATTCATATGAGTGTCGAGATGGTGTTTACTTTAATGAAAATTTACTTATAGAAGACAAATATTCTGTTTATTTAGATGGGAATAAACCTATAACTACTATAATAAATGATCAAGTTGAGGAAGGTGAGTTAGTAATATTCTCGGATTCATATGGAACAAGTATTGCACCATTCTTAGCTCAACATTACCATAAGATAACAGTAATGGATTTAAGATTAATGGGAATTTCATATGCAATGGAGTATGTGAGTTCTGAAGCGGAAATTTTATATTTATACGGATACAAAACAATAAATGACTCAAGTATTAGTACTTAGTCATTTTTCTTATGGGTAATTATTTCCTTTTATGATATCTGTCGAATTGTGATATAATCTTTAATATAAGGCATGGATTGGAGCTATAGATATGGAGCAGTTTATTCAGATTATTATATTGATATTAATAGGCGGGATTATTGGGTGGACAACAAATAAACTAGCTATCAAGATGTTATTCAGACCAATAAAACCAATTAAGTTTATCTTCACTTTTCAAGGTGTATTACCTAAGCGAAAAGACGAAATAGCCAAATCAATTGCAGAAACAATTCAAAGAGAATTCTTAAATGAGAAAGAAATAATATCTAAGTTAATTAACTCAGTGGATATTGACATTATTAAAGACAAGTTAAAAAAAATGTTAGTTGTAAAATTCAGAGAAATACTACCTCCTATGGTTTTAGCAATGTTTGGAGGCAAAATTGATGTGTTAGTTTCAAAATTCATAGATAGTGAAGGTGATGGCATTTTTAATGATTTAATGGAATCGTTTAGAAATCAAGGGTTTGAACGTTTAAACATAGCTGAAATAGTTAAGGAAAAAATTGATGAACTTGATTTTATTCAGTTTGAGAACCTAGTTTATGATGTAACTAAAAAGGAATTAAAACATATAGAGTATATTGGATTGCTTTTGGGCTTGATTATTGGAGTTGTACAATCCGTAGTAATACTATTCACTTAAATTTCATAAAAATAAAACTCTAATACAGATTGTATTAGAGTTTTTCTTAATTATAGATTATTAGTATAACTATGATTTTTATGGTACTATTAAGGTAGAAATATGGAAAAATATGGGAGAATAGTATGAAGAACAAATTAATAATGATTGAAGGTATTCCTGGTTCAGGAAAAACAACACTGTCAAAAAGATTGGAAAAGTTTTTAACTGAAAAAAATCTCAATGTAAACTTATATAACGAGGGGGATATACATCCTGTCGATTTGGCTTGGACAGCATTACTTGAAAAAGATGAGTTTGAGGATTTATTAAAGAAGTTTCCAAAGTATAAAGATATTATCATTAAGAATTCAAAAGAAGAAAATGAATATGTATTAGTAGCTTATTCTTTACTTGGTATTGGAAAAGATGAACCTGATTTAGTAGAATACTTCAAGAGTCATGCTGTTTATGAGAAGAATGATATCGATGAGTTTATTGATGTACATCTAAAAAGATGGAAAGCTTTTTCAAAATCATGTGATGACTCAGTGTATATATTTGAATGTGCATTTCTTCAAAATCACATTAGTAAATTATTAGTTCAACATAATATCTCTACAAATATCATTAAAGAACACTTAGCAAATTTACTTGATTCCATTAGCGAACTAAACCCTAGATTAATATACTTATCACAAGAAAATATTGAAGAAACAATCAATAGAGTCGCTAAGGAAAGATTATCGCCAGATAAGTCTAAATGGAGTGATTGGATAGACTTAGCGATACAGTATGTTGAAAAAAGCGAATATGGAAAAGTGAATAATCTTACAGGTTTTTGTGGATTAATAAGTTTTCTCGAAACAAGAAAAGACCTTGAACTTGAAGTTGTTAATAGTCATGAAAACGCTATAATGATTAATAATGAAGATTATAACTGGGACAAGGTCTTTGAAGATATCGTAAAACATTTAGATTTATAGATGATTTTTGCCAAAAATTGTCTGAAGAGTTATGATATGTTATACTTATTCTATACAGCGCTGAGTATTTGGAGGAGTAGATGAATAATCAAACTTTTATAGGAATTATAAACAATATTGCTCTATTATTTACAATCTTATTGGTTTATTCAATTATTCCACTAGACAGATTGAAAAATAAATACCTTTATAAGTTTTTTATCGGAATAGGTGCGGGTGCGGTTGGTCTTGCGGTAATGTCAACACCAGTTATATTTGGTCCTGGGATTGTATTTGATAGTAGGTCAATCCTTATTACTATGTCAGGTGTATTTTTAGGGTTTATTCCAACGTTTATTACTGCATTATTCACCAGTGTTCATAGATTAATTCAAGGTGGCACTGGCGCAATTACAGGAGTAGTGGTCATTTTTAGTTCAGGGATTCTTGGCTTAACTTATAGATACGTTAGGTTTAATAAGGGAATAAATGGATGGATTAGAAGATGGGTAGAACTCTATTTATTGGGATTAATAGTGCACTCGGTAATGATTCTGTGGTTTTTTTTGATGCCTTATGATGTAGCTATGGAATTAATTAGATCTTTAGGATTAATAATAATTGTCGTATATCCACTGGGTACTACGCTTTTAGGTGTTTTATTCTTCCAACAGCATGATAAAGATGAAATGGCTATTAAAGTTAAGGAAAGTGAGAGAAAGCTAGAATACTTGAGTTTCCATGACCCACTTACTGATTTGTATAATAGACGATATTACGAACTTATTTTAAAAGAATTAGACCAAGAGAAATACTATCCATTAACCATAATGATGGGAGACGTAAACGGCTTAAAACTCGTTAACGATTCTTTAGGCCATGACGCAGGTGATCAATTAATTCTTAAGGTTTCAAGAATATTGAACGAGTCATGTAGAGAGAACGACATTATTGCTAGAGTAGGTGGTGATGAGTTCATGATCTTACTACCCAATACAGATATTGATGTGGCAGAGAGTATTTCTAAGGCAATTATGGAAAAATCACTTGATGAGTATTTAGATAGCACAGTAATTTCTATTAGTGTTGGATGTGCTACGAAATACTTGGTTAAAGAAAACATAAAAATGGTGATTAAGGACGCAGAAGACAAGATGTATAAAACCAAGTTGATAGATGGACCAATTGTCCGTAAAGAAACAATTGATGCAATCATTAATTCACTTTTTAAAAGAGATGAAAATTCAGAAGCGCATTCTAGAAGAGTCTCAGATATATGCGTACAAATAGGGAATAAGATGGAACTATCTGAGTCAGATCTTAGAGATTTAAGAATGATGGGGATGTTGCATGATATTGGAAAAGTTGCTATTCCTACGAGGATTCTGAAAAAGCAAGATTCATTAAGTGAAGATGAGTGGATTGAAATGAGAAAACATCCCGAGGTTGGATATAGGATTCTTAGTTCAGTTAAGGATACTAGCGATATCTTAGAATGTGTGATTGCTCATCATGAAAGATGGGACGGAAATGGATATCCTAGAGGTATAAATGGGGAGAAAATTCCTCTTCTGGCTAGAATTTTATCAATTGCAGACGCATATGACGCGATGACTAGTGAAAGACCATACCGCAACAAACTGTCTAAGGAAGAAGCGGTTTCTGAATTGAAGAATAACTCAGGAAGTCAATTTGATCCTAACTTAGTCGAAATTTTTATTAATGATGTGTTACATACTATAGCATAAAAATTCACTTTTGAATGCGAATCTAATTTATGTTAGTTTGATGTTAACCTACTAGTTTATAGAATAAATTGCGAAACTTAAGATGCTTACTAAAAAACTCCACATAACATAAGGCATTAAAAGAGATGATAATCTCTTCTCTAACTTATATGTCTCATAAAATAAAAATACTGATGTTATAAATATAGCGATCGTAACTAATAATCCTAAGAATTGATTATGTAGACTGAAAAATATTGGTGTAAAAGAAATGTTTAAAATATAATTAACTAAAAAGACTTGTTTAAAATCCCTAATTTCATTATTTTTATAACTAGTGAAGATCGTTGAAACTACATATGCTATCAAAATATATAGTACAATCCAAATGCTAAATACTTCTTTAGGTGGCGAAAACGATGGTAAATTTAGAGAATTATAGTATAAAACATCACTTTGAAACAACGCTCCTGGAATTAAGAAAGCAAGTATCAAAAATATAAACAAGAATTTTTTCTTCATTTTAATCACCATTTAATTCTATGTGACAAGATTGAATTTTATTTTAGGAGAGTGATATAGTGATTTATAAGGAGACAAGAGATTTTAAAACTGAAGACGTTAGGAATTTATATGATTCTAATGGCTGGGTTAGTTATGTAAGAAATGTTGATAGAACTATGCAAGCTTTAGAAAAAGCTTTATATGTTTACTCTGCGTGGGATGGAGAAAAATTGGTGGGATTAATTCGTTCAGTTGGAGATGGACTAACTATTTTTTATATACAAGATTTGCTAGTTGACCCTAATTATCAAGGAAAAGGAATTGGAACAAAATTACTAGAAGATACTTTAAAGAAATTTAGTGATGTTTATCAAATTGTTCTAATTACTGATGATAAAGAAAAGACAGTTAATTTCTATAAGAAAGTCGGATTAAATTCTGGTAAGGAAACTGGTGTTATTACATTCACAAAAATGAACTATTAGTAAAAGAGGGTTTTTACCCTCTTTCTTTTGGTGGTCGTGGTCCATAATATTGATAGTATCTTACCTTTAGTTTTCCATTGTATAGTTTTCTTACCTTGTCTGCTTTTTTTTCAAACAAATTCTCAAAACCTTCAAACGATGTAATTATATACTTACTCCATGTTTCTAATTGGTTGAATATTTTCCCCATATCTCTATACATCTGTTTTACTTTATAAATATTTTCATTTTCTAATCTTTCACCATAAGGAGGATTAGAAATAATTATTCCATAGTCTTTAGAGAAGTTTACGCTTTTAAAGTCACTCTTGAAAAAAGTAATGTCATTTCCTACCCCCGCTTGGGTAGCATTACTTTTAGCAGCAGTTAGATTTTCTTGATTAATATCAGAAGCATATATTTCTAAATTTAGGGTTCTGTCTATTGCTTTAGTAGCCTCCTCTCTATTAAGGGTCCAAATTTCTTGATCTAGGATAGGCCATTCTTCTGAAGCAAATTTTCTATTTAACCCAGGAGCTATATTTCTAGCAATTAAAGCAGCTTCAATTGGGATAGTACCTGATCCGCAAAAAACATCATATAAGGCACGGTCTTTATTCCAATAGCTTAACATAATTAAAGCCGCAGCTAGAGTTTCTTTGATTGGTGCACTAACATTGCTTACTCGATAGCCTCTTTTATGTAATCCAGCGCCACTGGTATCAATTGTAAGTGTGGCTACATCTTTTAAAAGAGATACCTGTATAGTATAGTTTGGACCTGTCTCTTCAAAAAAGTCTTTACTATATTTTGTCTTCATTTTCTCAACAACAGCTTTTTTTACAATTCTTTGGCAATCTGATATACTAAATAATTTTGATTTTACTGACTTACCATTAACAGGAAATTGACCATTTACTGATATCCAATCAGTCCAAGGTAATGCCTTTGTCTTCTCGAAAAGCTCATCAAAAGTAATAGCTCTAAACTCACCCAGTTTAAGTAAGACACGATCGGCACTTCTTAGCCATAAGTTAGCCTTAGCTATCCCAGAAAAATCACTTTCAAATGTGACCTTCCCATCTTCGGTTTTTATTATTCTAAATCCTAGTGATATTAATTCTCTTTTTACCACAGCTTCTAAGCCGAATGTCGTGGTAGCAATTAGTTCTATCATGAAAAACATCCTTTCATTAATATAGTAACACAATGAAATTTAAAGGCAATTATAATGTATAATTAATTTGGAGGATTATGATGTTAATTATAAGGTGTGCTAAATGTAAGAGTAAAATAATGAAGTACAATAAAGTTGGTCACGGGTCTATTCTAAAATGCTATTTCAATAGAATTGAAAAGAAGTTTGTCAATACTGAAAGCGACTTAAGATGTACTTGTGGAAATAAAATCGGAATAAAAAAGGATCAATATTATAAAATGATTGGTAAATCATTCATATATAGTGGTAAAATTAATTAGTAATGGTATCATTTGGGAATTATAGTAATAAGCTGATATAATGTTACGGATTGTGGAGGTCAAATATGAATGAAAAAGCTAGAATAGGTAGAAGAGTATCAACGCATACAATGTTGCTGAATGGCTTATTAGTTGCGATTAAATTAATTGTAGGATTACTTTCTGGTAGTAGTGTTTTGATTGCAGATGCTTTTCATTCTCTTACTGATATCTTATCTACTATGTTTGTTTATTTTGGGATAACAATTTCAAATAAGCCAGCTGATGAAGAACATCCTTTTGGACATGAAAAAGCTGAATTAATAGTATCTAAGATCATTGCGATAATCCTAATGATTACTGCTGTAGGAATTACTTATGGTGCTATCAACGGAATTAAAAATGAAGTTGTTCATACACCTGGAGTTTTCGCCTTAATAGTTGTTTTTGTTTCAATAGGGCTAAATGAGTTTATGTATTTTTACTGTGTTAGAACTGGTGAGAAAATTGGCTCTCAATCACTAATAGCAGATGGTTGGCATCACCGTACTGATTCACTAAGTAGTGTTGCTGCTTTAGTTGGAGTTGTTGGTTCTATGTTTGGGTTTTCCATTCTTGATCCGATTGCGGCGATTGTAGTAGCATTGATTATTGCTAGAGCGGGTCTTAAAATCTATTATCAATCGATAAAAGAATTAATGGATACAGCACCAAGCAAGCAAATAATCGATCTAATAAGGCATTTGTTGACTGATGACGAGAGTGTACTAGAAATAGATAGTTTAAAGGCTATCTTCCATTTAAATCATATTGATATTTATACAAATCTAAAAGTTGAAAACACTCTAACTATTGAAGAAGGTTATCTTCTTATCAATGAACTTAAGAATAAGATAATAAAGCGGATTGACAATATTCAAGATATTAATGTATATCTAATACCCATAAGAGAAGATAATTAATAGATTATCTTTTTTTGAGCAAACTAATTGTAAAGATTAATACAAGTTTGTATACTAACTATTGTAAACGCGCTTTACTACTAAGCTTTTATGAGAGTTATTTAAGGAGGAAGTAAGTATGGGTATAAGTTCGTACATATTGTATGTATTAACAGCAGTTCTATTAGTTATATCTTTTATCAAGGATAAGAAGAAAACTAAAAAAGCACTTAAAAAAGGGTATATGGCATTTATAAAAATATTGCCAGTTCTTATTCCATTATTCTTATTTGTTGGGATTATTTTAACTTTAATAACTCCTGATCAAATTAGACAAGCGATTGGCGAAGATTCTGGAGTAATTGGGGTTATAATTTCTTTAGTAGTAGGAAGTGTTTCATTCATGCCGCCATTTGTTACTTATCCACTCGGGGCAGAGTTATTAGAAAATGGTGCTGGATATCCACAAGTAGCTGCATTAGTTACTACATTAATGGCAGTAGGATTTGTATATATTGGTGCTGAAACTAAGTTCTTTAGTAAAAGGGCTACATTATTAAGAAATAGTCTAGCTTTAATTGGTTCAATTGTAGTAGCAATTGTAATTTGGATGGTGATGTAATGAAAGTATTATTCAAAAGTAAAATGTTATATATAAGTTTAGCTATAATATTTATCTTACTATTTATTGACTATAACTTAGCAATTGACGCTACTAAGTCATCTGTCAATCAGTTTTATTTAATGATTCAAATAGTGCCACCAATATTCATTCTAATTGGTTTGATGGATGTATGGGTTCCTAGAGAAACAATGATAAAACTAATGGGTGAAAAGAGTGGTTTTATAGGAATATCAGTTGCATTTATATTTGGTACATTCGCAGCAGGTCCATTAGTTGGGGCTTTCCCACTTGCGATGATAATGCTTAAAAAAGGTGCAAGGTATGCAAATGTATTATTTTTCTTAATGATGTGGGCAAGTGCTAAAATTCCTATTATATTCTTTCAAGTAACTACGCTAGGGTTAAAGTTCACGGTAGTATCGAATATAATATTAATATTAATGTTCTTGGTAGGTTCATTTATAGTTGAAAAACTAATGGGTAAAAAGGAAATAGAACATATAGTAGAAAAAGCTAAACAATACTAAAGCTATGACAATTATCATAGTTTTTTTTGTATTTATATCCTAATTCTACCAATAATAGATATGGGTGATAATGTGAAAAAAAGCTTATGGGATGACGTTGACTACAATGAATTAGATCCCTTAAAAGAAAATGTTGAGACAGATGTATTGATTATTGGTGGTGGAATTGCTGGAATTTCAACTGCTTATCATTTAATAGACTCTGGAAAGAGAGTAACTTTAATTGATAGAGATGTTTGTGGACGTGGGGTTTCTTTATATACTACTGGTAAACTTACCTTTTTACAAAAATTAATCTATCATAAGTTAGAGTTTTATCACGGTTTTGAAAAGGCTAGAGATTATTTGTTCGCAACCAAAAAGATTATTAACGAAGTTAGTGAAATTATAAATGAAAATGATATTGATTGCGACTATGAAGAGGTACCTTCTTATGTTGTATCGAATAAGAATGAAGACGTGTTGTCTTTTAATGATGAAATAGAATTTTTAAAGAAATGTAATATTGATGCAGAATTATTTTTAGAAACACCGTATGGTGAAAATAAATTCACCCTCAAGGTAAATGAGGGTGCTGTCTTTCATCCCTTTAAGTACATAAATAGTCTAAAGGGAATTTGTCTTGATAAAGGGATTAATATATATGAAAAGACAGTAGCTAAGAAAATGAGAAGAGTTTCTAATAAGGTGATAATTGAAACAGATAGAGCAAATGTAACAGCAGAAAATGTAATTATGGCTTGTCACTTTCCATTTGTAAACTTTCCAGGCTTTTATTTTATGAGAATGCATTTAGAAAGATCTTATGTAGATGTTTCAAAGAGAAATGGAAACTTTTCTTTGATAACCGCAGATAGTCCAATAACGTCTATTAGGTTTCATAAAGATAATTTAATATTTGGTGGAAGCGGACATATTTTAAGTAAGAAATATAGTTATTTAAAAAGATTTAATTCACTTAAGGAAAAAAGAGAAGAGATTTTTCCTGGGACTTCAGTTATGGCTTGGTCGACTCACGATTGTATAACTCAAGATGGGTTACCGTATATAGGAAGGTTTGATGGGTATAGTAATGTGTACGTTGCTACTGGATTCAATAAATGGGGAATGACAAATGGGAGTATTGCAGGTAAAATTATAAGTGATTTAATTACTAAGAATGAGAGTGAATTTCAGCACGTATTTAATCCTAGAAGGAAAATAAGGATTAAAAACTTTTTAAAAGATATGGGGAATAGTATTAGCAACTATTTTACTCACTCAAAGAAAAAAGAATTAATAAAGATCAATGAAGGTGGAATAACTAAAGAACATTTGGGTGTATTTAAAGATGCTGAGGGTGAACATTTTGTGAGAACTAAATGTCCTCACTTAGGGTGTGAACTGTTCTTTAACGATACAGACAAAACATGGGATTGTTCGTGTCATGGGTCAAGATTTAACATTCACGGGCAAGTGATTCAGGGTCCTAGCACAAGAGATATTAGTTTGTAAGCAAACTATTTTAAATAATTCATATAATAAGATACAATAGCTTAGTAGTTTATTTTTAGGAGGAGTTATGAAAATATTAATTATAGGAGGAGTAGCTGGAGGTGCAAGTGCAGCTGCTAGAATGAGAAGACTTAATGAGCAAGCAGAGATAATTCTATTTGAACGAGGAGAGCATATCTCTTTTGCGAATTGTGGATTACCTTATTATATAGGTGGAGTAATAGAAAAAAGAAAAAAACTATTTGTTACTTCTAAAAAGAAAATGGAAAATAGATTTAATATTGATGTAAGAAATTTATCAGAAGTAATAGGAATTGATCGAGATAAAAAAGAGGTTTCAGTTAAGAACTTAGAAACAAATGAGATTTATACTGAAAGTTATGATAAATTAATTCTATCTCCTGGTGCACAACCAATTTTACCAAGATTTGAAGGGATAGAAGATGCACCTGTTTTTACATTAAGGAATATTCCAGACACTGATAAAATTTACGACTATATTGCTGTTAATAAAATTAAAAGTGCAGTTGTGATAGGTGGAGGATTTATCGGTATCGAAATGGCTGAAAACTTAACGGATAGAGGTATTAAAGTTGACTTGGTCGATATGCAAAACCAAGTGATGGCTCCCTTTGACTTTGAAATGGCACAGTTTTTGCATAAAGAGTTAATTGATAATAAGGTAAATATTCACCTAGAGGAGAGTGTTTCTAGATTTGATGGAAACACAGTTATAACAAATAAACGTCAGATTGAAACAGAACTTATTATTTTGGCAATTGGTGTTCGTGGTGAAACTAAATTAGCTGTAGATGCTGGATTAGAGGTAAACAGAAACATCGTTGTTAATGAACAACTACAAACAAGTGATCCTGACATTTACGCAATTGGTGATGCTATTGAAGTGAAACATTATGTTAGTCAAGCTAGCACAATTATTCCTTTAGCTTGGCCAGCTAATAGACAAGGAAGAATTGTTGCTGATCATATTTCAGGTAAGGAGATATCATATTTAGGAACACTTGGAACTAGTGTAGCTAAGGTTTTCGAATTAACTGCTGCTAGTACAGGATTAAATGAAAAGGCACTAATGAATACTGGTATTGATTATGGTGTTATATATGTAAAGAAAAATAATCACGCAGGGTATTATCCAAATCCAAGAGAAATTGATCTAAAAGTTATATATAATAAAAAAGATGAATTGATACTTGGAGCACAAGCAATTGGCTATGAGGGTACTGAAAAGAGAATCGATGTCATTGCTACTGCTATTCGTTTTGGTGCTAAAGTAAGCGAGTTAGCAGAAATTGAAGTAGCATATGCTCCACCATTTAATAGTGCAAAAGATCTAGTCAATATTGCTGGTTATATTGGAGATAATCAATTAAATGGATACGAATTCTTTATGTGGAATGATGTTGAAGAATTGATTAAGAATAAAGAGTTTATTCTAGATGTAAGAACTAAAGGTGAGTTTGAACAAGGAAGTGTTCCTACAAGTATAAATATCCCAATTGATGAATTAAGAGGTAGAATTGATGAAGTCCCAAAAGATAAAACAATATACGTGTATTGTGAAGTAGGACAAAGAGCACATATCGCTGCAAGCATGTTAATGAGTCATGATTATAGAGTACTAAATTTAGCGGGTGGATACAATATTTATAAACAAAGTAATTATAAGTGGTAGAATTATTCTACCATTTTTTTATAATATAATTAAAGGAATTGAGTTGAAGGTTGAAAGAAGTATTATTAGAATTCCTTATAATGAATGTAATTATAAAATCATAGAACTAATAAGTTATGACGATGGAAAATTATCTACAGTAAAAGCGGTACTAGCTGGATGTTAATGTAAAGGCCTGGTACTGTTTGGGATTTGCGGAATCGGGATGAACTTATACCTTAAAGTAGATTAATCGCAAAGCAAAAAAAAGACGAACTTGATGTTCGTCCTATTTACCTGAAACTGGTAATTCTTTAATCAACATTGATGGTGCTCCTACACCTGTTAAATTGAATTTCATATCATTAGCTATTTTTTCTACTTTGCTTAACATATCAAAATAATTTCCGGCAATTGTGATAAGACGTACGGGGGTAGTAATTTTACCATCTTCTATCATAAATCCCTGAGACTGCAAAGAAAAATCTCCGTTTATTCCATTAATTCCAGAATGTGTACCAGCAACTCTAGTGATATATACACCTTTTTTTATACCTTCAAATAAACTCTCAAATGAACTATCATTTTCCTTTATGTAAAGGTTTGTTGTGGATGTACCCACTTTAGATTGAACAGATGCTTTAAATCCATTCCCAGTCGATTCAACTTTATCTATTTTAGATGATTTTAAATTATGTAAGTAAGAATTCAAATTCCCATTTTCAATTAAAGTAGTTACACTAGTAGAAACTCCTTCATCATCAAATGATGATCTATTCATTCCCACTTTGATGAATGGGTCGTCAACAATTGTAATGTTTCCACCAGTGATTTTTTCATTTAATTTATCTTTAAGTGGAGATAGTCCTTTTTGTACATTTTCTGCATAGAACATTCCCCTGATTGCAGATAAGATTTCTGAACCTGCAGTGTTTTTAAGTACAATTGGGTATGATCCAGACTTACAAGGGCCAGCACCTAATTCTGCAACTGCTGCTTTTGCGCTGTCTAATGCTATTTTTTTAGGATTGAAATCTTTGAAGGATTTAACAACTTCAAATTCAAAAGCAGAACTTTTTTGCTCACCTAGCAAACCTACTGTACTTATCGCCAATATATAATGTTTGTCCTTTTTCTCTAATTTCAAATTTTTTGAGTTTTGAATTTTTGTCTCGTTGGTATTTTCTATAAAAACTATATTTGTATCAGAAATTTTACTGTCAAACTCTTTTGCGGTTTTATTTATTAGTTCTACCATTGAGATGATTTCGTCATGTTCAACTACTTCAGAACTTATTTCTCCCAAATCAGTGTATTCATCACTGCCAGAAAAGATTTCCTCAACATCAGGACTAGAAACTATTTTTGCATTATCGATTAATCTATTTAATAGTTCATCTGTATTTTCATTTAAATCCTCTGTGTAAACATAACCCATTTTGCCATCTATAATTCCTCTTACAGAAAGTAAATCTTGGTTAGAAATTTGATATGATTCAACTGTACCATTAAGTGCGCTTATATTTTTACCTTGTGATTTAGAAGTATATAGTTCTAAATCCTCAATCCCTTTTTGTTTTGCAACGTTAAAAATATTCATTAGTTAGCCCCCTTTCTTCCACCAACAGTCATTTTAGAAACTCTTAGAGTTGGTTGACCAACATCAGCTGGTATTGATCCACTTGATGAACCACACATACCTTGTGCTCGCTCTAGGTTATCAGCTATCATATCAATTTTATGTAGTACTTCTGCTCCATTTCCTACAAGAGTTGCTCCACGTACCGGTTTGCTAATTTTACCATTTTCAACAATATAACCTTCCATAACTGCAAAGTTAAAGTCACCAGTAATAGGATTAACAGAACCTCCTCCTAATCTAGCTGCGAATAATCCATATTCAGTATTTTCAATTATTTCATCAAAAGTACTAGTACCATTGTCAATGAAAGTATTACTCATTCTTGAGGTAGGCATGAATTTGTATGATTCTCTTCTACCACAACTTCTTAATTCATGATCCATTAATCTTGTATTAAAACTATCTACTAAATAACTCTTTAAGATACCATCTTTAATCAGTACTATATTTTCTGTTGGATTACCTTCATCATCAATATTTCCTGAACCCCATGCATTTGGGATGGTTGCATCATCAATTGCAGTTACTAATTCTGAAGCAATTTTTGTACCTAGTTTCCCGCAGAATACCGATAATCCTCTAGCAACAGTTGTCGCTTCTAATGGATGACCACAAGCTTCATGGAAAATAACTCCACCAAATCCATTATTCATGATAACAGGCATTTCTTTAGATGGACATTCTTCAGCTTCAGCCATAGTTTTTGCGACTCTTGCAGTATCAATAGCAACTTCTTTTAAATTGATTTCATCGAATAATTCATAGCCTACTAATCCTCCAGGACCTTCTGAACCAGTTTGCATTTGTCCGTCTTTAGAAGCAATAGATGTAATATAAATTCTAGTTCTAACTCTAGTATCAGTTACATACTTACCGTTTGAATTTACGATTAAAATTTCTTGTGCTACGTCTGAAAGAGTAATTCTTGTTTGTGAAATGCATTCATCATATGATTTAGCATAGTTATGAGCATCAGTAATGTATTTTGCTTTTTGCTCAATACTTACATCTTTGGGATGAATTTTAGCTTTATGTTTATCTTTGCTACTTGTTTTATTAAAAATAATTTCGCTTATTATAGGTGCTCCGTTAAATGAACTTGCTAGATCGCTTGCTAATTTAAGGAGTTTATCAGTTTCTAGATTATTTGAGTATCCATATACTACTTCCTTTTCTTTGAAAACTCTAATACCTGCTCCTTTTATGTGACTATTGTTTGCACTTGATATTACTCCCCCCTCAGCTTGAAGGTTATTACTTACTTTATCTTCTAAAAAGATTTCAGCAAAATCAGCTCCAGTGCTTAAAGCTGTGATTAAAACGTCTTTAATGACTTGATCCTTTAGCATATCTTTCCTCCTTATTAATTCATCCTATTATAGTACAAAGATAATAATAATTCAATCAATATTATATTTGAAAAAGTAACTTACTTTAAATTCTTACGGAAGAGTTTTCTCTTTACTGTAATAGCTTTAACAGGGCAAAACTCATGACAACAAAAGCAACTAATACAATTTTCATAGTTGATAACTGCTTTCTTATTGACTATATCAATTGTATTAGCAGGACAAACATTAGCACAGTCCTTGCATCCTACGCATGATTTAGTGATAATTTTAGGGAATCTTTTGAAGTATCTCCATATACTCCACTTATGACCGTCTTTAAATTTATTACTTTGGGCTTGGACAAAATCATGCTCAATAAATTCATCCATATTACCAATTAAATCTATATCACTAAAGTCACTCTTAACAATTCCTCTCTCGATTGAATTATAAACAGTTGGAATTGTTTTTGGATCGATATTAATCATCTTGGAAGCAACTACATCTAAATGATAAGGACTAGTAGAGGTTAATATGGTATTCATTTGTCTTGGATTTCCACTACCTGGACCTTCACCTTCCATAGCTATAATACCGTCCATAAATGAAAGTGTTGGACTTATATGAGTACATACATCAACAAGCATGTTTCCGAAATCTAATAATTCTGGATATTGCATATGTAAGTCAGCTTTAGCAAGTCCTGGTACAACACCGAACATATTTTTAACAGCTCCAGTAAATGTAATAAAGGCATGAGTTTTGAGTTTTGAAACACTTATAATATGATCCGCATTTTTAACAAAATTACATATTTTCATTTTTTTATATAAAGAAGATTTATTATCAAACACCTCATAACTTCCATAGTCCCTATTTAACTCAATTCCATGTTTATCAGATATCTCTTCCATTTTAGTAGCTTTATATACTCTTTTCATCATCGATGATATGTATGGTCCACCAGGACTATCTGCAATTATTACTTCACACTCATGTTCTTTAAAAATTTCTATTAGTGCTTCAACAAATGTTGGATGAGTTGTTGCTGCTTGTATTGGCTTTTTAACAGTCATTAGGTTTGTTTTTAGGAGTACCTTTGATTTAGGTTTAATATATAAATCAAGTCCCCCTAATTCCTGTAATGAAAGATTTATTTGACTCTTAATCAAACCTACATCATATCTATCGCACTTCTTAATAACTACAGTATTCATAAAAGCACCTCCATATTAAGTATATCATTTAATTCGTGTAAAAAGCATTTTTAGTGCATAGACTTGTCGAACAATGTATAATATAAAAAGTTGGATGAAAGGATGGAAATTGATGAAGAAGACAATAATCGGACTTTTTTTAGTTTTAGGAATGATCGCAAGTTATGTACTAGTTTTAAGTAATGATGGAAAACAATCAGAATCTAAGTTGAATTTACCAGAAGTTGTTTCAAAAGAATTTGAGTATGAACAAGTTGATATTAAAGTGATGGCGCCAATCGGTTCTCCTGCACTAGCTCAAACATTTATTCAATATGAGATGACGAGTCTAGGTAAAAACTCTTCTTATGCAGTAGAAACAGTTATAGGAGTAGATCCTTTAGTTGCTGCTTTTACAAGCGGATCTCATGACATAATTTTTGCGCCTACGAATCTAGCAGCAAAATTATATAATATGGGTAATGAATATGTTTTCACAGGGACTGTTGTATGGGGGAATCTATATTTAGTTACTTCAAGTGAAGAAGAATTTAGTATTGAAAATTTAGATGGTAAAGAGATTGTGGTGTTCGGGCATAATGCCACACCAGATGTAATTATTCAGTCTGTATTGAATAATTATGAGTTTGATAATCAACCAACAATTAAATACGTACAATCAGCTGCAGATGCACAGACTGAATTAGTATTAGATAGTTCAAAAATAGTGCTATTAGCAGAACCAGTTGTAAGCGCTACTAAAATGAAAGTAAATAATATTAAGACAATTGATTTACAAGATGAATGGAAGAAAATGACTAATAGTAGTTCATACCCTCAAGCTGGAGTTTTTGTAAAGAAAGAATTGATTGAGAAGAGAAAAGATGTTGTAGATAATTATATGAAATTAATAAAAATATCAGCTACTCAAGCTAATGTAAGCACAAAAACAATGGCAGAATATGCGGTAGAGCTAGGATATGGTTTTCCGCAACCTGTACTAGAGAATACCATTGAGGCTAGCCATATTGAATATGTTTCTGCAATGGATTCTAAAGATTCTTTAGAGTTTTACTTTAATAAAATAATGGATTTAAATAGTAAATTATTAGGTGACAGGTTACCTGATGATGATTTCTATTATCAATAGAATAGAATATTTAGGCGGTGGGATTTTTGAAGAAAGCCATAGTGTACTCTTCCAATATAATGTTAACTATCCTTATTTGGATAGTTTTCGCCGCTTATAAAGATAATGCTATAGTGCTACCAATGCCAACAGTCGTCTTTGGTTCAGTGGTTGAATTATTAAGTGATGCGGAAACTCATTTTATCATTGGAATGACTTTATATAGGTTATTTATTTCACTAGCAATTGCTGGTATCCTTGGAATTTTTCTTGGAATAATTGGAGGTATTTATAAATGTGTTTCAACATTTATGAAACCAATTGTTACAGTACTTAGAACATTACCGGTAGTTTCAATTATTCTAATAGTTCTGATTTGGACTGGTTATGAAAAGGCTCCATACATAATCTCTTTTCTAATGATTTTCCCAGTTGTTTATCAAGCAGTATTTGAAGGTATCATAAGTATTGATAAAAAATTTATTGAAGTGTTGAAATTAGAACATGATGGAATAAATTTTACGATTATTAAGGATTTGTACCTTCCACTTATAACTCCGTTTTTAAAGACAGCGTTATTACAATCTATTGGACTTGGTATAAAAGTTATAGTAATGAGCGAATTTATTGCTCAGACAAAAGATTCAATTGGTTATATGATTTATCTTGAAAGACAAAACCTACAATTTGATTTAGTTTATGCATGGACCATTATCCTAATAGTCATTGTTCTAGTAATTGAATACATGGTTGTTAAAAGTAGGAATCTAAATGGCAATTCTTAGTTAAATTTCTCGCTATAAAAACCTAGACAACTATATTCATTTGTGGTATACTCATATAGCAATAAAATAAATGGCGATTGTGGTGAAGTGGTTAACACGTCGGATTGTGGCTCCGATATTCGAGGGTTCGATTCCCTTCAGTCGCCCCATTGAGACTTACGAGAACTAGTGAAAACTAGTTCTTTTTTTGTTTTATATGAACTATATGGAGCTTTGAGAACGCTAAATTTTCTAAATGGAGTCATTTTAGTGTTGAATTGGTGTGTTTAGTACTGTTTTCACTCGTGGGTTCGAGCCCCTTGAGTGGCCCCATTGAGACTGACGAATACTTAATTACAAAAGTAGGACTTTGCAAATAGTATTATGGAAGATATGACCTTAACATGTCAATTCAATATTGATATAATAAATAATGTATTTACACAGTTAGAAATAATATATTCTGTGGTGTTCACATAAATAATAGTTAATTTAAAATATTTTGTTGATTAAATAATATTTTAAAAGAGCGATGTGAGTTAATAAATGCTATCTAGATATAGAAAGAGGCTTATGAATGAAAATTAAGAATGGTATTGGAATTAGTGATGCAAATGGATTTCCTTTTTTATCTTGTTCAGAAAGGTTTAGGCTTTACAAAGAATGTGGATTTACATCGGTTATGATTTGGTGGGGTGAAGATGATTCCTTGTCTCGAGAAGAGCGAGTAGGACTTGCTCGAATTAATAATTTGAACATTTCTAATGTACATTCAGATTTTTATAATATGAATAGTATTTGGCTAGATAGTGTTGATGGAAATTACAAGTTTAATAAATTACTTCAAGAAATTGAAGATTGTCATAAATATAATATAAACACAATAGTAATGCATTTAACTAATGGAGATACTCCACCAGAAATCAGTGACATTGGTCTTAAAAGGCTTGATGGTATTTTTGAGTTGGCATTGAAGTATGGTATTACAATTGCTCTTGAAAATGTGAGAAAACCTGAAACATTAATATTTGTACTGGAAAAGTACTCTAATAGCAATGTTAATTTTTGTTATGATTGTGGTCATGAAAATGTTTGGTCAAAAGATATTGATTGGTTAAAATTATATGGAGATAGATTATCTGCTATACATTTACACAACAATTATGGTGAAACTGATGATCATCTTAGCTTATCACAAGGTTTAATCGAGTTGGAGGGACTTGCAAATAAACTTAAAGAAACTGAATATGAGGGTTCTTTGAATATTGAATCGATATATAAAGGTGTGCATAATATTGAAAAGCTTAGAGTGTTTTTAGAAGAATTGTATGAAGAAGGAATCAAGTTTTCAGAATTATTATTAGAAGAAAAGTAGATATATAGATTATGAAGTTATGACATTTAATATATGTTTTAGTTAGCTATATACAATGTTAAAACCGTCCTATAAAATGAAATTTGTGAAGTTCAAAACAGACGGAAGGATAAACAATTTAACTTTTCATACAAATACTTATAAAGGACAAAAGGAAAATTTGAAAGGTTCAATGTAAAGTTATAAAATGTAACCAAAAGTAAAATAGAATACTAATAGTTAGAAAGGGAAGACAAAGTTAAATTGTATTATATTTTGTGTGCCGACACAGTAGAAGTAGCCGGATTCATATCTTATGAGTTTGCTATATTCTTATGAAATAGCTGATTCGTAAGCACTTAGTGTACGCCTTCAGTCACCCCAAAAGAACAGTAAAACAGTTAAATTTCTAACTGTTTTTTTGTTTGCGTTGCTTTTTGTCGAACGGTTAAATACATAATTGACTCTATTGATAGCACTATATGCTATTATTTATATATATAGCTTTGGAGGTTATTAATATGTGGAAAAAAGCATTTCTATTAGTGATACCTTTCTTAGTAGGTGCATGTTCAAAGAGTTATGAAAATATTCATGAGATAGAAGATTCTTCTCACAGTAATCCAATTCATAATCTTGATACTGTTCAGAATGAAGAGGATGAAGAAAAACGAGAACTGATTAGCAAGTATGTGGAAGACTTGGAATATCTTAGAGATAATCTTCCTGAGTTACACAAAGATATTAGTAGGAATTATGATGCACAAGTTTTTGTGGGTGAAATGAATAGAATAATTGAAAGAGCAAATGATAAGGCTGATGAAATTTTTATTAAACATGAAGTGATGAAAGAACTCGCCAAAATTGGAGATAGCCATACAAATCTAATATTTAGGCCAACTCGATATTTTCCTATTAGGGTAAGTAAGTTTGATAACTACTATTATATTACTGCTACTACCGGAAGTAATCCTAAAATACTTAATTCTCGGATAGTAGCTATAAATGGACTAAGTCTTGAGGAAGTTTCGGAAAAATTTTCGGCCATAGTTTCCCATGAATCTAATTTTGCACTAGATTTCAAGCTGCCTGGAATTCTGCATCAATCAGAATATTGGAAAATGATAGCTGATAATGAAGACTTTGACACTCTTGAAATGGTACTTTTAAAAGAAGGCAAAATATTTACATATGAATTAAAGGAGTCGGTTTCTTCTAGAGTTACTCTTGCAGAGAAAGCAGATAATTTCATTACAAGAAATGAAACAGGTCGTATTTATTGGCAGGCGAAAATTGATGAGGATGTTCTCTATATTAAATATAGTAAATGCAAAGAAGATTCAAGATATCAGATGGAGCAGTTTGTGGAAGATGTAAAACAGGAAATTCATGATAATAGTTTCACAAAAATAATTATTGATTTAAGAGATAATGGAGGAGGGAATTCAACAATTATATCTCCTTTATATTCTGAGTTAGAAAATTATAAGAATGATATAGATTTTATTGGACTGATTAATTTGAGAACCTATTCATCTGGTATGTTAAACTCACTATCTATTAAGGGACAACTAGATGGAATTTTGATTGGAGAACCGATAGGACAAAAACCGGACAGTTTTGGTGATATTCGTCCTACATCTACTCCAAATAATTTACTCGATGTCTTTTACTCTACAGAATATTTTCAAATGTCTCAATTTTTTGATTTCATAGATGAAAGTGATGATACACTCTATCCAGACATACATATTAGATATACATTTGATGATTATGTTAATGGAAGTGATAGTATACTTGAGTATGCTATAAACTATAAAACCTAGATACTGCACTGGGCAATTTCCGTGTTTTAAAACTCCTCTGAGTAAATCTGTTGCATTATACATAATAATTGGATTATTCTCTTTGAGGGTAAGAACTGAATACTATATAGAATTTGTGAATTAAATAAGAATTCTTGATTAGAGGCAATGTTAGAAGGTATATCTTCAGTTATTGCTTTTTTTAAGTATAGTCCAGTTCCACAAGATAGAGGATAGTTTGAAAAAGGTAATTTTTTTTTGAACAGAACGAATCATTCCGTGTAAATCTTATAATAGAAGTAGATGAATTGATGGTATTAAGCAATTATGTCATATAATGACATAATAATTCATCAGATAGTTTATGATTGTTCTTTGAAAAATATATATTGAAATAAGTGTAAGTTTGACTTACGAGGGTTCGATTCCCTTCAGTCGCCCCATTATGACTTACGAACGGTAGATTAATAAATCTACCGTTTTTTTTATATATGTGTTGTTTAGAATTAAAAACAATGAGCCGTACCATAAATATGAAAGAGGAATGAACTTAACAACTTAATATCCTTAGCTAGTGGGGAATGTTGCTTTAGTTGGCTTATGTTGTTTAGTGATTGAATTATTCTCATTTAAACTCCTCCTATAGGGTGAACTGCTATTAATTATTCCGTTTGTAACAATTATTACATAATTATAATATGTGTTTGAAAAGAGAGTTAAAACGGTTTAGATTTGACGAGGTAGATGGATAGCTCAAGAATTACAAATAAAATAAAGTTTGGACCTAGTGCATGATGTAGGAATTTGGTATATAATATAACTAATTGTGAACATTTGTAAAATATTGGGTAATTAACTTAAGATTAGGGGTGTATTTTATATGGAAATAACAGTTAAAAAGGGAAGTATAAATTATATAGATGATTGTGAGGAGGCATTAGTAAATTCAGAACTGGGAAAAAGATATTTTTCAGAAAAGGGAAAAGCTCGAAAAGCATTAGAAGAAGGATTTAACGAAAATGATATATATGTCGCAATAGACAATAATAACAACTGTAAGGGATTTGTATGGGTTATATTAAATGGAATCTTCCATATGCATCCTTATGTACATATTATTGCTGTCAAAAGTGAAAATCGTGGTCAGGGAATAGGAAAAATGCTCTTAAAATTTATTGAGGATGTTTATTATAAAAAATATTCAAAACTATTTTTAGTAGTATCCGATTTTAATCCGGATGCAAAAAGATTGTACAAAGATATAGGATATTCAGTAATTGGTGATATACCTAACTTATACAGACAAGGTATAACGGAATGTTTGATGATGAAGTCAAAAGAATAATGATTCGCAAACTTCTTATATTATACTAAAGAGCCTGAGATGAAAATCAGGCTCATTAGTACTTTTTTAAGTTTGCTGATTATATAGATACGGTGAGGCGTATCATAAATAGATGATAAGTTTTTTAATAAGTAACATTGGTGAGTTCCCTATAGGCACCTTCAGTCGTCCCATTATGACTTGAAGTGACTCTGAAAAATTGCATAGATTACTATCTAACCCCCACCATCAATTTTATTAAGTCACAATGTTGGGTTTGCTATTTTCAGGACTTGAAATTAGAATGATTCACTATTCGTGAGTGCCTTATAGGCACCTTTAGTCGCCCCCAAAAAATCATTAACATCAACTGGAAAAGTTGGTGTTTTTTTATGTGTTGCACTATAGTATAAAACTTAATTAAATAAAGTATTTGCTCCTCTTTTACTAATTGGTCATTAACCCCTTGTCGAATCATTCGCATTCTTTAAATATTTTTTGTGGTACAATATATCTATACGATATATGGGAGAAGGTATTTTATGTGGAAAACAGTAATGCTATTATTGGGTTAATCAATTTAGGTACTTATTCTTCAGGAATGTTAAATGCACTTAGCATAAAGAATAGTTTGGATGGTCTATTAATTGGTGAGCCAACAGGACAGAAGCCTGATTCTTTTGGTGATATCCTAACATTAGTTACACCCAATAAACTTCTTAATACATCTTACTCCACTCAATACTTTCAGCAGTCTCTTTATTTTGAATTTATAGATGAGAATGACGAAACCCTTTACCCAGACATTTCAATTAGCTATACCTTTGAAGATTACCTTAGTGGAAGTGATAGTATATTAGAGTATGCTATAAAATATAAAGAATTAAAAGTGAGGGATTAGATGAATAAATTAGTAAGTATGCTTTTTCTATTATTGTTAAGCGTTACCTTGTTAGCATGCGAAAGGGTAAATAAGGGTGTAGAAAATCCTTTAGTAACTAAAGGGAATTCTGAGTTTGCCTTTGATATCTTTAGAGAGTTAAATAATGAGGATTATAACGAAAATATTTTTATATCTCCATATAGTATTTCAAGTGCTCTAGCAATGACTTTAAATGGAGCAGAAGGAAATACAAAGAGTGCGATGGAAGATACTTTAAAACTTACTGATATTAGTATGGAAGATATAAATAATGGATTTGCTTATATAAATCACATGCTAATGAACCTGGATAAAGACGTCAAAATTAATATTGCTAATTCATTATGGTTAAGAGATGAGTACGAATTGAATGAGCAATTTAAAGAGGATGTAAGATTTAATTTTGATTCAATAGTATCTAAACTTGACTTTAATGATACGAAATCATCAGAAACAATAAACAATTGGGTGAGTGATGAAACCTCCGAGATGATTGATAAAATAATTAAGAAAATAGATCCAAGCGCAGTATTGTATCTAGTAAATGCAATATATTTCAATGGATCATGGCAAGATGAGTTCGATCCTGAAATGACAAAAGTAAAAGATTTCAATACGATCGACAATACTATAGTAGAAGTTGACATGATGAGAAAATCTAAATATTTTAGTTACTATGAAAATGAAGAAATAATATCTGTAAGAATTCCTTATGGTGATGGAAAAGTTAGTATGTATTGTATTTTGCCTAGAGAAAACACAGATATTAACTCAATTGTTTCTAAAATGAATCAAGAAAAATGGTTAGATGTAAAAAACGGTATGCATAATCATTATGAAGTTACTCTTGAACTACCAAAATTTAGGATGGAATATGGAATCGAAGAAATAAGTGGCGCCTTGAAACATCTTGGTATGGGCATTGCCTTTGATAGTAAAGCAGAAGGTTTTCCATACTTAATTGAAGGCAACAAGTCACTCTATATAAGTGAAGTGAATCATAAAGCAGTAGTGGATGTAAGTGAAAAGGGTACAGAGGCGGCAGCAGCTACATCAGTAAAGATGAAAGAATGTGAAGCAGATAATAGAAAATTTATCGTAAATAGACCATTTATGTTTATAATCGGTGACGATGAAGGTAATATATTATTTATGGGTAAAAAGGTGAAGTAACTACAGTTTGAACTAAAGGCAATAATTTGAGTTGGATCTCTTATTATTGCTTTTTCTTATTAAAATATCTAAGAAAACGAAATTTTTTTTTGAACGAAACAAATCAAATCTTATAATAGAGATAGAAGAATTGATGAGTACTATACTCGAATATATAGATTATTACAATAACACAAGAATAGTAACTAGACACAAGATGAGTCCAGTAAACTATAGAAATGAGTATTTTAAAGAAGCAAATATGGTGGGGGGTTGATCAAAATCCACTCCAATATAAGAAAGCCAGTTCACTTTCTTAGTTATTATTATTTTGGATTCTGTGTTATTATATGTATGTGAAACCTTTTAAGGTTTTTGTTGAGATTTATTAGATTAATAATTGGAGATAACTAATGGAAAAAAAGAGAAGATCTTCAGATGTATTGCTACAAAAGTACAATGATGTGCTGCAATTGTTTGATAAGTATGATGTTATTGAGGCAAGGATATTTGGCTCAATATTTAAGAGCGAAGATACTTGTAATAGTGATGTTGATTTAATAATGAAGTTATCAGATAAAAGTACATTGATTAACTATGGGAGATTAAAATATGATTTAGAAAGATTATTACAACTACCTGTAGATATACTTACATATTCTGGGTTAAACTCCAATATATTAGAGCATTTTTATAATAATAGTATTTCAATAACTGATTTTGCAGACTTCAAAGCGAATAGCAATAAGCAAAATCCAAAAACTAAATTTGATAAGATTACATTCAATATGAGAAGTGTTGTATGGGTAATTAATCGCATTAATGAGTGCTGTAAAAACATTTCTAAAGAAGAGTTTATGAGTAGTGTATTAGTTCAAGACGCCGTTACCAGAAACATACAATTATTAGGACAGGTGGCATCACAAATGCCTATGTCCGAATTAGAGAGTATTATAGGGGTAGATGTTTCAAAATTGAAAGGCTGTATCGCTTTGAAAGAGGCATTGTTCATGAACGTCGATTATGAACTATTATGGCAAACTATTAAGACTGAATTAATACCATTAAAAACTAGTTGTGAGGAGTATTTAGAGAAAAAATAAGGATTGCAACTAATTATATCATACTATAACAAAGCCCCCCTCTTGCGCTTTTTTTGGTATTTATATGGCATGTTAATAATTAAGTATGGTACTACAAATTAGAAAATAATGATACATGATGAGAAAACGATAGGGTATTTGATATTTTAAAAGAATAAGTTGATTAAAAATGGTAAAATTTTTTTAGGATGGAGGAGTTATATGCGTATATGCTTAGTTGATGATGACTCGACACAACTTGACTATTTGAAAGTGATTATTAAAAAATGGGCTAACAAATATAATACAAATACTGACATAAATTTTTATCAAAGTGCTGAAGAAATGTTATTTGAAAATAACGAATCATATCCTTTTGATATGATTATTTTAGATATACAAATGGGTAAAATAAATGGAATTCAACTTGCTAAGAAGATTAGGGAAACTGATAAAAATGTAATAATTGCTTTCATATCAGGAATGGCTGATTATGTATTTGTAGGTTATGAAGTCCAAGCAATTAGATATATTTTAAAACCTATTAAAGATGAAAAAGTATATGAGCTTTTAGATTATGCTAATACTCATATAGGCAAAGAAAATAAATATTTAATTCTATCAGTGTCTGGAGAAAAGAAAAAAATAAACTATGATGATATTGTTTATTTTGAATCAATGGGACATTATATTGTATTACATGTAGAAAATAAGGAATATGACTATAAGTATAAGATGAGTGATTTATGTCTTGAACTATCTGAGTCAGAATTTATTAGAACTCATCGTTCATACGTTGTAAATCTTAACTATATTGAAAAAATTACTAAGAATGAATGCCAACTAATCAATAATATAAAAGTTCCTTTAAGTAGGAACTCATATAAAGAAGTTAATGAGAAATTTATAAATTATTATAAAGGAAAAGGTGTGTAATGGAATATTATATATTAGTACCGATTTTTATTGTAATTATTTATGGATTGTTTCTGTTGGATAAAAATAAGAAACTTAATACCATTATGATTGGGTTGGCTATCATAGCGATTACTCTGATAGCGTTTTTTGTTTTGCTAAAGTACTTGACTATATCTGAAAATCTTGTGACTTTACTTGTGGCAGATACATTAGTCGTTTTTTGTTTATTGCGCTTATATCATAAAATAACATTTATATTTCTATTCCTCTTTATTTTTTCAATGGGGTTACTTTTATTCCTTAGTTATGAATTTCAAGAAACTTCTATATACATTAGTTTTCTGATTTCTACGATATTTTTATTAGCAGAAAACAATCAGATTCTTATGAAAAAATCTTATGAAGATATTGCTACAGAATACCAAAATAAAATTCTTGATAAGCAGGTAAAAGAAGTCCAAAATATTTATCTAACAATGCGAAGTTGGCGACATGATTATCACAATCATTTACAAAAGCTTAAAGCTCATATCATGATGGATCAAATAAAAGAAGCTAATGAATATCTCAATGAACTGGAAATTGATTTGGATAGTGTTAACCAACTAGTTGAATCGGGCAATGTAAATCTTGACGCAATTCTTAACTCTAAACTTTCCTTAGCGATTAAAAATAATGTTGAAATAAAATACAAAGCTAAAGTCCCAGAGAAACTCACTATATCAGATATCGATTTATGTGTATTAATAGGTAATCTAATCGATAACGCTGTAGAAGCCTGTGAAAAGATTAAAGACAAAAGTCCAAAATTTGTAAGACTATATATCGGGGTATTTAAGCAGCAACTATATATTTCTGTAGCAAATTCTACTAATGAAATAATAAGGAAACTAGACGATGAGTATATTACAACAAAAAGGGGCAATCACGGACATGGTTTAAAAAGAATTAATAATGTTGTTGATAAGTATAGCGGCTTTATTAATCGTCAAAATGAACCTAAAGTATTCGTTTCAGAGGTGCTATTGCCACTATAAACAACCACTAGTGCACAAAATTCAACGTTTCGTGCACTTTTTTTTAATTGTTAGAAATTTTGTCATATATTTAAATTGTAAGATATTAGGAGGGAAAGAAATGGAAAATAGTAACATTTTACAGAACGCAAAATACTTGTATTCACAAGCAAATAGTTTTAACAAGAATTACAAATTCAAATTAGGATCTTCGATTATTCTTAAATTATTGATTCCGATTTTCGCGACGTTCATTCCTACAGTGGTCGTTTACTTAATAATTAATGATTATGAACTTAAGAGTTACGCATTATTTGTTGGACTTGTTGTGTTGGTTTTTGCATTTATTAGCTTCATCAGTACATATCTTTCATACGCATTATTTTTTGAAAAAACTGTGATAAGAACAAATTATTTCTTTGAGTTATTAAGCAGTAAAGGAATGGAAACTGGTTATGAGAATATGGAATTTGAAGATGGCCGTAAAAAACTAATGAAGGCAGTGGGTGCAATAGAGGCTAATGCAGTTGGAGTTGAACGTTTCTTTTCAGACTTCCCTATTTTTATCACGAGTATTGCTGGATTACTATTATTTAGTTCATATATTTTATCAATCAACTATTTAATAGTATTGGTGTTACTTGGTATGTCTGTAATGAATTTAGTATTAAATTCCTATGCACGTAACTATGAGAAACGAACGGAAGATGAACTCAATATTTACCGAACTAAATTAATGTATTATCAAGGAGAAGCAAATAAATTAGTTAACGCAAAAGATATTAGAGTTTACAAACTAGAGGAATGGTTCTATAAAGGAATTAAGTTTTTTACAAAAAAATTTTCTTCTTTGGTAATGAAGCAAAAATCTCGTTATTCAATAGCTAATTTATCTGATTCACTATTTACAATAATTAGAAATTTGATCGCATATACAATATTAGTATCGATGGTTTTGGATGGCCATATTAATGTGGCTGAATTCACTTTTATGATAGGGATAGTAATTGGATTTGCTGTGTGGCTAAATCAATTATCTGGAACCTATGGACGTTTAAAAGAAGCTAATATTAGAGTAAATAGTTATCGAGATTATATTTGTATGGATGATGGTATTAATATGGGACCTGGAGAGGATACTGAGCCATTACTAGATACAAAACTATCAATTGAATTTAGAAATGTCTCATTCACCTATCCAAAAGCGGAACAACCAACAATTGTCAATCTGAATCTTAAAATTGAAGCAGGAGAAAAAATTGCCTTAGTTGGAGTGAATGGCGCTGGTAAAACAACAATAGTAAAACTACTAACTGGTCTTTATAATCCTACTGCTGGTGAGATATTAGTCAATGGAATTCCCATCGATAAGTTTAATAAGTATGAATACTACAATTTATTTGGTGTTATATTCCAAGATATTAATATAATGCCGTTTACAATTGCTCAAAACATATCAGGAAAACCTGAAGAAGCCACTGATTTTGAAAAGGTAAAGAATGTATTGGAACAATCTGGGCTATCAGAAAAAATATCTTCATTACCAGAAAAAGAAAATACCAATTTGACCCAAGTAATTGATGATAAAGGAATTATGTTATCTGGAGGAGAATTACAAAAACTAATGTTATCCAGAGCTTTATATAAAAATGCTCCAATCCTAGTATTAGATGAACCTACTGCAGCACTTGATCCACTTGCAGAACAGGAATTATATCTAAAGTATGATTCATTAACTGAGAATAAAACTTCTATTTTTATTTCACATCGATTATCATCAACTCAGTTTTGTAATAGAATTATCTATTTAGAAGACGGAGTGATTCAAGAGATAGGGAATCATAAGGAATTGATGGAGAAGGAAGGTAAATACTCTAAGATGTTTGCAATTCAAAGTCAGTATTACAAAGAGAATGAAAAGGAGGATAATGAAGATGAAATCTAAACGTAAACTATTAAAAGAAATTATTGATGTAATAAAAATATCAAACAAATCAGATAGACTATTTTTTCCTCTCATGATTATTAAATCTTTAGTTACGGCTTCACTACCATTTGTAGCAATAATCTATAGTGCGTTAATTCTTGATGGGTTTATTGATGCTCTAGATAAAACGTCTATCATGGCCTATGTATATCAAATGATTATTATCAGTGGGATACTCTTAATCTCTAGAACCATGTTGACTTTCTTCTGTGAACAAAAGACTAATCTGATAGGTCTACGTTTAAATAGTGAGATTTCAAAAAAGACTCTTAACTTAGATTTTGAACAATTAGAGTCAAAAGAAATAAAAGATAAAATTTCTAGTGCTAATCAAGGAGTACTATTTACAGGTGGAATTGGAACCTTTATAAATATATTAGGTGAAGCCATTGAAAATATTATATCTATTATCTACTCATTCACTTTGATTATAGCTTTATTTATTAGTGTAGATTTAAATGATCCAGATAAAATTACAAGAATATTTAACAGTCCTTTATTGGGAGTGGGGTTAATAGGATTAATAATTATTTCTTTGTTATTAAATTTCAAAATAATTAATAACGTAAACAAATTACACCATGCCGTGTTTGAAGAGAATATATATGTAAATAGGTTATTTTTATATTTACTTAATTCTTCAATGGATTATAAATTAAGCAAAGATATAAGGTTATTTCATATTGATAAATTGCTTTCTAGTAAAATTAAAGATTATAGCGTAAGAACCTCAAAGTCTTACGGATATATTTTTAATAAATCTGGCTGGATGAATGCAAGAGGTGGATTGTTGAATCATGTAGTATTATATACAGCTTATACAATTATAGGGATTAAAGCATTACTAGGAATAATCTCTGTAGGTAATGTACTCTTACTTGTGAGTGCGGTAACAGCGTTTAATACAGCTGTCGTACAATTTGCGTCTAATATCTCTGGTGCAGTAATGCAAACAAGATATTTGGCTCTTTACAAAGAATATTTGGAGACAAATACAAACATGTATAAAGGAACACTCCCAGTCGAAAAACGTGATGATGGTGAATATGAATTTGAATTTAAGAATGTTTCATTTCATTACCCTAATAATGACGAAATAATTCTGAATAATGTTTCGTGGAAGATGGAAACTGGCAAGAAATTAGCCATTGTGGGACCTAATGGAGCTGGTAAGACAACTTTTATAAAATTATTGTGTAGGTTATACGATCCAACAAAGGGAGAAATCTTACTTAATGGAATTGATATTAGAAAATATGATTATAAAGAATATATTGACCTGATATCTGTAGTTTTCCAAGATTTTAAATTATTTTCGTCAACAATAAAAGAAAACGTGATGTGTGAGCAAGATGGAGAAGATGAAAAAGTCCTAGAATACTTAGAACAAGCAGGATTGAAAGAACGAATAGAAAAATTAGAAAACGGTATTGATTCTTATCTCTATTCAAACTTTGGTGAACAAGGGGTAGAAGTTTCAGGAGGAGAATCACAAAAAATAGCTATAGCTAGAGCATTATATAAAGACACTCCTCTAGTTATTCTTGATGAACCAACTTCAGCATTAGATCCAATTTCTGAATATGAAATATATACGAAGTTTGACGCATTGGTCGAAAGAAAAACAGCAATATATATATCTCATAGAATGTCTTCCTGTAGATTTTGCGACAATATAATTGTGTTTGACAAAGGCGAAATTATTCAGTCAGGGAACCATGATGAATTGTTAAGAAGTACTGATGGTTTATATTATAATATGTGGTCTGCTCAAGCAAAGCACTATAATACATAAGAATCGAGATTTTTCTCGATTCTTCTTGTAAACATAATCAGGATACTAAACCTAAATTAATCCTTTTATAGATTATAAAACACATTCTTTTCATGTCTACTAACATCTTACTCTTTCATTAATCGGTGCCTCATAGCTACCTTCAGTCGCCCCATTATGACATACGAATGACTAGTACAATAACTTGGTTATTTTTTTTATGTATCTCTCTATAGATTTAGTTGCTCATGCTTTTTCGTGAAAATAACTGGTTCTCATATTCCCAAAATGGATATAAGTAATCGATTAACTTTCGCTTTTTTTTCTTATAGCATAGCTAATTGTATGCTATGAGACTATATGATATTATGAAGGTAATAGCGGTTTTACTCTAACTAAGTTTTTTATACTGAAAAAATATTGATGTTTTAGAAATATAAAGTTGATTATAAAAGAACTAATGGATAGTAAGGAAAATGAATAAGGGAAAATCAGGAGTAAGATGAATATATGGGTTTAGGAGGCGGCTAACATAGAAATTAAATTAATGACAATTGGGGATTATGACAAAGTATATCAATTATGGACAGATACAAAAGGTATGGGTATGCGTAATTTAGATGATTCATATGAGGGAATAGAAAAATTCTTAAAAAGAAACCCCACCACAAATTATATTGCACAAGTCGAAAATGATATTGTCGGTGTAATATTATGTGGACATGATGGAAGAAGAGGATACGTTTATCATACGGCAGTTGATTCTCAATATCGTGGGGAAGGAATTGGGAAAAAAATGGTTAATACTGTGCTTGAAGCTTTAAAGAAAGAAGGAATAAATAAGATTGCACTTCTTGTATTTAATTCTAATGATTTAGGAAATAAATTTTGGCAATCACTTGGTTTTGATAAAAGAGATGATTTGATTTATAGAAATTTGAGTATTAATGAAAACAATCATTAATTATCACAACAAAGATTAAGTGGTAATGGACTTATTTACTATACCTATCTTGAAGAGATAAGAATTAAGTTCTATTTGTTAGGAGGATTAGCGCAATGAATGAAAATCTCATTGATTTACTAAGAATTAATTACGGAATAGACATAACATTACTAGAAAATAATAGAGAAGGGGGATCGAAGTCCTTTATTGCAGTTAGTAGAGGAGAGAGGTATTTATTTAAACTTGTACCAGATTCATTTTCGAAAACAATTAAACAGTCATTAAGTGTTTTAAATTTCTTGGAAGAAAATGAGTTTCTTTCTCCTAAAGTCGTCAAAACTAAGTCAAATCAAAGTTTCTTTAAAACTGAAGTCGGAAAAATTGGTGTGCTATTTTATTATATAGATGGAGATGAAGTTGCTAAAGTTGATAGAGTTGAAGATTATTCAAAAATTGGGGAACTAGTTGGCAAGTTGCACAAAATAATGAAAGAATATCCCAATGAATTGATAGAACAAGATAAAAACTATTTTATCGAACGATATATATGTCAATTGAAACAAAAATGTTATGAAGAGAGTAAACTAAGCACGTTTATAGAGTATGGTAATTATTTATGGGAGAGTGTTAAGAATTTACCTAGAGGTTTTTGTCATGGTGACTTATACTTAGGTAATTTATTAAGGGATAAGAATGATACGTACTATATTCTTGATTTTGATACTTCAAGTTTTGCTTTTCCTATGTATGATATTATGATGGTTTGTAATCGGACTGACTATTTTGAGTTTGATGAGTCAGGATTTTTCAAGTCACAGGATGCATATGAAATTTTTTTAAAAGGATATTTAAAGCACTGTGAACTGACTCCAAGTGAAATAAAATCATTTTACTATTTAATTGCACTATATCACTTTCAATTACAAGCTACTATCTTAGAGATCAATGGTCTAGATTGTATTAACGATGATTTCATAGATAATCAACTTGACTGGTTATTGAGATGGCGTAATCAATGTTTGGATAACGTATGTGATTTTTAATAAACTATTTTTATTGATTTCATTCCTTTTTAAAACTTTAGATGATGTTATTGTCCTTTCGAAATCTAGTAATTTTTATATTGAACTCCTCTCGCATAATAAAGAAAAAACAATATTGCATGTAATGTAAAGGAGTGTTATTCTTTTATTAATCATGTAATATAAAGGAGATATTTATGGAAGCCAAAGAGTTGTTATTAGAAAGAAGAAGTATTAGAAAATATAAGGATCAAAAAGTTGATCGAGAATTGTTAAGAGAAATTGTAGAAATTGCAAAGTTTGCACCTTCATGGAAGAACTATCAGATAGCTAGATACACATTTGTTGATGATGAAGAAATTATTAAGAGACTGGCAACTGAAGCAGTAAATGGATTTATTTATAATACGAAAACGCTAGAGAATGCGAAGGGTGTAGTTGTTTTGAGTTATGTAAATGGATTAAGTGGAAAATTGGATGATGGAAATTATGGTACTAGTAAGGCGAATTCATGGGAAGTGTTCGATGCTGGTATTGCTGCACATCAGTTTTGCCTGGCAGCACATACAAAGGGAATTGGTACAGTTATAATGGGTGTAATAGCAGATAAAGAGATTTCCGAGATAGTTAACTTACCAGTTAATGAAACTGTCGCTGCTTTGATTGTTTATGGGTACCCAGAAGGGCCAGGAAGACCAGTTGGTCGTATGGAAGTCGATGAGCTAATCAGGTTTATTTAAGAGGAATGTGAAATTCTTCTTTTTTTTTAAGACTAGCATTCATATTTTATACAAAAGAGTTTGTTAGAGATGGTTTAGTTCATAGGAAGGATTATAAGGTTATACCACCTAAAGTTGAGTATAGTATTACAGAAAAAGGTAGGTCGCTTGTTCCTTTATTGGATTTTATGTGCGCATGGTGATTCGGACATAATTGCAAATTAAAATAATTTATGACTAGATGATTATCAAGATAAGGTAAGTGATATATAAGATTTTATTTCCCATTTTAATACGGTCTACAACACCGTACATTTAGATCTAGTTGATATAATTGAATAATTGGTTAACTAAAGAAGAAATTTAGATTAAGCAATTACAGGAGTTGGATCCCTAATTATTGCCTTTATTGAATATATTATGTTTTCAAGAATAGAGAATAAATTGAGAAAAAGCAAATTATTTTTTTGAACAGAACGAATCATTCCGTGTAAATCTTATAATAGTAGTAGATGAATTAATGGGATTAAGCAATTATGTCATATAATGACATCATAATTCATCAAATATTTTCGATTGCTCTTTGAAAAAATATATATTGAAATAAGTGTATGTTTGACTTACGAGGGTTCGATTCCCTTCAGTCGCCCCATTATGACTTGAAATGGCTTCCAAAAAGTTGGAGAAATGGTATAATTAATTACCTACTCTGATGAAGGGAACTTTTATTATGCGTTATACATTAAAAGAGAAGTTAAAAATGTGTATTGAACATGTACAAGAACATAAGTCATTGTCACATGTCTGAGAGACACAACAACTATGATTCGAGTAGTTTGAAGTATTTAGTAGCATTGCACAAAAAGTATGGAGGAAGCCATTAATTAGGAGTGGAGAAGTTATGATTACTGACACAAATATATCAAACAAACTTAGCAATGCTGAAAACAAGATAATAGATGAGCTCGAAGAAAAAATTGAAAGAGAATTATGCGAGGGAATATATGAGGTTTTTCATTTGGGATACGGAACGAATTAAGAATACGAAAATCTACATGCTGGGATACATTTATGTTGATAGTGATCTTAATATACTTAGTCAAAACATTATCATTGATGATAGTATAGATGTAAGTAACAGGAATGCTCCTAAAAGAAAAGTTAACGAATTTAGAAATATTGCGACTATTGTTTTTGGAGTGAAGGAATTATTCGATGAGATAAGGGACTTTTTTGTAGAAGATGATGTGATCCCTGTCTGTTTTTCAAAAGAAGATTTTCTGGCACTAAACGATCAACTCAAGCTTGCAAATCTTGATATTGTAGAAGGTTCTTTTCTAGACATCTCTAATATGAATTTTTTTTCGGAAGAGAAGGTAGCATTAGGGAAATTAGCTATTCATTATGATATACAGCACGATGCTCACAACCCTTTGAGTGATGCTTTAGTAACGTATAAATTATTGAAGATGAAGATAGAAGAAAACGTAAATTTATCCGATTATGTTGTTAGCATTCCTTGTAAATCTAAGACTCTTATGTCAAAACGTCCATAGAGTTGATGTAAACAACAATATTTATATTTAATTAACTTAAAAACCGATATTAGGTAATATAAGAAGAAATAGGGTCTGTAAGACCCTGTTTAAGTTATTTAATAGTATTCTTATTGTACTAAATGTAATACTAAGATTTCCAATACAATTGGAGTTGGTTTTATCGGTTTGAGGAATAGTGTAGAAGATCCTTACTAGTTTGTAAATGAATATATAAAAGATAAAAAAGAACTAGTGATAGTATCTAGAATTGAAAAGTTGAAACACCGATTCTTTAATGTTAAAGAGAAGACAATGTATTTTGACAAATGACTAGTTCAGAAGAACTAGTCATTTTTTGTTGAAATTTGCTTTTATCAATTTAGTATGTTGTGGTATTATGGATTTATGAATGTAATACTAAAAAATGAGGTGATTATAAATGAAAAAAGTAAATGTGGTATATTGTTTGATATATAATAAAGTAACTAATCAAGTACTAATGGTACATAATAAAGATACTAACCACTGGTCTATGCCAGGTGGGTTAGTTGAAGATGGGGAAACATTAGAACAAGCAGCTATTAGAGAAATGCATGAAGAAACAGGTTTCCATATTGAAATCATAGATGTGGTTGCTATAAATGAATGTTTTTTTGAAAAAAAGAAAGAACATGCAATATTTGTGACCTTTAGGGCTGAAATTGTTGATGGAGAGATTTCAATATCAGATCCAAATGAAATTTCAATAGTAAAATGGGTAGATATTCCAACAGCTGATAGTCTAATGCCTTATCATAAGTATGGTATTAGCAAATTGATTAATAATTCTGCCTCTTATACCTTTCAAGGAAAAGTTAAATTGTATTAGAATTTGCGTGCCGTCACAGCTCTGACAGTCGGATTCAAACCAATGAAGATGTTGAAGGGCAGCAATTGATTTAATCGAGAGTGCCTTATAGGCACCTTCAGTCACCCCATTATTACGAATAACAACTAAAAATAGGTATTTATAATTTGGAAAATGCTATATTATTAGTAAAAGCATCATTGGTTTCTATTCAATATACCTAAACATTATTTAGACTCTGTATGGTTTTTATCTACAAGCAAAGTAACATTTTTCTAAAAGTTGTATATGATTTACAAGTGTATCTCCTGTCTTTATATTGTATAAGTAGAATAATGGCTTAGACGAGTCATTTTTTATATTTATTATTTTATATAATACTTATAATGTGTAAAAAATGTGATAAATTTGTAATAGTTTGTTGTAAATCTATACTAAAATAAAAGGTTGTTGGGAAGTATGATAAGGTTTTTACATCAATTTTTATCTAACTGTATGTTACAAATTAAATAATGATTTATAATAATTAGCATTACATTCAACAAGATCATAAGTAGCGGCGATTCTACGTGATTTAGTATTTTCAGCACATAAAAGGAACAGAAACAATGAGTTTATATTAGAAAAAAAAGGAAGGGTGATACTATGGAAAAAGTAGTATTAATTGAATTATTAAAAAGTATAGAAGAAAATAACTATACGGTGCCGCGAGACGTAGATCCACATCAATTATCATTAATTATGATGGACTATATAGGAGATACTAACGACGAATTACGTGATAAATATTATGCAACAACAAACAGTTGATTTACGAGATTGATCTCATCAACTGTTTTTTCCTGTTCGCTGGTAGTGTAATAAATTTTGTGTAAAAGTGAAGTAAAAATCACGGAAGTAAAATGAGATTAATAGTTAGTGGGAGTTATAATGGATAATTGTACTCGTACGGATTGTTTATTAGAGTTATTTTTTCCATAATTATAATGTTTGTTAATATGATTTCAGTGACAAGTTGTTTTAAGAAATAACATTCTTATTCACTTTAAAAGAACGTCTACTCTAAATTAGCTGATATTCTTTTATCACACACGGTATTGCGGTATGCGAAGTACTGTGTTATGATTAGTACTGAATCATATAAATTTGAATGGGGGGAACCATGAGTAAGACAGTACTAAATAATATTCATTATGTGTATAAAGAAACTTTTAAGAATTATCCTAGAATTAAGTGGTTTTTATTAATAAATTTTATAACAGAATTGCTTGTACCATTTTTAGCTATCGTGATAACTACTATAGTTGTATATATTTTAACAAACAATACCAATGTTGAGGCTTATATCTTAATTATAATTGGAGTTACAGTCTTAACTTATATCTTGGAATCATTAAGGTATTGGTCATTTCTTAGATATTCCTTTGAGAATACATTTACAAGAAATTCGACGTTTTGGAATAGACTTTCTAAACATCAAATTACGACAGACTATATTAATGTAGAATCAATGGACAAAAGAAAAATTATATCAAAAGCTTTTGAGGCTATAAAAAGTAATTATTACGGAATTGAAATGTTATTAAAACAAACTCCTTTAATCTTAATTAACATAGTTGGATTAATAATATATGGTGTATTAATTACATTATATGTACCTGTTGTTCTTGTGATATTAGTATTAATGACAATCATCAATTTTATATTAACTAAAAGAGCTAATATATATTTAGCTAATAAGAAGAACGAGCTAAATGATGAATTTCTTGAACAATATTATTTAACTAAAGATTCTACTAATCCAAATTATGGTAAGGATATTAGACTATATAACCTTGGCAATTGGTTTGATAAATTATTTGTTAATCTTACTAAGAATAGAAGAAGAGTAACTAGTAAAATTGAGAAAAGATTTTTAACAGCTAATTTTTCTAATACATTATTCTTATTTATCAGAGATGCAGTTGGATATGGAATAGTTATTGGATTAGTTATAAATAATAGGATTGATTTAACTACATTTACATTTTTAACAGGAATAATTACTGGGTTTTCATTGTGGCTTAATGGATTTACAGAAGCATCAAATCAATTAAGAGCTTGTAATATTTCTGTGGATAAGTATAGAGAATGTATTGAAACTGAAGATAGGTTACGTAATAACCAAGGATTAAGTGTAAGTGATCTTAAACTACCAATAACTGTAGAATTTAAGAATGTAACTTTCTCTTATCCTAAGTCTAAAAAACCAGTAATTGAAAACCTTAACTTTAAAATCATTTCTGGTGAAAATTTAGCACTTGTTGGTAATAACGGTGCAGGTAAAACTACTGTTATAAAATTACTTTGTGGATTATATAAACCTGATGAAGGAAGTATTGAATTTAATGGGATTAACGTCAGTGAATTCAGTACCGAGGATTATATGTCTTTAATCTCAGTGGTATTTCAGGATTCAGAACCTTTATCATTAACTATTGAAGATAATATATCATGTGTTAAGAATAGTGATGTCGATAAAGCAAAACTTGATTATGCTTTAGAAAATTCAGGGTTGAAAGATAAAGTAATGTCCCTAGAAAACAAGGAAAAGACATATATAACACAAACATTTGATGAATCGGGAATTAGACTGAGTGGTGGGGAAATACAAAAACTAATGTTGGCAAGATCTTTATATAAAGGTACTTCGTTATTAGTTCTAGATGAACCAACAGCTTCCTTAGATCCTATCTCTGAGGAGAAAATGTATCTGAAATATGAGGAGTATACAGAAGATAGTACTTCAATCTTCATATCTCATAGATTAGCATCAACTAAGTTCTGTGATCGTATTATCTTCTTAGATGACGGAAAGATAGTTGAAGAAGGAACTCATAAGGAGCTTATGAAACTTAACAAGCTATATCGTGAAGTATTCGATATTCAAGCTCAGTATTATATGGAGGGTGAAGAAAATGAAAGTTAAGGGGAATTTTAGTAAAACAATAAATGTACTTAAAGTGGCATTCAAATTATCAAAAGGGTATTTCTATGTATTCATTTTACAATCATTTTTTACTGCTGTTTTCCCATATGTATCAATCTTCTTTACTTATTTACTAATTGATGGAATAGTAAATAATATTCCTAGAATCGAATTAATGTTTTATGTTTATTGGATGATAGGATTAAATTTAATTATAAGTATAATTAGAAACTATCTCAATTACTTAAATAAAACCTATACTGTTGAACTTAATTACAATTTAGACAATAAAATAGCCCTTAAATCATTTGAAATAGACTATGCTACTTTGGAGGATAATTCTACAATGAAGTTAATTCAAATGGCTGAAGAGGGTTGTGCAGGTAATGGTGGTATTAAAGTTTATTGTGAGTATGTACTTAGTGGGATTCTTTCATCCGTACTAAGTTTAGTATTTGGTATAACATTGTTATTTGGATTACTACAAAGCAAAGATATTACAAGTGCAAATTCACTCATTACATTTTTAAATAATCCATGGAGTATATTATTAATTTTACTCGCATTATTCATTCCAGCAATAACATCTGGATATGTACTAAAAAAAGAGAATGAAAAGTCGTACGACATCATGATGTACAATATTGATGCTAATAGAAAGTTCTCCTATTTTTATCAAATATGTTCTAACTATAAATATGGAAAAGATCTTAGATTATATCAAATGCAGGATTTAATTATTGACATCATGAAAACAGAAAGGAAAAAAGCAGATATACTCTGGCGTAATTTTTCAATCTTTAAAACTAAAATGATGGCTATTTCAATTTTCGGGAATAAACTACTAATATTAACAGCTTATCTATTCGTTGGTTTAAAAGCAATGTATGGGCTTATTACAATAGGTAATGTAGTTTCATATGTTGGATCAATTACGTTAGTATCGATATCAATTACAAGTATTATTGAGAGATATTCTAAATTGCATTTATTTAATAACTACTTAAATAACTATTTTACATTCTTAAATCTACAATCTACTAAAGAATATGGTGAAGTAGATTACTTAGATTTAAATAATTTGGAAGTAGAATTTAAGAATGTTTCATTCAAATATCCTAATCAGGAAGAATATACACTTAAGAATATAAATTTAAAACTTGAAAAAGGATCAAAATTGGCAATAGTAGGATCAAATGGCGCTGGTAAGACAACACTTATTAAATTGCTTTGTAGATTATATGAACCGATTGAAGGTGAAATATTTATAAACAATATACCACTTAAATCTTATAACAAGGAAACAATGGATAAACTGTTTTCAGTGGTATTCCAAGATTTTAAACTATTCTCTTATAGTATTAAAGATAATGTCTCTTCAGGACTCAATGGAGATTTGAAAAAAGTTGAAGAAACGCTTGAAAAAACTGGAATGCTTGATAGAGTAAATAATATGCCTAAATCAATTGATACTGTTATTTATCAAAGATCAAAAGAAGATGGTATTGAGATATCTGGAGGAGAAGCTCAGAAATTAGCAATAGCGAGAGCATTATATAAAGACTCTCCTATTGTAATTCTTGATGAACCAACAGCTGCGCTTGATCCAAAATCTGAAGCTGAGATTTATGAAAACTTTAATGACTTAGTAAAAGATAGAACATCAATTTTTATTTCGCACAGGATGAGTAGTTGTAAATTTTGTGATGAGATAATTGTAATAGATGAAGGAGAAATAGTAGAAAAAGGAGAACATAAACATTTATTAATGAATGAAGGAATGTATCACAGAATGTGGAACGCTCAGTCAAAATATTATTTAGAGTCGTAACGTTCAAGATAATTAAACATAGAATAAACCCAATTGGGTTTTTTTATGTGAATTGCTTTTAATGATTGGAAACTTTTGTTCTTGAAGATTTCATAATATGGTCTTCAGGTGTAATATTACAGGGTGGACATTCTGGATTCTTATTTTTAAATGGATGAGATTAAAAGAGTATAATTTAGAAGAATATTTCTTTTAGTATTTTGTTACAGTAAATAAAATTACTAGTTTATTTAGAGGAATGGTTACTAGAAAATATATGCTTTTCAGTAATTTCTTTTTTAAAGATAATGAAGAAGATACATGTTCCAATAATATAAAATAAAATTGTAAAAATATATGGTGTATTATATGTATACATACTCATTAAACTGCCACCTAAAAATATTCCTAATGCTCTTGCTAAATTATTCACCATTGCACGCATAGCGCTCATTAGAGATCTTTGCTGGTCATCAACCATTTGCATAGAAATATTACGAATCAGTGGCTGACTCATATTCATTAATGAACTCCTTAAGAAGAAGGCTATAGACACAATAATTAATCCTTGAGGGAATCCAATAGCAATTAGTAATGGAATACTCAAAAGTTGGGTTGCAACAATCGTTTTATATTTACCAATATGTTTGCTTATGATAGGTACGCTAAGACCACCAATGACCGTTCCTAGTTGAGCGAAGCTAAGGATTAGACCGACAATACTTTCAGTGGTTTCTAGCATATATTTTAAATAAACACCAAAGAAAGGAACCACTAGACCAGCTCCTAGACCAATAAAACTTGTATAAGCCAAGAACATAATATTTACTTTTGTGAAATAATCTTTAAGCTCACGAAGACTTAGTTTTTTTGTTATTACTATAGGTTTTGGTTTTAACCTGCTAAGTGGAATTACAGCAATAAGACTAATTGTACTAATTACTATTAGTGCATATCGTATTGATATTGCATCAGAACTTATATGTACTGAAAAATACTCAGCTAAAAAACCAGTTAACAACGATCCGGTTACAAAAGCAGCGTTTCTTGAAGCAAAGACGTGTCATAACAAACATCAACTAAAAAGTTGGTCTTTTTTAATTTTAAATTAGGTTTATAGTGATGTTGTGGTAATATAAATTATAATTAAAAGGAGGTTCAAATGATTGGAATAAGTATTATAGGTCTTGGCGCGATTGGGGAAAGGTTACTTCCGATTTTTAAAGATCATAATGAAATAGAAATAATTAGTGTTTACGACATCGATCAAGAAAAAACAATAGAAATATGTGATAAATATAATGTTAAACCTGTAGCTTCAATAAGTGAAATGTTAAATGATGATGCTGTGCAAGCAGTTTACTTAGCAGTTCCACCGAAGTTTCACAAGGATCTGGCTTTAGATATAATGAATAGTGGTAAGCACATATTATGTGAAAAACCATTAGCAAATACTATAGAAGAGGCTGAAATAATGATGGAGTTTGCTAAAGGTAAACCACTGATTAACGGAATGAATTTTCCACTATATTATGGTCCGGCTTACAAAAAATTTAAAGAAATGCTAAACGAGAAAAAAATAGGTAAAATTAAGCGTATTGAACTAAATGGAATTTTCCCTGATTGGCCTAGAAAATGGCAAATCAATCCATGGATAGATTCAAAAGATCAAGGTGGGTTTGTTAGAGAAATCTTTACACATTTTATTCAATTAATTCACGATTATTTTGGATTAATTGAAATAAATGATTCAAATGCTGTTTATCCTGAAGACCCTAAAAAATCTGAAATTGATATACTTGCCCGAGGACAAATCAATAATATTCCGCTGGTATTTAACGGAATGACAGGTATTGGTCATAAAGAAGACCTGAAATTATCAATTTGGGGTTCAGAAGGTGTAATTGAGTTTGTAAATTGGAGAAACCTGTTTCTAATTAACAGAGATCAGAAAATTCAAATTGAACTGGATCCATACAATGCTACTTATCATTTGATTGATTCGTTTAGAAAAGCAGTTGAAGGAGAACCAGTTCAGCTAGTAGACTTCGAAGCTGGTTATCACGCCGTAAGGATTGTGGAGGAGTTATTAGGGTAAATTTTGAGGTATTATGTATAAAAATAATGAATATCACAATTTTATTTTACAAACTTATTTACATATTAAAGAATACGGTTGAATGAGGCGATATGAGTTTTATAAAAGTATTTCTACAAAAGTCAGGTGTCATGTTCCTAACAAAATTTGTAGACGATACAAATGAATTTATATTTGAGTATGTTGGAGTAAAAGAACTTAATACTTATGATAAACCGAATACCAGATACACTCCACAAGCATTTGTTTGAGTTTATATTGTCACTCACTGCATCAAAACCCTTCACTGTAAGTGCTAGAGTTTCTCCTCTTCTTATACCAGTAGCAAATAAAGTTCAATATTGAAACTCATCAACTAATGATATAAATTTCTTAAGTTTAGGGGTAGCAGTAAAGCAAAAAATGATGTAGTTAACTACATCACTTTTCATCTAGTAAAATTATACTTCTATAAACTAATGATTATTTAATCCTTTCAATTAGCCATTAGCTTAATCTTAACGATAGTTCCTCTACTTATTGCACTCTTAACTGTTATTTTTCCATCATGGTCTTTAATGATAGCCTTTGCTAGCGATAATCCTAATCCATGACCACCGGTTTTTCTACTCCTTGACTCGTCACTTCTGTAAAATCTATCAAATACTTTATTTAAGTCTTTTTTAGCTATACCAATACCTGTATCCCTGACTTCAATAATTGCGTGTGAATTTGTGTATGATAAATTAATGTTTATCGTTTCACCTTCAGGAGTATACTTAAGTGCATTATCAACAAATATTCTAATTGATTGTTTAATTTTATGTTCATCAGCTCTTACAACTATATTAGAAGTAATATTAGAACTAACTTTATGTTTCTCTTCATTTATAAGTAATGTTTCTTTATACACATCTTGAACTAATTCCGATAAATTAAATTGTTTCATTTTATATGATGTAGTTTTATTATCATGTCTTGCAAGTATCAATAAATTTTCAACTAGTAATTTCATATTTTTAGATTCATCAATAATCGCATTTACTGATTCATCAAATACCTCTTGATCATCTTTTGCCCAGCGATTAAGCATATTTGCATACCCATCAATTACTGATAGAGGTGTTCTTAATTCGTGAGATACATCAGAAACAAATCTACGATGCATTTGATAATCATCATATATTCTATCTAACATTCTGTTTATTGTTACTATCAATTCTCTTAATTCTTTTTGGCGAACATCAACATCTAACCTCATATTTAAGTTTTGTACTGTAATATCTTTAGTTAGTCTTGATATATCCCTTATTGGTTTAGTAACACTTCTTGCAGCTAATGAACTATATCCCCTCATTAATACAGCTCCGATTAATGAAACTGCTGCGAGAGTTCCAAAAAATAGTAGTGTCTCAAATTTAGTGAACTCATCTACTATATTTCCTAATGTTACATAGGTGTATAACTCATAATTATCTTCATTTACAGTAATTAATTGAACATCTCTAAATACCCAATTAGATCGGTTTAATACATCTAATAGATCAAAGTTTACTTGATTAAATATATAATGTGGAACATAATTCATATTAATTGTGTTGTCTTCTGTTCTTTTCAATTCATAATTATCTATATTATTATCTAAGAAATTAATAAAATCTGCTTCAGAATTAAATGTAGTATAATTTATGATATATTCATTTTGTTTAATGTTATCGTTATAAATATTAAGTAATAAAAAACTGATAATTAGTAGGAGATTTATAAAGAAAATATAGCTTAATATTCTTCTAAACCCTTTTGATATTCTACCACTAAATGTGTGTTGTCGTTTTAATTTCTTAGTGTCATATTGCTGTTTGCTAGTTAGATGTGATCTACTCATCTGCTTTATCCTTAATTATGTATCCAATACCTCTAACTGTTTCAATTAAACTAATGTTAAAACGGTGATCGATTTTATTTCTTAAATATGAAATATAGACATCTAAAATATTAGTCTCACCTACATAATCATAGCCCCAAACTTTTGTTAATAGTAATTCTCTGTTTAGTGCTTGTCCCTTATTCTTTAATAAATATAGAAGTAACTCATACTCTTTTTTAGTTAATTCTATTTCTGCATTACTGTAGAAGACACTTCTAGATCTCTCATCAACTCTTAACAAACCAACAGTTAATTCAGAAACTCCTTTTTTAGTTCTTTTCAAAACTACTCTAAGTCTCGCTAGTAACTCCTCAATAGCGAAAGGTTTTGTAATATAGTCATCAGCCCCAAGGTCTAATCCCATCACTTTATCTGATATATCATCTTTAGCAGTAAGCATAATTACAGGTACGTCGCTTTCTTTTCTTATACGTCTAAGAACTTCTGTGCCTGATAAAAATGGTAACATTATATCTAGGATAACGGCATCAAACTCAACCGAAAATGCTCGGTCGAGTCCGCTTCTACCATCATGTTCAACTGTAGTTTCATACCCTTCGTGGTTTAATTCCAACTGAACGAATTTTGCTATTTTAGGATCATCTTCAACTATTAAGATGTTTTTCATAATTATACCTCGATTTCGTTAAAGTCTCCGTCTTCCTCTTCAACTAATTCTGTTTCTTCACTTTCTTGAGTTTCTTTAAGATCACGGTTGATTGTGAAGATTTCTTCAAATGAACTATCTGAAGGTAGTAAAGAAATTTCAATTTTATAATACATTGCTACCAACATTATTACAAATATAATTAATATCATATCTGATCTAAATGAGTAACTAAACAATGTTAATAATAGAGTTACAACTAGAATTACTAGTATGTTTAAAGAAAGTACAACTTTATCATCTTTCTTAGCTTCAAGTTTATATTTAAATATTGCAAATATATTTTCTAAAATACTATTTAATTTGTCATTATTAATTTTCACTTTTTTTCTCTTCCATTCTTTAATATAAAATACTGCACCGTCATAATTCCCACGTGATTTCCTCAATGCTTTCTTAGCTACCTTAAAATCAACGTCAAGTTCATCCATCAAATCCTTAACTTTGTTAAAATTCAATTTTTTCATTTTGATTCCTCCTATCCTTATGCCCCTATTATACTTATAGAATATTATAAGGTACTTTATAAAACATTAGAAATTCATTAGAAATTTATTTGATGTGTTTAATTCAAATTAATAACTAATACATATTTTATAGATAACAAAATTTTATCATTATTATCTTATTTTAACAAACATCGATAAACAATGTTATAACAACTATCGTATGAGTTACACATGAATATCAAATAGTTGGATACTGTCAACAATTACAAATGAAAGATTAGAAAAGCGAGTACTCATATCCGCACTCAACTATTGTAATTCTATTAGGTAAAATAAAATGGAAAGTACCGAACGCTATGTTTGGTGATGTGAGAGGTAGGTAATTAATCAATTTCCTCCTACTCGATTGTTTTAATGATGATATATGGTTTGAATAGATTTGTAGAGAAAAAAGGTGAAGAAGTCAATTAATGCTCAGTCCTCAAATCAATTAAAAAATAGATTATAAAAATGTTACCGTATAATAGTTTGTACTATGTGAAATTCTAAAAATATATGATTATTCATTTAGGACTATTCTTTATTGTTTCAGATGTAAGTATCAAACTATGGAACGAGGTAATATTATGCTATTTGAGTTAGTAAATTCATTATTTAGTAAACTGGGAATTATTGTACTTGCAGCATTTATTCTATCGAGATTAAACATATTCAAGTATTTTATTCTTAAGGAGAAATTGACGAAAACAGATAAAGTAATATTCTCAGTAGTATTTGGAATTGTTGGTATAGTAGGTACTTATTCAGGTATACCAATACATGGGGCAATTGCAAATTCTAGATCAATCGGAGTAATTGTAGCAGGACTACTTGGTGGACCTACTGTAGGTATTGTAGCAGGACTTATTGCTGGAATACATAGGATGGTTATTGTAACTGGAAGGTTTACTGCAGTTGCATGTGGGATATCTACAATTATTGGAGGCTTCATTGCGGGCCTTGCAAAGAAGAAAATTGATCAAAAGAGTAGAAAATGGTTATGGGGAGCAATAGTTGCATTCTTTATTGAAACAATACAGATGGGAATTATTCTTTTAATAGCAAAACCATTTGAGGATGCTTTATTTTTAGTAAAACTCATATTTATACCAATGACATTTATTAATTCAATCGGTACAGGAGCTCTCATATTATTTATTGAACAGATCTTTGAAGAACATGAAAGAGCAGGAGCAGTTAAGGCACAATTAGCACTTAATGTTGCTACTAAAACATTAGCAATTTTAAGAAATGGTTTAAATTATATATCTGCTTCTAAAGTCGCTAAAATAATACGTGAAAATACTGATGTAGATGCAGTTGCTTTAACAGATCAGACCATGATTCTTGCACATGTTGGTATTGGAGATGATCACCACAAGAATGGTAGAAAAATCTATACTAATATAACTAAGAAAGTTATTGAAAGTGGTAAATATATGGTTGCTCAAGAAAAAGAGAAAATAGAGTGTCCAGCTGCTGGTTGTAAACTTGGAAGTTCAATAGTTGTACCTTTAAAGATTAAAGATCAAGTGATAGGGACTTTAAAATTATATAAGAAAACTGAGAATTCTATTTCAAGTTACGACATTGTACTTGCAAAAGGTTTGGGCCATTTATTTTCTACTCAAATAGAGCTAAGTCAAATAGAACATCAAAGGGACTTACTACAAAAAGCTGAACTAAAAGCACTTCAAGCTCAAATACAACCACACTTTTTATTCAATGCTCTCAATACAATAATATCGTTCTGTCGAACTGATGCCTTAAAAGCGAGGGATTTATTAACAAAGCTTAGCTTATTTCTTAGAACTAGTTTTAAAACGAATGAAGAGTTTATTCCGTTTGAACAAGAAATCGAACATGTTAAAAATTATCTAGATATTGAACATGCAAGATTTTCAGAACGTTTAAAAGTTAATTATGACATTGATAATAAAATTAATTGCCTTGTACCCCCACTCATTTTGCAACCTGTTGTAGAAAATGCTTTAATACATGGACTAAAGGATAAGAAACAGGATGGACTGCTTTGTATTTCCGCTAAGAGTAAAGACGATAATGTCGTTATTGAGGTAACTGATAATGGGATAGGTATGTCTAAAGAAAAAGTTTATGATTTACTAAATAAGGATCAATCAAATGGTATTGGTGTAAATAATGTTAATGATCGCTTACTAAGTATCTATAAAACAAGTCTTCAAATAGACAGCTCACCCAATAAAGGTACTAGAGTCAAAATAACTTTACCTAATGTTGGGGTGATATAGTGTTTAAAATAATACTTATTGACGATGAAATACCTGCGTTAGAGGAAATGTCATTTTTACTATCTAATTATAAAAACTTTGAAATAGTAGGATTTTATAGTGATCCTAAAAAAGGAATAGAAGCTATTGAAAATCTTAAACCTGATGTGATTTTTTTAGATATAACTATGCCTGAAATAGATGGATTTCAAGTAGCTTCGATTACGATGGATTTTGATAATCCTCCTTTAATTGTTTTTGCCACTGCTTTTGATGAGTATGCAGTCAAAGCATTTGAGGCAAATGCAACTGACTATATCTTAAAACCATTTAATGAAGATAGATTAAAAATCATTATGGAAAGACTTGAAGAAAAATTATCTGATAAATCTAATAGAAGCATTGAACTAATTACAAACTTATTAAGTAAACAAAATAAAAGTAAGAAACTACCTCTATGGAAAAATAACCGCATATATTTAGTTGATAAGGAAAATATTTTATATTGCAGTGTTATTAGTGGTGAAACAAAAATCCATACTTTAAATGAAGAATATTCCACACAAGAAAACTTGAACAATCTAGAAAAAACTCTAGAGCCCCCTAATTTTTTTAGAAGTCATAGAAATTATATTATTCACATAAATAAGATTTCTGAGATAATTCCTTGGTATGGTAGTTCTTATGTAGTTAAGTTCCAAAACCATGATGAAGAGGTACCTGTTAGTAGAAGGAATAGTAAAGAGTTTAAAGATTTGTTAAATCTATGAAACCGTTCACATAAAAAACATAACCGCTTAGGTTGTGTTTTTTGCATTTCACCTTGATAAAGAAAATCATACAAAATTTCTATATATAATTTATTCACTAGAAAAGGGGAGGAATAAGTTATGATTTCGTTTTTATTGTCAATAGTAGCACTAGTTTTAGGTTATGCTATTTATGGGAAAATTGTTGAAAGGATATTTGGAGCTGATCAAAATAAAGTGACACCAGCAGTAGCAAATAATGATGGTGTAGACTTCATGCCTATCGAAAGAAAAAAGGCATTCTTAATTCAGTTTTTAAATATTGCAGGGCTAGGTCCAATCTTTGGGGCAGTAGCAGGAGCATACTGGGGACCTGCAGCATTCTTATGGATTGTTTTAGGTTGTATCTTTGCTGGAGCAACTCATGACTATTTTGCAGGAATGTTATCTATGCGTCATAATGGAGAAACAGTTGCTGAAATTGTAGGTCGTTACTTAGGAACATCTGCAAAAAATGCAATGCGTATATTCTCGGTAGTACTATTAATTTTAGTTGGTGTAGTCTTTGTTAATGGACCTGCAGGTATTTTAGAGAATATGACTGGTATTAGTCGTTTCATATGGGTTACAGGAATTATTGTTTATTACTTATTAGCAACTGTATTACCAGTTGATAAGATTATTGGGAAAATCTATCCAGTATTCGGGTTAGCATTATTAATTATGGGATTTGGTATCATCATTGGTATTTTCGCTAATGGATACACCATACCTGAAATTGAGTTTACTAATCTTCATCCAGGTGGAAAGGCAATATTCCCATATCTATTTATTACAATTGCATGTGGGGCTATTAGTGGTTTCCACGCTACTCAATCACCAATCATGGCTCGTTGCATAAGCAACGAAAAAGAGGGGCGTATGATATTCTATGGTGCTATGATTGCTGAAGGTATAATTGCACTAATATGGGCAGCAGCTTCAATGGCGTTCTTTGGAAGTACTCAAGCTTTATCGGAAGCAGGGTCAGCCGCAGTAGTTGTAAACACAATTTCAATTTCTTTATTAGGTACATTTGGTGGATTCTTAGCTATATTAGGTGTTGTTGCATGTCCAATCACTTCTGGAGATACAGCATTTAGAAGTGCACGATTAGCAATAGCTGATGCAATTAAATTAAAACAAGGTAAAATCAAAAATAGATTTGTTATAGCAATTCCTTTATTCGCAATAGGTGTTGCACTTACATTTATCGATTTCGGAATTATTTGGAGATACTTTGCATGGAGCAACCAAACATTAGCAACTATCATGCTTTGGGCATCAGCAAGTTTCTTAGTTAAAAATAAGAAATTTCACTATATTTGTTCAGTTCCTGCAACATTTATGACTGCTGTAGTAACGACATATATTATTATAGCTCCAGAGGGACTTACTTTATCTACTTCAATTGGATATCCTGTAGGAATACTTATAGCTATCATATCATTCGTATGGTTCATGTTCTTTGTAAAACAACAAGAAAAAAAAGTGGCATAATACAACAAAGAATTAAAAGGTACCTTTAATGTAATGCACCCCAAAATCCGGACTAAGTAAACTTAGAAAGGAAGGGGTGCTTTTACTTTGGCAAAATATGATGTAGAATTTAAGGTGAAAGTAGTTAGTTACTATAATAAGTATGGTCTAACTGCTACAATGAATAAATTCAACCTAAAGGCAGATGAAACTATATACAGGTGGGTTAGAAAGAGTAAAACGACAGGATTTATGAGAAAGAAAAACACGAAAATATCTAGCGAAAAAAAGTTTGAGATACTTGAATATTTTTGGGAATATGGATACGCAGAAACAGACATGAAATATGGTATTGTTGCTGGAAAACTACATAAATGGGAAAGAAAATACCATGAGTACGGCATTGATGGACTATCCATAGATGGAAGAGGAAGAAAAAGTAAGATTGTGCAAAAACCAAAGGATTTGAATAAAAATGAAGACCTATTAGCAGAAAACCAAAGGTTAAGATTGGAACTAGAATATCTAAAAAAGCTAGACGCCTTAGTTCAAGAACGGGAAGAGCGAAAACGAAAGAAAAAGTAAGAATAGTATTTGAACTAAGGCAAAAACACGGAGTTCTAAAACCTATTCTTGAGATAGCCAACTTAGCTAAGTCTACTTATTTTGATGTGCTCAAAAATATAGATTCTGATAACGATAAAGAAATAAAAAGCAAAATAACCAATATATACTATAAACATAAGGGTAGATATGGTTATAGGCGAATAACCATAGTTTTAAGAAATGAGGGTTTAGTAATTAATCACAAGAAAGTATATAGATTAATGAAATCATTAGGATTAGTGGCTAAAATACGAGTGAAAAAATATAGATCATACAAAAGGGAAGTTGGTAAGATAGCCAACAATGAACTTAATCGGGATTTTAGCACTAATACATTCAAAGAAAAATTAGTAACTGATATAACTGAATTTAAGGTAGATGGTAGAAAGATATACTTATCACCGTTAATAGATATCCATAACGACGAAGTAATAAGCTATACAGTAGGATTTAGTCCCAATGTAAGACTAGTTATTGAAATGTTAGAAAAGGGAATTACTACTAAGATGAAAAATACCATAGTCCACTCAGATCAGGGATTCCAGTATCAAAACAGAAGATTCCAAACATATCTAGAAGACAAGGAAATAACACAAAGCATGTCTAGAAGAGGCAACTGTTTGGACAATTCTAAGGCTGAAAACTTTTTCTCTCATCTAAAGGCGGAATTTTACCATGTGAATAAGTTCAAAACAGTCAAACAGTTCATAAGAGAACTTAAGAAATACATTAATTATTATAATAATGAAAGGATAGTAACTAAACTAAAAATGTCCCCGGTACAATACCGAGAACATTGCTTGATTTAGTTTTTATTAGTCCGAACTTTGGGGTTCAGTACATAAGAGGTACCTTTTATTGAGATATCTACATGATTCCTTCTTGACATTCCACGTAACGTTGCAAATAAATTTACTTTTTATTGATATAACGAAGTCCTAGTCAACTCTTTAGCAGTTTAAAAATAGGGCTTTCAATTTTTGAGTCAACTAGGGAACACAGGGCTTAGGGGATTTTCCCAGCCCTTTTATTTGTTATGCTGATATAGTATCATTAGAGTAGATGAAATACTTATCGTCGAATGAAGTCTAGATTTAAAATTAAATTAGGGGGGATTATGAATAGGAGAAGAGTTTTTAGGAATGAAGAAAGTTTTCATATATTACTTTTAGTAATTACACTCATAATTGCAGTCTGGTCTGGGATTAAGCCATATGATTCTTTATTGTGGCTTTCAAACATTTCTGTTGCCATTATTTATGCTGTTTGTTTTATTTTCACATATAGGAAGTTTAGATTTACAAGCTTTGCTTACGTTATGATTTTTATACATTTGGTAATAATTTTGGTAGCAGCAAAGTATACATACGAAAACACCCCATTGTTTAGTATGTTAAGGGACAGTTTAGGACAAAGTAGAAATTATTTTGATCGCATCGGTCACTTCTTTCAAGGATTTGTGCCGATACTACTAGCAAAAGAGTTGTTTATTAGGAATGATTATATGAAAAAGAGTAAGTTTTTTTATTTAGTGATTGTGTTCTTTGTTTTAGCTATTAGTGCAAGTTGGGAATTGTTAGAATTTGCTGCGGCTGTGATATTTGATCAATCAGATGCTTATATTCTATCTATGCAAGGAGATATTTGGGATGCACAATGGGATATGATATGCGCAATAACAGGAGCAATTACATCATTATTAATATTCAATAGATATCATGATAAAAAGATTAAGGAAGCCGATGCGAAGTAAACATATGGGCAAATAAGTCGCCTCATTGAGACTTACGATTGGTATATAAAATCAACCGTTTTTATTAAGATGCTATAATAGTCCATAGAGGTATTGTATGAATAAAATAGTTTATGAAATTAAAAGAAGTGATCGCAAAACTTTATCAATTACTATTGATAATAAAGGTAGTATTTTAGTAAAAGCGCCTAGAAAAGTATCTTTTCAAGTTATAGACAATCTGGTTAATAGCAAGGAAGAATGGATTCGTAAAAAACTCAATGAGATATCTAACAGAAACGAACTTCACAAGAGAAAAGAATTTGTCTCAGGAGAAGAATTTCTGTTTTTAGGTAATACCTATCTACTGGATATAAGAGATGAAGCAAACATTTACATTGATGATAAATATATCGTTTTTCCAAAGGCATTTTTGGATAACCCAGTCCAAAAAATGTCCTCTTGGTATATGAAATGCGCTAGAAAAATATTTACGAATAGAACTAATGAAATAGGAAATATGTTGGGATACTCCTACAAAAGTGTTGGTTTATCTAGTGCAAAAAAACGTTGGGGATCTTGTAGCAGTGTAGGCAAGATCAACTTTACGTGGCGATTAGTTATGGCTCCGCAAGAGATTATTGATTACGTGATTGTGCATGAGTTAGTTCATTTGGTTCATCACAATCATTCTAAAAAATACTGGCAGACTGTTGAAAGGATTATGCCTGACTATCGGAAAAGAAAGGAATGGTTGACTCGGAATCAAATCTTACTTGATTTATTCTAAATAGTAGGGAGACATAAAATATGTAGTATTGAACATGCAGCTTACAATTGTGATATGGTTGAGTTCATCTTATATAAGATATAAACATAAATTATAATTGAAGAAAAATCGAGAATTATACCATAATTCTAGTTTGGCAATAATAGGAGTTTGAACTTCTGTTATTGCTTTTTTTTGATCATAAATTTGAAATTAGTGTCGAACTGATTAAGTTTTAGAAATTCCTTTTAACATTGCTTTTTAAGTTACTAAACAAATCATATTTGATATTTTGAAAGCTCTTTTTCAGAATAAAAAAATGTTAAAAGATGATTTCTTTTTACATACTAAGAAAATAAAAGTAAACAATATTTAAAGGTGCAATCTAAAAATTCATTAAGTTTCGTAAAATGATTTTAAGTATTTTATAAAAAAAATAAGGAGGTTTGTAATGAAGTTAGAAATTGGTAATTTTATTGTTAAAGAAGTTAGCTTTGGAAACTCAACATCGTTTCAAAACGGCGTCTTAACAATAAATAAAAAAGAAGCTCTAGAACATGTAATGGAGGATTCTCATATTACTGAAGCCGATATTGTAATCGCAGTACCAGGTGACAAAAAGAGAATTGTACCTGTAAAAGAGGCAATTGAAGCAAGATGTAAAATTGGAAAGAATTGTACATTCCCTGGAGTAACTGGTGATTTATACCAATTGGGTGAAGGAAGAACACATGCTTTAAAAAATATGAGCGTTCTTGCAGTTGGTAAACATTGGGGGAGTTTTGGAGATGGACTTATAGATATGTCTGGTCCCGGTGCAGATTATTCTCATTATTCTGGTCTTATAAATGTTTGTTTAGTTGCTGATACGGATGAAGAGTTCGAAAGACATGAGCAACAAAAGAAAAATCATGCTTTAAGATGGGGTGCTATGCGCTTATCTGAATACTTAGCTGAGGCTGTTCGTGAATTAGAACCAGATGAAATAGAAGATTATGATTTATGTAGTATTACTGGTAGAGATAATGTTAAAGATCTACATAAAGTAGTTTATGTAATACAATGTCAATCACAAATGGAAGAGCTTGGCTATAATGATTTGGTTTATGGATGGGACATGAACAAGTATGTTCCAACATTAATGCATCCAAATGAAATTATTGATAGTGCAATTATTTCTGGTTCATTTATGCCTTGTTCTTCGAAATGGTCTACTTATGATTTTCAAAATAATCCCACAATTAAAGAATTGTATAAAGAACATGGGAAAACTCTTAACTTCTTAGGTGTTATAACATCGAATCTAAATGTATCACTTGAGCAAAAAAATAGATCAGCATTGTTTGTAGCACAAATAGCTAGCACCATTGGTGCTGATGGAGCCATCTTAGCGGAAGAAGGTTACGGAAATCCAGATGCAGACTTTATCGCATGTTTTGATGCATTAGAAGATGCCGGCGTTAAAACAGTAGGAATTACTAATGAGTGTACTGGTCGTGATGGAAAATCTCAACCACTAGTAGTGCTCTCTGAAAAAGCCGATGCGATCGTATCATGTGGTAACGTTAGTAAATTGATTGAACTTGCGCCAATGGAAGAAGTTGTTGGTGAGTTACAATCACTAGCAAGAGATGGTCTGTCAGGAGGATGGGCTGATGATGAAAAACTAGGACCATCAGTGAAAGAAGATGGATCCATTATTATGGAAAATAACTCAATGTTTTGTGGTGATCAAGTAGTAGGTTGGTCGCAAAAAACAATGAAAGAATTTTAGGAGGTACTATGAAAAAAATTGTACATTATATAAATCAATTTTTTGCTGGTGTTGGTGGCGAAGAACAAGCTGACTATAAACCTGAATTACACACAGAAATCCTTGGACCTTCACTAGCTCTAAACAAAGCATTAGAAGATGCTGAAGTTACTCACACTCTAGTTTGTGGTGATGGGTATTTTGGTTCAAATGAAGAAGCTGCTACTCAAGAATTACTAGGTATGTTAGAAGGTCTAGAGTTCGATTTATTCGTAGCTGGCCCTACTTTTAGAGCGGGACGTTATGGTTTCGCCGCTGGTTCAATATGTAAATCGGTCAAAGAAAAATTTGGTGTTCCAGTATTAACATCGATGAATGATGAAAATCCTGGTGTTAATATGTATAAAAAAGATATGTATATCTTCAAAGGTGGTAAAAGTGCTACAAAGATGCGTAGTGACATTAAAGTCATCGCTAGTGCTGCGAATAAAATCTTAAAAGGTGAAAAATTAGGTAGTGCCGAATCCGAAAATTTCTACCCTCGTGGTATCAGACTTCAAGTAATTGATAAAAATATGAAGCCAGCATCAACACGTGTTGTTGAAATGTTACTCAAGAAATTAAGTGGAAAAGAATTTGAAACCGAACTTCCAATTCCTAAGAATGACAGAGTAGACATCGCTCCTGCTATTAAAGATTTATCAAAAGCTAAAATTGCACTGGTAACAACTGGTGGTATTGTACCTATTGATAACCCAGACAAAATTCAATCTGCTTCAGCAACTAGATGGGGTATGTATGATATCTCTTCTAACGATGATTTATTAGAAGGAATATATAAAACAATTCATGCTGGTTTTGACCCTTATGGTGCTGATACAGACCCTGATAGAATCGTTCCTCTAGATGTACTAAGAGCATACGAAAAAGAAGGTAAAATTGACAGTATTGATAGTCACTTCTATTCAACTGTAGGAACTGGTACAACAGAAGGTGAAGCTTACAGAATGGGAAGCGAAATTGCTGTTGTCTTAAAAGACCATAATGTTGATGCAGTAATCTTAACTTCTACCTGAGGTACCTGTACTCGTTGCGGCGCAACGATGGTAAAAGCTATAGAAAAAACAGGTATTGCAGTAGTTCAAATGGCAAACCTAGTTCCTGTTGCAACTTCAGTAGGAGCAAATAAAATTGTCCCATCAATATCAATACCATATCCTCTAGGAGATCCAGCTACACCGTTTGAAGAACAATGGAAACTTAGATATCATCGTGTTGGAGTAGCACTAGATGCACTTAGCACTGAGGTAACAGAACAAACTGTCTTTTCTGTTAAGATTTAGGCTAATTATGAAAAATAAGAATATAGTATATTATATTTCATTAACAATTATGGTTGTTATTGTTGCATGGGGCCTATTATTACCAAGCAATTTTGAAAGTATTGCAAATAGGTCTTTTACTTATATTGTTGATAATTTTGGTTGGTTTTATATATTATCAATGACAAGCTTTGTTTTATTTTCCATATGGATTATGTTAAGTAAATACGGTCGAATTAAGCTAGGAAAAGATGATTCTGTACCTGAGTATAGCAATATTTCATGGTTTGCTATGTTATTTAGTGCTGGTATGGGAATCGGGTTAGTATTTTGGGGAGTTGCAGAGCCATTAAATCATTGGATTTCTCCAATGGTAGGCATTGAAAGCGCAAGTGAACAAGCTGCAAACTTTGCACTAAGAAAATCATTCTTACACTGGGGATTGCATCCTTGGGCAGGGTATGCAGTAATAGCACTGTCGCTAGCTTATATGCAATTTAGAAAAGGTGAGAAGGGGCTAATTAGTAGTATATTTATACCATTAATTGGTAGGCATAGAGTTAATGGTCCGATAGGAAAGTTAATTGATATTTTTGCTATATTTGCCACTGTTGCTGGTGTAGCGACATCTCTTGGCTTAGGTACATATCAAATAAATAGTGGACTTAATTACTTATTTGGAATTCCAGAAAATAATTATGTATTAATTACTATTGTAGCGATAACTACATTCTTGTTTATGTTATCTGCAATAACTGGTTTAAATAAAGGAATAAAGATATTATCAAATACAAACATAGTATTAGCATCTATTTTAATGATACTGACTTTTATAGTTGGTCCTACTATCTTGATATTAAACGCATTTAATGATGGATTAGGGTTATATTTTCATAACTTAATAAAAGACAGTTTCCAAGTTGGAGCATTTAGCGAAGGTTCTGAGTGGTATGGATGGTGGACTATATTCTACTGGGCATGGTGGATTGCGTGGGCACCATTTGTTGGAACTTTTATAGCTAGGATTTCAAAAGGTAGAACTATAAGAGAATTTATAATGGGTGTATTGCTAGTACCAGTACTTGTTTCATTTGTATGGTTTGCGATTTTCGGTACTACTGGTATTAATACTGGAAGCGAGGTCGCATCTGAAGCTGTTAAATCAACTTCGACTGCATTTTTCGTTGTATTAAATAATTATCCATTAGGCTCAATTATATCATTAGTAGCAATTATCTTATTAGGAACATTTTTTGTTACATCAGCGGACTCTGGGACGTTTGTATTAGGTATGCTAAGTTCAGATGGTAACCTAAATCCCAAAACTTCAAAAAAAGTAGTATGGGGAGTTGTGCAAGCATTGGTAGCATTAGCATTAATGCTAGGAAGTGTTAATGGACTTAGAATGCTTCAAACAATGTCAATTGTTGCGGCATTTCCTTTCGCAATAGTTATGATACTAGCAATGGTATCTATTGTGAAAGCATTGTCTAAAGAAAAGAAAACGTAACTTAAAGAGGTGTTTTGGTTAATCCATAACACCTTTATTAGAGATTTTATATTGAAATGAAATTATATGAAGAAAATCAAATGATTTGAGATTGATGCAAGATATACTTAATTAAGTATAAGGAGGTTAATATGAGAGAGTGCGATGTGCTTATCATAGGTGCAGGTCCAGCGGGACTTAGTTCTGCTTTATATGCTGCAAGAGCAAAATTAAGCACAATTATGTTAGATGGATCAAATCCTGGAGGTCAAATAGCCACCACACATGAGATTGTAAATTATCCAGGTTCACCAAATGATTCAGGTCCTGGATTAATAGAAAAAATGTATGCTCAAGCTAAACAGTTTGGAGCAGAGTTTATTCGCGAAAAGGTAGTTGAAGTTGATTTTTCTAATAGTGTTAAAGTTATCAAAACAAAGGAAAAAGAGTATCATGCAAAAGCAGTTGTAATTGCAACAGGAGCGAGTCCAAGAAAACTAGGATGCCCTGGTGAAGCAGTACTAACAGGTAAAGGTGTTTCTTATTGTGCTACCTGTGATGCTGATTTTTTCACTGACTTAGAAGTGTTTGTAATAGGAGGTGGAGACTCTGCAGTTGAAGAAGGTATGTATTTAACTAAGTATGCAAGAAAAGTTACTTTAATAAATATTATGGATCGATTAACAGCAGCTAATTCTATTATTGAAAAAGCAAAACAAAATGACAAAATTGAATACATACTTAATTCTACAGTAACCGAAATCAAAGGTGATGGCATTGTTGAATCTATAGTTATTAAAAATGTTAAGACAGAAGAAGAAACTGAAATCTTTGCTGATGAAGAAGAAGGAACTTTCGGAGTATTTATCTTTATTGGTTATAAACCTCAAACTGAATTATTCGAAGGTTTAGTTGAAATGGATAATGGTTATATCGTAACAGATGAAGAAATGAGAACGAGTGTTCCTGGTGTATTTGCAGCTGGAGATTTAAGAGTAAAGACTTTAAGACAAGTAGTTACAGCTACTGCTGATGGAGCAATCGCATCAGTAACTGCGGAAAAATATATTGAACACAAATTTTAAGTAAAGGAGAACAGATATGTTCGTACTAGACAAGGATAATTTTGATAAAGAAGTTTTTGAAGCTAAAGGATTAGTTCTAGTTGATTATTGGAGTGATGGTTGTGAACCATGTAAAGCATTGATGCCAGATGTTGAAGAATTAGAGTCAGTTTATACAGATGTTAAGTTCTGTAAACTAAATACTGCAAGCGCTAGACGATTAGCTATAAAACAAAAAGTAATGGGACTACCTAATATCTCTTTATATAAGGATGGAGAAAAATTAGATGAAGTAACAAAGGAGAATGCAAATAAAGAAAGCATTGAGGAAATGATTAAAAGGCATTTATAAAATTGAATATATAATTAAACCCTTAAAAGAGTTTACTAATGTAAGGAGGACTTTATGAGTATTTTTGAAAACAAGAAGTATATTCTTATCGGTGACCGTGATGGTGTACCTGGTGAGTCATTAAAGGAAGTTGTTAACACAATTCCAGGAAGTGAGGTAGTATTCGCAGCAACTGAATGTTTTGTCTGAACGGCTGCGGGTGCAATGGACTTAGAAAATCAAAGTAGAATTAAAGCATTAACAGAAGAACACGGAGCTGAAGATTTAATAGTAGTATTCGGAGCTGCTGAAGGTGAATTGACTGGATTAGCCGCTGAGACTGTAACTGTTGGGGACCCAACTTATGCTGGTAGTTTAACTAATGTTGAATTAGGACTAGGTGTTTACCATGCAGTTGAACCTACATTTAAAGAAGCAGTTGACCCACAAGTTTACGAAGACCAAATCGGTATGATGGAAATGGTATTAGATGTAGACGATATCGTTGATGAAATTACTACAATCCGTGAAGAAAATTCTAAATATAACAAATAATTTCTAAGTTTATAATATAAAATCAAAAGACTCAGGTTGAGTCTTTTTTAAACTAAATATAATTCCGAATTATTATATTAACATCGGTGAAAGAGGTAGAAGTGATGCAGATTTATAATTAGAGGCAATGATTTACTTCAAGGTTCTGTAGACGTAATGGGTACCTATTCATTAACAGGAAACGTTCTAATAAAGATGTTATCCTAATTTACTATGAGTAGGAATATACTAATGACTGCAGGGACAAAATCTCTCTAGATTCATTAATGATGCTGCAGCAGCAGCAGTGGTTCCATAAAAAATTACAGGCTTTTTATCTAAGAAAAACGTAATCGTTTCATTGGCTAAAGTACTTCCTGTTGCGAGTATCACATCACACCATGCGAGCACTTCATCCGTTTTGCTTTCACCATCTTCAATTTCTACACCATACTTGATTTGACCGATAGTGTCTTCTGCCATGTCCAGTACTCTTACTATGAAATGTTTAGAAAGACTGTCAAGCAAGGCAGGTTGTAGTCCAATCAATGCGATTTTGGGATTACCATATTCCTTTTTAATATAATTAATCAATTTAGATGCGCAGTCCTCAGGTTCTCTATCTTTGCAGTGAACTGTCTTGTCGCATAAGTTTAGATGGCGACAAACAGCATTGAAAGTTGCGATGAACACGGCTCTATCAAAATTTGTCTTTAATTCAGTTTTAAGTATTTCCTGTATTGTTCCAAAGTAATTGCCTGGCATATCAGTAAATGCTTGTCCTTTTGAGCCTTTGAATTCGGCTTGCATCAATTTCTCTTTACCTTTGATAATAGGAAAGTCTCTTTTTTTGGGGTTTCCTATCGCTTCAACTGCAGTTAGCGACTTAGCTGTGATCGTAACCTCTTCATATAGCAGTTTTTCTTCTTGGACGATATCCTTGAATTTGGTAATCAATTCGTTATAAAATTTTTCATTGTTCATATTTGCTACCCTCCACTTTACTATAATCGTTTTTGGAAAACCTTTTTTACTAATTCATTGACATATAACTTTGTTTATTCTATAATTCACCTGTTACCGCTACTTAACGGGGCAAGAGGGGGATAAAATGAAGTCATTGTCCAATATTATTAAGAAAAATTTTATACCACTTGTCTTTCTTTCTACAATAGTAGGTTTATCCGTTGGTCAATTTTTCAATGTAGCACCACTGAAATCATATATTCCGTACACACTTTTTATAATTGTATTCCCGATGTTCCTAAACGTCAAGTTTTTAGATGTTATTGAACTTCTGAAAAGACCATTCCCAGTCGTAATTGGAATTCTTATTAATGTAATTGCTATTCCACTTTACAGTAATTTTTTAGGTAAGCTGTTTTTTAACTCGAACCCTGAATTGTTTATGGGGTTTTTACTGATTGGTCTTATTTCATCCGGCGCAATGACTGCGTCTTGGACCGGTTTTGCAAATGGAAATGTTAAGAGCGCAGTCCTTATGATGAGTATCAATCTGCTGATATCGATACTGTTAATTCCAATTTACTTAAATCTATTTATGGGAACAATTATTAGAGTTGACAACAACTTAATTTTTGCTTCTTTATTTAAGAGTGTAATCATGCCTTTAATCATTGCTAATGTTGTCCGTTATTTGATAAACAGAGTGAAAACTGAGGAGTTTTTAAATGATTTGAAGTCGACATTTAGCCTAATCAGTTCTTTAGGATTGTTCACTGTTATATTTATAACGTTGGCGCTTAAATCACGAATTATCCTTAATGATTTACAGTTTACCCTTTCACTGTTTCTGCCGTTATTAATTTTTTACACAGGTATAGTAATTGTGTGTCATATTATTGGAAAGCGATTGCTTAGCAAAAGTGATAGTATTGCGTTTGTTTATAGTGTTGTCCTCAGAAATCTAAAGATTGCGCTAGTGATAGCACTAAGCATCTCAAGCGACTCGATGGCGTCATTAATCATTTCACTAGCTATTCTTGTACAGCACTTACTGTCTGCTATGTATATGAATTATGTAAATACTAAAATATCTCCAGAGTTGTTATAACTGTGAAGTGCCTCTACCTAATCACGAGTTCATCTATATGAAGATATACAAGTTATTAGTCAGATAATTCGATGATAAACTGAATCTTCTGATTTTTGTTTTGCAGTAATTGAGGTACCTAGTTTTGGATCATTAAAGTTAATTATTATAATTATCGACAATTATAAGTGATGGATTACATAAGTGATTTGAGATATTTTATATATTATTATATAATTTGAACAATGCTTTCTATAGGAGAATCGTATGAAAAAAAATATATTTATTCATTAGTTATATTAATAATATTTGTTTCAGCATGTGGGGTAAATGAAAGTCAATTAACTAGTAATTTGGAAGTAGATACTATAAAGCCTAAGATTGAATTTAAAGTTTATTTTCCTACGATAATTATCAAAGGCGAGATGATACCTGTTTACTTTAGTTATGTAACAGTAGTTGATAATGTTGATAGTATGTCAGCTGTAAACGATGTAAAAATAACTCATAACATAGACATGAACACTTGTGGAACGTATGAAATAAATGTAGAGGCGACTGATTATTCTGGGAATAGTACTGAAGTGACAGAGAATATTTATGTTTTATCTGAGTTCACAAAAGATTATATTGATTTTTTTGTTTCTTACGGTGAGATAGAATATTCGGATATTCCGGGACTTGAAGGAGAAAAAATTTTGTGTTTAAAGACGAGTATGGCGAGAGTAAGAGAATTGTTGAGTTCAGATTATATGATAGATTCGAAATAGTGACTGTACAAACTATTTTTATAGAGAAATATTTAGAAAGATATTATGATGTATTACTCTTTTTTGATGTAAATGGGTTTTCTGGTAATGTGGAATATGAAATAAAAGAAAAGATATATAATGCTGATATAACAAATGGTTATATGAATAAATATGGGAATTTGTATTATTCTGACGAAATATTAAACCCTCCAGGAAGTGCAGTAATTGTTATTAACGATCTATATTCATACACAAGATATGTTGACGCCCTTCTAGCTAGTATAGAAAGTAAATAAAAAAGCAATACTTGAAATTGAATCTTCAAGTATTGCTTTTTTTAGAGCACAACATAGATTAATAACATTGAGAATAATTAGAAAGGAAAAATTATTTTTGGAAAAAGAACAAGTCATTCCGTGTAAGTCGTATAATATAGGTAGATACTTGATGAAATACATGTTCATAAAGTGGTATACTCTTTAAATTGCATCATTATTTATTGGAATTATTTTAATTAGCATAGAACTATTACTTCGTATGGTGTAGTTTGAGCAGGAATGCTTTTTGTTGAAGGACCATAGATTACTACTAAATTTCTATTTGTTAAATCATCGGTGAACCTTTGACCATTCTTTTGTGTTATTTTCGTATTAGGACCTATGTTTAGTTTAAGTTCTCGATCACTACTGACTAAGTTTTGGTCAAAGAAGTCAACTTTAACTCTTCGATTTGGTTTTATTTCTGTCATAACTATTGCAGAGTACTGAGGTGGATAAATCAAAACAGTAGGAGCTAAAGCATCATAATATGCTTCTACAAAATCACCAATCGAAATAGTCTCATAATCTACTAAAAATGTTAAAGGGATCATTATGAAGTTAACAATATCTCCGTTATCTCCACTTAAAGATATAAATTTATAACAACCTTCTGTATTTTCTATACCTGAATTAAAGTTTGTTATATCAGTCACTACCCCATAAAACGAGTTAAATTTATTCATTTGATTCCTCCATATCATGTGATGTTCGATATATTATATGATTTATTAATTTTAATGTTATAAAAGATATATATCATAAATTAAATCTGTTGTTAATAACAAAATTAAAAGAATTAATTAGACGAACTGTTAAAATTCACATATTGATATTATAGTTTGTCTGGATTAACTGATTTATGCTAGTATTTGATATTTACATGGAAAGTTCTTTTAATTATACTAAAAATTAATGAAAAGATTTATCATATTTATATTACAAACATACCCATATGGTCTAAGCAACTATAGGGGTATGTTTTCTTAAGAAAAAGATATTCCTAAAAGGAGAATGGGACATATACATTTATTCAAGGTAGATCTATTTTTCTCAATAGAACCATAAGAATATCAAAACGATACGGTTAACCATCTTAACTTAGAAGAATTAAATAAGAAGTTATTCATTTTATTTACTATGTTATTAGTGATATAATAAAAAGGATCTAATGGGAAGGAGATTGTAAATGGATAAGCTAAAAGAATTCTTAAAAGAATCTCACAAAAAATTATTCTTAGACGTATGTACTGGTCAAGGGGACTTTATGCAGTTTTTGAAGAGTATTTATAACAACTTTGATAAAATGATTGGAATCGATATTATACACAAAACAATTAAAAACGCAGATGAAAAGAATGAAGATAATCGTATCCGATTTGTAGAAATGAGTGCCGAACAAATGGAGTATGAGAATAATTCCTTTGACATAGTATGTTTATCAAATAGTTTACATCATCTAGCTGACATTCCTAAAGTACTAAATGAGATGAAGCGTGTAGTAAAAAAGGGTGGATATATCATTATAAACGAAATGCTTAGTAATAACCTAGACGCAATGCAAATATCTCATTTAAAACTACATCACTTTGCTGCTAAAATAGATCGATTGCTAGGTGACTCGCATAATGAGACGTATACTAAAGATGAAATAATTACAAGGTTAAAAAATGGTATAGACTTAAGTTTATATAAATCATGGGTACTAGAAGTACCTAGAAGAAAAGAAAATACCAAAGAGGAACTTGATTGGATACATAGCGTACTTGATCGTTTAATAGAAAGAATACCTGAATATGTTGAAAAAGAAGAATACGTAAAAGAAGCAGAAGAAATAAAAAAATATATCAAAGAACACGGCTATGATGGTGCTAATTCACTTTTAGTGATTCTCACAAAATGATGATTGTAAATGTAAATTATCTTAAATTACACTTTAAATATTCTCAAACATCAACAAGAAAAGTTGGTGTTTTTTTATTACTAATTATTTTCTTTTTAAAAAAAACAGAAAAAATCTTCATTATCTTGATGTTTATTACATTTATAGGGTGTATGCTATAATTATAATAGTATCTCATAATTTACATGTTAGAAAAAGGAGGGGTTATAATGCCGTATTTTGAGTACAAGGAATCACAGTTATTTTATGAAGTGAAAGGTAATAATGATGGAGATGAAGTGATAGCCTTTTTTAATGGAGTCATGGCATCGACTAATAGTTGGATTAATCAGTATCCAATTTTTGAAAAATTAGGATATAAAGTGTTACTTCACGATTTTAAAGGACAACTTAAGTCTGATAAACCGATAGGACCCTATACATTTAAAGACCATGCAAAGGAAGCAAAGGCTTTGATGGACCATTTAAAAATCAAAAAAGTTCATATTATTGGAACTTCTTATGGTGGAGAAGTAGCAATGAGATTTGCGATAGAATATCCAGAAGTTACTAAAAGTATATCTATAATTGATTCAGTTAGTGAGTTAGATTCGGTACTAGAGTATTTTGTTAGTGGTTGGAAAACTCTTGCCATGGAAAGAGATGTTGAAAAATTTTATTGGGGTATGCTTCCTACTATATATGATAGTAGCTTTATAGAGAATAATATTGAAATCCTAAAGGAAAGAGTAGAAAAACTTAAGCGTGTTCCAGGAGAATATTTTGTAGGCCAAGGATATTTATATGATACCTTTATAAATGATGTTTATATGACAGATGAGCTTTCTAAAATTAAGTGTCCTGCTTTAGTTGTTTGTGGTGAAAATGATATCTTGAAACCTGTAAAGTTTTCAAAGATTATTGCTGATAATATAAGTGATTCAGAATATGTAATAATACCTGGTTGTGGACATGTCACAATTTTTGAGAAACCAGATGTACTTAACAGTATGTTAATAGGATTTATCTTAAAGAATAGTAATTCAACAGCACTCTAGTTTTGTTGTTGAGTTACGTATACTATATGATAATCGATAAACAGATCCTATTATAACTTACGGAATAGTTACTAATTAACAATTCTTATTGTAAATAGTAGGAGTTTAATTATCTTTTTTCTTATATTCAATTGCATCAATAATGCTACCTACCGGACAAACTGCGCACCAACTTCTAGGATAGAATACATGTGCCATTATTAAACCTATCCATGTTGTTAAGAGGATAATCTGATAGAATGAAGAAGAAAAATCTTGTAAGTCATCATAGTTATGATAGATTGCCAAACCAAACATGCAAAACAAGAAAAGGACAATAATCGTTCTTATAATAACAGTTTTCAATATTTTAGGAAGTTGTCTTTTGTTACGTAGATTATTACCTACAACATTATAAAAATTTCCCCTTGGGCATGCATATCGACACCATCGCCGCCCATGTTTTTTTGTTGAAAAGGCATATATAATAGGTCCCACGATACAAATAATGGCTATTGAAGCTAATCTGATATCAATAATGATGGAGCACAAAATCAACAAAAAGATTAAGTAACTTAAATTATTATAAAACTTTTTAATTATATTCATCTTATATTCCTTTCTATTTAATTATATAAAACAAAGAAATAAATGATGAATAAAAATTTTTACTACTGTATAAATAAATCGATTGATTGTGTTGATGAATTAGATTATGAAAATTGATTTTATCTCAAGTTACTCTTAGGTAGTAGTTATAGAGAGATTTTATTCGCATAATGTAATGAATCTACTAAATTTACTTCTCTTTTCCAATTTACAGGTGTTCGTAACAGAAAATCCAAATTTTCTGACTATTTCATTAATATTAGTCATAGATATAAAAATAACTCTTTTACTAATATTTCTAGAGATTTTTATGACATCATTCCTGTTGTTTGAATGAGATTTAATGAACTTTCCATAAGGTAAATCAATGATAGCAACATCGTAGTATTTATCAATGTCCGAAATATTTTTACATTCAACATTAGCATTGAATCCAAAGAACTTTAGATTTTGCTTAGTTTGATTAACTACAGTGGGATTTATATCATACCCTTTTATGTTTGCACCTATTGAATAACCTTCTATTAGGACGGTACCAATACCACAACAGGGGTCAACGATTTTTTTAGTGAAGTCATTCTCTACCGCAATATTTATTAGGACTTTGGCTAGCCATACATCTAATGCAAATGAATAGTTATGTGGTTTTTGTTTTCTATTTACCCAAGAGTTATCATTCTTTTTGTAATAACCTAAAATCCAACTTCCGTTAATTTTCGTGAGCGCTAGTTCAACTTTGGGATTTGCTAAGGAGAATTTTCCTTCAATAGCAAACCCTATTTTACGCATTGCATTTAATCTTTCCTCATATGTAATGTCAAAATCATTCTTTAAGTAAATTATTTTATAGTCATCCATATATAGTTGATCAGACAAGACCTTACTTTCTAATGACTCTAGTGAGTTTTCTTGATAATTCACTTCAATTCGGTATTTAATGAAGACACTTCTAGAAGGATCTATTATAATAGTAGTTACAAATAATTGGTTATCTGGTATAAAACCAAAAATGGCTTTCATTTCTAACTCGCAAAGGTCTTTTTGATTATCCTTATAATTAATACAATAAAAATACTGCTTATTACTATCTACTACGTTTATCATTTTATCCCTCTTGTGACTTCTTTTATTATTCCTATTTCTAAATCATACCAAGAGTTATCTAATAAAGCAATTTTAGATTAAGTTCATTCACTATAAAAGAAACATAGATTACATAATCTCTAATATCTACTAAAATAGTTGGAGTTCAGTTATGATCAAGATAAGAATTTATACATAACAAGGTTAATTAAAAAAACCCATACAGAATACTGTAAGGGCTATGGAATAATTAAACCACTAATTTTTCATTTTCTTCATCTGATTCTATAGTTCTTTTCTTTACTCTTCTTGTCTTTTCTAAATTAACAAATATCTTCTCAATTCCAACATTTAAATTTTCCTCATCTTTTAGCAGAATAATACTTGTTTTAACTATTTTTTCTTCGAATAATGTAAGTGATAAGTAGAGTAAGAAGATTATAAATGATAAGAAGAACCAAAGTTCAAATATACCTGTGTTCCCTAATAGGAACATCCATAAGAAGCAGCCACCCCATATTATGCTAACCCAAACATATACAATTTTTCGTAATCTCGGGTTTTCTCTAGCTACCCAAATAATAAAGGGATAAAAGCCAATAGAGATAAAGAACCCAAATAAACCTGCAGTTAATAGGTGAATCCATGTCCAAAATGGGTATTCTTCTAATGATGGAGCAATTGCAGTTAGAAACAAGAAAATTGAGCCTATCCCAATAAAGGTATAATCTCTTTTCTTTTGATATTTCTCCAAACTGAATAGTGCAATAATCGATAGCTGAATGACAAATCCAGTAGATGAAGCCCAAGTAATAAAAAGAGCTCTGTTTCCAAAACTAAAACGATTACCGATTTTACTGAGTGTAAATACAAATGGATTTTGGAGTGTGCCGTATACTACTGTGAATACTAACACTGCTAAAAGAGATGCCATTACAGTCATTCTTTTTCTACGTTCTAAAATAAATTGTTTCTGAATTTCTAGAGTCTGCTTCTGCTCTAGTTCGGTATGTATTCTTTGATAATCAATATTGTCTACATCCATGATAACCTCCCCAAAATGTAGCCTAATTATATCATATATATGCAAATTTTCTTAAAAAAATGAGTGTAATATATGACTAAATAAAATGAAAAATGTCGAGTAATATAAGTTTGTCACTATCAAAGAATCCACTATTTATAATTTTGTTTTTATAGAAGAATATAAATATGAACTTAGAACTTAATTAAAATATCGTACATTTATAAATTAATGATATAATTAGTTAAATAAGATTAGATTAGAGGATAAGAATATGTCAATAAGTGAACTGCAAAACTGTCAATTAAAAGAATTATATCAATTAGCAGTAGAGAATAATATTAAAAATTATAGTAAATTGAATAAGAAGGAATTAATTTTTGCTATCTTAAAAGCTAGAGCAGAAAGCGATAACTTATTTTTTATGGAAGGGATTCTAGAAGTTCTTAACCAAGGTGAGTTTGGGTTTTTAAGACCAATTAATTATTCATCAAGTAGTGAAGATATTTACATTTCGCAAAGTCAAATTAGACGCTTTGGGTTAAGAAATGGAGATAAAGTAACTGGCCGTGTAAGACCACCTCAAGCAAATGAAAAGTTTTATGGACTTTTAAGAATTGAAGCAGTAAATGGAATGGATCCTGAAACTGCGAAAGAGCGTGTACATTTTCCCGCGCTAACGCCAATTTATCCGAATGAAAAAATAGTATTAGAACATGATAGTAAAAATATTGCATCTCGCTTGATTGATTTAGTTGCTCCGATTGGATTTGGACAACGTGGATTAATTGTTGCACCACCAAAAGCAGGGAAGACTTCACTTCTAAAAACCATTGCGAATAGCATTAAAAAGAATCATAAGGATGTTGAATTAATAATATTACTTATTGATGAAAGACCTGAAGAAGTAACTGATTTTGAACGTGAAGTAGATGCAGAAGTTGTTTACTCAACATTTGATAAACTACCATCCAATCATATTAAAATATCTGAATTAGTTCTAGAGCGCGCGATGCGTTTAGCTGAGCATAAAAAAGATGTTATTATTTTGATGGACAGTATTACTAGGCTTTCACGCGCATACAATTTATCTGTGCCATCTAGCGGAAAGGTTTTATCGGGGGGGTTAGATCCGAAATCATTATATAAGCCAAAACAATTCTTTGGTGCAGCTAGAAATATTGAAGAGGGTGGAAGCATTACAATTATTGCAACTGCATTAGTTGAAACTGGATCAAAAATGGATGATGTCATATATGAAGAATTTAAGGGTACTGGTAATTCGGAATTACATTTAGATAGACGATTAGCACAAAGGCGTATATATCCTGCTGTAGATATTTTAAAAAGTGGTACTAGAAAAGAAGAATTATTACTTAATGAAGCAGAAATAAATATGATGTATAACGTAAGAAAAACAATAAGTAATACATCACACACCGAGCAGTACATTGAATTTATAAAAAATACAAAGACAAACATGGAGTTAATAGAGGCACTCAAATATAAGTAAAATATACAAAACAAGTGATCTATATTTATGAAGACTTGGCAGAAAGCTCAGTCTTTTTTTAATGCAATAATTTTGTGCTTCCATAACTTCATAGATATTAGCATAGTAAATTTTTATAATATCCTATTTTTATAGCGACTACCGTTTATTATAGGATCACTTTGCAATTAGTGTAAAAAATTATTATTCAAATACTAGTATCAAATTTGAATTCTATTCGTATATATGATAATATAACAAGTGTTATACTATGGAGGGTAGAATATGATAAGTATTAGGGAAGTCACAAAAGTATATAAGACTAAGTCAGGAGGCGAAGAAAGAATTTTAGATTGCGCCTCTTTTATCTTTAGTAAAGGGAGTAAAACTTCTGTTTTAGGACAAAGTGGAAGCGGGAAAACAACACTTCTAAATATAATTGGAGGACTTGATACTGATTTTGATGGAGAATTATTGTTCGATAATGAAAAAATCGAAGATTTTGATAAATATAGAAGAGAAAACATTAGTTTTGTATTTCAAGATTATAATTTAATTAGTCACCTTAATTTAGTCCAGAACATTACTCTAGGGCTAACAAATGATATTTCTAATAAAGAAGAGAGGGCTTTAGATCTATTAAATAGTGTTGGTCTTTTAGACCACGCTTATAAATTTCCTAACCAATTATCGGGTGGTGAAAAGCAGAGAGTCGCAATAGCTAGAGCGTTAGGAAGAGATACAGAGGTACTGCTTTGTGATGAACCAACTGGTAATTTAGATGAAAACTTCACTACTGAGATAATGGAATTAATTATTAAGAATTCTACAAACAAGACAGTGATTTTGATAACTCATGATGAAGACCTTGCTAACAAATATTGTGATGAAATTATACATATTAAAGCGGGTAAGTTATACTCTAAAAAATTAAATACTAAAAGTATTAATATTGAAGCACCAAATAAGAGTGATAAGGAAACAAGTTTTAAAGGCAGATTTTTCATTAATTTACTTTCAAGAAAGAGGAGTTTAATCAGTTTTTCAATATTGATTATCTTAATGTCAGCTATTTTCTTACTAGGACTAGGGATAGTATCTGGTATTAAAGATGAAGTAGATCAACATATTCTTAGAGAACATAAAGTTGATAGACTAGTCTTTAATATTTACTATAGTCACTGGCGAGAAATAAATCTGAGTGTCACCGGTTTTGATTATATAGTGGATCAAGAAAAGTTGAACAGCGGAGATATGATTATGGACTATATGGTAAAGAGTAATCTTGGTACTTCAATTGAGACTCAGGAAGGACCTGTTTTTATTGATAATAATATCAACTCACTACCTTCAGGTGTTAGGAACAGTGTTGAAGAAGATATAGTTTATGGTAGATTCCCTGAGAATAAATATGAGTTGCTTTATAGTAAAGGTAATGCCTTAAATCTAATATTTTACTATAATTGTGGTAACACAAATGATATTAATAAGATTGAAAATTGTATAAATAAAATAAAGGAATTATCCGACAAGGAAATATATGATACGATTACCTTACTTGATATCACTTATTTTACAAGAGAGGAAAAACCTTTGGTAGTACCATTTGGTTATACTCCTTCAGAAAATAGGATAAATCTTGAAAATGATTACAAAATTGTAGGCATTCTTAATGATTATAATTATGGTGAAAATAGTAGTATATCTTTTGAACACTTTACTCCCTTAGTTAAAATAACAACAAATGACAACATTTACACTCTAGAAGAAGATTTTATAGAGTACTTAGACAATACTGGGTTTACCAAATATAGAAATATCAAGTTCTCAGAGTACGCTGTATTCATAAAGGAAGAAAACCTTGATATAAGAAGAGAGATTTTTGCATCGATTCTAGATAATAATGTTATAGTAGCTGGAGTAGACTATCCTAGTCAAGAAAGAGAAGAACTCCAAAATCTATTTTATGGATATAGAGTAGGTATCTTCAGCGCAAGTTTATTATTAGCTGGATTTGGTGGTATTGTTATTTACAATGGTATAAAGTCTAGTGTAATAAGGAATAGAAAGAATGTAGGAGTCTATAGATCCCTTGGTTATACCTCAAAAAATGTCAGAAGAATGTTTATGAAAGAAGGACTAATTATATCTTTCACCATCGCAATAGTTTCTATTATTGTATGGTTTATATTGAAACTAATAATCAATCCAGCTGCTGTACAAGTACTTGATCCTAATGGAAATTTAGGGTTTACGAACTTATTAAGATTAAATACTGTCGCTGTAGTTGGTATAATTCTAATAATTCTTTATTTTGTGCTATCGCCAATAAATAAAATATTAAAAGAAACTGACATAATTAAAGTCATTAGATAGAGGAGGTTGGTTTTAGTGCTAAAATTAGTCGATATTAAAAAAAGTTACCCGATTAGAGAGGGTAATGACCAAGTGGTATTAGAACACTTTAACCTTGAGTTAGATAGTACTGGGCTTGTTTCGATACTAGGAACAAGCGGTAGTGGAAAGACTACACTATTAAATTTACTTGGAGCTCTTGATAAACCAGGTAGTGGTTCTATCCTGTATGAGGGTAATGAAATAAATGATCTTACATCTTTTAGGAGAGATAAGATTGGATTTATCTTTCAACATTATAATTTAATCGAACATCTAAGTGTATTAGACAATGTACTTATAGTTATGTCTGATGATGTAGTTAATAAAAGAAAAAGAGCTAAGAGTATACTGGTGGATGTTGGTTTAAAGGAACACATTCATAAATTACCAAAGTACTTATCTGGAGGTCAAAAGCAAAGAGTTGCGATTGCTAGAGCTATCGCAAAGGATGTTAAAATACTTCTTTGTGATGAACCTCTTGGAAATTTAGATGAAAAAACAGGTGAAAAGATAGCTGATATTATCAAAGAACTTTCGAAATCAAGATTAGTTCTGTTTGTTACTCATAATAATGAGGTTGCAACTAAGTATAGTGATAGAATAATATATCTTAAGTATGGGAAGATAGGTTTAGATTCTAAAAATAAAATGGAATCAACCATAGAAGTTGATTATAGTAGAAAGAGTTATGAATCTTTTAGTGCATGGCTCGCTTTTAAAAATATTATAGGAAGACTAAAGCATTCTCTAAAGTATGTGATGTTATTATCTTTCATTTTGTTAATTACTTTAGTAACCATTGCACTTGATACCCATGTTTTCCAACAATATATGCATGAAAGAGTAATAGATAAAGGTGTAAATAATCTTATATTATATGTTAAAGAAGATAGTGATGAATTATTATCTGATTTAGAAGAGATAGATCACGTAGAACATGCAGGATACATTTACGATTCTAAAGTGGAAATAACATATGATCTTCAATCAATCGCTACTGGTTCAACATCGTTTGAAAGCATTTCTGGTAATGAGAGGTTCAAGGATATTATTATACAAGGAAGGTATCCTGAAAATGGGAGTGAAATCTTGGTGACTCCTGATCATGTCATTCGTCTTTTGAATGAGTTAAGCATTGGTGGAGAAAGGCTCTTACAGAAATATGAGGCAGGAGTTTTTAGCGATGAAGAAGTATTTAATATGATTTACCGTAGAAATATTATCTTATGCTATCCAAGCCATGCAAGAGTAAAAGTAGTAGGCCTAATTGATGGTAAAAAGATACATGATTTTAAACATTCAATATATGTACTTGATGAGTTTTTTGATTTAATAGATGAAGAGTTCAAACCTGTAGGAGTAAATTTATATAAAGATAATCTATTTAGGGATGTTGATGATCAAATTAGAAGAGAAATTACGAGAGATGCTAGAGTATTACCATATGATGAATATAATCTTAGCTCAGAAACTGAATATACTAGAGTTGATGGTTTTTTAAAACTTTTCAAAACAATTTCTTCAATAATAATTTTGGTATCTTTGATTGTATTAACATCATTGATGATGACTGCATTTTTCGAAAGAAAATATGAAATAGGTTTATATAGGTCATTTGGATATAGTAAGAAAAATGTGACAAAAATTCTAGCATTAGAATTTTTGATAATAGGTACTTCATCAATTGTTCTAGGCTTTGGGTTGTTCATTTTATTTATTTACTTTGTAGTTGATTATTTTAAACTTTTAAATTCTATTTCAGGGCTTATTAATTCTATGAACTTGTTGATATTAGTTCCGTTATTAACCCTATTAGTTCTTATTTTTATGATGATAATAATTATTATTTGTGAGAAAGTTATATTTAAAGACCAAATAATAATGAACTTAAGTGATGAGTGAAACTAAGCATAGTCGATGTTATGCTGTTAATAGATTAAAATTGTCAAATAGTTGTATCAATTGAGTTTGATTCACCACGTCCAATATTAAGAAGACAACTTCATAAGGAGTTGTTTTTTAAATATACAAATGAAGAGTGATAGAATTAAAGAAAAATATTACTTACTTATGTTAGTACAATGATTGAATTTTGTTAAGGAAAATATTGATATATATACCGTTTAGTTCTCTTTCTCTACTAAATTGGATTAATAAAAAAAGAGGATTTTGCCTCTTAATCTAAATAGGCTGTAAAATTAAGTTTGGGATAAGAGAGAGATTCTCTATTTCAAACTTTTTTTGTGGAAATAAAAAAAGCGTATAATAACCAGTTATAATTAAGATGTTAATGCCTATAGTAATGTTAAGAAAGTCATAGCCATTTGCGGCCTTGATCCTACCATCATACAATCTGGTAAATCAATTAATTATCCCGACTTTACTAACTTAACTAAAGTTAGATTGTCATAAACTGCTTCTAAAAAAATGTTTGTATTTACAGGTTGAAGACCAGTTTGGTGTCACGGATACCGTTGATGATTATGAATAGTGTTAAGTGATAATATAAAATGAGAATTATTAAGAAAATATGATATTTTTTAATTCTTTTGGAAGTTAAATAGAGAGGATTTACCATAAATATTTTTACATTTCTATGCAATATTTCAATTTTACATGTAGTATGAGTAGAAGACAAATGACCTCCTTTATATTTCTCTTATGAGTTAATCTATGCTAGAATAAATTTATTATCATTGACAAAGAATGATCGAGAGGAACTCTTAAATACAGAAAATATCACTAGAAAAAGTATGATTCATAAAGTAAATGTGATTTTTACTTACGAAATTTTACTTGAATAAGTTTACTAAGAAAGAGAGAAAACAATTTAATGAAAATTTTAATCAAAAATGCAAAAGCAATTGTTACAGTAAATGATAATGACGATGTATTCTATAACAAAAATATATTAATTGAAGATAATGTAATTGTCTATATTGGAGATGAGATATTTGACGCTGATAAAATTATTGATGCGTCTAGTATGTATGTTTATCCAGGATTAATAAATACTCATCATCATTTGTATCAAACATTTACTAGGAATTTACCTGAGGTACAAAACATGGAGCTATTCCCTTGGTTGAGACATTTATATGAACTCTGGAAAAACTTAGATGAGGAAGTAATATACTTGAGTTCGCTTGTCGGGTTGGGAGAATTAGTAAAGTATGGATGTACCACCGTCTTTGACCATCACTACGTATTTAGAAGTGACGTTGAGTGTAATTTTATAGATTCGCAGATTAAAGCAGCTTCTGAATTGGGCGTGAGATTTCATGCTTCTAGAGGAAGTATGTCTTTAGGAATAGATGATGGGGGATTACCACCCATGTCGGTTGTGCAGAATGTAAGTGATATCCTTGCGGATAGTGAGCGTTTGATAAAAAAGTATCATAACAATGACCGATATTCCATGACTCAAATAGTACTGGCTCCTTGCTCTCCATTTAGTGTGAGTGATGACTTAATGATTGAGAGTGCAAAGCTCGCTCGAAGCTATGGTGTTAGACTGCATACTCATTTATGCGAAACTTTAGATGAAGAAGAATATTGCTTGCAAACTGCTGGTAAAAGACCACTAGCCTATATGGAGACTCTAGGGTGGATTGGTGAGGATGTATGGTTTGCACATGGAATTCACTTTAACGATGATGAATTGAAAAGATTGTCTGACACTAAGACAGGAGTAGCGCATTGTCCGGTATCTAATCAAAAGTTATCCAGTGGTATTGCAAGGATAAGTGAAATGGACAAACTTAATATTCCTACTGGTTTAGCAGTAGATGGAAGTGCGTCAAATGATGGTTCTAATTTACTATCTGAACTAAGAGCGGGATATTTGATGCAAAGACTAAAGTATAGTAACAAATCAATTACCCCTATGAGAATGTTGAGGATTGCTACCGAGGGTGGTGCAAAGATTCTAGGTCGTAATGACATAGGTTCTATAGAGGTTGGCAAAGCTGCAGATATGTTTATGATTGACACAAATAGAATTCAATATGTGGGAACAGGAAAAGATCCTGTAGCTCTATTAACTACTGTTGGAGTAAATCATCCAGTTGACTATACAATAATTAACGGTAAGGTTGTAGTGGAGAAAGGTGAAATTTTAACTATAAACGAGAAAAGCATTGTTAATAAAGCAAATAAGAAATTTGATGCATTTATAAGTATACGTTAATAAGAGTATTTGTCAGGTAATTTAGGTATAATTATCAAAAGAGTATGGCTAATTTCAGCTTTACTTTTTTTATTTTTTAAGTAATCATACAAGATGTTACTAGGATTATGAACTCTAAGAAAGCGTTGACACAATTATCCAAATGTGGTAGTATCAGTATAATTGTTGGACAAGTTAATTAACTTGTTTAACCACATTTAAAGGAGGGCATTATGAAGAAAATATTTAGTTTATTTACACTCGTATTAGTAGTACTATTAGTAACAGGTTGTGGATCTAGTTACGAATTGGCTTTAGTCACTGATTTTGGTCCAGTTGATGATAAGTCATTTAACCAAGGTGCATGGGAAGGTATAGAGCAATACGCTGAAGAATTCAATGTATCTTACAAGTATTATAGACCTGCAGAAGATTCTGCAAAAGCAAGACTTGATGCAATCAGAATTGCTGTGAAAGGTGGAGCAAAAGTAGTAGTGTGTCCTGGATTTAGTTTCGGTGAACCTGTGTTTGATGCTCAAAGTGAATTTCCGGATGTTAAAATTATTCTACTTGATGCCGATCCACATAATGCAGATTGGTCAGAATTTAGAATTGATGATAATGTAATGTCAATCTATTATGCAGAAGAACAAGCGGGATTCTTGGTTGGTTATGCTGCAGTTAAAGAGGGAAGCCATGATTTAGGTTTCTTTGGTGGTATTAGTGTTCCTGCAGTAGTTAGATTCGGTGTAGGTTACTTAGAAGGAGCAGAATATGCAGCTAGAGAAGATGATGTTGACGTATCTGTTAAGTACAAATATTTAGGAACATTTGATGCTAAACCTGAAAATAAAACTTTGGCAGCTTCTTGGTATGCTGGTGGAGTCGAAACAATATTTGTCGCAGCTGGTGGTGCAGTAAACAGTGCAATCAGTGCAGCTGAAGAGTCTCCTGGTAAAACAGTAATTGGTTGTAACGTTGACCAAAAGGATTTGTCAGAAGTAATTCTTACTTCATCTTTAAAACAATTAAGTGATTCTGTTTATTCAGCAATAAAAGAGTTTTATGCCGGTGATTTCAGAGGCGGACAAATTGTAAATCTTACAGCTGCTGAAGGTGGAGTGGCAATGCCAAACGACTTTTCTAGATTTTCTAACTTTACAAAAGCTGAATATGAAGCTGTGTTAAGTAAAATAATCTCTGGCGAAGTCGTTGTAACGAAGAGCCATGAAGTTGCAATTCCTGCAGACTTAGATTTAGAAAGAACAACTGTAACAGTAGTAGAATAGAAAGCTTTTCAAGTTAAGGAGATAATATTATGCACAGTGTTTTAAAAATGCAAAATATCACAAAATCCTTTCCTGGAATAAAAGCTAATGATAATATTTCATTTGAACTTCGCAAAAGCGAAGTTCATGCTATTCTAGGAGAAAATGGTGCGGGCAAGTCTACACTAATGAATATTTTGTTCGGAATTTATAAACCAGATTTTGGCGATATTCTATTAAATGGAGAAGTGGTCAAGATTAAAGGACCCAATCACGCAAATCAGTTAGGTATAGGAATGGTACACCAACATTTTAAATTAGTAAAAAACTTTACAGTTACAGAGAACATAATTCTAGGTATTGAAGAGGTAAAGAATGGTGTGGTGGATCTTTCTGCTTCTAGAAAGAGAATTGTTGATTTAAGTGAGAAGTATAATCTAAATGTTGATCCAGATGCAGTAATTTCGGATATAACTGTAGGAATGCAACAAAGAGTAGAAATATTGAAAATGTTATATCGAGACGCTGATATTCTAATTTTTGATGAACCAACTGCGGTTTTAACTCCTCAACAAATTAATGATTTGATGTTAATTATTGAGAAGTTTACTAAAGAAGGGAAATCAGTTATCTTAATCACGCATAAGTTAGATGAAATAATGAGTGTTGCAGATAGATGTACTGTTTTAAAAACAGGAAAGTCTATAGGAACTGTTGATATAAATAAAACGAATAAAGACGAGTTATCAAAAATGATGGTAGGTCGCGAGGTAAACTTTAAGGTTAAGAAGGGTTTACCAAACATTGGTGATATAGTATTGAAAGTTGATAATTTAAATTTGAAATCGGCAACTTCTTCAAAGAATATCTTAAAAAATGTAAATTTCGAGGTTAGAGCAGGAGAAGTAGTAACTATAGCTGGGATAGACGGAAATGGTCAATCAGAGTTGATTTATTCCATTACTGGTCTTATCCAAGGTGCAACCGGTAATATTTTTGTATCTGGAACTGATATTAGCAATATGAAAGTAAGAAATAGAACATTGACTGGAATCTCGCATATTCCTGAAGATAGGCATAAGCATGGATTAGTGCTTGATTATAGTCTCGAGCAAAATTTAGTATTACAAGAATACTTCAATACTAAGTATCAAAAAAAGGGTGTTCTCGATTTTGATGAAATAACCAAAAACGCCGAGGAATTAATTGAATTATTTGATATTAGAAGTGGTCGAGGTCCTAGGTCGATTGTTAGAAGCATGTCAGGAGGTAATCAACAAAAGGCCATTTTAGCAAGAGAAATAGCTAGGTCTCCAGACTTATTGATTGCAGTTCAACCCACAAGAGGCCTTGATGCAGGCGCTATCGAGTACATTCATGAGAAAATTATTCAAGAAAGAGATAAGGGAAAATCTATCTTAATTTCATCATTAGAGTTGGACGAAGTAATGAACATTAGCGATAGAATATTGGTAATGTTTGAAGGTGAGATTGTAGCAGATCTTAATCCCGATAAAACAACATATGAAGAAATTGGACTTTTCATGTCTGGTTCAAAGCGAGGTGTGAGTAATGATCAAAAATAAGATTACACGAAGGCTAAGATCTAGATCCCTAGTTAGGATGTATTCTGCATTACTTGCTATTCTGACGGGATTAATAACGGGACTGGTAATCTTGATATTTACCAATCCTGTACAAGCACTACCAGCCTTTTTCACAATGTTATTGTCCGGTTTTAGTAGAGGGACTTCATCGCTAGGAAATGTTATTTATTTTGCAACTCCAATCATTTTAACAGGATTATCAGTTGGATTTGCATTCAAGACAGGATTATTTAACATTGGTGCAACCGGACAAATGTTGATGGGAGCATTCATAGCATTATTTATAGGAGTTAGGTTTACTTGGTTGGGACCTACTCAGTGGTTTTTCGCATTAATTGCTGCTGGAGTTTTTGGTAGTTTATGGGCGATTTTGCCGGGGATACTGAAGGCTTTTAAAGGTGTACATGAAGTTGTGTCAACAATAATGATGAATTATATAGCACTATTCTTCGTTAACTATCTAGTAAAAAATAGTATTTACAATAATTTAAAAAACGAATCACTTCCAATTAATGGAAATGCAATCATACCTAAGTTTGGTCTAGATAAAATATTCGTTCATTCAAATATTCAAGGAGGGTTTATAATTGCAATTGTTTGTACCTTCATTATTTATTTTATTTTGAATAAAACAGTCTTTGGCTTTGAGCTTAAAGCTGTGGGATTAAATAAAGATGCAAGTAAATATGCAGGTATTGATGAAAAGAAGAGTATTCTCTATTCGATGATGATTGCTGGAGCTTTGGCAGGTTTAGCAGGCGGGGTATTATTCTTAACTGATGCGGGTAAGTATTTAAAAGTACATGACATTCTACCTGCTGAAGGTTTTATGGGTATATCAGTTGCTTTACTAGGATTGACTGAGCCTATTGGTATATTCTTATCAGGCTTATTCTTTGGCTACTTAAAAGTTGGTGGACAGGATATGCAATTATATGATTTTGCTCCTGAGGTAATTGATGTTATTACTGCATTAATTATTTACTGTAGTGCACTCTCACTAGTTTTTGAGAAACTTGCAGTTAAGGTATTTAAACTTAGAGAGGAAGGTGAGTAATTTGTTATTTCTACTTCAACAAATGTTATTTTTCTCGATGCCACTATTAGTGGTAGCAATTGGAGGATTATTCTCAGAAAAATCAGGTGTAGTTAATATTGCACTAGAGGGCTTAATGATATTCGGTGCTTTTACTGGAATCTTATTCTTATATTTGACAGATGGAATGATTAATGGTCAAGTTGCACTTATATTAGCTATGGTTGTCGCAATGGCGGGAGGAATTGGACTGTCACTATTACATGCATATGCTTCAGTAAGTATGAAAGCGAATCAAGCAATAAGTGGAGCCGCACTTAATATCTTAGCTCCAGCATTAGCAGTTTTTATCGCTAAAGAACTAACACCAAGTGAACTAATTCCCTTTAAAAATCGATTTTACATCGAATCGGTTCCTATATTAAGTAAGATACCAATATTAGGTCCTATATTGTTTGAAAGAGCGTATATTACTACTTATGCTGCTATTCTGATATTCATAGTGAGTCTATTTGTAATAACTAAGACAAGGTTTGGGTTACGTTTAAGGGCTAGTGGTGAATCTCCACAAGCATTAGATGTAGCAGGAGTTAATGTATCTAGAGTAAGGTATATAAGTATCATATTATCAGGTGCTTTTGCTGGATTAGGAGGAGTTATTTTCTTTATTCCTACATCAGTGGAGTTTAGTGCCAATGTTTCTGGGTATGGTTTCTTAGCCATTGCAGTACTGGTATTTAGTAAGTGGGATATTAAGCGGATAATCTTCACGTCACTATTCTTTGGAATAATGCAAACAATTGCTTCTGCATATTCGGGATTAGGCTTTTTATCGAATATACACTTTATACCATCTGAATTCTATAAAATGATTCCTTATATTGCAACACTGATAATTCTAACGTTAGCAAATAGTGAATCTACTGCTCCTGATGCATTAGGAGAACCATATGACGTTAGTAAAAGATAAGAGAAGAGGTAAATTATGGACAACAAAAAACAAATGCACATCGCATTATCAGAAGAAGATAGTGCAAAATATGCTTTCGTACCAGGTAATCCTGATAGATGTGTTAGGATAGCGAAATTTCTTGATAATCATAAATTGCTTGCACAACATAGAGAATATACATCATATGAAGGTTACTTAGATGGTGAAAAAGTGCTAGTTGTTTCAACTGGTATCGGTGGACCATCAGCTGCAATATGTATGGAAGAATTAAAAAAAATTGGAGTCGATACATTCATTCGTATTGGAACATGTGCTTCAACTTCTACTCTCGTAGAAAAGGGTGATGTAGTAATTCCAAATGGAGTAGTAAGAATGGAAGGTACAGGGTCACATTATCTTCCTATGGAGTTTCCAGCAGTCCCAACTTACGAGTTGGTTAAGCACCTAGAAAGTGGTGCGAAATCACTAGGGTATGATCCTAAAATCGGAGTGAATATTACTAAAGATTCATTTTATACACAAACTGAACCGGAAACAAAACCAATTGGTTATGATTTAATAAATCGATGGAATTCATACCTAATGGGTGGAGCTCAAAGTACGTCTATGGAATCAGCGACATTATTCTTAGTTGCTGCTTCATTAAATGTTAGGGTAGCTACGGTTTTAGTATCAGCAACCGATGTTGGTACCACAAATAGAAATAGTGGATATCCAATTGATGTTGAAAAAAGAGCAATTGAAGTTGGTATCCAAGGAATGAGAAACATTATTATGGCAGACAAAGAAAATTAGTTGGAGGAAGAAAAATGTCTATATTAAATAAAGAAGAAGTTACAAAAAATGCGATACAATATCATATCGCAATGAAGCCAAATGACATTGGCGAGTATGTATTATTACCAGGAGATCCAGCTAGATCTGACATTGTTGCTAAATACTTAGATGATGCTAAATTAGTAGCTAATAACCGTGAGCACAGAACTTATACGGGATATTATAAAGGTGTAAAAGTTAGTGTTACATCAACGGGAATGGGTTGTCCTTCCGCAGCAATTGCATCTGAAGAATTAATAAACATAGGCGCTAAGGTGTTGATTAGAATTGGAAGTACTGCAGCACTACAAGATGAAATAAAAATAGGAGATTTGATAATTTCATCAGCATCTATGAAAAATGAAGGAACTTCAAAGTTTTATGTTCCAAATCAATTTCCCGCAATACCAGATTTCCAGTTCACTAATCTGATTCAGAGTGTCGCGAAAGAATTAACTAATGGGACTGACGTCAATGTATTTACTGGTATCAGCGCTACTGATGATGCTTTTTATGGAGAAACACCAGAGTGGATTCAAAAACTTATAGATTTAAAGGTTACAAACATCGAAATGGAAGCATCAGCAATATTCACTGTAGCCCATGTAAGAGGTATTAAGGCTGCTTGTATCTGTGGTGTATCTGGTAATCTGAAAACTGGTGAAGTAATTTACCAAGAGAAGAATGTAAAATTAGCCGAAGCATGGGAAAAAGAAATTCAAATAATACTAGAGGCAATATATCGACAAGAACAGTTAAAAGAATAGGTGTATATACACCTATTTTAGATTAGAAAGGATCTAATAATGAGTTATAAAACTTTAATCAACTGTACTATTATTACAATGGAAGAAAGTAGTAAGTTTTTCCCTGATGGAATGATAATAATAAGAGATAATATAATAGAATCTATTTCTAAAACAAATATATCTGATACTAAAGGCGAAATTTTTGATATGTCAGGGAAAATTGTGTTACCTGGTTTCATTAATACACATACTCACACTCATTCCCCACTGTTTAGAGGTATTGCAGACGACTTATACTTAATGGATTGGCTCAAAAATTATATGTGGCCAGCAGAGAGATTTATTACTGCAGAAGATGCTTACAATGCAACAAAGTTAAGTTGCCTTGAGTTAACTGAAGCTGGTATTACAACCTATGCAGATCAGTTTTATTATAGTGAATCAATTGCTAATGCGGCAATCGAATCTGGACTAAGGGCTTTCATTGCACCAACTGTTTTTACTAATCCGAGTCCTGAAACTGATAACACTTTTGAAGAAGCAAGAAAGTTTATAGAAAAACATATTAATAAGAGTGAAGAAACTCTAATTTATCCCTGTATAGGGCCTCATGCCATTTATAGCTGCAACAAAAACACGTTAGTAGATGTAAGGGATTTAGCGTTAGAACATGATTTAATTGTACACATTCATATATCCGAAACAATAGATGAAAACGATGACTGTTTCAAAAATACAGGAATGAGTCCAACTCAGTACTTAAACAAGCTTGGGGTATTAAAATGTAAGACGCTTGCAGCACATAGTATACATATAGATGAAGAAGATCGAAAAATTTACAGAGATAACAATGTTAAGGTTAGTTATAATCCTGTAAGTAATCTGAAACTTGTCTCTGGATATTTGAATTATAAAGAACTAAAAGATTCGGATATTGATATTTCATTAGCGCTTGATGGAGTGCAATCAAACAATAGTTTCGATATACTCTCTGACTTGAAAACTGGGATATTGATTCAAAAAATGAAATATAATGATCCTACTTTATTAAGTGCATATGATGCATTAAAGTTAATTACTATTGAAGCTGCCAAGTGTTTGTACATGGAAGATAAAATTGGAAGTATTAAGGTTGGAAAATTTGCAGATTTAACTATTATTGATACATCAAGAGCTAATATGAACCCACTACATTTAGAGAGTTTTAATATGGTAACCTCAGCAATCGTATATTCTGCAAATTCAGCTGATGTTTCAGATGTTATTGTAAATGGTGAATTTATTTACAAAGATAGAATCTCTCTTAAGTTATCAAGAGATAAAGTTTATTCTGAGTGCGCTAAATCTTCAAAGAGGATACTAAGTAGTATAAGTTACTTTAGTGAAAAAATATGATACAATTACTATACTGGTAATTGTTAAAGGGGTGTTACTGTGACTGCTCAAATAAATAAAAAACCTTTATATGTAGATATATATGAGAAGATATACGAAACAATATTAAGTGGAGAAATGAAACCAGGGGATAAACTACCTGGTGAGGTTACATTATCAAAATCATTTAATGTAAGTAGAGGCACTTTAAGACAAGCTTTACTGATTCTACAAGAAAATGGTATTATATATAACAAACAAGGTAAAGGAAATTTTGTCTCTAATGCTACGAAAAGACTGGCAAGCGGATTGGAAAAACTAGTGCCAATTCCATACTCTTTTAGTAAAGAGGAGCTAGAAGAGAACTTGATAAATGTTTTATACGAAGCACCAGGTAAATATTTAAAAGATGCACTTCAAATAGATAATAGTAGTATTGTTATGATTTGCCATAAGGAATATAGTATAAGAGATAATGTATGTTGTTATTCTTTATATGTAGTTCCAAACACCGTTTTGTCCGATTTTAGTGTTGAAATAAATGATAAAGATCAGATTTCTCAGTTTGTTGATAACGAGTTACTGAAGTATTCTGCTAAGTCTACTGCTAGGATTGTTTTCTCAGAGGCGGGTGAGTTTTTAAAGGATATTCTAGATGTTCCGCTAAATACAAAAGTAGTCATGTTTGAGGAAACAATTTATGACGCTCAAGGGAATGTGATGGCAGTCAATAGACACTCTATGTTACCAGAATACTTTGATTTTACTGTTAATAGAAGTAAAATGTAATATTAAGCCTAGGACCGGGCAAGCAGAAAGCTTGGTCTTTTTTTATTTGTGTCTTTGGATTATTGTTTCTTCGTAGACACTAGTATAGTTAGTTTCTATCACAAACCACTGTTGAAAATTCTCCCCCGTAGTGAATAAATAGTTTTTTTAGTATCAGTGGTAATAGGAGTAGAATCTCTTATTGCTGCTCTTTTTTGAATTAATAATAATCTCTTATAGTCTTAATAACTGAAATAATATCTAGATATCTTCAGAGATCGAGTGAGTTGCTAAAATTGAGACATTAATTAAGGATTATTTTTATGAACTTACTTTAGAGATATTCATTAAAAAAAAGACCTAGATAATTACTTTCGGTCTAAGTCTCATTTTTTAATATTATAATATTTTTTATCTACTACAGATTGTTCAGTATGACGTTCACCTTACATAAACTAGTTAACGTACCAAACTAAATCAAATTCCCCTTCATGTTTATCTCCCTCAACTTGAATTCTATATGTCCCCGTATGCTCAATTAAGAGATCTTTACTATGTTCATCACTGTTAATAGAAAGAATGATATCACCCTCGCTATCTAGAATTTTTACTGTGAAGTTACCTTCTTCAGTCGTTACTTCTAGGTTAAAACTAATAGTGTCACCTTCTTCTAATTTAATGGATGTAAACTGGTAACCATTAAACTCCTTATAAGCTCCTGATACACCATCTTTGTTAAAATCAATCTCACCTATTGTTATCTTATAACTCCCACCAGAACAACCGGTAAGTAATAATAAGATAACCATTAAAATAATTGCTGTTTTCCTTTTAAATCTATTCATAATCTCACCTCTTATAATTATGTATAATATTTATTCTTGAATTAACCCATTTTCTGCAGATAGACCAAGTTCAAATACTGGGGATGATGAAGAATTTCACCCTCGTAGAATTGTTGTTCCTCTCAAACTCTATTAATAGTATACCATACAATATAGGCTAAAATAAAATATGTGGTAGTATTCATGTTATCTCTACAGCAAGAACGGACAATTTCCGACAAAAATCTTAAGTATTATTAGTAAACATCCACTAACTGCGATGGAATTATTATTGTATAAATGATAAAATTTATTTGAAATGAAAAATTAAGTTGAGGGGGGATAAAATGAATAAGATTTTAGCTATATTTTTTCTAGTGGCATTTAGTGTAACATTAGTAGCTTGTGAAAAATTCTCATTGAACGAAGGTGTAAAAAATCTAGAAGTAACTAAGGGGAATTCTAATTTTGCGTTTGATATCTTTAGGGAGTTAAATAATGAAGATTATAACGAAAATATATTTATATCTCCATACAGTATTTCAAGCGCTCTAGCAATGACTTTAAACGGAGCGGCAGGAGATACGAAAACCGCGATGGAAGAAACTTTAAAGCTTTCAGAAGTAAGTACTGTTGACATTAATAATGGATTTGCTTATTTAAATTATTCGTTAACTAACCGAGATGAAGGAGTCGAAATTAAAATCGCAAACTCTTTATGGGTAAATGATAAATTTACACTGAATGAACAATTTAGAATTGATAGTAGATATAACTATGATGCAAGTGTATCTGACCTGGATTTCGATGATGAGAAATCACTTGAAGTAATAAATAAGTGGGTAAGTAAAAAAACCTCTAAGAAAATTGACGAAATAATCGAGGAAGTTAATCCTCTTGCAGCACTATACTTACTAAATGCAATTTACTTTAACGGCACTTGGCAAAATGAATTTGATCCTAACTTTACAAGAGTAAAGGATTTTAATACGGTAAATGGTAATGTTATAGAAGTTGAAATGATGAGAAATAGCAGTGAAAATTTTAGTTATTATGAAGATGAAGAGATTAAGGCTATAAAATTACCTTATGGTGATGGAGAAGTTAGTATGTACTGTATTTTACCAAAAGGTAATAATGAAATTAACTCAGTTATTTCTTTAATGAATGAGGAAAGATGGACTGAAGTAAGAGATAGTATGTCTTCCAAATTTGAAATAATTCTAGAATTACCAAAGTTCAAAATAGAATACGGAATAAAAGAATTGAATTCGGCTTTGGAAAACCTAGGAATGCAAATTGCATTTGATAGAACATTAGCGGAATTTCCTAATTTGGGTGAAGGGATGGGAGATTTATTATTTATAAAAAAGGTAATCCACAAAGCAGTAGTTGAGGTTACTGAAAAGGGGACTGAAGCAGCTGGAGCTACAGGTGTTGAAGTAGAACTAGAATGCGAAAAAGTAAAGCGCGAGTTTATCGCCGATAAACCCTTCATATTTATAATAGGAGATGACGAAGGTAATATATTATTTATTGGAAAAAAGGTAAAGTGATTAATTTTGGGAATCATATTTAATAGACACTAGGTGAATATACCTAGTGTTTTTATTGTATCAGTTTATAGGAATGTGTTTGGTATGTACATAAGATTTAGATTATAATGGGTTAAGAATATGAGTAGGAGGTTTGATGATGATAGTTTCAGTATCAAGAAGAACAGATGTACCAGCATTTTATAGCGAGTGGTTTTATAATAGATTAAAGTCTGAAGAAGTATTGAGTGTTAATCCTTTTAACAGAAAACAAGTATCAAGAATATCTTTAAAGAAAAACGATGTTGATTGTTTTATATTTTGGACTAAAAATCCCAAGAAGTTTATAGAACGGCTTGATGAATTAAACGGATACAACTATTATTTTCAATTTACACTTAACTCTTATTCTAAAGACGTCGAGCCCTTAGTCCCTGACAAAAGAGAAGTTATTAATACGTTCAAAGAACTCTCAAAAAGAATTGGTAAGGAAAAAGTTATATGGAGATATGATCCGATATTGTTAAATGAGTATTACACTATAGAATACCATTTAAAGTGGTTTGAAAGACTTACATCAGAACTATGCGATTACACTGAAAGAGTTGTTATTAGTTTTATTGATATATATAAGAAAACAAAGAGAAACTCTAAGGGGTTAAATCTTCGTGAATTAGATGATTCTGCTAAACTTGAGCTCGCTAAGAGTATGAGCGCTATCGCAAAAAGGTATAACTTAAGAATTGAGACTTGCTCTGAGAGTATCGATCTTGACGAATTTAATATTCATAAGTCAAAGTGTATAGATGTTGAGTTAATTTCTCAAATCATAGATACAGATATTAACTATTCCAATGACCAAAATCAAAGAGATGAATGTGGTTGCATCAGAAGCGTAGATATTGGAGTATATAATACTTGCTTACATATGTGTAAATATTGTTACGCAAATTTTAGTGAGAATGTGATTAAGAAAAATATAGAGTTACACGATGTTAATTCTAAAATTCTATTAGGAAATCTCCGAGGAGATGAAAAGATTACTCATAGAGAAGCCAAAAGGGATAATCAAATAAGATTTGATATATAAAAAGGATATTGTTAATATAGTAATGTTAAAATAATATTTATGTTAAAAGTGATTCACTTTTTACGTAAGTACAATATGATATAATTAGATATAGTTCTATAGAAAGGGTAGGTTTTATGAAAAAGTTATTAATGTTCTTGGGGACTGCAATTGTAGCAACCATATTGTATTTTTTGGGAATAATACCTGATTTAGATTTTGAAGTAGTTAATGAAATGAATGATCCATTATTGATTATCAGTGAATTTGGAGAAGGAAGTTCAAATAATAAAGCTATTGAATTAGCTAACATAGGAGAAGGAACTGCAGATTTAAGTGAATACCGTTTAGTATTTTATTTCAATGAGGATGATAATCCAGTATATTTAGAACTTGAAGGTGAACTTTCAAAGGGAAGTGTATATTTATTAACACATTCTAGTTTTGACTTCACTTTAACAGAACATTTGAGTGGGAGTGAGTCTTATATCCGAAAATTTGGCCTAAGAACTAATGGTGATGATGAGTTTTCGTTAGAGAAAAAGGTTGAAGATAGCTGGATTGAGATAGATGTTGTTGGTTCTACTACTGAACGTGGACAAATAAATCCATGGGTAGCGGATAGTACATTGGTAAGGAATTATAATATTATTGGTCCTAATTGTAACTTCGATATAAATGAATGGTCTGTAAAAAGTATAGATGATTTCAGCGATTTAGGAAATCATTCAACAAGTGGAAATGATACTATCAAACCAGTAATTAGTGTTGTTAATTCTAAGTCTAAGGTTCTAGAAATTGGTAGTGAAATGCCAGACTTTATTGAGTATTTTAGTGTTATTGATAATATTGATGGAGAGATAACTATTACGCTTGATATGATAAATAATATAGACTTAGTTGACATAAATACTGCTGGTATATATGAAATCGAGTTAGAAGTTGAAGATGAAAGTGGAAATGTTTCTAATAAAAGTATAACAATAAGAGTATATGATCCTAACAGTACTGATCTAGTATTAACATCTTATTATCAAAGCGTAGAGGGATTAACTGGAGACGATTTAAAACAAGAATTAAATCAACTTATTGATGAACATAAAGTATATACGTATGATGAAGTATGGGATATACTAAAAGAATCTGATCAAGATCCTAATAACCCAGATAATGTTTTACTGCTTTATACCGGGTTATCTTATTCTAAAGAATGTCAAGATCAAGGTGCTTATTCTACATGCGACGATGTATGGAATAGAGAGCATGTCTGGAGTAAGTCAAGAGGGGACTTTGGTACGGATATGGGCCCTGGTACAGATTTACATCATTTACGTGCAGCAGATAAAATAATGAACAGTACAAGAAATAATAGGTTGTTTGATGTTTGTGATATAGAAGTAGGCTATGGTAATGACAAATGTGATTATTGGGCTTTTGAACCTCGTGATGAGGTAAAAGGTGACATTGCAAGAATGTTATTTTATATGACTGTTCGCTATGAAGGATTTGATGAATATTTAGATTTAGAACTAAATGAAGTTATTATGGATAAAGATGATAAGAGTCCATTCCATGGGAAACTTAGTTTATTATTAGAGTGGAATTTACTTGATCCAGTTGATGATTTTGAAAGACAAAGAAACGAAGTTATTTTTAATTATCAGGGTAATAGAAATCCATTTGTAGACTATCCAGAATTTGCTTTAATGATTTTTGGATAATTCTTATTGGTTTAAGATCAAGCTTATTGCTTGATTTTTTTGTAGTATTCAATAATTGAGGTGGAATGAAAAATGAGTTACCCTAATGCATGATAACTCATTTTATTATCTTAGTTATAAAACACTATCTAAATCTTTAACTCCATATTGATTTCTCCACGACCCTCATTCTTTATATATCCAAGATTTTCATATATTTTTAACGCAGTATTTTCTGTATCAACTGCAAGGAAACTTCTAGTAGCTCCCATTTTCTTCCCCCATAATAGGGCTGCTTTTGTTAAACTAGTTCCAATACCTTGTCCGTGGTAACTTGGGTCAACAGCTAATGTTTTTAGCCATAGAACTGGACCTTTTGCGCTATCTTGTCCATAAATTTGTAGCAAACTTCCTCCTACGACTTGATCATTTATTTTAAATACTAGTACAGTTGAATTTATATCTTTATGTATTGATTCAATGTCTTCACTGCTTGTAGAATAGAATCCTCTTGATAGATCTGTGCAATTCTCAGTAATCACTGACAGTTCTTTATATTCGTCTTTAATTTCTTTGATAGATAAATTTTCAGGATATTTAATTCCCTTTACATCATTATGCCAACAATCTATCCATTCTGATTTTACAGTAAAACCCATATGCTTTAAATCTTTAATATGTTCTTCTAAAATGAAGTTTAAATTAATTTTAGTATTCGTTAAACTCTTCCTAATTATACCAATTGTTTCTTTTAAATTAGGTATAAACTTATCTCTATTATTCAGTCCCCAATGAATCTTTATATGTTTCTCTTTTACATCATAGAACATAACGCAGTCAGTATCATCAACTGTAACTTTAATATCACCTAATTCGTCTGCTTCAATGTACTTTATTGAACTATATTCAAATTCCTTTGCTTTTTGAATTATACTATTCATTTGCATGTTTCTCCTTTTTTATGACCATATCTATAACTTAAACTATGATTTTGTTGCTATTTTTAGTAATTATAGCATATTTCTGCTTATGTATTCTATATTAGACAAAATTCTCAAATTTTTAAGAAACAATTTAGGATTGGTACTATGATTAAAGCAATTAAAAACCGCATGAGCACGAGAACTTATATAAAAGATAGTTTAACATTAATAGAAGTTAACAAATCAAGTCTATTTTAGCTAGATATAAAAGAACCATTTGGATGCCTTTACATTTCACTTTAGGATTATTACTAAAGTGATTTAGAGGCAAAAAGTTAAGATGTGTGGAGTGTTCAGGAATGTTCCAGCATATATTGGATAAGAGAAAACAACTAAGTGATATTATTATGAATTATTTAGAAAGTAATACTTTAATTGAAGCATTTGAATTGGTTAGACTTGCACTATCACATTTTGTAATAGCACTTAAACTTAAAGAAATAGACTATGTTATTGATATTGAAGAGAATGTTAAAACAATTGATAATACTAATTACTTATTAAGTGTTAAGTTATTAGAAAAACGAAAGGTGTAATGGTGAGCTAATTATCTAGCTCACTTATTTAGTTCGCAAAACAACCATCTAAAAGTAGAAAAAATCCACCATATTAATAAGTAAGTAGTGGTGTTGTTTAGTGCGGTAATATGTGGTAAAATGGTAAAAGATGGAATATTAAGGCGGTGAAAGTATGATAAATATCAAGGAAGTAACAAAAATATATAAAACTAAGTCAGGTGGAGAAGATAAAATTTTAGATCAAGCTTCTTTTTTATTTGAAAGAGGTACGAAAGTAGCAATTTTGGGACAAAGTGGAAGTGGGAAGACTACACTTTTAAACTTAATAGGTGGTCTAGACAGCGATTTTAGTGGTGAGCTACTTTTTGATAATAAGACGATAGAAGATTTTGATAAGTATAGAAGAGAGAATATTAGTTTTGTTTTTCAGGAATTCAACCTAATTGGTCATCTTAATTTGGTGCAAAACATTACGCTAGGGTTAACAAATGATATTTCTAATAAAGAAGAGAAGGCTTTAGATCTATTAAATAGTGTTGGTCTTTTAGAACATGCTTATAAATTTCCTAACCAATTATCAGGTGGTGAACAGCAAAGAGTTGCAATAGCTAGAGCATTAGCGAGAGATAATGAAGTATTACTTTGCGATGAACCAACAGGTAACCTTGATGAAATGTACACAACAGAAATCATGGAATTGATTATGAAGCGTGCAGAGGGAAAAACTGTTATTTTGATAACACATGATGAAGCTCTTGCCAATAATTATTGTGATGAGATTGTCGAAATTAAAGAAGGTAAATTAATATCTAAAAAAGTAAAGAGTGAAGGTAGTAATATCGAATCATTAAGAAGTGAGATTGAAGAAAAAAGCTTCAGTGGTAGATTCTTTATTAATCTACTTTCGAGAAAAAGGAGCTTAATCAGTTCTTCAATTTTAATAATCTTGATGTCAGCTATTTTCTTATTAGGAATAGGTATAGCATCGGGTATTACTGATGAAGTGGATCAATATATACTTAGGGAACATAAGGTCGACAGGCTTAATTTTGATATCCATAATTCTTGGTATGGTCTCTCTACTAATGGCTTTGATTTTATAGTTAATCAAGAAGAGGAAAATAGTGGAGATATGATCATGTCATATATGATAAAGAGAAATATAGGGACATTTATTAATACTGAGGATAATTCTATATTGGTAGAAAATAGATTTAATTCATTACCTTCAAATGTAAGGGATAGTATTGAAAAGGATATTGTTTATGGTAGATACCCTGAGAAAAACTATGAGTTACTATATAGTAAAGGTAGTGCACTCTGGCTTTTATATAACTATAATTGCGGTGATACAAAGGATATCGATCAGATAAAAACCTGCTTAAATCAATTAAAAGATTTATCAGATAAAGAAATTTATGAGTCAATAACTTCTATGGATATTACTTACTCAATAAAAGGTGAAAGACCTTTATTTCTTAGAGTAAGTGATATTACTAAGGATAGTTGGGCGGATTTGGAAAAAGACTTCCAAATTGTTGGACTACTTGACGATTAAGTATGGTAATTTAATATTTTCATTTGAACATTTTACTCCTTTAACTGATATATTTGTAAATGGTAATATTTATGTTTTCGAAGAAGATTTAATTGAGTTTATTGATAATACTGGATATACGAAATTTAGGAATTTCAAATTCTTTGAATACGCTGTTTATCTAAGAGAAGAGAACTTAGATATTAGGAAAGATATTTTTTCATCAATTCTAGATGACAATGTCATCATTGGTGGAGTGGATTTTGCTTCTAGAGAACGAGAGGAGTTGCACAGTTTGTACTTTGGATATAGGGTAGGTATTTTATGTGCAAGTCTACTATTAGCTGGATTTGGAGGCATTGTTATTTATAACGGTATAAAATCCAATGTAATTAGGAGTAAGAAAAACATTGGGGTATATAGATCATTAGGATACTCATCTAAGAATGTGTTGAGTATGTTTTTAAAAGAGGGAATGATTATATCGTTTACTATAACGGTAGTTTCGATTATTGTGTGGTTTATATTGAAGTTAATAATCAATCCGGTCGCATTACAAATATTCGATCCAAATGCAAATTTAGGATTTAGTAATTTATCAAGATTAAATGTCATAGGTGTGATAGGAATTATAATAATAATCCTTTATTTTGTTCTATCCCCAATAAGAAAAATCTTAAAAGAAACCGACATAATCAAAGTAATTAGATAGAGGAGGTGTGGTTTTATGTTAAAATTATTAGACGTTAAGAAAAGTTATCCGATAAGGGAAGATTTAGACCAAGTTGTATTAGAAAACTTTAATCTTGAGCTTGAAGGTACTGGATTTGTCTCGATACTTGGTACAAGCGGAAGTGGTAAAACCACCCTATTAAATTTGCTTGGAGCTCTAGACAAAGTAGATAGTGGAAAAATTTTATTTGAAGATGAAGAAATTACTGATTTATCATCTTTTCGAAGTAAAAAAATTGGTTTTATATTTCAACATTATAATTTAATTGATCATCTAAGCATTCTAGATAATGTATTAATAGTAATGTCAGATGATGTAACAAACAAAAGAAAAAGAGCTAAGAGTATTTTAGTGGACGTAGGGCTTGGGGATCATTTAAACAAGTTGCCAAAACAATTATCGGGTGGACAAAAGCAAAGAGTTGCGATTGCTAGAGCGATAGCAAAAGATGTAGATATACTTCTTTGTGATGAACCACTTGGTAATCTTGATGAAAAAACTGGTGAAAAAATTGCTGATATGATTAAGGAACTTTCAAAATCAAAATTGGTTTTATTAGTAACTCATAATAATGAGGTTGCAAAAAAATATAGTGATAGAATAATCTATCTTAAGTATGGAAAGATTGAATCTGATACTCAAAATGTGACTAATCCAGCTAAAAAGAAAGATTCTGAGAAAAAGAACTTTAAGATATCTAACTTGTGGCTTGCATTTAAAAATATTGTAGGAAGATTTATGCACACTATTAAAACCGTAATCTTGTTAAGCTTTATTTTACTAATCACCCTTATTACAATTGCGCTTGATACTCGTATATTTCAACAATATATGCATGAAAGAAGCATAGACAAAGGGGTGAAGAATCTAATATTGTATGTTAATGAAGACAGTGAAGACTTATTATCTGATTTAGAAAGTATGAATCATATAGATAATGCAGAGTACATTTATGATAATAAGATAGAAATAGCAATAAGCCTAGAGTGGGGTCCAATTGGTAGAACTTCATTCGAAAGTATTTCTGATAACGAGTGGGTTAAGGATAATATTGTTCAAGGAAGGTATCCTGAAAATGAACAAGAAATACTAGTGACACCAAAACACGCCATAACCGTTTTGACCCAATTAGGAATAGGTGGAGAAAAACTACTAGATAAATATGAGGCTGGAATAATTGACGATGCAGAAGTATTTACTATGATTTTTCGTAGAAATATAATCCTAAATTATACAGGTCACCCTAGAGTTAAAGTTGTAGGTCTAATTGATGGCGAAAAAATCTATGATTTTAAGGAATCGATTTATGTTCTTGATGAGTTTTCTAATTTAATTGAAGAAGAACTCAAGCCAATTGGAGTAAATGTATTCAAAGATAACTTATTTAGGGATGCTGAGGATCAAATTAAAGAAGAGTTAGAAAATGATTCTAGAGTAGTACCATATGATAGATATAATCTTAGTGCAGAAACTGAGTATAGTAGAATAGATGCTTTCTCAAAACTGTTTAAAACAACTTCTGCAATAATAATATTAGTTTCTTTGATTGTTTTAACATCATTAATGGTAACAGCACTTTTTGAAAGAAAATATGAAATTGGTCTATATAGATCATTTGGATACGGTGGCAAGAAAGTAACAAAAATCCTTATGTTAGAGTTTGTGATAATAGGAATTGATTCAATTATTCTTAGTTTAGCGTTATTTACATTATTCCTTAATCTTGCTGTTAAAAAACTAGGACTATTAATTTCATTTACTGAAATTCTTAATTCAATGAATTTAGTAATATTTATTCCTTTACTAACTCTAATAATATTAGGTTTCATGATGGTAGTAGTGATTATTTCTAAGAAAGTAATATTTAAAGATCAAATTATTGTAAATTTAAAAGCTAATTAACTAGAAGAAGAGATATGTTAGAATTACAAAAATACTATAACTCCTTTAGAAAAAGATGGAGAGTATTAAAAGGGTAATCATAATCTTAAACGTAATCTCGATAGAAGATGTTGATATAGAAATTAACATTGAAGCATGGACTTGCAGTGATAATGTAGAGTATGATGACAACACATACGAAGAACTAGAAATTTGGAATGAAATATATTTCAATAATAACTAAATATTTTATTGACAAAGGGCTGCTACAATTGGCAGTCCTTTATGTTTTTGGTTCGAAAAAAATGAGTTATCTATTCTAAGATAACTCATTTACTTATATAAATTACTTCAAACTATTAAATTTTCCATACCATACGATATCTCTATAGTTCACACTATCTGTATCTCCTTCAGTGCTAAATAATAAAACCACTGAATTCTCGTCTAAGTTAAGTTCATTCTTTAACTTATCTTTCATTACTGAATCTATAAATCCAGTACCAATTGAACCAGATTCACCTGAAGTGATTCTGTTATCACTTGGTAAGGGGTTTCCTAAAATTCTCATACCATTTGCAGCTAATGTATCATCACATGAGATAAACCCATCAGCAAAGTTTCTTATTACTTCCCATGATATTGGATTAGGAACACCACAAGAAAGTCCAGCACTTATACTATCCATATCACCCTCGACACTTCTTGGTTTATAGTCATTAGCCATTCCAGACTGATAATAACAATTAGCTTGATGTGGTTCTAAAGTATAAAACTTAGGACAATCTGGGTAAGTATGATTTATAAATACCCCCATTGCTGATGCAGCCATTGAACCTACACCTGCTTGTAAGAAAATATGTGTGGGTTTAAGATTAAGCTCATAAAGTTGGTTAAATGCTTCATAAGCCATAGTTGCATAACCTTGCATTACCCATGTAGCTACTTCTGGATCACCTTCTGCAGCCGTATCAAGAATAACTTCCCAACCTTTTTCTTTACCTAATCTATTTACTTCACTTACACATCCATCATAGTTCATATCAGTTACAAGAACTGTACCACCTAACTCTTCAATCGCAGTAACTCTATCTTTTACTGTACCTTTAGGCATATAAACTATAGATTCTTGATTGAACTCGTTTGCCGCCCATGCTACTGATTTACCGTGATTACCATCAGATGCAGCTGCAAACACTAAATTACCTAGTTTCTTCTTAACTTCATCTGATTTTAAATAATCAAAGTCAATCTCGCTTATATCTAAATCTAATTTCTTACATATACTTGAAGCAACTGAATATGCTCCACCTAATAATTTAAATGCTTTTAAGTTTCCTCGTTTTGATTCATCTTTAACTAGTAATTCTTTTATTCCTAAATGATTGGCTAGACCTTTTAATCTTTCTAAAGGTGTTACATTATATAATTCACCCATAGACTTATGGAAAGCCTCTATTTTCTTAGTGTTCTTTTTAGAAAATAATTCAGTAGCTTCATTTAATAAATCTGATTTCATTTCATTTTTACAATATCTTATTTTATCCATCAGACTCTCCTTACTACTTACTATTCTTTACTCTTTCATTAAACTGTTCTATAAGCTCATCTAATTTTTCTGCAGCTTTTGGAATGTTAGTCCAATATGAATCATCATCCCACTGTGCTAATATTTCTTCATATGTTTTTCCTTGTTGTTCAATCCAAGTATAATATTTTAAGTTATGAACTGTTTTTCTGTCATAATAATTTAATTCTTTAATGTAATCAATGTTTACACCTTTAAAGTATCTTTCGTATACACCGAATGCATCATACGAAGAGAATTCTCCTCTTTCTTCGTTTAACTCTTCTAATCTACTTTGATACATTTCAATTGAATCTGTAAGTATAGTAACAACTACATCATCTTCACCTAATTCAAAATACTTAGCAAACTTAATAGCTGAAATGATATTAGCAGCTCCTGAGATACCTACCCAGTTTAATTTTTCTATTATATCTTCAGATACACCTTTATTTCTTAATAACTCAATTCCTTCTTTTTCATTGAACATTCTAATCCAGTTCATTGGTGCTTCATCATCAATAGCTACTGCTAGATCTGTATTTTTAACATTATGGATCCAAGGGATATGTTTATCACCAATACCTTCGATTCTATGATCACCAAATCCATTATTATAAATTGTTGGACACTGCAGAGCTTCTGAAGCAGCTATTTTAGAGAATGGGAATTTTGTTTTTAAGTAATCCCCAGCTGCGATAGTTCCACCTGAACCAGTAGCACTGATATACCCTTTAAAGTTTCCACCAACAGCATTGATAACTTCTTCCATAGCTGAACCAGTTACTTCATGATGCCATAGATAGTTACCAAACTCTTCAAACTGATTGAAGATCATTAAATCTTCACCAGAATTTCTAAGTTCCCAGCATTTATCAAAAATTTCTTTTACGTTACTTTCACAACCTGGTGTTTTAATAGTTTCACCAGCTACTTTTTCTAACCATTCAAATCTTTCTTTTGACATTCCCTCTGGTAATATAGCGATTGAATCACATGATAATAAAGCTGAATCATATGCTCCACCTCTACAGTAGTTACCAGTTGATGGCCATACTGCTTTAGTTGTAGTTGGATCGAATTGTCCTGTTACTAGTCTTGGTACTAAACAAGCAAATGCTGCACCTACTTTATGTGCACCAGTTGGGAATAGCTTACCACTTACAGCTACAACCTTTGCTTTAACACCTGTAATTTCTTCAGGTAATACTACATAGTTACAATCACTAAATCCTCCACCGTCGTTAAGTGAATCATTATGCCAGTTAATACGGAATAGATTTAAAGGATCAATATCCCATAAACCAATGTTCTTTAATTTTTCTTTAATGTCCTGAGGAATAAGTCCTGGATTCTTCATCTGTTTAAAAGTAGGTATTATTATTCCTTGTTCCTTCGCTCTTTTTATTGCATTCTCAAGTTTTTCTTCATTGATTGTTAAGTCAATTAAATTAAAGTCTTTTACCATGATATCCTCCAATCTGATATTATGTTTCTAGTTTGATTTTACTACCAGCCAAAAACATTGTCAAACAAATTTACAAAATTTTTGTAAATTTCTACTTGTCATGGAACAAAATTGCAAAAAAATTTGACAAATAGAAAGAAGAAATATAAAATTTAAATAGAGGAAGTGATTCAATGAGTATACAAAATCTCGATTTACTAAAAAGAATCGGAAAAAGTATAGCTGCTACCTTTGGAATAAACTGCGAAGTCGTAATTCATTCTTTAGAAGGTGACTTAGAACATACTGTAGTCTTTATTGAAAACGGACATGTCTCGAATAGAAGTATAAATGATGGACCTTCTTATGTAGTTTTGGAGGCTTTAAAAGAAGGTAGAAAATTAAAAGATCATTTAAATTATCTAACTAAGACGGAACAAGGTAAGATTTTGAAATGTAGTTCTATCTTCATGTATGATAATGAGGATAGAATAAACGGTGTATTCTCGATAAATTTTGATATAACTGATCTTAATAACGCAAAAGAGGCATTAGAAAAGTTACTTTTAACAACGGGAGAAGATGAAGAGATTGATAAGATTCCAACCAATATTAATGAGGTTTTAGATGCATTGATAGAACAATCAGTAAAATATGTTGGAAAGTCAGTAGAATTAATGAATAAAAAAGAAAAGATTGAGGCAATTAGATACTTGCATAGAGCGGGTGCGTTTTTAATAACCAAATCGGGTGAGAAAGTAGCAAAATATTTTTCGATTTCCAAGTTCAGTATTTATAATTATATAGAATAGTATTTATATAGAGTATTTCAACTTGATTAATTGAAAGCGTTTTCAATTAATTCATAATAAAAATAGTGGAGGATTTAAAATGAATTTTACAGAAGTAAAAAACAAAGCTGAAAGTTACAAAGCTGACATGACTAAGTTTTTAAGAGACTTAATCGAAATACCAGGAGAAAGCTGTGATGAGGAAAAAACAGTATTAAGAATTAAAGAGGAAATGGAAAAAGTAGGATTCGATAAAGTAGAAATTGACCCTCAAGGAAATGTATTAGGTTATATGGGTACTGGCGGAACTTTAATCGCATATGATGCGCATATTGATACTGTTGGTGTAGGTAATTTAGATAACTGGGAGTTTGATCCATATGAAGGATATGAAACTGAAGAAGAAATTGGTGGACGTGGAGCGTCTGACCAGTTAGGTGGAATTGTATCATCAGTATATGGAGCTAAAATAATGAAGGACTTAAACCTAATAGACGGTTACACAGTATTAGTAACAGGTACAGTACAAGAAGAAGACTGTGATGGTTTATGTTGGCAATATATAATTAATGAAGATAAAGTTAGACCTGAGTTTGTAGTAATAACAGAACCAACAAATGGAAACATCTACCGTGGTCAAAGAGGAAGAATGGAAATAAGAGTAGATGTAGCTGGAGTATCTTGTCATGGTTCAGCACCAGAACGTGGATCTAACGCAATATATAAAATGGCGGAAATCTTAAAAGAGGTTGAAGCTTTAAATGATAAATTACATTATGATGAATTTTTAGGTAAAGGTACTTTAGCTGTATCAGAAATATTCTTTACTTCACCATCACGATGTGCAGTAGCTGATAGTTGTGCAATTTCAATTGATAGAAGACTTACTGATGGAGAAACTTATTTATCAGCATTAGAAGAAATAAGAGATTTACCAGCAGTAAAAAAACATAATGCAGTAGTATCAATGTATAAATATGATAGACCTGCTTATACAGGATTAGTATATGAAACAGATTGTTACTTCCCAACATGGGTATTACCAGAAGAACACGATGCAACAAAAGCAATGGTGAAAGCATATGAAGGTATGTATGGGACACCTAAAGTAGATAAATGGACATTCTCAACAAATGGTGTATCAATCATGGGTAGAGAAGAAATACCATGTATCGGATTTGGACCAGGTAAAGAAGAGGAAGCACATGCACCTAATGAAAAAACTTGGAAGGCGGACTTAGTTAAGTGTGCTGCAGTATACGCTGCATTACCAACTATGTACGTTAAATAATGGAGGGTAACATGAAAGATATTAAAAATATGATTGATGAACTAGGTAAACTAGATCACAGTAAAATGCATAACGATGATTTCTTGCTAACTTGGGAAAAAAGTGATGATGAAATCGCATCAGTATATAAAGTAGCTGATATATTAAGAGGAATGAGAGAACAAAATATATCAACAAAAATCTTTGATAGTGGATTAGGGATTTCATTATTTAGAGATAATTCAACAAGAACAAGATTTAGTTTCTCAAGTGCATGTAACTTATTAGGATTAGAAGTACAAGATTTAGATGAAGGAAAATCACAAGTAGCACACGGAGAAACAGTAAGAGAAACAGCTAATATGATTTCATTTATGGCAGATGTCATTGGTATTAGAGATGATATGTATATCGGTAAAGGAAATACATATATGAGAGAAGTATCGAAATCAGTTGTAGAAGGTAATAATGATGGTGTGTTAGAACAAAGACCAACTTTAGTAAACTTACAATGTGATATCGATCATCCAACTCAATCAATGTCTGACATGTTACATCTAATCAATGAGTTTGGTGGTGTAGAGAATCTTAAAGGTAAGAAAATTGCGATGACTTGGGCATACTCACCATCATACGGTAAACCATTATCAGTACCACAAGGTATAGTAGGACTAATGACAAGATTTGGGATGGATGTAGTATTAGCACATCCTAAAGGATATGAAATAATGTCAGATGTTGAAGAAGTAGCTAAAGAAAACGCAAAGAAGTCTGGTGGATCATTTACTAAAACGAATTCAATGGAAGAAGCATTTAAAGATGCAGATATCGTATATCCAAAATCATGGGCTCCATTTGTAGCTATGGAGAAAAGAACTGATTTATATGGAAAACGAGACTTCGATGGAATTGATGAATTAGAAAAAGAATTGTTAGCTCAGAACGCAAATCATAAGGACTGGGAATGTACTGAGGAAATGATGAAACTAACAAAGAATGGTAAGGCATTATACATGCACTGTTTACCTGCTGATATAACTGATGTAAGTTGTGAAGCTGGAGAAGTAGCTGCATCAGTATTTGATAGATATAGAGTTCCAACATATAAAGAAGCAAGTTATAAACCATATATAATTGCGGCTATGATGTTCTTAAGTAAAGTTAAGAATCCAAAAGAAACTTTAACTAAATTATTAGATAAAGGTACAGTTAGACACTTTGAGTAGAATCCTTTAATAAGGATTCTTTCTGCAAGAAATAAGAATATAAGGAAATAATATTAATTGGAAATGAAATGTTAAGTACAAGTTTCAAAGACTCAATGATATTTTATGAATGTGTTTAGATTAAGACAACTTTGATATCATATAAGTATCTACCAAATATAATTTGAGTTAAAATCTTTTCGTAAACATAAATAGAATAAAACCAGAAATAATCAGAATATGTTAAGAGTATTATACTATAGAAGTGATGAGGTGAAATTCTAAGAATGAAGAAAGTAATTGAACTAAAGAATATATCTAAGTACTTTGCAAAAGTAATTGCCAATAAAGATGTATCTTTTGACCTGCATGAGGGTGAAGTATTAGCTTTACTTGGTGAAAACGGAGCTGGGAAAAGTACAATAATGAAGATTCTATATGGGTTGTATCATCAAGATGAAGGAAAGATTTTAATTAATGGAGAAGAAACACGTATTGACTCTCCTAAAGATGCAATGAAATATGGTATATCGATGATTCAACAGCATTTTTCCCTTGTTGAAGCACATACGGTAACTGAGAACATTATATTAGGACATGTTAAGGGTAATATTGATGTCAATGAATGCACAAATAAAATAAAAGAGTTATCCGATAAGTATGGATTTAACCTTAATCCAAATTCAATAATAAGGGATTTATCTGTTGGAGAAAGACAAAAAGTAGAAATACTTAAAGCGTTGTTTCAAAACACAGAAATCTTAATTATGGATGAACCTACTGCTGTTTTAACTCCGCAAGAAATCACGAATCTAATGAAGTTTATTAAAGACTTTGTCAAAGGTGGTAATTCAGTCGTTTTCATTTCGCATAAATTAAATGAAGTTATGGAAGTAGCTGACAACATTGTAATAATGAGAAATGGTGAATTAGTTGGTAATGTTAAAAAAACAGAAACAGATGAGAAAAAACTAGCTAATTTAATGGTTGGTAGAGAGTTGAATCAAACACCTACAAAATCGATAAGTCATGTTGTAGAAAATGAAAACGTTTTAGATATGACTAATGTAACTTGTGTTGATCGAGACGGAATAAAGGTGTTAAATAATTTATCGCTTACCGTGAGAAAAGGTGAAATATTTGGAATTGCCGGCGTTAGTGGAAATGGACAACAAGAACTATGTGAAGCAATAAGTGGAGTAAGAGAATTAGTAGATGGAAAAATTACTCTTTTAAATGAGGATATTGGCTCTTTAAGTGTGTATGAGAGAATAAAAGCAGGTATTGGCTATGTTCCATCGAATAGACATAGAGATGCTATGATATCTGATATGACTATTGCTGAAAATATGTTTCTTAAGTCAAGTTTTGAGAATAAATGGTTAGCAGGGAAACTAATTGATAAAGAAAAGTTAAATTCATATACTAATAACAAGATCAGAGATTTTAGTATAAAGGCACATGGTCCAGATGCAAAAGCTGGTGGTTTGTCCGGAGGAAATCAACAAAAGGTAATCTTAGCTAGAGAAGTTGATAACGGAAGCAAACTGATTGTTCTTGATCAGCCAACTAGAGGTTTAGATTTAGGGGCAATCAATCATGTGCATAAAAGTATTGTACGAGAAAGTAAAAACGGAAAAGGGATCTTGCTAGTTTCAACAGAACTTTCTGAAATATTCGGATTATGTGATAGAATTGGTGTTATTTATCAAGGAGAATTACAAGGAATATATAGCCCCGATGAACTCACTCCTGAAAAGGTTGGATTGTTGATGGCTGGTTGGAAAGAAGAAGTGAGGTAGTAGATGATGATTAATCAAATTAAGACTAAATTTTCTGATCCGGATTTCAAAGATTTAGTTGTGACTAACGTTGTTGCTATAATTGCTGGAATTCTAATTAGTGGGATCATGTTGTTACTTATTAAAATTAATCCTATAGAAGCTTTTAGTGTTGCAACTGCCTCAGTAATGTCAGATAAGTATACATTTGCTGAAATTTTAGTTAAGGCAACGCCTTTAATCTTTACCGGATTAGCATTTGCATTTACTTACAAAGCTAATTTATTTAATATAGGTGCTCAAGGACAATTCTATATTGGTACGATTGTAGCAGTTGCTATATCGTTATCGATTGGGGACGTTGTTCCAGGCTTTATTGGTATTATAGTTGTAATGGCGTTAACAATAGTTGCTGGTGCTATATATGGCGGACTTATTGGATTAGTGAAGGCAAAAAAAGGTGCTAATGAGTTTCTTATTAGTATGATGTCTACCTATGTTGCTATCGCCTTTATGAACTTTTTACTTCGTACTTCTTTAAGAGAAACAAGAGGTGAATACCCTCAGACAGATGTAATTCCAGAGAGTATGAGGTTACCTATTATTTGGGGCGGTACTAGATTACATTTAGGTTTTATTTTAGCAGTATTAACTGCTGTTACCCTATGGCTTATATTATTTAAAACTCCATTTGGTTTTAGAGTAAGAGCTGTAGGTAATAATGCAAGTGCTGCGGTTCAAGCAGGGATTAATTCAAGTAAGACAACTATTATTACTTTTGCTATATCTGGAGCTATGGGTGCATTAGCAGGGTTTTTAGTAGTAAACGGTATACAATATATGGTGATTCAAGGTTATTACGCTGAAGTTGGTGCTTTAGGAATAGGTATAGCTATATTAGCTAATGGTAACCCTATAGGAGTTATTTTTGCTGCACTACTTTTTGGGGGAATTCAAGTTATTGGTATTGAAATGACTATGAGGGCCAAAACTCCAACTAGTTTTACTTATTTAATGCTGGGGTGTGTAACTTTATTTGTTATAATTTCTTATTATTTTAGAAGAGTAATGAAAATTAATCGAGATAAAAAGAAACTAGTTGATGGGGTGAGCAAATGATAGATACGTTAGCGACAGCTTTAATGATGAGTACTCCATTACTGTATGGTGCAATTTCTGAAATGTTTACTGAACGTTCGGGGGTTATGAATACATCAATTGAAGGCGCGTTCTTGATGGGTGCTTTTGGTGGATTTGTTGGAGCCTATATAAGTGGTAGTTTACTTATTGGTTTTATATTCGCAATTATTAGTGGAGTATTATTAACATTTATTTATGGAATAGTAACTGTAAAATATAAGCAACATCAAGTAGTAACGGGTACGGCGTTAAATATCTTAGCGCTTGGATTAGCTACTTTCTTGTTTAGAGTAATTTTTGGAATTCCTGTTATTCCATTAAAAGTTACTCCGCTTCAAACTATCGCGATTCCGTTACTGAGCAAGATACCATTTGTTGGTCCAATATTTTTTGATCAGAACTTATTAACATATATAATGTATTTCATTGTACCTGCGTCATTTTATGTCCTGTATAAAACATCTTATGGACTGATCATAAGATCCACAGGAGAAAATCCAGAAGCAGTAGATGTTGCAGGTGTTGATGTAAATAGAGTTAGAATCACAATGTTGTTGATTGCCGGTGCATTCTGTGGGATTGCAGGAGCATTTTATTCACTTACGATATTAGGACTATTTACTTCAAGTATCATAGGTGGAAGAGGATGGATCGCCTTTGCTATTTGTTTCTTAGGGAATTGGCGACCTTATGGTGTATTGTTTGGTGCCTTAGCTTTTGGATTAGCAGAAGCTATCGGAATAAGGTTTATGGTTATGGAGGGTATGGTAATTCCAAATGAGTTTTTTATCGCATTACCATATATACTAACTATCATTTTAACCATAACTAGAAATTCTTTCAACATTCCGGCTAAGCTAGGTGTACCTTATAATAAAGAATAAAAAAATAGGAGGGAAATATGAAAGGAATTTTTAAAGTATTATTAGTCGTAGTATTAGTTCTAACATTAGGAGCATGTAAATCAGAAACTGACGAATCTGATGGTATGGTACTAATACTTCCAGGTCCTATTAATGACCAAAGTTGGAACGCAACAAACTATGCAGGACTAGTTGCTGCAAACGAGCAATTGAACACTAACATAGAGTATGTTGAAAATGTTAAGGATGCAGATTTTGTTTCTACATTTAGAAGTTATGCAGAAAGAGGTTACAAGTTAATTATGGGTGCTGGTAGCCAATTTGACACTGCTGCAAACACAGTTGCAAAAGATTATCCAGACACTACATTTGTAATGGTAAATGGTAGTATTGCAGAATATGATAATGTTGCTCCAATATTCCCAAAAGAATATGAAGCTAGTTATCTTGCAGGTATTATCGCTGGTGAATTAACAACTAATGGGAAAATCGGAACTATTTCTGGTTCGATTAACGCACCAATGAATGATTTATTAGATGTATATGAAAAAGTTGCTGAAGAAGGTGCTGCTGCAAGAGGTATCGACTCTCCTGAATCATTTAGAGCTAATGCTGATAGCTGGAGTGATGTAAATAAAGGTAAGCAAATGACTCAAACAACTATTTCAACTAATAATGTTGATGTTATGTTTGTATATGCAAATCAAGTTGGGTTAGGTGCTATTACTGCATGTGAAGAAGCTGATCCTCAAGTTAAATTTGTTGGGTTCTCAAGTAACCAAAATGATATTTCTGAAGTAGTTCAAGCGTCTGTTGAATTTGATTTTGAAACATTCTATGTATGGGCAGTTGGTAAATTCTTAGATGGTACATTAGAAGGTAAAAAAGTTCATGCTGCAGGAATTAAAGAAGAAATCTTCATTCCAGTTTATGAAGAAGGATTCAGTCAAGAAATTCAAGATAAAGTTACTGAAGGTATTAACAAAGTTAAAAACGATGAAATCGACTTAACTGAGTACTTCTACACAAATTAATCATTTTAACTTATAAATATAATTAGAGGTTATCTTAAACTCAAGCCAGGAGTTTAAAGTGCCTCTTTTTTTTATACGAAAATTCAAAAGGGTTTATGGAAGGGATTGTATGATAGTTTGATTAATATATACTACATTGGAATAATAAGAAATCATATGATAAATATGAGGTGAGTTACCATGAAGGTTGTAATTTTTATACAAACTTCTAAGTCGGGTACCAGTAGGGAAGCAATAAGGGCCTGTGAAGATATGAATTTATATACAATCCTATTAACAAACAACAAAAAACAAATTAGTCAAAGAATTGAATATCCAGATGTTCACGAAATGATATATATGGAAGAATTATCCTACAAAAATATTTGCGATTATATTAATAATCAAATGGATGATTTTTTTAAAGTGGAGTCGATACTAAGTTTCATAGATGGATATAGCGCACTATCGTCTAGATTAAGAGATAGATATACTATTAATACATCAAACACAAAAGCGATACAAGAAATGGAAAACATGTCATTAACTTGGACAAAACTAAGGAGATATCCTTTCATGCCAAAACAGGTATCTTTGGATAAAAATAGTAATATTTTAGAATTTCCTTTGATTATTAGGAGCATAGAAACTCCTAGAGAGTTAAATGTTGTAAGTTCAATTACGGATATTCCTTCCCATTATGACTTAGAAAAAGTATATATAGAAGGATATAATGAAGAACGGTACCGAATTGAAGTACTAGTAAAAGATGGGAAACCTATTTCTCTTATTAAGCTAAAATTTGATATGATTTTAACAAAGAATAACTCTCTTGTAGTTAGCGGCTATACACTAAGCGAAAACTTAAATGTAATAGACGCTGAAATGGATATGATAAAAGCAATTATCTATGAATTTAACTACAGGAATGGTGTTTTTTGTATTGAAGTTAATAAAAGTGGTGACAACTATCATTTGGTTGATCTTAAGCCGAATGTATCAGAGGATAGTTTAAACGATATTATCTATAGTGCATCCAATATTAATTATATTGAACAGATAATTCGATTTTACCTTGGTAAGGAATTTTTAATTCCATCAGTTAAAAGAAATGTTTATAGCAAATTTATTATTATAAATGAGTCAGGTGTTTTAGTAAGGGTCACTGGAACGAATGCTGCTATGAAAAAGAAAGGTATCGAGAAAATCTTCATGCGTACAAGAAGGGGGAATTCAATAAGTGAACCATCTGAGATAGGTTATGTTATCGCAACAGGGAGTAATAAGGTCGAAGCAAGAAAAAATGCACTTTCTGCTACGAGCGAAATTGAATTTCAATTTAAGGAGGGATTATTATGTTGATTGGAGTAATGCATTCTCGTAGAGACCCAAACACAGTATCAAGAATCTACACACTGGCCGCTGTTGCGAAATTAGAGGGTGTAGACTTATTCTATTTCTCTCCAAGTCAAATAGATTTTACTAACAAGAAAATTTATGGATATTACTATGAAGAAGAGTGGAAACAAAAAGAATTTCCATATCCTGATATAGTAATTAATACGAGTCGCATGAAAACTGAGAAACAAAAGAAAAACAAGTTAAGACTTGGAAAAGAAGTTCCTTTCACTGAATCAAAAATACATAATAAAGAGTATATTAATAATCTCTTACAAAAGCACCCAGTATTTAAAAATTACTTACCTGATAGTATAGTAGTAAGAACAATTAAACAAGTAATAAAGTTTGTCGATAAACACTCAAAGGCTGTTCTAAAACCATCGGTTGGTAGTAAGGGGAAAAGAGTTATATTTATCATAAAAGAGGGAAACCAATATAGTATTTATAAAGATGGTAAAGAGGAGATAGTAAGGAATTTAAAGCATACATTGTCTCGTTTAGATTTAACTGAGTATATCCTTCAACAGTTCATCGTTTCTGAAACAAAAGCTGGATTACCTGCAGATTTTAGAGTACACACTCAAAAAGATTCTAGTGGAAAATACGTTATTGTAAGTGTTTATCCTAGAATCTCAGAAAGGAAGTATAGAGTTTCTAATATCAGCCAAGGTGGCTATTCTGCACACATTAATTATTATTTGAAAAACCAATTTAATGATGATTGGCGTGTTATACATAACAAACTCAAATTTCTTGGGCTACAGATATCAGAGTATTTGGATGAGCATTATAATAATAAACTTAATCAGTTGGGAGTTGACATTTGTATTGATGAGGATAATAAACTAAATATAATAGAAGTTAACTGGAGGCCAGGACTTCATGTTCTTTTTTCGAGTAATGTGAATCATATTAAGAATTTAATCAAGTATTGTATATATAGAGTAAATAAGAGTAATGATTTATTATAGTTTTTTATAATTTAATTTGTCCCTAAGACCACTATGATCATTGATTAAAACTATAAATTATGATATTATTAATCAGCCGGATGACCGACTAATTAATGAGGAGGTAAGAGATGCAAGACAAGAGAGTTAAAATTTTAGAAACCGCCAATAGTATTATCACTGAACAAGGATTAAATAAATTAACCCTAGCAAAATTAGCAGAAGAAATGAGCATGTCAAAAGGAACACTTTATTATTATTACAAAAGTAAAGCTGATTTATTATTTGATTTAGCAGACCAATATATGAATATGCTGTCACATCAAATACTTAAAGTAGTCAACAACGCAAAAGAGAGTAACGATTATGAAATGATTATTGAGAATTTTTATAAAACAATATTAGAGCATGGCGCTAGAAGTAGGATACATATCTATTTAGTTCATGAAGCTTTGTCTGGTAACGAAGAGATACTAGGTAAGTATCAAGTTGTTTATAGAGAGTGGTTAGGGATGATCAAAGAGGGGATAGCTCAAATTCCGAATGCATCTAAAAACAATATAGAAATATTAGCACAAATAATATTAAGTAGTCTAGATGGTTTAGTTCTACAATCATTATTAGGAATTAAAGACATTCCATTAGCGGATATAACTAAATATATAGCAATAAAAATGTAAAGTAAATTATATGCTAGAAGACAGTTTACTGTATTAAAACTACAAGATATTGGGAAAAAGTAAGATATTAATATATAGAAAAGAGAGGAGTATTTTATGAGCACAAAATTAGGCGGGTATATGGGAAAAGTCTTAATGATCAACTTGACAACCCAATCTGTGGAAGAATATCCTTGGTCTGATGAGGATAGGATGAAATATCTAGGTGGGAAAATAATGGCTGCAAAAATATTATACGATAATCTGGATATGGGTATTGGTCCTTTTCATGAAGATAATATCATAGTTATAACAACCGGACCCTTAACAGGTACTAATGCACCAGCATCTAGTAGATTTAATATGTCTACATTATCTCCACAAACTGGATTAATAACTTCTTCTAATTGTGGTGGTAATTTCGGTCTAATGTTAAAGAAGGCAGGATACGATGCTTTAATCATTAAGGGAAAATGTCAAGATAAAACATGGATTGAAATCATAGACGACCAAATCAAATTTCATGACGCATCAGATATTTTTGGAAAAAACACTAATGTAACTCAAGAAGCATTGGATAGAACTGCAGGTAAAATAGTTATTGGGGTAGCAGGAGAAAATCTAGTAAGTCATGCAGGTGTATTTAGTCAAGAAAGAACTGCTGGAAGAGGGGGCGTTGGGGCCGTAATGGGAGCTAAAAACCTCAAAGCTATAACTGCTAAAGGTACGCATAAAGCTAAAAGTATCGGAGTATATCAAAAAAAGTATAAAGTTTACATTAAAAGATGGACAAATATATTAAAGAAGCATCCGTTAACGGGAGAGCAATTACCTAAGTTAGGAACTGCAGGCTTGATAACACCTATGCATTTAAATAGAATACTCGCAACAAAGAATTTTAAATACGGGCAATATAATGACTTTGAAAAAGTATCTGGTGAAACTTTGGCAACAGAATACCTTGTGAGAAACAAGGGATGTGTAACATGTCCAATACAATGTGGAAGGTTAGTAGAAGTAAATGGACAAAATGTAAAGGGACCTGAACTTGAAACGTTAAGTCTTTTCACAGCTAATATTGAGAATAATAATATGGAGATGGTACTAAAGTGGAATCTTGAAATGGACGAACTAGGAATGGATAGTATCACTACAGCAGGGATTATAGCTTTCGCTATGGAACTAAATGAAGCTGGTTTATGGGACAATGGATTAAAGTTTGGTGAAACAGATAATATATCAGAAACTATTCGTAAAATAGCCTATAAAGAAGGTATTGGTAAAGAACTTGCCAATGGTGTTAAATGGTTATCAGAGAAATATGGAGGAAAAGAGTTTGCCATGCACTCCAAGGGAATGGAACTATCAGCCTATACACCTAGAGGAGCTGTCGGGCTAGGTCTAGGATATGCGATTTCCAATAGAGGGGGATGTCACTTAAATGCAGGATACCTAGTATTACTTGAAGTATTTGCATTGAATATGGACCCTTACTCTAAGGTTAATAAGGCGCAGTTGACTATTTTGTTGCAGAATTTAATGGAAACGTGTTCCGCAGGAGGACAGTGCTTATTCACACTATATGCTATGATACCTAGTTATTTTATTAAGAAACCAGGGAGGAAAATAACTCACTTTGTAAACTGGTTATTGACAACTCATATTGCTGCTTCAACTGTTCAATGCATTAATAAACTTAAAAAATTACCTATTCAATTGCCTGTCTTACATCATATAAAAGGTATAAAATTATGTACTGGGATGAAGATGGACTTTGGGAAATTTAAAACAATTGGTGAACGTGGATATAACTTAGAGAAAATGATCAATTATAAACTTGGTTGGCAAAAAGAAGATGACAGTTTACCTAAAAGATTAACAGATAAAATACAAGACGTAGATAATGAATTATCAAAAGTACCTCTTGAATACTTAAAGGCAAAATATTATAAATCTAGAGGATGGGACAATACAGGTGTTCCAAAAGAGAAGTTAATGAAGAAACTAAATATAGATTGTTAGAGGTGATTTAAATAGCAATAGTTAGATTTCTTGGAACTTTAAGAATAGAAACACAAACAAGTGAAATTGAGGTCAAAGAAAAATACGTTGACGACGTATTGAAAACCGTAGGTGAGCAGTTTGATAATATAAAATATGTTGATCTTAAAAGCGCCATCATTTTTATAAACAATAAAAAGTACAAAAGGTCACTACTTAGAAAAACAGAGATTGATGACAAAGATATTATGTTTATTTTGTTTCCTGTTGCAGGTGGGTAAGGAATTAGAAAATTAGTGAAAAAAAGAGGAGGAATTGTAAATGATTTGGAATCTCAAAATTATATTGTATAGAATACGTCATTATATATTTAAAATAGCAATTAAGTGCTTAAAATTTCCTGTCCCTGAGTTAGTAATTGGTGCGGGTTGTATGATAGACCTAGCAAGCAAGGTAAAACAAAAGCGTTTAAGTAATGTATTAATTGTGACAGATAAAGTATTAATGGACTTAGGTTTACTTGATCGCTTATTTTTAAGTCTTGATGAATATGAAATCAAGTATACAGTATATGATCGCGTACAACCTAATCCAACAATTTATAATATTGAAGAGGCACGTCAAGTTTACATAGATAATCAATGTGAAGCTATGATTGCATTCGGTGGTGGCTCACCTATGGATTGTGCAAAGGTTGCAGCAGCTAGGGTGACAAATAATAAATCCATTAGGGACATGAAAGGATTATTTAAGGTAAGAAAGACATTGCCCCCATTATTTGCTGTACCTACAACCGCTGGCTCTGGTTCTGAAACCACTGTAGCAGCGGTAGTCTCAGATCCTAACACTCACGAGAAGTATGCCATTAGCGATACAAAATTAGTTCCAAAAATTGCTGTCCTTGATCCTGAACTAACAATCGGATTACCACCACACATCACATCAACAACTGGTATGGACGCATTAACTCATGCAGTAGAAGCTTATATTGGCTTACATGGAACAAAATTTACTAATAAAAAGGCTGAAAAGGCTGTGGAAATTATTTTTAATAAACTAGAAGATGTCTATAATAATGGTAGTGATGTAAATTTACGTCAGGATATGGCTTTAGCCTCTTATTATGCAGGCTCAGCTTTTACAAGAACTTCAGTTGGTTATGTACATGCAATAGCGCACAATCTTGGGGGCCTTTATGGTGTACCTCATGGATTAGCCAATGCAGTTATACTTCCTTACATATTAGAGTACTTTGGTAAATATGCTGAAAATAAATTAGCAAAACTTGCTATTATTGGAGGCATTGGAAAAAAAGAAGAAGGAGAGAAAGTTTTAGCGAGTAAGTTCATTGAACAGATTAAAAATATGAACAGGAATATGAATATTCCGTCAGTGATTAAGGAACTAAAAGAAGAAGACATTCCTTTAATTGCTAAACGTGCCATAAAAGAAGCAAACCCAGATTATCCTGTACCTAAAATTATGACTGAGGAAGAGTGTAGAGAAGTCGTTAGTAAGTTATTGGTAGGATCAAACAATTGAGTTGATAGTAGTGTTCTTTATTAAACAGAAGCATAATCCTTTTAAATATATTTAAACCCACCTATTACATTCACTTGCCCAATAAGGCTTATGAACATCAAGCGAAGATACTTGATGTTTTACTTTGAAGGATACTATACTATAAATAAGGAGATATATTATGAAAAAATATGTTTATACATTGCTAATCGGATATATTTTTGCGTTCGTTGTTGAAATAATAAATATGGGGATTGCCAAAGGTTTATGGATTGAGATGGTTTTTACTGTACTTGTTTTTTATGGAGCATTTATTCTGATTGGATATTGGTATGCAAATAAAACAGAAAATTCACCTTGGAAGCATTTTGTGATTTTTGGTGTGATTGGTTTACTTTTTGAATGGTTTATCTTTGGTATGAGTCCTTGGTCAGGTGGAAATTTCATAGTAGTTCTCTTAATCCAACTAGGTATGTTTTCACATTGGGCGACTGTAACTTTTGCTCCAAGACTACTACTAGATAAAGAACATGTTAATACAAGTCTTAAACGTAGATTTTTGAGTTTTTATATTATAGGTATGGGAACTGTTTATATATTAGGTTTTCTAACTCCGCATTATGCAAGATGGTCCCTAATGATTTTAGGGAATATTATAGTTTATACAATGCTCCTTGGATGGTATATAAAATATATTAACTCATTCTATAAAAAATAAAAAAAGTGAGCCATTATATGCTCTAAAAAAGTATGTAATGGCTCATTAGTACTTTCGATGACATTCACTACCTCAAAAAATTAAATCAATTTAGTCATCTTTTTCTCGATTAAAAGGAATGGCTTGTTTATACGGTGGAGGTATTAGATTTGCATCCTTAAATTCAGTGATTCTCAGATCTACCTTAGAACCATCTGCATCATATTGTTTTTCTAACTGTTTAACAATTAGTCGTCCAATATGTCGGCCAAGACGTAGACCCTCACTATTGTCGATTGGAAAATGTACACCAGCATATAATCTACTCATTGCACATTCTTCTGCTAGATCTTTCAATTTATCCTTTTCTGATTCAAAAAAGTAACTTAGAAGTATTTCAGCTGTACCCGCAACCGTAGCATGACCAGATGGATAACTTGGATGTCTTGGAGTATCTAGGAACGACTCTAATTCTTGATTGAGTTGATTAGGCCTTGCGATGTCCCATTTGAATTTGAAGTACCAAGATATAATAAAAGCATCGTTTAATCCAGAGTGAACTGCAGCTAATATTCTCCCTGCCCTTGGAGCGGATATTTTATATGTATCGATTAATTTATCTATTATTGGTGTCCATTGTTTCGTAGCGGGACCCTCGCCCCAATAAGTCGCTATTTTTTTTTCGCGCCTATTTAAATATCTTAGTGTATCTTCTACATCGTATAATTGTTCTCCCGCGAAATCAATACTGATATCAGGTCTTCTGATCTCCAAAGGAACAGTAATACCATCTAAATCTGTAAACCTGGACTTATCTCGCTTAAAGTAGACCGTTTGCCATGAATCCGAATTAGGCTCTTCTGGAACAGGTACATGTGTTTCATTTGAGTATGAAAGTGTTGACCATCCAATTGGTACATTTTTTTCACTAGTATGTTTGCATTCCTCATAATGGTCATTCATTTTATCACCTCCTAACTCTTTTTCCACTTTATATTATGAATCAAAGGCGATAGTGACAATATCAAAATAACTAATAATGGCGTTATTTATTAAGTGTTGAAATTTTAGTACTACTTAGAATAATAGTCTTATTTCATCAGCTAAATTAATGGAATTATTATTTGTTTTCTTTGCTAGCAAGTATTAATTGCGGGTAATTTATTTGGAAAACATTGTGTAATTGTTAATACAACGATAGAATGAAATTGAGGTGAAAGTAATGAATGCTAAATTAATAGGGAAAGCAGTTTTAAAAGTAAGAAAAGAAAGAGGCCTTAGTCAAACAGATATGGCAAGCGACCTAGGGGTCTCTAGGCAAGCAGTATCCAATTGGGAAAGGGGAAAAACTTACCCTGATGTTGAAACGTTAAATCAGATTGCTGTCTTATACGATGTTTCTATTGACACTCTTATGGATGGGAAAGTACAAAGTTTTGATAGACGTGAAAGAAGTGCTAAGTTTATTAACATGTTATTGTTTATCTTAATTGTTTTAGGTTCTGTTTATTTATTTCTTTATACTGATGCTAGCAGAGTCTTTGTGATTCTCTATCTTCTATGCTCTGTGCCAGTATATTTAATATTTCAACTTATACTTAAAACTGAGTCATATAGTTTTATGGCGGGATTTGATTCAAAGGTAGAGTATGATGTTAGTAATCTAAGAAAATTTATTTTAGAATTACAACTCAGTATTTTACTTATTACTACATTACAACTTATTCTTGAATTATGTCTATCCTTATTCGCATTAAGAAAAGATCATACAAACATGATTCTTATTTTCATATATTTCTTAGGGTACATCACGTTTATACTTGTTGTTAATTTTAGAAATAAAGATAAAGTAAAGAAAACTGAGTAAATTAGATGTCTTTAAAATAGATGACTAAAGAGCTTATCTGTGTTATAATTTGGCGTAACTTGAATGATACAATTGGGAGGTATATGAAAATTAATAAAATGAAAGATTATTTTGTCTCGTTATGTCTTATAGGAGGAGCAAGCATAGGATTAATATTAAGTGTGATTCTTTCTAAGAATATTAGTGTTTTTGTAGGTGTAGGCTCTGGTATAGGTTTGATAGTTGGAGCAATAATACAGGGGATAAAAAAATAGTTATATAATAGAAGATTTAAAAGAAACTAGATTGGAGATTAGTATGCACAAGAAAAAGTTACTTCTTATAATTTCTATATTATTGTTATCAAATTTTTACTTAATTCTAAAAGTAAACAATCTAAACAGTAAAGAACAACAAGAAAACCTTATAATGCTAGCAAATGCCGATAGGGCAATTGATGAAGCAGTGGGATATATAGGAGAGTTAAGTCGTGAATGGGATATTTCTAGTGACTTGGTGAAGATGAAATATTTAGGTGATATAAAGAGCAAACTATACCTCGCTGAGAATTTAATGAGTAGTGCGGGTAAATATTTTAAACCTATTAATGCTTATAGAGACTGTATATATATAATGGAACGGAAAATACTTGAAAAAGAGGAATTAACTTTTCAAAAGGAATACATTGATGGGCTCAATGATGATTTTATTCTATTATGGAAGTTCCTAGCGGTAAACCAAATTTCTGAATTAACTAAAGAAGAGGCAAGGGAAAAATGGAAAACTGTATTAGAAGACTTAGTAACAAATGAGTTAAAACACATATAAGCATGAAGGATTAGATTACTAATCCTTTTTTTATTCAGAAACACTCGAATTTTGTTGACTATAGAATGAATTGGTGCTATATTGACATTGTTAACAATATTAACAGTGTTAATGTGGGAGTGGAAATATGATAATGAAGGAAATTCAAAAGCAAAGAGTGAAGAATTACTTTATTCAAGCAACGAAGGATATAATATCGGATTTTGGTATTTCACAAGTTACTGTAAGAAAAGTTGGTGAGAGGGCTGGGTATAGTTATGCAACTATATACAACTATTTTAGTGATTTAAATTCACTCCTAACTTGTACAGGTCTTTCTTATTTAGATGATTCATATGAGTATATCGTGCAGTTCAAGGATGATAATTTGGATCCAAAGAAGCAAATAGTAAAACTCGCTCATGAATATTTTAAATTTATGACAATGAGACCGGATGTATATAGAATAATCTACATACTGGATTATGGAGAAAGGCCAAAACAACTGATAAGAACAAATGTTCCTAAAGTTGCACTCTTGCTAAACGATACTTTAAAGAAGATTAAAAGCTCATATGTCCAAGAGAATATAGAAATTATTTCAAATATTCTTTCATCATCTATACATGCAAAGATAATGTTTTATATTGGGAAAAGAGATGATTTTACACTTGAGGACTGGTTAGAAGATATAGAAAATGAAATTGAATTTTTATTAGGAAGTGATTAAATGAAAAAAAGGTTAATTGTGATATCTATGATTATTATTGGTGTTATGGTTATATTTGCTTTAAGTTTAATATTAACATTAAGAGAGAAAATGGAAATTGTTTATGCTCTAGAGCAAGAAGAGTTAAATTTGATTACAGTTGAGGATGGAAACTATTTTGGAGAGTATTTTACTGAAGATGGAAATTTTGGAGTTAGAGTTGAAATAACAGTCCAAGATCAAATAATAACAGAAATTAATATTCTTGAACATTTAAATGCTTTAGGGACAAAGGCAGAAGTTATTATCGAAGACGTATTAAAATTTCAAAGTTTAAAAGTAGATACTATAAGTGGAGCGACAGCATCGTCTATAGCAATATTAGAAGCGATTGAAGTTGCTCTTATAAGATAGATAAAAGGGGAAAAATTATGAAAACATTAATTATTTATGCAACAAAATATGGGACAACAGAAAAATGTGCATTAAAACTTGAGGAAAGAATCGTGGAATCAAAAGCAATCAATGTAAATGAAATTGATATCAATGACTTCTTGAAAGCGGATAGAATTATATTGGGTTCAAGTGTTTATGCAGGACAAATCCGTAAAGAGTTGAAAAAATTTGTTACTAAGAATGAAAATAGACTCTTGAAGAAGAAGTTAAGTATCTTCTTATGTGGAATGCAAAAAGGAATTGAACAAGAAAAAGCAATTAATCTTAATTTTTCAGAAGAAATGAAACAACATGCAAATGTAATCAATTATGTAGGTGGTGCGTATCAACTAGAAAAATGTAATTTCTTAGAAAGATTAGCAGTTAAGGTTATTGCTAAAGCGACGGAGTCAAAAGAAGAAATTGACTATGACAAATTATATGAATTAGTATAAATAATTTAAATGGAAAGAGTAGAATATGAAAGTAAAAATTCGTAAAGAACAGATAAAGGACTTTTATGATATTTCTGAAGTGAATTACAAAGCATTTTTAAAAGAATTTCAAAGTAATTATGTATCTGAAAATGGAATGATAGACTGTGCAAGAAGATTGAAAGAATTTGATGGTGATTTTTCTCTTGTAGCAGAGATTGATGGCATTGTTGTAGGACATATTTTATTGATACCTTTTAACATCACTATTAATGGTAAAGTAAAAAAGGCAGTTAGTTTAGGTCCTGTAAGTGTTATACCTAAACTACAAGGTAAAAAAATTGGACAAGCTCTTATTGAGAAGTCTCATCAACTTGCAAAAGAAAAAGGGTATGATTTATCATTTTTATTTGGGCATGATACTTATTACCCAAGATTTGGGTATATCCCTCATACTATTGGGGAATCTTTTGCATTAGTTGAAGTAAAAGATAATGAACCAACTACATTAAAGGAAAAGTTAATTATAGAAGAAGATATACCATTTATACATGACTTATATATGAAATGGTTTGAAAATGTTGACTTAACAGTTCTATATGATCCATCATTGATGAGTTATGTTTCCCATAGCCCTAGTGTAGAAGCGTTTACTTTATTGAAAGAAGGTAATCGCATAGGGTATGTTAGATATAAGAAAAATGAAGAAAATAATCCACTTCTTTGTTTAGCAAAGGATCAGGAAAGTTTTGATGAAATCTTGATTTATTTAAAAGATAAGTCAAAAAAAGAAACAATAAAGCTTCCTATACATCATGACTCGTTAGGCTATCAATTACTAAGTAATTACCAGCATGAGTACAAAAATTCAACTTTTTCTGCAGGGATGGTTTTGAATTTGAGTAATGATAAATGTGTTGAAGATTATATTGAGAATGCTAAGTCAAGCAAAAAAACAGGATTAATGATTTATCCTACCTCGTTAGATATTGTGTATTAGTAAATAATCAAATAAAAGATAAGGATATCGTTCTAAAGAACGTGTCCTTTTTGAATTTATTGGTATTTAAATTTTCATTCTGAACAAAAATAAAGAGAAAGGAATGATAAAAATGAAGATGTTTTGCTATCAATGCCAGGAAACTGCGAAAAATACAGGTTGTGAAGTAATTGGTGTGTGTGGAAAAACTCCGGAATTAGCAACAAAGATGGATGCGCTCAAGTATGTTTTAAAAGGATTAAGCTATGTAGCTAATGAAGCAGAAAAAGAAGGCGCGGAGTTAAAAAGAGTTGATGTCTTCATTATGGAGTGTTTGTTTAAAATGATTACAAACGCGAACTTTAATGAAGAACACTTTGAAAGAGTGATAAAGGAAGGGATCCAGTATAGGGAAAACTTAAAAAAAGGTATCAAATTCGATAGTGACTTAGATGCTGTTAACTGGACTGATACAAGTGTTGATGAAATAATCAATAAAGGTAAGAAAAATGGTGTTCTTTCTACCTCTGATGAGGATGTTAGAAGTGCAAAAGAAACTGTTTTATATGGACTAATGGGAATGGCGGCATACCACTCTCATGCTAACAGACTAGGAAAACATTCAGAAGCAGCAGCCAAGTTTACTAGACGTGCTCTTGCCTCGATGTTAGAAGATCATGACTTGGGATTTTATGTTGAAATGATTGATGAGACTGGTAAGTTTGGTGTTGAAGTAATGAGTATCCTTGATGAAGCTAATACTACTGCTTATGGAGAGCCCGAAATTAGTAAGGTTAAAATTGGGGTTGGAAAAAGACCTGGAATATTAGTTTCTGGCCATGATTTACGTGATATAGATCAATTGTTAAGACAGTCAGAGGATGCTGGAATCGATATCTATACTCACAGCGAGATGTTGCCAGCTCACTATTATCCCCTTTTGAAAAAGTATGATCATCTTTACGGAAACTATGGAAATGCATGGCATGATCAGATTGAGTCGTTTGAAACATTTAATGGTCCAGTTTTATTTACAACAAATTGTATAGTACCTCCAAAGAAATTCTCTACTTACAATGAAAGAATGTATATAACTGGTTCAACAGGGTATCCCGGATGGAAATACATTGAAGCAGATAAGGACGGGGAGAAGGATTTTAGCGAAATAATTGAACACGCAAAGCATTGCAAACCACCAAAGAAAATAGAATCAGGAGAAATTGTTGGAGGTTTCGCTCATGGGCAAGTCCTAAAATTAGCTGATAAAATAGTTGAAGCTATTAAATCTGGAGCAATTAAAAAATTCGTGGTTATGGCAGGGTGTGATGGTAGATTCAAATCAAGAACTTACTATACTGATTTTGCTAAAGCGCTGCCAAAAGATACTGTTATTTTGACTGCAGGATGTGCTAAATATAGATACAATAAATTAAAACTTGGAGATATTGACGGAATACCTAGAGTTTTAGATGCAGGGCAATGTAATGACTCATATAGTTTAGTTGTGACTGCATTAGAGTTAGCAAAAGTATTTAGTTGTGATATCAATGATTTACCTATCGTTTATAACATCGCTTGGTATGAACAAAAAGCGGTTATAGTACTACTAGCATTACTACATTTAAAAGTTCATCATATAACGGTAGGACCAACAATTCCTGGATTCCTATCTAAAAATGTTGCTAATTTCTTGATAGAGAATTATAGTTTAGGAGCAATTAGTACTGTAGAAAGAGATATAGAACGACTAATTTTAAATCATTAGTATAGAAAAGAGCATCTAAGATGCTCTTATATTTTTATTATAAATATCTACTAATCCCTCAAGAATTAAATCCCTAACAACTATACAATCATTATTAATTAGTTCTCCAATTATTGGTGAAAATCCTCCAGTAATAATTATCTTGTAATCTTTGTTTATTTTGTTAAGGAAACCTTCAAGCATATAAACATGACCATTAATTATACCTGATTGGATACATTCAATAGTATTAGTACCAAGAATATTTCTTGGTTTTTTAATGTCAACTTCAGGTAATAAAGATGCATCTTTAATTAATGCTTCTAAACCGGTTTTTATTCCAGGAGCAATTACGACACCTTTGATCATTTTGTTTTCAACAAGTGTTATTGTAGTTGCAGTTCCTAAATCTATTATAATTGAGTTTTCAGCATACCTAAACGATGCAACTGCTGAAACAATTAAATCTGAGCCAACTTCTTTTGGATTATCTGTTTTAATATTTATCCCAGTTTTTACTCCTGGACCAACAATCATAGGAGTAATTGATAAATACTTTTTACAATATCTATCTATGCTTTCTGTTACTATAGGTGAAACTGAAGAGATAATTATCCCATCATATTTTTGATTCTTTAATCTTCCATCTAACAACATACTATATTCATCAGCAGTAAAGTCTTTTCTAGTATTAAGTCTAAAGACATCTTTTATTTCATAATCATAATGAGCTAAAACTATGTTAGAATTACCAACATCAATCAATAAAAGCATGAAGCCTCCTAATGATTGGAACTCCAATTAATATTGCTGCTAATGCTTCTAGGCTAGCGTTTGTTACTAAGATAGAACCTATTATTCTTAAAGCAACTTCAGAACCACCAAGTAATTCAATTCCAAACACATAAATCATAAATAGTACTAATATTGAGTGAATCAATGTAGATAGAAATGCAGTTAGTATTAATGTTAAGTTTACATTATTTATATATTTATTCAGTAAAGTATATAAATAATAAATTACTAATCCGAATAAAATCCTTGGTAAGACAGAAACAAGTGGATTTTGGAATAATAAATCAATCGGTGACGATGGTCTAGTCAGTGCTACAAATAATGAACTTAAACCGAAGGCTGTTCCTAGAATAAATCCACTTCTTTTATATACCAATGCCCCAATGATTACAGGTATATGGATAATAGTAATTCCGATTGTGGGAAATAGCTGAATATAACCCAACTGAGGTACCCATGTCATTACCATAATGAGTGCGATAAAGATCGCATTTAAAACTAATTCTCTTGTATTTTTCATTTCTTCTCCTTAATTTTAGGCTTGTAAACAAGTCCCATATTTTAGATCAACCTAATTATATACTATATTATGTTACTTTTCTAAGATTTTGATAATATATTTCAATTATTTTCTATCTTTGAATTAAATAACTTAAACTACAAAAGTGCATCACAAATAGATGCTTAAACCCATAAAATAAATTAGTTTAACAAAGGGAGGGAAATATGAAAAAAGTTTTAATTTTATTTTTAACTTTATTTACATTATTAACTGTAGGATGTGATAAAGAGTCTGATGAACTTCAATTGGTGAGACTTTCTGAAGTTGTACACTCTGTGTTTTATGCGCCTCAATATGTTGCGCTTAACAAAGGGTATTTTGAGGATGAAGGGTTACAAGTTGAATATACAACAGCCTATGGTGCTGATAAGGTAGTTACAAGTATTTTATCTGGGGAGTCTGATATCGGTTTAGCTGGGGCTGAGGCGACTATATATGTGTATAATCAAGGAAAAGAAGATTACATTGTGAATTTTGCTCAATTAACTCAAAAAGATGGTTCATTTTTAGTCGGAAGGAATGAAGAAAATTTCGCATGGGAGAATTTAGGAGATACTACAATTATTGGTGGTAGACCTGGAGGAATGCCTGAAATAGTACTAGAGCATATTCTAAAAGAAAATGGTCTAACACCTAATGATGACTTAGAAGTGATAACAAACTTAGCATTCACGGCTACTGCAGGAGCATTTTCTTCAGGAACGGGGGACTACGTAGCTTTATTTGAGCCAACTGCAAGTATGATGGAACTAAATGGATATCACGTTTTATCATCAATTGGTCAATCAAGTGGTGAATTACCATATACGGTTTATATGGCTGAGAAAAGTTATATTGAAGAAAATAAGGATATAATTCAAAAATTTACTAACGCAATCTATAGAGCACAAATTTGGGTAAGTGAAAATAACTCAGAAGACATAGCGAATGAGATTAAACCATTCTTTAAAGAGACAGATATTGAACTAATTCAAATGTCAGTTCAAAGATATAAGGATCAGTCAATTTGGGATTTGAACCCACTGCTTGAGGTAGAAAGCTTCGATTATTTACAAGATATAATAATTGAATCAGGACATTTAGAAAAGAGAATTAACTCAGAAATTGTAATTAACAATTCATTTGCAGAAAAAGCTCTTAAGTAATATATAGGGGGAGATACTTATGATTAAAATTAGTTTAAAAAATGTATCTCATACTTTTCAGTCTAAGGAATCAGAAACAGAAACACTTAAAGATGTGTCATTCGATGTTAAAGAAGGGGAATTCATTAGTGTCATTGGACCATCTGGTTGTGGGAAGTCAACAATTCTTAATCTTATATCCAGTTTAATTAAACCACAATCTGGTTCGATTTATGTTAAAGGGAAAATCGGGTATATGCTTCAAAGAGATCACCTTTTTGAATGGAGAACGATTTTCGATAATTGTTTAATAGGACCTGAAATTCAGAAAATGGATATTGATGAATCCAAGGAATACACTCTTGATTTACTAAAAAGATATGGTCTTATTGATTTTAAAGATCATCATCCTCATCAGTTATCAGGTGGAATGAGACAAAGAGTTGCCTTAATAAGAACACTAGCTATTAAACCTAATGTCTTACTACTTGATGAAGCTTTCTCAGCATTGGATTCACAAACTAGGCTATTGGTTGGTGAGGATGTTTGGAAGATATTGAGGAAGGAAAACAAAACTGCTATTTTCGTAACTCATGATATAGCTGAAGCAATATCTCTTTCTGATAGGATTGTGATTTTATCTGAAAGGCCAGCATCGGTACAAAAAGTTGTTAAATTAGATTTTAATAGACTTTCTCCTCTAGAAAGAAGAAGAAACACTAAGTTTCCTGGATATTTTGATTATATTTGGAATGAGTTGAAGAATTATGACTAATGAACGTTCTAAATATATCAAAAAAATTAAAAAAAGAAAACTCTCCATATTAGCCACTCAAATTGTCTTATTATTAATGTTTATTATAGTGTGGGAAATTGCAGCTAAAGTCGGATTGATTGATTCATTTATTACCTCGTCTCCTTCAAAAATTATATCAACATTTATTAAATCTAATGACACAGTTTATACTCATATTTTTCAGACGTTACTTGAGGTAATGATAGGATTTATACTTGGTACAGGGCTTGGTTTTCTTATCGCAATAATTCTATGGTGGTCAGATTTTCTTAATAAGGTTTTCGATCCGTATTTAGTTATTTTAAATGCACTTCCAAAAGTGGCTCTTGGTCCAATTATTATTGTTTGGGCTGGAAATGGATTGAAATCAATTATTACTATGACTGTGCTAATATCTTTGGTTGTAACTATCTTAAATATCTTAAGCGGATTTAACGAAGTTGATAAGGATAAAATTAAATTGCTTGAATCACTTGGAGCGAATAAATTACAACTATTAATTAAAGTGATAATACCTTCTAATTATCCAACAATTATCTCAACATTAAAAGTGACAATGGGATTAACGTGGGTTGGAGTCATAATGGGTGAGTTTTTAGTATCTAGAGCAGGCCTCGGGCACTTGATTATATATGGAAGTCAAGTATTCCAGCTGGATTTGGTTATGATGAGTATAGTATTACTAGGAGTATTAACTAGTATAATGTATTTCTTATTATTATATCTAGAGTCAATACTAATAAAATATAAATAAAATCTCTTATTATAAAGAGATTTTTTCCTTGATATCTAAAGAGTATACATCTTTAGTTTTTTGTTTATTGTTTAGTTAATGTCTATAAAATAAAATAATTATAGGAGGTGTATTATGAAAACAGCAATATTAACTGATTCAACATGCAATTTATCAAAAGATTATCTTTTGAATAATAAGAATATATTTGTACTACCATTAAACATTTCTATGGATGGCAAAATATTTAAAGATCAAATCGAAATTTCTTCTAGTGAGGTATATGAAAAGCTTGATGCACATGATGTGAAAACTAGTTTATCAAATGTTGGCGATGTAGAAGAAATTATAGAAAGTATCAAGAATAAAGGTTATGAAAAGTTACTGATTATAAATCTTTCATCAAATCTTAGTGGTACCCATAATGTTTTTAGATTAGTAGCTACTGAAACTAAGGGAATAGAGATTGCACTATATGATTCTAAAACACTTGGAATGGGACTTGGTTATCTAGTAATGGAAGCCAATAAGATGATAGATAATGGTCTTGAGCTTAATGAGATAGTCACTAATCTTGATGATATAAGGTTTAACAAGATGATTACTATATTTTCTATCGAGACTCTTAAATATTTAAAAGCTGGTGGACGTATTGGAAAAGTGGAAGGAACAATTGCAGATATTCTTAGAATTAAGCCAATAATATGCGTAGGTGATGATGGTATTTATTATACGAGAGTCAAGGCAAGAGGAAACAATCGCGCACTTACGAAATTAGTTGATGTTTTACTTGAGAAGTATCATAGTAAGAAAATAAACTTAACTGTTCATTATGGTAATAACCTAGAAAAAGCTCAAAAGTTTTTGAATAGGTTAAAATTAGAACTTAACGTAAATGAAATTGATATATGTGAAATCACACCTGTACTTGGTGTTCATACAGGCCCAGGTATTATAGGAGTGGCGGCATATGAAATCGATTAATATGAAAATACCAAGGGAGAAATTATTTCCATATAAAATTGGAGAAGACATTGCTAATTCTGTAAGTCATGGAATTGGTGCAGTGATTGCTGGAATTTCATTAATTCAATTGGTTTATATAGCAAGTACTAAAGGGGATATAACAGATGTAATTGCGTTTTCTTTTTATGGAATTACACTATTTTTAATGTTTTTAATGAGTACTTTGTATCATGGAATTAGACACTATACTACTAGGAGTATATTCAAGAGATTAGATCATAGTTTCGTTTTTATATTAATATTAGGTACTTATACTCCTTTTGTTTTTAGCGCTGCAAAAACTGATTTAGCTTATATTGTATATGGAATACTCATCTTAATCACATTATTAGGAATAGTTTTCAAATCATTGTTTATAGGTAAGTATAATTTCTTAGCTACCTTAGCTTATGTAGTTATGGGATGGTTATCGATTATATTAATAAAACAAATAATAAGTTCGATGTCTACCCAAGGAGTAATTTACTTAATTATTGGCGGAGTCGTATATACAATTGGAGCATTTATTTATGCACTTAGTAAATTTAAATATCACCATTTTGTTTGGCATATTTTTGTCCTTGCTGGTGCGTTATTTCATTATTTTGCTGTCGCTTATTATATTTTGTGATATCATATAAAAAGGGAAAGGTGATATTGTGAAAAGAATAAAATTGGTTAATGCACTTAAATTAGTAGCATCTTCAATTATTTTGATTTCAATAGTATATATATGGATTGGATTTACAAAAGATATGTGGAGTTCCACTTGGTACTTATATGGATTTCCTGTGTTTTTGTGGTGGTTACTTGATTTGTTATTCAACTATACAAGGGGTCCATTGTTTTATCGAGGGTTGATTCCATTTATTACTTTACTTTATGTAGGTGTAGCATATTTTACTAGTAACTGGATTGACACATTAATAATAGTCTCATTTATTCCTTTTCTTGTATTAGTTTATAATGCTAAATTTTACCGGTTTAAGTATTCTGTAATTCCAATATCAGCTTCTATCATAATAATTATTTATCTATATCTAGGTTTCTTTTTAGATTTATGGCATCCTCATTGGGTTATCTTTTTATTAGTACCTGTGATCGCGTTATTACAAAATTATGAATAATTCGGGAGGAACTTATGCCAAGTAAAACATTTTTTAATCTAAAGCCACATAAAAAACAGATGATTATTGATTCAGCTATTGAAGAATTTGATTTATATACACTTAAGGGTGCAAAGGTTGTAAGAATTATTAAAAGAGTTAATATATCAAGGGCTAGTTTTTATAAGTATTTTGAGTGCATTGATGAACTTTACTACTACATTTTAGAAAAAGTTGCCGATGGAGTTATTAACATTTTTAAAAACGAATTGATAAGTTCTAGTGGGGAATTCTTCTCATCAATTCAAAATACATTTATAGAATTTGTTAGATCTCCTGAAACATATACTAATTCAGTAAGTAGAATTTTCAATATTGATTTCTCAGAATCATATTTGTATGCGAAGAGATATACAAATAATCTAGTTAAGAAAATATCAGATATATTTAATTTAGTTGATACAACTAAAGTAAGACTAGAAAAACCCGAAGATATATTAGATTTATTTAATCTTATTATTTCTGCGGTTGAAAGAATAATTGCTTTTATTAAAGTTGATTTTTATTCAATAGAAGAGGCTCTTGAAGTGTATAATAAGAGAATTAATATCTTAAAATATGGTGTAAGTATAAAACAATAATAGTTATTTACAATAAATGATAATCCTGAAGTTTCGGGATTTTTTTTTATGAAAAAATGACCAATATCAATGAAAAGGTTATCTTTCATTCTAAAAATACCAAATTAAAAAAAAACTTGAACTGGTAATTATTTTATGATAGTATTCTCGCAATATATCTAAATGAAAGTAGGGGAAAAAATGAAAAAAGCATTAACAATTATTGTAGCAATTATGGCATTATTAAGCTTTTCAGCGTGTAGTTCTAGTGGGAAAAATGTAAAAATTGGGGTTATTGGTCCTTTAACTGGAGACTACAGTCTATACGGTGTTGCGGTTAAACAAGGAGCTGAATTAGCAATGGAAGAAATTAATGCTAATGGCGGTGTACTTGGTTTAGATGGGCAGGTTATTGCTTATGATAGTAAAGGTGATGGAACTGAGGGCGTAAATGCTTATAATAGATTACTGAATGAAGATGAAATCACTGCATTAGTCGGTGCGACATTTAGTGGTGTTACGTTAGCAATTAAAGATTTAGCTGTTTTAGATGGTGTACCTGTTTTAACTCCAACAGCAACTCATCCTGAAGTAACTTTGAATGCTGAAAATGTATTTAGAGCATGTTATACGGATTCTTATCAAGGATCTGTTGCAGCTGTATTTGCATCTGATTCATTATCAGTTGATAAAGCGGCTGTACTATACAACAAAGATGATGCTTACTCTGAAGGATTAGCTATGGCATTTATCGAAGAGTTTGAAGCGAGTGGAGAAGTTGTAATTACGGAAGCATACAGTGCTGGGGATGACGATTATAGTTCTTTGTTAACAAAAATCGCTGCTACTGATGCTGAGGCAATATTCTTACCTGGATACGTTGCTGAAGTTGGAGCTGTTTTAACACAAGCAAAAGATTTAGGGATGACTGTACCATTTATCGGTGGAGATGGATGGGATGGAATTGAAGATGACTATGCTGAAGTTGCTGATGGGTATTACTTCGGTAGCCATTATTCAAAGGCTGATGAAGCTGAAGTTATACAAAATTTCATTTCTGCATATGAAGCCAAGTATAATGAATCTCCAAATTCATTAGCGGCTTTAGCTTACGATGCTGTGTATGCTATGGTGAAGGCAATTGAAGAAGCAGGAAGTACTGAGTATGCTAAAGTCGTTAGTGAGTTAGCATCACTTAAATTTGAAAATGCAGTGACAGGTTCGATTCAGTTTGATTCTAATGGAGATCCTGTTAAGTCAATTTCTATGATTCAATTACTTGACGGAGAGCATTTGTTAGTTGATAAGGTAGAAGCAAAATAGGACATTACTTTACATAATAAGGAGGGTAAATTCCTTCCTTATTATTATATTTAAATAGAACTTTTTGGGGTGGAATTTATGGAAATATTAATTAAACAATTAATTAATGGATTAAATGTTGGAAGTATATATGCATTAGTGGCAATTGGGTACACAATGGTATACGGAATTATCAAATTAATAAACTTTGCCCATGGTGAAGTAATGATGCTTGGCGCATATTTTGCATTCTTAATAGCAACAACATTACCTATAGAGTTACCACTTATTGTTATTATCTTAATTTCGATGGGGTTAGCAGCATTAATCGGTATCATTATAGAGAGAATTGCGTATAAAAAACTAAGAACGGCGCCTAGAATTTCTGCTTTAATTACTGCAATAGGTATGAGTTTATTTTTACAAAACTTAGCTCTAGTAATATTTGGAGCTGAACCTAAGGTTATGCCTGGATTAGTATCTAAAGAGCCAATTTTTATAGGAAGCATTGGTATACCTAAAATTACTATATTAACTATCATAATTTCTGTATTGTTTATGGTATTGCTTCAACTGTTTATCCAAAAAACTAAGTCCGGTAAAGCAATGCGAGCTGTTTCTGAGGATAAAGAAGCTGCAGTACTTATGGGTATAAATGTAAATAGAATTATCTCGCTAACTTTTGCACTTGGTTCTGCTTTAGGTGCTTTGGGTGGTGTATTATATAGTGTTGCATATACACAAGTTTATCCAACGATGGGTACAATGCCTGGTCTGAAGGCGTTCGTTGCTGCAGTATTCGGAGGAATCGGAAGCATTCCTGGAGCGATGCTTGGTGGATTTACTATTGGAATCGTTGAAACACTGACAAAGGGGTATATTTCAAGTTCTTGGGCAGACGCAATAGTATTTGGAATATTGATTTTAGTATTACTAGTAAGACCTACTGGTATACTAGGTAAAAATGTTAAGGAGAAGGTGTAAAATATGAAAAATACTTCGATGAAATCTTACATTAGAAACTTCGCCGCTTTACTCGCTGTTTTCTTAATATTATATTCTTTAATTTCTGCTAATGTATTAAATAGATACTACTATACAATTTTGGTATTGGTTTGCATTAGTATTGTTATGTCAACAAGCTTAAATATGGCTACAGGATTTTTAGGTCAACTTGTTTTGGGTCATGCTGGATTTATGGCTATTGGAGCATATAGTTCTGCACTTACAGGAATAATGCTTAAAACATCAAGTTTACCAAATGTTATAATTTTTATTATTGCTGCTCTTGTTGGTGGAATCTCAGCAGCTTTGGCTGGTGTTATTGTAGGTGCTCCAGCTTTAAGATTACGTGGTGACTATTTGGGTATTATGACTTTAGGTTTTGGGGAGGTAATTAAAGTTATTATTACAAATCTTGGTTTTACAGGTGGAGCACAAGGATTATCTGGTATTCCAAGAATATTATCTTTCCCAACAGCATTTTGGACTACTGTAATTGTAGTTACAATTATTGTTTTAATAATGAAATCAAGACATGGGAGAGCCATATTATCAATTCGCGAAGATGAAATAGCTGCGGAAGCGGTGGGGATACCAATAACAAAATATAAGATATTGGGATTTGCAGTAGCTGCATTCTTTGGTGGAGTAGGAGGAGCACTCTATGCTTTCCAAATGGCTTATTTAGCTCCTGCTGCATTTGGATTTATCAAGTCTATTGATATTTTTGTTATAGTCGTGTTAGGAGGAATGGGAAGCTTAACAGGAGCTATACTAGCTTCAATATTCCTAACTTTCTTACCTGAAGTATTAAGAGAATTTGCTAATTACAGATTATTAATTTACTCTTTATTACTTATTGTTATGATGTTATTTAGACCTCAAGGACTATTTGGAACATCTGAATTTTCTTTGACAAATATATTAAATAAATTCAAAAGAAGAACAAAGAAAAAACCTATAGATGGGAGTGACAATTAATGGCATTATTAGATGTTAAAAATCTGCGTATGGTTTTTGGTGGATTAGTTGCTGTTGATGACTTTGAATTATCTATAGGTGAGAATGAGTTAGTAGGACTTATTGGACCAAATGGTGCTGGTAAAACTACAATATTCAATATGTTAACTGGAGTATATGTACCAACTAGTGGAGAAATATTACTTGATAATGTAAGCATGATTAGGACTTATTGGACCAAATGGTGCTGGTAAAACTACAATATTCAATATGTTAACTGGAGATTATTTAAGGAACTAACCGTACTCGATAATATTAAGATTGCTTATCATAACGAAATGAATTACTCTATTATATCTTCAATTTTCCGTACTCCGAAGTATTGGCAGGAAGAAAAAGAAGCCAAGAAAATTTGTCTAGAGTTGTTAAAAGTTTTTGAGTTAGATGGTTTTGCTAACACTCTAGCTAAGAACTTACCATATGGTAAACAAAGAAAGCTTGAAATAGCAAGAGCTCTAGCAACTTCACCTAAAATTCTCCTTTTAGATGAACCAGCTGCAGGGATGAACCCTCAAGAGACCGAAGAATTGATGGAAACTATTAATTTTATAAGAAATAAATTTGATATTGCTATATTATTGATTGAGCACGATATGAAGTTAGTTATGGGTATATGCGAAAGACTAGTTGTAATTGACTATGGTAGAATTATCGCAAAAGGTACTCCTGAAGAAATTCGAGTTAATAAAAACGTTATAAAAGCATATTTAGGTGAATAGGAGGAAATAGAATGCTAAAAGTTAAAGACTTGCATGTTCATTATGGTAAAATTCATGCTATAAAAGGAATTTCGTTTGAAGTTTCTGAAGGTGAAATTGTAACGCTAATTGGATCAAATGGTGCTGGAAAAACTACTATCATTAAAACTATTTCTTCTATTTTAAATCAATCTTCAGGCTCAGTAATATATGATAATTTAGATTTGTCGGGGCTAGAGCCTTATGAGATAGTTAAATTGGGTATGAGCCATGTACCTGAAGGTAGAAGAGTGTTTTCTAATTTGTCTGTAATGGATAATTTGTTGATGGGTGCTTATAGTAGAAATGATAAAGACGAGATTACTAAAGATTTAGAAAATATATTTAGACGGTTTCCAAGATTAAAGGAAAGGGAGTCGCAATCCGCTGGAACCCTTTCAGGTGGGGAACAACAAATGTTAGCTATAGGGAGGGCTTTGATGTCTAGACCAAGACTTTTATTGTTAGATGAGCCATCGATGGGATTAGCGCCACTATTAGTAGATGAAATATTTAATATTATTAATGATATAAACAAGAACGGAACAACAATTCTACTCGTAGAACAAAACGCAAATAGAGCTTTACAAATAGCGAATAAAGCCTATGTACTTGAGACAGGTAAAATTATTATAGAAGGAGATTCTAACGAACTCTTATCCAATGAAAAAGTTAAAGAAGCTTATCTATCTGCATAAAAAAAATAATTCATGTTGAATTATTTTTTTACTTATAACCTCAATAATTTAAAAGATTTTAAACTAAAGAAAGTTTTATCTACTTTTTTGTAAGAATTTAATTATCGGCATTGCAAATATTATGCCAATAATGGACTGAGATATATTACTTGGCATGTGCAGAATTGGAATAATATAGTCGCCATGATAGATAAAGAATATTTCATAGAAATAATATCCTAGGACAATGATTACTACTCCAAAGCACATCGCTAATATATTTCTATATGCACTTTTTCCACACTCATTTTGAGAATGGGCTACTACCCCTACAACAAAGCCGCAAACAAATCTTATTATTAAGGTACCAATTGCATAATTAGTCCAACCACTCAAAAGATCAAATAATGTCATACCAATTGAACCTGAAATAGCTCCTGCTTTCTTTCCATATACTATAGCTATTGCAAATAAAGCAACATTACCAGCATGAATAAGACCCCCCTCACCTGGGATCGGAATTCTTATGCGGATTAAATATGTACATATAAAGACAATAAAGATGAAAATAGTGTATCTACTAGCATCTTTTGCTATCACGGTAAACACTTCCTTACTGATTGTATTATAGATGATATATGTTATTATGTAAACGGTTATATTTTTTTGTCAAGATTTGTTTGATTAGATCTTATATAGGAGGGATTATGTCATATATAGATATTATAAAGAAAAAGCACGGTATAAAAGAACTTTTAGTTCTTGAGGGTGGGTATTCTTTTGACGAGAAATATCACTATTATAACGAGAATCATTTTGTTTTGAAAATACACAATATCAGTGAAAAGAATAAGATTTTAGATAAAGTTAGTAGGATGGAAGAATTATATTCTATCGGAGTTAAATGTCCAAGAGTAATTTTCTACGGTTTTGTTGAGGAGTTCGATAAGTGTTATACTATCTTTTCATTTATAGAAGGAGAGACTGGTGATGCTGTAACGAAATACAGCAAGGAACTGCAATATAAGATTGGTGTTTCATCAGGAAAGGAATTAAAATTAATACACAGCATTGAGAGTGAGAAGGAGATAGACATATTTAAAGTCTTCACAAAGAAGTTTGAGAGAATTTACTCAGAATTTAAAGAACTATCGTGTAGCATTATAAAAGAGAACTTGATTGTTGAGTTCATAAGAAATAATCTTTATATTCTTAAAGATAGAAAAGCTCAATTTTTACATGGAGATTTTCATCTAGAGAATAGTGTTTTTGATGAAAACGGCTATATTGGATGCTATGATTTTAATAGATGCAAATATTCAGATTATGTAATAGAATTTGAAAGGGCTTCGGTTTTTTCACGAAGTTTTTCATTAGAATATGTTATCGGTTTATTTGATGGATATGGATTTACAAAAGATGAATTCATTGTTCTAAGGCTTTATTTAGCTATGGGGTTATTTAACTCAGTAGTGTGGACTTATAAATATTACCCTGAGCAAATGGATGATAATGATTCTCTAATTGAGATGATTCTAGAGGACTATGATGATTTTAAATTAGAGGTACCTAAATATTATTCAAAAAGATGCTGAGTGCATCTTTTTATTTTACTAACATGCAATGATAATCCAAGCTATACCAAATCTATGTTTAATTTCCCGTATTATTAATCCATTACCCGCAGTCATATTTTCATAGATATATTTAAGTATTTCTTTTTGCATTAATGATATCTTTGTAATATCTAAAGGCATCTAATACATCGTTTTTGGAAAAAGTTAGTTTCATTCTATCACTCGCTTTTTTAAATTTTAAGACATTTAAAAAAATGATAGGAAAAACATAGAAATTTTGTTATAATCTTAGTGAATTAATGGAGGTGGAGGAATGAGTTTAATAGGTAACTTAATATGGTTGATTTTTGGTGGATTATTATCAGCTATATTTTGGTTCTTAACGGGTTTGCTTTTTTCAATAACTATTATAGGTATTCCATTTGGTCTACAGTGTTTTAAAATTAGTAAATTAGTTCTTTGGCCATTTGGACGAGACGTACAAGTAGGAGAGTTTGGAGTCGGTGGATTAATTGGAAATATTATCTGGTTAATACTATTTGGCTGGGAATTATGTTTATGTCATATAGTAATAGGGATATTACTCTCAATAACTATAATTGGTATTCCATTTGGGAAGCAACATTTTAAATTTGCTTTGTTAGCGTTGCTACCATTTGGAGCAAAAATAAATTAAGGAGATTTATATGGAAAATATTAAAGTTGCAGTATGGGGCTTCGGTGCTATGGGTCGAGGTGCAGTTGAATCATTAGTTACAAAAACTGGTGTTGAAGTTGTCGGCGTATGTGATATTAATGAAGAGTTAGTAGGAAAAGAGCTTTATGAGTTACTAGGTGTTGAAAGAAATGGAAGAAGTGAAGTTTTCATAAATGATAATATTGATGAAGTATTGAATCAAGATATCGATGTTTGTATTACCGCTACTGATTCGTTTACAAGTAAAGCTTTTCCAAGACTTAAACTAGTTTTAGAAAAAGGTATTAATATTATTTCAACAGCTGAAGAAATGGCTTACCCAAAAGCTCAGGAACCAGAATTAGCTAAAGAATTAGATAGGATAGCTAAAGAAAATAATGTATCTATTTTAGGTACAGGTATTAATCCTGGATTAATGATGGATTTATTAGCCGTATGTTTAACTGGTGCTATGACTGACTTAACTAAAGTAGAATGTAAACGTGTTAACAGTTTATCACCATTTGGTCCAACAGTAATGGAAGAGCAAGGTGTTGGAATGAAAGTTGATACTTTTATGAATAAAGTTGAAGACGGAACGATGGCAGGACATGTTGGATTTGCTGAAAGTGTTGGTATGATTGCAGAAGCAGTTGGTTGGGAAGTTTCTGAATTTAAACAGCAAATGAAACCTATTATTACTAATATTGATAGAAAGTCACCATATGGATTTGCAAAAGCTAATGATGTTGCTGGTGTGAATATGACTGGACAAGGATATGTTGATGGCGAACTGAAAATAGATATGATTCATCCACAGCAAATTGAACCAGAAATGGAAGGTACGCATACTGGTGATTATATTAAATTAACAGGTACTCCTGAAATCAATATGAGTATAAATCCAGAAGTTGATGGTGGAATTGGAACAATAGCAATGTGTGTTAATATGATTCCTCATATAATTAATGCAAAACCAGGATTAAAAACAATGCTAGATTTACCTGTACCAAGAGCTATCATGGGCGACATGAGAAATTATCTAGATTAAAAGGATGCAATTTTTGCATCCTTTTCTATAACATAATGTACCAAATAATAGTTAATATATAAGTTATTGGTAAGATGAATTTATAATTTTTATATAAATCTTTTAGGTTAATCCTAAAGTAATCTAGTGTAAGTATTTGGCATAAATGTAGTGGTGAAATATAATAAGTGATGAATCCTGTTACATAAATTAGTAATGCGTATATAAGTTTCGTATCATAGTTTATTGCTAAAGGTAAAATGATTGGATAAAGAATAATAACACTCGGGTTTACTGATGCAAATGAAAAAGAAATGAATGCACTCGCTAATATTATTATTATTTCTATTGGAATACCTGTAGCAAGTAGATTTGTTAGTGTTTCTTGTAGATTATCTACTTCCCCAAGTGAATTTTTAAATATTAATACCCCTACTACGGTGAACACAAGTTTGAAGTTTATTCCCTTTATTAATAGAAGAGGGAAATTATCTTTCACTTTATTTGAATTCCTTTTTTTATCAAATAGGTGAATAATATAAGCAATAACTATACCTACAGGTAATACTTGATAAAATGGCATATTGAATATTATTGATAAAACTATGCTACTTAATAAAGGTGAAGAGTATATCATAAATATAAGTATATTTTTAAAATACTCCTTGATATTAATCTTTGTCTTTGGTGTGTCTTGAACATTTCTTAGTAATACTATATAACTAACTATATAAAAAAGTAATGTTACAGGAAGAGCTATTTTAATAAAATCCCATACGATAAACTCTCCTAATTGAGCACTAAGGATCATTGTAGAAGAGAATGGATATATAAAATATAATCCATGTCTGAATAACATGTTAATCGAAGCTTTCTTATCACTTGATAAACTCAATTTAGTTCCAAGTTTATCAACTAATGGTGCAGACATCAACGCACCACCACTTACTAATAATAATCCAATGAATGCTGGTGCAAGCATTATAGTTAATTTTGCACTCCTTAATACAAACTCTAATGAACCAATCATTTTGTCAAGTATTTTGTACTCTTGCATCACTCTACCCAAAACTGTAATTAAAGCTATTGTAAGTAATAAAGTAAGAGCCATTTTATCACTGAATGTGTTTTCTAAGACTCCAATCATTGTTGAGAGTCCCTTTTGATTAATTATTAATAAAAGAATACTTCCAAGTATAAATGATATACCTAAATTTATTTTTTTGTTTGCAAGTAATAATATAAATATTACAGAAATGAATAACGTTATAAATACCATAATCTTTCTCCCCTAGTTACACCCAAAATATATTATACTCCTTAGTAAGGAATATGCATAGTGAAAGGCAAAATTATTTTTTTTGTGTAAAACACAAAAAAGTTATTGCGTTTTACACATTAATAGTATATTATAATAGTGTACTACACAAAAAACACGGAGGTGATTATATTGAATTCTCAATTTAAAAGGGGTGTAGTTGAGCTTTGTGTTATGAAAATTCTAAGTTCAAGAGCTATGAGTACATATGAAATACTAGAAGTAATTAGCAATGACCTAGATGTAAACGAGAATACAATTTACCCTATTCTAAGGAGATTGACCAATGATGGTTTCTTAGTTATTGAAAAGAAGAATGTAGGAGTAGGGGCTCCTAGAAAGTATTTTAATATTACAGACCTAGGTAAAAAGAAATTCGTTGAATTAGAAGAATCATGGAATATGTTTATAGCTAGTGTTTTAAAAATTATGGAGGGGAAATATGAATAGATTAGAGTTTATTAAAAAGTTAAAAGAGTATCTATATTATTACGAATTAAGAAGAGATGTAGTTGAAGATATTATCAGTGATCATGAAGCGATTATTGAAGAGGCGATAGAGAATGGAATGTCTGAGATAGACATTATTAATCGATTAGGTTCGCCTAAGGCTATAGCGAAGTGTCTGAAGGATGAACGAAAGGTTGATTATGGTAGTACCAGGCTAACCGCGTTATCACCTTTTATTGCAGGTATAATATATGCTTTACTTGGATTTGGATTCGATTTATGGCATCCAACTTGGCTAGTATTTATGATTGTACCAATTACGGCAATTGTAGGCACTAGAAGAACTATGACGACTATGACGTTTCTAACATCTCTATCGCCAATGGTCGTAGTTTCGATATATCTTGTATACGGATTTATGTATGACATTTGGCATCCAACCTGGTTAATGTTTATGATAATTCCAATTCTAGGATTGTTTGTAGATAGAGAAAATCCTAAGAATATATTGCTTGCTGTAATTATTATTATTACATCAATTGCTTACTTATATATGGATACATATGAAATTCTAAACCATAATTGGATAGTATTCTTTGTACCATTTATATTAGGTGTATATTCAGGGCATGTACAAATATCTGTCTTTAATAATAGTGAACTATTGGAAACAAGAGAAAGAATCATGAGTTGGATTAGTATTGGTTCAGCAGTGATTTATTCAGTGATTGGAATTGTATTTGATATATGGCATCCAACCTGGTTGTTATTCCTGATAATTCCGATTGCTGGCGTAATAATGTATGGTGAAGATAATGCAAAGAATGACAGAAGCTATTAATGTTAAGAGTAGGAGGGGATAATATGTGTACATTTTATATATGGTTTTGGTTATAAAAACTAGAATTGAAGTTTGTTATTAACGTTGATTAACTTCTTTCAGAAAGAAGAAAAGATATAGTGTCAAATTTAGTTAATTACCTGTTATTTTAAAATTCTATATCTAGTAAGGTAAAACATTCCCTGTGGAATGTTTTATTGTTTTTTAGTTTGAAATGGAGAAGTAATTATGTTTTGAAAATCTTATCACAAGAATTCGGGCCACAATTTATAATAGAAAGTTGATTTATACTAGACTTAACACCATATATTGCTTCTTGTAATGCCTTAAGTAGATAAAGTTATTCTCCCTAGAAATATATAGAATGTAGTAAAGATTTTGAAAATATGCTTGTAGAAAGCTGTCAAATTGAAAAATTCGGTACTATATACATTCTATTGATTTCTTTTTCCTCTATAAATATGGAAAAATTTGTGATATTATAGTGTAAGTAGTATTATTATAATGAATATATTTTGTTAGAATATGACCAATTTATTATTTATAAAGTGATTACAGGTAGTTTTTTGGGGGATGGAATATGAAAAAGGTATTTACCAATAAGAATTTTTCTTTATTATTCTTTGGTAATTTAGTATCAAGCATTGGAAACACATTCTATAATCTTGGTGTTGCTTGGTTTATACTTGAATTGACTAAAAGCGCATTACAGTCTGCTATTTATATAGCTACTGGAGGAATAGTTTCTTTATTATTAACTCCGTTTTGTGGAGTAATAGCTGATAGATTTAATAAGGTTAAAATAGTATATATTACAGATTTTATTAGAGGTATCGTTATTTTAGGTGCAGGTTACTTTATTTATCAAGATTTAAGCTTATCAACGACTATGATAGTACTTTATGTGGCTACGATAATTTTATCTATTAATGGAGCATTTTTTGGACCTGCAGTGAGTAGCTTACAAGTAGATATAGTTGATGAGGAGGATTTACAAGCCGCAAATGCCTCAATGAGTATGATACACAGTTTACAAACCATTATAGGACTTACATTAACTGGATTACTCTATGATATTATAGGAATTACAGGGATTTTTATTATTAACGGTCTTACATTTGTATTTTCTGGAATGTCAGAAATATTTATTAAGTATAGTTACAAGAAGAGTGCTGAAAGACTTACTGTTAAAGAGGGACTTATTGATTTAAAAGTTGGCTTTAAATACTTATTCAATAAAAGAGGGCTAATGTCACTCATGATAGGGATATTGCTCCTAAATTTCGCTTTTGTTCCTTTGACTGTTAATGCATTTCCATATATGTTCAATCAATTATTAAAGACTACAGTTTTTCAGTATTCGCTAGTTCAGGTTTCTGCGGCGATTGGTACTTTGGTTGGAGCAATTGTAATTGGAAATATTGCGAGAAAACTTAGTGTTATGAAAGCTCAATATACAGGAATGCCTCTAATGGCTTTAGTTTTTATTTTTGTGGCTATTCTATTTAATTTTATCCTAAGTGGGAAAATTGAATTTAACCTATTCTATGGGTTAATAATTGGATTGATGTTCTTTGAAGGAATTCTTCTGATGTATTTAAATATACCTATTGGTACAGCATTTGCTATCACAATAGATCAAGAATTTAGGGGTAGAGCTTATAGTGTAATTGATACTATGAGTAGAGCTGCAATTCCACTTGCAACGCTACTTGGTGGATTCTTAATTCAAGTAGCAGGAATTCAAGTGTTGTTAGTTTCAAATATCACTATTGTTTTTCTTATTATGATTTTCTTTATGTCAAATAAGAACATTAGAGGTTATTTAAGAAGCGTAGACTAATTAGCGACAATAGTCGCTTTTTTTCTTCTATAAAGCATATACATAAAAATAATTTCAATGTATAATAAAAAGTGGAAAATTCTGTATGAAAGAAGTGATAATGTGATACGAAAAGATTCATATGTAGAAGTACATATTATTGTGTTAAGTTCTGAAGATAGAACTGCAAAAATTCCGGAAGAGACAAAGAAAGTTCCTTATGAAATGTTTGTAAAAGGTTTTTTGGTCAATGATGCTGATTTGAAAGAAGAAGTTAGCATTAAGACTATTACAGGTAGAGTTGTTAAGGGTATATTGATTAAGGAAAATCCAACTTATGAATTAGGTTATGGTAATTATGTTTCGCATATTATGAAAATCAAGGAAATTTTAAGAGATGAAATTGATGGATAAAACATATGAAGCTATAATGGCTAGAAAAAATGAAATATTACTAAAGTCTGTTGGATTGGACTATAAAGAATTTGAAAATGATGGAATTGGTTTTGATTTTGAAAAAATGATGGATAGTACTGGATATGATTATGATTTAATGGAAACTATTCAAAGAGATAATGGTGTAGGGAACACTCCATTGTTAGATCTTAAAAATATTACTAAGCTTGCTAGAAAATATGCAAAACCGGGATATGGTGCAAAAATCTTACTTAAAGATGAAGCGTGTAATGCTAGCGGATCATTCAAAGCAAGAAGAGCATCAATTAGTGTGTATCATGCTAAGAAATTAGGATTTAAGGGTGTTATTGCGGCTACTAGTGGGAATTACGGAGCTGCTGTAGCATCTCAAGCTGCTAAACATGGTCTTAAATGTATTATTGTACAGGAATGTTATGATTCTGAATTAAAGGGTCAACCCGAAATCATAGAAAAAGCCAGAAAGTGTGAAGCGTTTGGTGCTGAAGTTGTAAGACTAACTGTTGGTCCAGAACTCTTTTATCAATTATTATTACTTTTAGAGGAAACTGGTTATTTTAACGCTAGTTTATACACTCCATTTGGTATTGGTGGAGTAGAAACATTAGGTTATGAGTTAGCAATACAAACTAAGGAAAAATATGGTAAGTTTCCTGAGTCTGTCGTTTGTACGAACGCTGGTGGTGGAAATTTAACTGGTACAGCTAGAGGACTTTTAAGAGCTAACGCTGATAGTTTGGTTATTGCTGCTAGTGTCAATTTAAGTGGATTACATATGGCAAGTGATAAAGATTTTAATAAGAAATCATTTACAACTGGTCATACTGGATTTGGGATACCATTTAGTATAAATCCAGACAGAAGTGATGTTCCAAGAAGTGCAGGTAGACCTTTAAGATATATGGATGAGTATTATACTGTATCTCAAGGAGAAGTCTTTTTTGTTACTGAAATGCTCGCTGAGCTTGAGGGTTTAGAAAGAGGTCCAGCAGGAAATACTTCGTTAGCTGTTGCGTTTAGCTTAGCGCAAAAGATGAAAGAAGACGAAATAATTGTCGTTCAGGAAACAGAATATACTGGTGCTGGTAAGCATATTCAACCACAATTATCGTTTGCTATTGAAAATGGAATCAATGTTGAATTTGGAAATCCTAAGGATGAAGTTCCAGGTAAATCAATTATTTTACCAAGAAATCCATCACTAATAAGCGCAAGAAAGCTAAATATAGATGATTTAAGAAAAAGTTATTTAAGAAGTGTAATAAAAGTACACTCTTTAACGAAAAATAATCTAGTTGACACAGATTATTTATGTGAAGAATTGAGGATCGATAAAAATAAATTAGAAAAATTATTGGGGGAGATTTAAATGAGCAAAATAGGTGTAGTAGTATGTACCAATGCAGGTGTTGATTATGTTGATCATCCTTATGATATTGAAGTGATTAGATCAACAGTACTTTTTGGTGAAGAAGAATTTGTGGATTATTTAGAAATAACTGCTGAAGAGTTTTACAGAAAAATAGAGTCAAATCCTGATGTAATGCCAAAAACGGCACAACCATCGACAGGTTCGATATTAGAAGTTTTTAAGAAGTGTCGTGAAAAAGGATATGAAGAGATTTTAGTTATAACAATTTCATCTGCTTTAAGTGGAATATATCAAGGTTGTTTGATTGCTGCTGATATGATAGAAGACTTAAAAGTTACAGTTTATGACTCAAAAACTGTAGCATACCTTGAGGCATACATAGCTATAGAAGCTTCAAGAATGATTAGTGAAGGGAAAAGCATTGAAGAAATTATTCCTGTTTTAGATTATATTCAAGAAAACGCTAGACTTGTTTTTGCGGTTCCTGAATTAAAATATCTAGTTAAGAACGGACGTTTGTCTAATGCAAGTGGCTTTATTGGGAGTATGATGAAAATCAAGCCCTTATTAGAATTAACTAGAGATGGAAAAGTTGTTTCTGTAGAGAAGATTAGAACACTTAAAAAGGCTATAAATAGAGTTGTAGAGAAAGTCTTAGAAGAAACAAAAGGTATTGATGGTGAATATATATTGATACACGCAAATAATCCAGAACAATGCACTGTTATTAGAGAGTTACTTAAGGAAAAAGATATACATAATGTTTTTGATTATCCATTAACACCAGCAGTTGGATCTCATTCTGGTCCAGGTGCAATTTGTCTAGGGTTTATTCCCAAAGTAAAATAATTTAATAAGGAGATTTTAGATGAGTAAAGTAGTTAGACGAGAAGATGATTTTTTAAATCGTCGTAATGAACTAAAGAATTTAAGCGATAAAGAACTTAAGGAAAGATTCTGGAAGTTAGCTAATAAAATCGTTGATCCATTAGTTGATTTAGCTAAAAATAACACTTCTCCTTCAATTGAAAGAAGTGTATTACTTAGAATGGGATTCTCTTCAATTGAAATTAAGCAAATAGTCGATAAGGTTATTGATCTTGATTTAATGAAAAAAGGTGCTGGACATGTTGTATACTTCATTTCTTCTAAATTAGGAATTCCTATACGCCAAGCAGGGATGGAATTAGTTGAAGGTAAGCACATAGATTTGCTTAAGGAGAAATTCTAATGAAGAAACTAGATATAAGAGAGATTTTATCTAATTTAGAAAATTACCGTCCAAAGAGAAAAGGATGGACATGGCGTGAAAAAGGTAGTTTTGAGTATGGACCATTTACTTATCAAGATGCATCAAAACCAATGAAGAATAGTATCGCTTTACCTGGAGCGAGAAATTTAAATGATATAGACCCTCAACCTGATTCGGTTATCACTACTGAAATTGCATCAGGAAGGTTTGAGGATGATATAAGAAGAATGAGAATGGCAGCCTGGCATGGTGCTGATCATTTGATGGTTATTAGAACTGCAGGACAATCACATTTTGATGGATTGCTTGAAGGTACTCCTCAAGGAATCGGGGGAATCCCAGTAACTAGAAAACAAGTTAGAGCTCAAAGAAAAGCTCTAGACATGATTGAAGAAGAAGTGGGAAGACCACTAAATTATCATTCATACGTATCTGGTGTTGCTGGTCCAGAGATTGCAGTTATGTTTGCAGAAGAGGGTGTTAACGGAGCTCACCAAGACCCTCAATATAATGTTTTATATAGAAATATAAATATGATTCGTTCGTTTGTAGATGCTGCTGAAAGTAAGAAGATTATGGCATCAGCTAATATTCTTCAAATTGATGGCGCGCATAATGCAAACGCTACAGCAAGAGATGCATGGAAAGTTATGCCTGAATTATTAGTTCAACATGCGATTAACTCTGTGTTTAGTGAAAGGTCAGGTATGAATAAAGAGGATATAGCTTTAAGTACTGTACCTCCAGCTGCACCTCCTGCACCTGATTTAAAATTGAATTTACCGTATGCAGTTGCTTTAAGAGAATTCTTCTCTGACTATAAAATGAGAGCTCAGATGAATACTAAGTATATGGATTCAAGCACTCGTGAAGCGACTGTTACTCATGTTTTAAATTTATTGATATCAAAGTTAACGAGTGCTGATATTCAATCAACAATCACACCTGATGAAGGTAGAAATGTTCCTTGGCATATGTATAACATTGAAGCTACTGATACAGCTAAACAAGCAATGATTGGTATGGATGACATTTTAAGCATGGTTGAATTGAAAGACTCAGGTTATTTATATGAGACGAAAAGAGAAATTCAAGAGCGTGCGATATTGTTTATGGAAGAGGTTTTAGAATACGGTGGATATTTCGAAGCTGTAGAAGCTGGAATGTTCGTTGATTCAGGAGAGTATCCAGAACGAAATGCTGATGGTATTGCTCGTGAAATAGATGGTGGATTAAGTAGTGGAAGTGTTTATGAAAGAGATGAAGATTATTTAGCTCCAGTGTCAGCACATTTTGGATATAATAACTTTGCTCAGTACGGAGTGGATAATCCATCTGACTTAATAGATGGTTGTACTTTAGAAAAACCTGAAAAAATCGTATTTATAGATGAGTTGGATGAATCTGATAATGTATATTTAAGATTAGATGAAACAAAGAAGTATAGAAACTCTAATTTACTGAAACCAGAAGTTGAGTGGCTTGCAGATGGTACTGTTCAGGTGGATATTACCTTACCTACTGATATTCGTACTGCAGAATATGCAGCTATCGAGATTGGTAAGATAATGAATCTAAGTGAGGTTGAGGTAATTCATAAAGAAGTTTTACATCCAGTTGAGGGAAGTAGAATTCAACTTAAAGGTAAAGTTGATTTTGATATCGATATTTCAAAATTAGTAATACCAAAAAAAATTCCTGTTTTAAGTGAAGACGAAATTCGTGATGCGATTAAGAAAAAGTCTATGACTATAGTAGCTGCTACAGTGGGTGAAGATGAACATTCCGTAGGGTTAAGAGAAATTATCGATATTAAACATGGTGGTATCGAGAAATATGGAATAGATATTCATTATTTAGGAACATCTTGTTCGATAGAAAAATTAATTGATGCAGCCATTGAATTAGATGTAGAAGCTGTTTTAATGTCTACAATAATTTCTCATGATGATATTCATTACCGTACCATGAAAAAGGCGCATGATTATGCTACCGAAAAAGGGGTTAGGGATAAGATCCAGATTATTGCCGGTGGTACTCAAGTTTCTAGGGACTTAGCTTTAGAAACGGGTGTAGATGATGCATTCGGTAGAGGAACAAAGGGACTTCATGTAGCAACATCTTTAATCAAAAATAGAAAATAATGTACGACTTTTTGATAGTTGAAATTGGTAGCACTATAACTTTAGTCAATGTATTTAATTTTGATATAGGGTTAATTGGTCAAGGGGTTCATCCTACTACAGTAGAAGATGTAACTATCGGAGTTAATGGTGCTATAGAAGATTTCCAAAATTTATATAAAGTTAATGATTTTAAGTATAAAGAAATGTTTGCGACAAGTAGTGCTGCTGGTGGTCTTAGAATGACTGTACATGGACTTGTATATGATATGACTGTTAAGGCTGCAAAAGAAGCAGCATTAGGGGCAGGTGCTAATATTCATTTTATTACAGCTGGCAAACTAAAACCCTTTGATTTAGAAAAGATTAATAAGATTAACCCAAATATCATTTTATTAGCTGGTGGAGTAGATTATGGAGAAAGGGAAACCGCTCTTTATAATGCAGAAATGATTAAGAATCTAAGTTTAGATGTACCAATCATATATGCGGGTAACTTAGAAAACACTGAAGAAATCAAGTGCATTCTTAAAGATGTAACATGTGTAGATAATGTATACCCGAAGATTGATAACTTAAACGTAGAACCTACTAGAAAGGTAATTCATAAGGTTTTTGAAGATAATATAATTCATGCTAAAGGAATGGATAATATTAAAACACTTACTGATAGTATTATACCAACTCCGGGAGCAGTTATGGAGTGTGCAAAGTTACTTGCTTCTAAGATGGGTGATCTAATAGTAATTGATGTAGGTGGTGCCACTACAGATATTCATTCTGTAACTAGTTATATAAATGATAATGTAATCACTCCAGAACCTAATGCAAAACGTACTGTAGAGGGTGATTTGGGTGTATATGTTAATAAAGATAATTTAGTGGAATTGACTGATTTAAGTGGTTTTTCTAATTTGGATTATTTGCTTAAAAATTATAGTCCTATTCCTAAATCAAATGATGAATTTGAGCTTGTCTCAAAGTTAACCTACACAGCTGTTAAAGAGTCACTAAATAGACATGCTGGAGAATATAAAGAATTTTATACAAGTAGTGGAGTAAAGAAACTTGTTGAGGGTAAGGACTTAACGGATGTTAAATATATAGTTTTAACAGGTGGAGCTCTTGTTAACTTAAACGGTAAAAAAATAGTTACTGAAGTTTTAAAGGAAAACACTAAGAAATTATTACCTATTAACGCTAAGATTTTAGTGGACAGCAAATATATTATGGCTTCTTTAGGAGCACTAAGTAAAAAGTATCCAGAAGTTGCATTTAGATTATTGAAGGGAAGTTTAGTTTAATGTATCCAAGACTGATCGTAGATTTAGAAAAACTAAAACATAATACTGAATTTTTAGTTAATAAACTTTATCCAATAAAAGTAATGGGTGTTACTAAGGTGTTTTGTGCTATGGAAGAGGCAGTAAAAGCAATGATTGACGGTGGAATTAGTTTTGTGGCTGATTCAAGAATCGATAATTTGGAAAAGATAAGTACAGATTTACCGAAAGTCTTACTTAGAATACCAATGCAAAGCGAGTTGGATAGAGTTGTCCAAGTTACTGATATCGTCTTGATTAGTGAAATGGATACGATAAAAAAGCTTAATAATGAAGCAAAACTACACAACAAGAAGATAAAAATCATTCTGATGTTTGACCTAGGAGACCTTAGAGAAGGGATATGGTTTGAAGAGGAATTGAATTTTATTGAAGAAATTTTGGACTTAGATAATCTAAGCTTATACGGAATAGGTACTAATCTAACATGTTATGGAGGTATTATACCTAATAGAAAGCATTTAGAGTTATTGAATGAATTAAGAGAAGCAATTGAGAGTAAGGGTGCCAAAATTGAAGTTATTTCAGGTGGAAATTCTTCTAGTTTATATTTAGAAGATCTATCACTTATAAATAACTTAAGGCTTGGTGAAGCGATAGTTCTTGGACGTGAAACTGCTTTTGGAGAAATACTAGATGGATTATATGATGATGTGTTTACTTTAGAGGCTGAGGTTGTAGAAGTAAAAGAAAAACCAAGTCATCCAGTCGGAGAAATTGGAATGGATGCATTTGGTAATAAGCCATTATTTATTGATAAAGGGAACATTATGAGAGCTATAGTTGCGGTAGGAAAACAAGATGTTGATGAATCTGGGCTCATTTTTGATGGAGAAATTTTAGGAGCTAGTAGTGATCACTTGATTATTGCTGGTGATTACAAAGTAGGAGATATTATTAAATTTAAGTTAAAATATGGTGCTTTACTAAGACTAGCTACAAGTCCATATGTTAAGAAAGAGGTAATCGGATGATAAAGGTACATTCAGAAATTGGTAGATTAAAAAAAGTGTTGTTACACCGACCAGGTAGTGAATTAGATAATTTGATTCCTAGTCTTTTAGATCAATTACTATTTGATGATATTCCATGGTTAGAACTTGCTCAAGAAGAGCATGATGCTTTTTCAAATGTTTTAAGAGAAAATGGTGTGGAAGTAGTATATTTAGAAGAATTAATGGCTGAAGTTTTAGAAGATAACAGAGTAAAGGAACAATTCTTGTACCAATTCTTAAGTGAAGCAAATATGAACTCTCATACTAAAAGGATAGCTGCTTATGAATATTTAGTTAAATTACCAAACTTAGAACTTGTTCTAAAAACTATGGGTGGTATTAGAAATAGTGAGTTATCTTTACCGAGAAGAAGATTATTAGATTATATTGATAAGTATCCATTCGCAACTGACCCTATGCCAAACTTATACTTTACTAGAGATCCATTTACGAGTATTGGTGAAGGTGTTTCTATCAATCATATGAGAACAGAAACTAGAAATCGTGAAACTATTTATGCTGACTATATATTCAAATATCATCCTGATTTTATGCATACTGAGAGATTTTATAACCGAGATGAAAAATTATCTATTGAAGGTGGAGATATATTAATCCTAAATGAGGAGATTATAGCTGTTGGTATTAGTGAAAGAACTCAACCTGAGGCTGTAGAAAAAATTGGTAAAACTTTATTCAATAGAACAAATTTTCAAACAATTTTAGCATTTTATATTCCTAATTCTCGTGCTTTCATGCACTTAGATACTGTATTAACACAAGTGGATCATGATAAATTCACTCTACATGGTGGAATTATTGGTCCGACCGAAGTGTTTGAAATCACAAATGAAAGAGGAAGATTAAAAATAAAAGAAATTAAAGATACCTTAGAGAATATTTTATCCCACTATCTAAAAAAAGATATCACACTGATAAAATGTGGTGGTGGCGATTATATTGACTCAAGAAGAGAACAATGGAGCGATGCAGCAAATACATTAGCTATTGCTCCTGGAGAAGTAATTGTATATTCAAGAAATACGGTTACTAATAAACTCTTAGTAGAAAATGGTGTAAAGATTCATGTTATACCATCTAGTGAATTATCACGTGGACGTGGTGGGCCTAGATGCATGAGTATGCCATTAATTAGAGAATAACTGAAAGAGAGGATTTAAAATGAGTTTTAAAGGTAGAAGTTTTATTACATTGCTGGATTACACTCCAGAAGAAATCAAGAAGCTGTTAGATTTGTCTACGAGACTTAAAAAAGAGAAGTACGATGGAATACCACATAAAGTACTTACAGACAAAAATATCGTTATTCTTTTCCAAAAGGATTCGACTAGAACTCGCTGTGCATTTGAAGTTGGAGCGATGGATTTAGGAATGGGTGTAACATATTTAGGACCAAACGGATCTCAAATGAATAAAAAAGAGTCTGTTGCCGATACGGCAAGAGTACTTGGTAGAATGTACGATGGTATTGAATTTAGAGGATATAAACAATCTGATGTTGAGACATTAGGTAAATATGCTGGTGTACCTGTATGGAATGGTTTAACAGATATGTATCATCCGACACAAATATTAGCGGACTTCTTAACGATTTTAGAATATAAAGGTACTTTAGAAGGCGTTAAGTTTACTTATGTAGGTGATGCTCGAAACAATATGGGTAATTCATTAATGATTGGTGCAGCTAAAATGGGTATGGACTTTACTGCATTAGCACCAAGAAGCTTATGGCCTGATCAAGAGTTGATTGATAAATGTAGACAAATTGGAAAAGAAACAGGAGCTAAACTTACTTTCACTGAAGACGTTGCAGAAGGTACTTTAAATGCAGATGTTATATACACTGATGTTTGGGTATCTATGGGTGAACCAACTGAAGTATGGGAAAAAAGAGTTAAATTATTAGCAGATTATCAAGTGGATATGCAAATGATTAAGAATGCTAAAGATGATGTTATCTTTATGCACTGTTTACCAGCATTCCATGATTCACAGACTGATGTTGGTAGAGAAATGTCATCTAAATTAGGTAGAAGATATCAAAAAGTGGCTACTGGTGAAATGGAAGTAACTGATGAAGTCTTTGAGAGTGAACATTCTGTTGTATTCCAGGAAGCTGAAAATAGAATGCATACTATTAAAGCTGTAATGTATGCGACTTTAAAATAATGTTTCGTGACACTTGGGCTGAGATAGATTTAGATCGTATCAAGCACAACGTAAGTGTTATAAAAAATTATACTGATTATGACAAACTTTATGCAGTTGTAAAAGCAAATGGTTATGGTCATGGTGATTTAGAAGTTGCTGAGGCTGCTTTATCTGCTGGGGCTACGCATTTAGCTGTAGCCTTCTTAGATGAGGCTTTAAGACTTAGGAAATATTTCACTGCACCTATACTAGTTCTTGGATATACTAGCGAAGATTATTTTGACTTAGCTAGTGAAAATGATATCTCTTTAACGATTATTGACGATATAGATTATGATGGTTTTTTAAATGTTCAACTAAAAATTGATACAGGAATGAATAGAATAGGTTTTAGGGATACTAACGAGATTAAAGAAATTATTAAAAAAATCAATAAATCTAAAAATTTAAATTTAGAAGGTATTTATACTCATTTAGCTACTGCGGGAAGTGATGATGTTTATTATGAGAATCAAGTTGCAAAGCTTAATGAGTTAGACCTAGATAAAAACCTTATTCATGTTAATAATAGTGCTGGGATGCTAGCTTATCGTAACTTTTTTACTGCAGGTAGATTGGGTATTGCTATGTATGGCTTAAGCCCTTACGAAGGAAAATTACCAGTAGAACTAAAACAAGCTTTTTCGCTATATTCAAGGGTAACTAACGTTAAGAAAATAAATAAAGGTGAATCAGTAGGATATGGCACAACATTTACGGCTACTATGGATTCATTTATCGCTACAATTCCTATAGGTTATGCTGATGGGTTTTTAAGATACCATAAGGGAAGAAGCGTAGAAATTAATAACAAACAATATAAAATAGTAGGGAATGTTTGTATGGACCAATTGATGATTTTAGTTGATGACACAATCAAGAAAAATGATATTGTTGCCTTAATCAATGATAATATTACTGTTGATATGTTAGCTATTGACTTAAATACCATCAACTACGAAATAGTTTGTTCAATTTCTGATAGAGTTCCAAGGGTATATAAGAAAAATGGTGAAGTAATTAAAATGAATAACTATCGATTTTAATCATCTCTTTTAGAGGTGATTTTTTTGGATATAATATTTGTGTGAGGTAGTAAAATGGTTGGACTAGAAAAAGAAATATTAATAGATATAGCAACGAGATTAAGTGGACTTATCAAACATAACGTAAATATTTTTGATGTTAATGGTATTATTGTGGGTTCTAGTGATTTAAGTAGAGTGGGCAAATATCATGCTTTTGCACATTCTATTATAAAAGGAGAGGTAAAGAATTATGCGGTTTATGAGTCTGAGTCAAGTAACGTAAAACCCGGCATAAATTTGCCTGTACACTCTGAAGGTAAAGTAATAGGTGCAGTTGGTATTACAGGTAACCCTGATGAAGTAGGAGTTTTTTCAGAAATTCTTAAACTAAGTCTTGAAAGTCTTATAACACAACAATTTGTCGCAAAGAAGAAAAGTGATATAGATAAATATGAAAAGCAGGTTGTTTTAGAAATACTCTTTGACTTAATTAACAGTGATTTAATAAATAGAAAACTGCAGGCCATGAACTTTATCAGAGAAGAATTCAATTTAATAGTAAAGTTCATCAAGCCTAATGCAAAGATTAGTGGATTGTTAGAAGGTGTAAGTTTTATTAAAGCTTCAATGAATGATAAGAAAATAGTAATAATAACTAGTGATAGTGAAGAAAAAATTAGTAAAATAATCGATAACATTGAAAAATCAGGTCACAAAGCTATTATCTCAAGGATTATTGATTTTTCTAAGGTTGCTTTAGAATATAAAATAATAAACTATATAGAGAAATACCGAATCACTAATAAACAGTTGTACTTATGTAAGGAACATAGGTTAGACTACTTTTTCTTTAAACTTAATAAAAGCGATAGTAATTTATCTAACTTTTTCACTGAAGGGATTGAATTAAATAATAATGAGTTACTAGTGAAAACCTTTGATTCATTTATTAAAAATAAGCTTTCACTTTCAAAAAGTGCAGATGATTTATTTATTCATGTTAATACACTTAAATATAGATTAAAGAGAATCGAAGAAATTACGTCTTGTAACCTAAAGGATATTGATGATCTTATTAAAATTAGATTATCTCTATTGTCGATTCAGACAAAATATTAACAATGAAATCGCTTTTTTTTGGCTACCGAGACAATTTATCTAAAATTGTTTAAATGATAAAATTAACTAAATTTAGAAGGAGGAATTTATAATGTTTACAGGATTTGGTTTAGTAATTTTATTAGTTATTACTATTGCTTTAATGATCTTCTTGATTAATAAAGTGAAATTACACCCATTCTTAGCAATTTTATTATCAGCTTACTTTTTCGCTCTACTAGGGGGAGTTAAAGTTAGTGATATAGATGGTGTAATAAGAAGTGGATTCGGAGGTTTATTAGCTTACATTGGTATCGTTATTATTTTAGGTACGATAATTGGTGTAATATTAGAAAAATCTGGAGCTGCAATTACTATGGCGAACTTTGCTTTAAAAACTGTTGGGAAAAAGAATCCAACATTAGCTATGGGGATTGTTGGTTGGTTAGTTTCAATTCCAGTGTTTTGTGACTCTGGTTATGTTATTTTAGCACCTTTGAAAAAATCACTTGCTAAAATTTCAAAATCTTCAATGGTTACGATGACTGTTGCCCTATCAGTTGGTTTATATGCATCGCATACTCTAGTTCCACCAACTCCAGGGCCTATTGCTGCAGCGGGGAACTTAGGTATTGAAAACTCATTAGGATTAGTTATCCTATTTGGAGTGTTTGTATCTTTAGTAGCTCTTACTGCAGGATACATTTATGCAAAATTCATCGGAAAAAGAGTTGATGACTCAGTATTATCTGTTGACTTAGATGATGAAATTATTGAAGAAAATTATGGTGTTTTACCATCAACTTTCATGGCATTCTTACCTATCTTATTGCCAGTATTATTAATTTCGCTTGGTACGATAGTTAACTTACCTGCTAAGCCAATTGGTGAAGGAACTATTTATCAAATGTTTAACTTTTTAGGGAAACCTACAACTGCATTATTAATTGGTTTATTTACTGCTTTACCATTACTTAAAGATTCAAAATCTACATTTAACGATATTGTAAATACTGGAATTAGAATCGCTGCTCCTATATTATTAATTACAGCTGCTGGTGGTGCGTTTGGTGCCGCGATCAAAGCGACTACTATAGCTGGATATATTGGTGATAATTTATCAGTATTATCAGTAGGGTTATTAGTACCATTCATTATTGCTGCTGCACTTAAAACTGCACAAGGTTCATCAACTACTGCATTGGTTGTAACTTCATCTATAGTTGCTCCATTACTACCTGCATTAGGATTAGGTAGCGAAATTGGTGCTGTGTTGACTGTAATGGCTATTGGTGCTGGTGCTATGACAATTTCACACTCTAACGATAGTTATTTCTGGGTAGTATCACAGACTGCAGGAATGGATACTCAAACTGCATATAAGACACATTCGATTGCTACATTATTTATGGGTATTGCATCAATAATTACAACATTGATCTTAGGATTAATTCTGTTATAAAAGGAAAGAAATATGAAAATAATAATTGCTAGTGACTCATATAAAGAATCTCTATCTTCGTTAGAAGTTGGACAAGTAATCGAAAAAGGTTTTAAGGATTGTATACCCGAATCTGATATTAAAGTTATCCCAATAGGAGATGGTGGAGAAGGCACTGTTGAATCATTAATAGATGCTACTGAAGGTAGATTAATTAATGTTAAAGTACTATCACCAATTTCAGATGAAGTAAATGCGATATATGGTATAAGTGGCGATTCAAAAACTGCTTTTATTGAGATGGCTACCGCAAGTGGGATAGGATTAGTTCCTATAGATAAAAGAAACCCATTGATAACATCTACCTATGGGACAGGGCAAATGATTTTAGATGCACTGGAAAATGGTGTAGAAAAGATAATCATTGGTATAGGTGGTAGTGCTACTAATGATGGTGGTATCGGAATGGCAAGTGCATTAGGGGTACGTTTCTTAGATGAATCAGGCCTACCAATAGAAAATAATAATGAGGGACTTAGCAATTTACATTCAATTGATGTAACAAATCTAGATAATAGGATAACAAATACTGAGATAATTGTTGCTTGTGATGTTGATAATCCTCTAGTTGGCCTTAATGGTGCATCATATGTTTATGGACCTCAAAAGGGTGCAAACTCTGATATGGTTAAAGTTATGGATCAAAACTTATCTAGACTAGCTGAAGTAATTCAAAGAGACCTAAACAAAGATATAATAAATGTGCCTGGAGCTGGTGCAGCAGGAGGACTTGGAGCTGGTCTAATGACTTTTCTTAACGGGAAACTAGAAAGCGGAATCGATATTGTACTTGATTTCCTGAAGTTTGATGAATTAATCGATGGTTGTGATTTAGTAATTACAGGAGAAGGAAGATTTGATTCACAAACAATCATGAATAAAGCACCTATTGGAGTAGCTAGAAGAGCAAAGAAAAAAGGAATAAATTGTATAGGAATTTCAGCAGTATTTGGTGATTCTGTTGAAACGTTACTTGATAATGGATTTGATGCTGTTTTTTCTGTAGTGAATCGAGTAGATTCTCTAGATAAAATAATGGCTTCTACAAAAGAAAATTTATACTTAACATCTATAAATATAGCTAAACTACTAAAACTAAGAGACTCAATTTGAGTTTCTTTTTTTTATTTAAGAGAATCGCTTAATTAAAAAAGATATAACTAATACCCACTTTATGGATATTTTTTGTGGTTCTGGATAATATATTATTGGTGATAATATGGAACTTAAAAATACAAAAACTGAAAATAACTTAATAGTTGCTTTTGCTGGAGAATCACAAGCAAGGAACAAGTACTCTTACTACGAGAAGAAAGCAAGAGAAGAAGGATATGAGCAGATTGCAGATATCTTTAAAGAAACTGCAGACAATGAAAAGGCTCATGCAGAAATTTGGTATAGATTTATTCATGGGATAAAGAGTACTGCTGAAAATCTTCAAGATGGAGTTAATGGTGAAAACTATGAGTGGACTGAGATGTATAAACAATTCGCTCAAGATGCATTTGAAGAAGGCTTTGATGATATAGGAAGACTTTTTGAGCAAGTAGCCATAATCGAACATAAACATGAAGATAGATATCAGTCACTACTCAACGACTTAAATGCTGTGAAGTTTTTTGAAGGCAATGCAAGTGAATGGAAGTGTATTAACTGTGGACATCTTCATAATGGACCTAATGCTCCGTTAGTTTGTCCTGTTTGTAGTTATAAACAAAGTTACTTTGAGAAAAATGTGAAATAAAGCTAATGATTTATAAAAGAAAAGTTGAAATTATCAACTTTTTCTGTACTATCTAAGAGGTTTAATTTTCTTAATTAAATAAATAAACGGTGTATCTGAAAACGCTACTAGTACTTTAATGAAATAAGTAGTAAAGAAAATTGAAGTTACAATATTAAAATCATAAACACCTAAGAATGCAATCGGAACAAATATTATTGTATCAACAAATTGAGAAATAATTGTAGAACCATTATTCCTTAACCAAAGATATTTGTCACTCGGGAACTTGTTTTTGAACTTAATGAATAAGTTAATATCAAGGAATTGGCTTATTAAGTATGCAATAACGCTACCCAAAGCAATTCTTGGAATCAAGCCAAAAGTGTAACTTAACGCGCTGTGACCTTCATCCCAGGTGGTAGGTGTAAATAGAAGTGCAACTTGCATAATAATAACCATTGAAATTAAAGTGAAGAATCCTATTTGAACTGCTTTTTTAGATTCATTATATCCATATAACTCTCCAAGTGAATCTGTTACTAAGAACAGGGTTCCGTACATAATATTACCCAGTGTAGCTTCGAATCCGAATAGTTCTATATTCTTTGTTACTTGAATATTTGCTAAAACTGTACCAAAAGCAATCCAGATGAAAAGTCCAGTTTTTCCAAATAATTTATATGATACAGTGATTAGTACGAAGTTGATTATTATCCAACTTACCCATAGTAATTCATTATTCATAATTTCCTCCTAGTTTTGATTTCGCAGGATGGTTTCGAACTGCGGCTTTAAGCAGAACTATTATATATTATTATGTGCAAAATTTCCAATAAAAAAAGGAATTTGATTCCTTATTTTAATTTCAAGCTAATATCTAAAGATTTATATGAATGTGTAAGATTGCCAACTGAGATATAATCAACTCCCGTTTTGGCTATGCCAACTAGTCTGTCAAGGCTTACATTTCCGCTCGCTTCTAATTTTTTTCCGTTATTTAATTCAACAGCCTTTTTCATTAAATCATTACTCATATTATCAAGCATGATAATATCAACTTCCAAATTTATTGCTTCTTTAAACATAGCTAAATTTTCAACTTCAACCTCAACTTTGATGTCATTGGTCTTTTGTTTAATAATGTTAACAGCATTTGTAATTGACCCTGCGGCTTTTATGTGGTTATCTTTAATCATAACCATATCGCTAAGGTTTAGTCTATGATTAGTTCCTCCACCGTGTTTCACTGCCAATTTTTCTAGTATTCTTAAATTAGGAGTTGTTTTTCTAGTATCTAAAATTTTACAGTTATAGTCTTTTACTAAGTCAACATGTTTTCTTGTACTACTTGCGATACCGCTCATTCGTTGCATAATATTCAAAGCTAATCTTTCACCTTTTAGTATGCTTTTGGTTTTACCTTTGATTGTGGCTATTACTTCTTTATTAGATACATAATCACCATCACATTTATTTGGGATTATTGTTACACCATCAAAATATGAAAATACCAATTTAGCAACTTCTAATCCGGAAATCACACCGTCTTCCTTTGCGATGAATTCACCAGATATTAGTGAATCATCATCAATAAGATTATCAGTTGTAACATCACCATTAGGCATATCCTCTTTAATAGCATTTTCTATTATTATTTTTATATCATTCATATTTCACCTCTAAATTATATAGTGACATCCTATACTTTTTGGTCTTGCTATTGCACTTTCTATTACTAAGTAAGCACTCGTAGCAATGTTTAATACTTGATAATAATTTTTTGAGTTATTTGGATTCCTCTTTAAATTTTCAAGATGTTTCTTTACTATCTTCTTTGCTATTTCTAATTGTTCTTTAGTTCTAATAACGCCAACATATTTATCCATGATTTCTGCTATCTCTATTTTTACAGGTTTATAACTTATATTTAAGTTCTGTGGTATTTGTACTTTTTCGAACTCTTTAATTGATTCTTTTGAACTATTAATATCTCTAGCGATTCTATTTCCAAACACAATACATTCTAACAATGAATTACTTGCTAATCTATTGGCTCCGTGTACACCAGTTGATGCGCATTCTCCATTTGCATATAGATTTTGAATAGATGTTTTACCGAGCAGATCAGTTTTTATTCCACCGATTGAATAATGTTGAACTGGTATTACTGGAATTAAATCTTGTTCCATCTTATATCCACGTTTAAGGCATTCGCCGTATATTGTAGGAAATCTTCTCTTTAATTTCTCTATACCTAGATGTGTAGCATCTAGGTATACACATACATTCCAAGTATCATACATTTCTTTAATAATACTCTGAGAAACTATATCGCGAGGAGCCAATTCCATTAAATCGCTATAAGATTTCATAAATCTTTCACCCTCAGAGTTAAATAAATAAGCACCCTCTCCTCTAACTGCTTCAGATATTAAGAAGCACTGATTCTTTTCCAGTGAGTCATAAAATGCAGTAGGGTGAAATTGAATGAATTCTAAGTCGCTCAGCTCTCCATTTGCTCTAGCTACTAGTCCAATACCATCACCAGTTGCGTATTTGGGATTTGTGGAAAACTTATAAATTCCACCTAATCCACCTGTAGCAACTACAGTAACATCAGAATATATATGTTTTAGATTTTCTTCATTGTCTAAATAAGTAACGCCATAACACGTATTATTATCAACTAGTAAGTCAATAGCCATGCTATCAGATATTATTTCAATATTATCTTTACTTAAAACTTGGGCTATAAGCGCATCCATGATTGCTTTTCCAGTAGCATCTCCGCCTGCATGAAGGATTCTACTTGTTGAATGACCGCCTTCAAGTGTTCTATAGATTTGTCCTTTAGTATCTTTATCGAAATTAACGCCTAAATCGATTAACTCTAATATATTTTCTTTTGCTTCAAAAACTAAGTTTTTAGTAGCCTCCTGATTGTTATGCCATGCCCCTGCTCTTAACGTATCGTTAATATGTTTTTCTAAAGAAGAAATATCTGAAGTCATCTCAGCTGCTATTCCTCCTTGAGCTAAATATGTATTAGTTTTCTTTATATCTTTCTTTGTTAGAATTGTCACATTCTTATCTTTTATTTGTAAAGCAACATAAAGACCTGCTAATCCTCCACCAATTATTAAACAATTTGTCTTATGCATTTTTTTCAGTTATTTCAAACATAATATCCAAGGATTTTCTTGCAGGTTCTAGAATTTCATCAGGTATAGTTATTTTTGTTTCTTCGTTAAGTAACGCATTATATAGGTCTTCTAAACGAGTCTTTTTCATGTTACGGCAATAAAAATCTTGATTGATTTCAATAAATTCTTTATCTGGACTAGCTAGTCTCATTTGGTGTATGATACCTACTTCAGTACCTACTAAAAACTGTTTATCATCACTTTGTTTTGTATATTCTAAAAGTGCTTTTGTTGAACCGACGTAATCAGCTTGCTTTACAATCTCTAATTTCATTTCGGGATGGGCTAAAAATTTAGCTTTAGGATATTTATGCTTCATTGCTTCAATATCCTCTAAATTAAATCTGTTATGAACATAACAGAAACCAGGCCATAAGTCCATTCTTAAATCAAACTTATCTTTTAAATAAGAACCTAAGTTTTGATCAGGAACATACATAAGTTTTTCGTCTTTAAACTCTTTTATAACGGTTTCAGCATTACTAGATGTAACGCATACATCACTAAGAGCTTTGATTTCAGCAGTGGTATTTACGTAGCTAACGATTTTAGTATCTGAATTATTCTTTTTGTATTCTTTCAGCTTAGTGGCTGTAGCCATATCAGCCATAGGACAACCAGCATCTTCGCGGGGTAAAATAACTAATTTGTCGGGAGATAATATTTTAGCAGTCTCTGCCATAAAATGAACTCCACAAAAAACTATCATTTCAGCATCTATATCTCTAGCAACCTTACTTAAATAAAGTGAGTCACCCGTATAATCAGCAATGTCTTGGATTTCTGGTCTTTGATAAAAATGCGCTAAAATAACAGCGTTTTTTTCTTTCTTAAGTTTTGCTATTTCTTTTATATAATCAAACATTTCTCCACCTCAATTGTTAATGTCATCTTATTATAACAGTTTTGATTAGTTTATCCACTCATATATATGATTATAGATTATCTTTTAAAGATTAAAGTTAAAATTTTTTTAGTAAAGGATAAAATAGGCATAACTCTTTTAATTATAATTTGTGGTTACTAAAAATATATTTGTCAGAGAGTAAGATTTCTATAAGAATATGGAAACATTTCCATATTTTCATTGACAACGCTTCCATGTAGGAGTATTATTAAAGTGTGGAAACATTTCCATATTGGAGGGAAAATGAAAACGATAAAGGACGTAGCGAGAAAAGCTGGGGTAGGAATAGCCACTGTCTCGAGATTCCTAAATAAGAAGGGCTATGTTTCAAATAAGTCTGCAAACAAAATAGAATCTGCTATGAGCGAGTTAAATTATTATCCTAACGCTGCTGCACAATCCATTAAGAGTAAAAAATCTTATACAATCGCTTTGGTTATACCTACAATATCAAATGCATTCTTTCCAGAGTTGGCAAATTCTATTGAAACTAATTTATCCGATCTTGGATATAAAATGATTTTATGCAATACCAATGAAAGTATAGAAAAAGAAGAAAGATATGTTGATGTGATTCTTCAAAATCGAATTGATGGAGTAATTACAGCTACTGGTTATTTATCAAACAGATTAATTGAGAGTGATTTACCAATAGTACTTTTAGATAGAATTGATGATAATCCAAATGATTTTATTGTTACTGTTACATCTAACCACTATCAAGGTGGAGTTCAAGCGACAAACTGTTTGATTGAAAATGGGTGTAAGAAATTATTGCATTTACATGGATCACTCAGTAACGAACCTGCAACACTTAGAAAAAAAGCATTTGAAGATGTATGCTTAGAAAAAGATATGGAGTTTACGTCTTTGTGTGTTGATTCTGGTTACGATGTAAATGAAATAGTAAAAAAATATGATGGCGTTTTTATTTGGACAGATATAGATTCAATTAGATTCATTAGTACTTGTTTAGAAAGAAACATTAAGATACCTGATGATATACAAATCGTTGGGTTTGACAATATTCAATTATCCAAGCAAGTATATCCTAAAGTAACGACAATTGCCCAGCCGATTGACGAGTTATGTAATAAAGTTAGTGAAATATTATTAAAGATGATTGATACAAAAGAAACTATTAAAGAAAATGTAATATTGGATACAGAATTAGTAGTACGGGATACTACGAAAGGGTGATAAAGTGAATATAGTTGTTGTTGGAAGTATCAATACAGACTTGATTACGATCAGTGATAAATTTCCTAAAATTGGAGAGACGATAACTGGAAACGATTTTACTACCTTACCTGGTGGTAAAGGAGCTAATCAAGCTGTAGGTGCTGCAAAATTAGGAACTGAAGTTTTATTTGTAGGTTGTGTAGGTAATGATTCAAACGGGGAGTTATCATTAAATAACTTCAAAAATGAAAACGTTAACACGGATTATGTTAAAAAAATTGATGGTGTACCTAGTGGAATTGCTCAAATTACAGTTGCTGAAGGTGATAATTCGATAATTGTAGTTAGTGGAGCAAATAATGAGGTAACAAAGGAATTAGTAAAGAATAATTTATCTGCGTTTGATAATGCGAAAATTGTCTTATTACAGTTAGAAATTCCTTTAGAAACCGTTGAGTATGTTACTGAGGTATGTAATGAAAGAGGTATTAAGGTAATTTTAAATCCGGCTCCAGCTGTAGATTTAGACTTAGAATTAATCGAGAAAGTAGATTATCTGACTCCAAACGAAATTGAATTAGAGATGATATTTAATGATTCAATGGAGAATGTTTTAAAGCAATATCCAAATAAAGTAATTATGACTAGCGGAGATAAAGGTGTATATTACCATAATGGCGACAGTATTGTAAACGTACCAGGATTTAAGGTTGATGTAGTAGATACAACCGGTGCTGGTGACTCATTCAATGGAGCACTTGCGTACGGTTTATTTAATAATTTTAATTTAAAGAAGGCAATCGAAATTGCAAACTTAGTTGCTTCTAAAACTGTTCAAAAGATAGGAGCTCAGACTGCAATGCCTTACTTAGAAGACTTGGAGCTAGAAAGATGAAGAAAATAATATTAGATGTAGATCCTGGAATTGATGATTCACTTGCTATATTACTCGCAGCAAAATCTGACTTAAATATTGTAGGAATAACTGTTGCTAGTGGTAACGTTGAAGTAAATCAAGGGAGTATAAATGCAATTAAAGCTTTAGAAATTGCAGGAAGAGATATTCCTGTATATAAAGGGGCTGAATTACCACTTGTTAGAGACTATGTAGATGCAACAGACACACATGGGCCTGATGGATTAAGTGGAATGAATTATAAGGTTAAGGGAAAAGCCAATGATGGTGCTATTGATTTTATCTTAGATACTATCAAAGAGAATCCAAATGAAGTAACAATCTGTGCTTTAGGGCCATTAACTAATTTAGCCTTAGCTATCGAAAAAGATATTGAGACGATGAGAAAAGTCGGTAGAATTGTTGTTATGGGTGGAGCTGCTAAAATTCATGGTAACTGTAGCCCGGTTGCTGAGTATAATTTTTGGGTAGATCCGCATGCAGCAAAAAGATTTTTCAAAGCAAATCTACCTAATGTTACCGTAGCTGGATTAGATGTAACATACGATATCTTATTTAGTCCAAACATGAGAGAAATGGTTAAACAATTCGGTGGAGAAGTTGCTCAGTATGTTTATGATATTACACAGTTTTATGTAGATTTTCACTGGGAACAAGAAAGAACATTGGGTTGTATAATTAATGATCCGTTATTGGTATCTTACTTAATAGATGAGTCAATTATGAAAGCTTATCCATGTAATATAGATGTTGAAACAGAAGATTTATGTATAGGGGAGTCTGTAGTTGGATTTGATGTTCCTTCGGACTTCGATGGCGATTACCCAATTAATGCAAAGATGTGTATGGAAGTTGATAAAGTTAAGTTCTTTGACGTATTCTTTAAGACAATATTCCCAGAACACGTTGCTGATTATGAGCTGATGAAGAAGAAAGGTTATATTTTAAAATAGGTGTGAAAATGGATAAAAGAAAAATAATATTTGATACAGATCCAGGAATCGATGATGCATATGGAATTATAGCAGCTATGAAACAACCAGATATGGACGTATTAGGGATTTGTACAGTAGCAGGAAACAAAGGAATTGAATTTACAACAACAAACGCACTAAAACTTGTACACCTAATGGACTATGATTGTATGGTATATAAAGGTGCTGGAGAATCTATGCTTAAGGTTAGTGAAGATGCTGGAGCTACTCATGGAGCCGATGGTTTAGGTGGAGTAAAACTAGATTATGATGAGTCTAAATTATCTGATATGCATGCAGTTGATTATATTTTAGAAACTGTTAAAGCTAATCCAGGTGAAATTGAAATAATAGCTTTAGGACCAGTTACTAATATCGCATTAGCAATTGAAAAAGATCCAGAAACAATGAAAAAAGTAAAAGTAATATGGACAATGGGTGGTGGAGTACATAGAGGTAATATTACTCCAGTAGCTGAGTTTAACTATTGGTATGACGCTAAGGCCGTAGAGATTATGTTTAGTATCGGTACCGACGTACCTATTCATATGATTGGATTAGATGTAACTCATGCCTCTGTGTTTACAGGTAATGACTTAACTTTCATGAAACTTGAAGGTGGGAAATTAGGCGAAATATTATTTGAAATGGTTGGGCCTTATATAGAGTCATATTGGAAGCATAGTAGATACACAGGATGCGTAATACATGATTTATTAACAGTAATATATGCAATTGACCAATCTGTTTGTCCAGAAGAGGGAATTTATCATTCTAACTTGAGGGTTTCTACAAAAGGTATTACTATTGGTCAAACAGTTGTGGATTTAGTTAATTCATGGAAACTTCCAGTAAATTCAATTGTTCCAATGAAAGTTGACAGTAGAAAATACAAGGAAATATTCTTTGAAGTATTATTCGGAAAAGAGAAAGTAGAACTTTATAAAAAACACGTTAAGAGTTAATGTAGGAGTATTTATGGAAAAAAGAAAAATAATAATAGATACAGACCCAGGAATTGATGATGCATTCGCAATAACTGCAGCAAGTAAGTACTCAAACTTTGAAATATTAGGTGTTACTTCTGTAGCTGGAAATAAAGGACTAGAAGTTACTACTCAAAATGCTCTTAAACTGGTTAAGTTAAATAATATTGATTGTATGGTTTATAAAGGTGCAAGTGATTCGTTATTAGAGCAAGAACTTCCAAAGAGTGATAACGCTGGAGCTCATGGTGTTGATGGATTAGGCGGAGTTCAGCTTGATTATGATGAAGAGAAATTATCAAATAAACACGCAGTTGATTTTATATTAGAGACTGTTAAAAAGTATCCTAATGAAATTGAAATTTTCACCTTAGGACCAGTAACGAATATTGCATTAGCTATCCAAAAAGATATCGAGACTATGAAATTAGTGAAATCGATATGGAGTATGGGTGGAGGTGTGGTTACTGGAAACATGAACCCTGTAGCAGAATTTAATTATTGGTTTGATGCTAAAGCAGTTGAAATTATGTATAGTATCGGTGAATATGTTGATATTCATATGATAGGTTTAAACGTAACTCAACCTTCGTATTTATCAGCTAACGACATTCTATTCATGAAATTAGAAGGTGGACAATTGGGAGAAATCCTATATAATATGCAACAAAGTGTACTTCCTGTATCAGGTTGGGAAGAAGAGAGAATTATTGGTAATATCATACATGATTTATTAACAGTTATTTATGCAATTGATAGTTCTGTATGTCCAAATGTATTAAGAACTAATTTACAAGTTTCAACTGAAGATTTTACGGTTGGTCAAACAGTAGTTGATCAAATTAGGACAAGACAATATGGACCCGACAACGCGTTTGTTGCGATGAGTGTTGATTCCAGAAAATATAAAGAATTATTTATGGAAATTGTATTTGGTAAAGAGACAGGTCTTTTATATAAGAACCATGTCATTAGTTAGGTTTGAACACATTCAATTGTGTTGAAATAAAAAAAAGAGGAGGAAACAAGAAATGAAAAAGTATTTCGGAACAATGACGTTAATCCTGATTCCAATCGCTATCGCGGTTAACTTTATCGGGGGTCAACTAGCTAGTATACTAAAACTTCCAATGTATTTAGACATGATTGGTACTATTTTAGTAGCCGCTGTAGCAGGACCAGTACCAGCAATGGTAGCAGGTGGTGTAACAAACTTAATCTTAGGTTTATCTTCACCAACTTGGATTCCTTATGCAATCGTGCAAATCGCATGTGGTGCGGTAGCAGGATATGCTGCTCAAAAAGGTGCATTTAAATCATTTAAATGGACTGCATTAACTAGTATCGGTATTTGGGCTGCTGCTTTATTAACTGCAGTACCTATTACTACTATTTTATTCGGTGGTATCGCCGGTGGTGGTGGAGGATCAGTAATTACTGCTTTCTTCTTAACTACAGGTCAAGGTTTATGGGAGTCAGTTGCATCAAGTGCATTAATTACTGAAACTGTTGATAAATTCTTATCTACATTCATTGTATTTTTCTTAGTAAGAAGTTTACCAGTAAGCACATTGGTAAAATTCCCATTAGGAAAAATGTACGTAAAAGATTCAGAGTAATTTATTTTTCAAGAGGCTCTTCGGGGTCTCTTGAAATAATTAAAGGAGTAAGAATATGAAAAAAGGTATAGTATCAAAGATGTATCCTTTGTCTAAATTAATAATTGCCTTACTATTGGGGATTACTTCGATTGTTGTTCACCAGTGGCAATTTGGTTATTTTGTAGTACTACCAGTTATGTTTATGCTAGCTTTAGTAGATGGAAAATTTAAAAGTTATTCGAAGAAGGTTTTATCTGCTATGATAATATTTTTCTTGTTTATCTTTTTGGTTCAGGCTTTCTTTACACCTTCAAGTAATATAATTTGGGAATGGAAATTCTTAAAACTATCTGTTGAAGGATTAGACAAAGCACTAAATTTAACGTCGACAATTTCTGTTTTCTTGACAACGTTATTATTAGTTTTTGAAACAACTAATATAACAGACTTAATGGTTTCTCTTCAAAAAACTGGTATGCCAAATTCTGCGGCTTATGTATTTTTAGCCTCATTACAGATGATTCCAGAAATGAGTAAAAGAAGTAAAGTAATTATGCAAGCACAAAGAGCTAGAGGAATTGAAACGGAAGGAAATATGTGGGTAAGAACTAAAGCATTTTTCCCGACATTGAGTCCTTTAATTATATCAAGTATTACTGATATTGGTGATAAAGCTGCTACTCTAGAAGCGAGAGCTTTCTCATCAAGTAATCCGAATTCCTTCTATAGAGATTTATCAGCAAGACGTATTGATAAGATATTACCGTGGCTTATCTTGTTGGCATGTGTATTATATATGGTTTGGGTTTTTGTACCTGGAATAGGAGGTATGTAGGATGAAGGCGTTAGAAGTTAAAAATTTATCATTTAAGTATTTAATTGGTAAGGAAAAAGTATTTGAAAATCTATCTTTATCAATTAACAAGGGTGAATTAGTCGCAATTATCGGTAGAAACGGTAGCGGAAAAACTACTTTATGCAACTTACTTAGAGGATTTATTCCACATTTAACTCAAGGTGATCTTGAGGGCGATATTCTTTTATATGACGATTCAATTCTTAAAATGGATTTAAGTGATTTATCAGATAAAATTGGATATATATTCCAAAATCCATTTATTCAAATAAGTGGTATTAAAGAAACTGTTTATGAAGAAATTGGATTTGGGTTAGAAAACTTAGGTGTTCCTAGAGATGAAATGATTAGAAGAATTGAAGAAATTATTAAGCTATTAAAAATAGAGGACTTAAAAGATAAGCATCCGGCTGAATTATCGGGTGGTCAACGTCAAAGAGTTGCGATAGCTTCTATTTTAGCTATGGACCCGGAAATCTTAATTATAGATGAGCCTACTAGTCAATTAGATCCAAAAGGAACTGAAGAAATATTTGAAATAATAAAAATACTAAAAGAGCAAAATAAAACTATTATCCTTGTAGAACATAAAATTGACTTAATTGCTGAATATGCAGATCGAGTTATACTACTAAATGATAAAAACATAGTTTTTGATGGTACGACTAGTGAAATTCTTTCAAAGGAAGATGTTATGAGTTATGGAACTAATTTACCTCAAATAGCTAAACTTGGAATAGAGTATAATAATAAAGTAGAAAAATTATCAAAAATTCCTTCTGTTTTAGAAGAAGCAGTAGAAGTTTTCAAAGATAAGGTATAGGAGGAAATATTATGAATGGTATTAAAATAGATAATGTAGTATTCAATTACCCTAATGGTTTTTGTGCTATTGATGATGTTTCTTTAGAAATTACAAAAGGTGAAAAAATTGCCATTATCGGTCAAAATGGTGCTGGTAAGACTACATTTGTTAAAATGATGAACAACCTTTTAAGACCTACTGAGGGAACTATTACGGTTGATGGCATTGACTTAAAAGAGCTTACAACTGCTCAAATATCTAAAAAAGTTGGATATGTATTTCAAAACCCGGGAGATCAATTGTTTAACAGAACTGTGTATGATGAGATAGCTTATAATCCGAGATACAATAAGTTAGAAGAGAGTAAAGTTAAGGAATTGGTTGAAGATGCTGCTGAACTTTGTGGCATTACTCAGTACTTAAAGTCTAATCCATATGATTTACCGTTTGGGTTAAGAAAATTTGTTACTATTGCGTGTGTAATAGCTATGGGTAGTGAATACATAATTCTAGATGAGCCAACTGCTGGGCAAGATCTTGACGGTTTGGTTCTACAAAGCAAAATAATTGATGAATTAATTAAACGAAACAAAACAGTTATTATCATTACACATGATATGGAATTTGTAATTGATAATTTCGATAGAATCGTTGTAATGGCAAACAAAAAAATTGTTGCTGATTCGACTAAGAAAGAAATCTTTTGGGATTTTGAAATCTTAGATAAAGCATCACTTAAACAACCATATATTTCAAAATTAGCACATGACTTGAAAATGAAAAATTACATTATTGATATAGAAGGCTTTATTGCTGAGGTAAAAAATAAGTAATGAAGAAATACGCAGTATCTGTATTTTCTTTGCTAACATTTGTTATTGTTGTTGAGTTTAGCGTGGTAATGCCACTAGGTCCGCAAATAGCTGACATGTACGGTATATCACGAAATAGTGTTACCTTATTATTTATTGGTTATACTCTAATGGGACTTTTAACACCTGTGAATGGATTCCTGTCGGACAAGTTCGGACTTAAAAAAATAATCATAATCAATGTTGCTATATTTAGTGCTGGCGCATTTATAAGTTCATTTGTTACTACAAGTACAGGTTATTTTATAGGTAGAACGGTAATTGGGATCGGTTATTTTACTATTACTAGTTTAGTAATTGTATATTCAAGTAAAATAATCTCTTATGAAAGGCTTGGATTTGTAAGCGGAATATATAAATTTGCATTTGCAAGCGCAATGTTTGCTTCTCCGATTATCGGAAGTTTCTATGTGAGATATTTAAATGTTTCTAAGCTATATTTCTCAATTGGAGTGGCTACTTTATTAATACTCGCGATGTTGATCCCCCTTCCAGAGGTAGCATCTGATAGCGATATAAATTTGCGTGATATTAAAAACCTCTTAAAAAAACAAGATGTTATACTAATGATGATAGCCGTGTTTATGTTAGCTACTCCAAGTGTGTTTTTCTTTAATTACCTAGGTATATATTTACAAGGTATTGGTTATACAGTTGCTGAATCAAGTAGAATGTTCACAATTGTTGCGTCAGGATCAATATTCGCAGCAATTCTTGTAATACTATTTAGCGACAAAATTGGAAAACTTCGAATGGCTAGATGGGGAATATATTTATCGACTGGTGCAATTTTAGGATTTGTATTTGACTATAATATAACAATAATTATATTTTCAGTCTTATTTGGGATAGGTTATGATACAGTTTGGGGATTATTCTTTACTGTTTCATCTAAGATGTTTAAAAAAGGTGTAAATAGTTTTATTACTATCTTAAGCATGGCAATGTCAGGTGCAAGTGTTGTTACTAATAGCGTAGCTCCGCTAGTAATGGCTAGATGGGGATTTATTGGTAACATATTAGTAGCATTTAGTGCATTCGTTATTTGTATTATGGTGTTTAACTACGTAATGATAAGTTATGAAAATAAATTAAATTAAAACAAGCTATTTTTAATAGCTTGTTACTTTGTTAGGTTAAAAAGCATTTCTTTGAATTTAATTGTAGACATTTTCTTACATAAAGTAGAGTTAGGTGTTTTATCGAAATCAACTATAAGTTGACCATACCTTTCTCCATTTGTTACAATTGCTGAGTATGTCTTAATACTATCTTCAATCAGTTTATCATCAATTGCGACAGCAAGAAGTGCCGGGTCAGGAAGTACAAAGCCGGTTTTATTAAATTCTCGTTGGTTAAATTCTATAATAGATTGATTTGATCTTACACAAAAATTAGATACCGTAGAAGAATTAGTCATAAAATCAATATCGGTTTCATTGACATATGAGTCGTTCAAACTTACATCCCAACCTAAAATAAATGGGTTTAGGTTTTCTTCTAAAACTATTTGTGCTGCTTCTGCATCTGCATAAAAGTTAAACTCAGCATAATCTGTGATGTTTCCTGGACCAAGACCATTGCCCCCCATAATGAAAAGTTTTTTTAGTTTTCTCATTGTGTTAGGAGCCTTTTGAGTTGCTAACGCAATATTAGTTAATGGACCAATTGCAATCAGTTCTATTTGATAAGGGAATTTATCAATGAGCTCAATCAGTTTATCGATTGCATACTCTTTCATTGGGACATTTTTTGGTATTGGTAAATCCATATCACCCATACCATCAGATCCATGAAATGATGTGGATGTAAATAAGTCTCTTTTAAGAGGTTTATCGCTACCTACATAAACTGGTGGTGCATATGTATTTGCCATTTCAATAGAGATTAAGGCATTTCTAGTTGCGACATCAATTGGTACATTTCCAGCCACAGTTGTAATTGCTTCAACATGAATATTTTTAGCTCTAAGAGCCATAATTATTGCTACTGCATCATCACTTGCAGTATCTGTATCTATTATTATTTTTCGCATAATTTCACCCTATTAAATTATATCACACATGTACTTAGATGGAGGTTCTACATGAAAAAAATATACGCAATAAGTGTCTTAGCATTAGTACAATTTATCATGATAAATGAGATGAGTATAGTTATGCCACTAGCGCCTAAAATTGCTGAATACTATAGTGTTAATCCAAACAGGGTAACGTTTTTAAATGCGGGTTACGCTTTGATGGGGTTACTAACTCCGCTCTTGGGATTTTCTGCAGAAAAGATAGGGATAAAAAAAATCCTTCTAATTACAGTTGGATTATTTAGTATAGGTTCTTTCTTAACTGCTAATTCTGAGACCGCTCTACAATTCTTCTTGTCTAGATCATTAATTGGATTAGGTTATTTTACGTTAGCTAGTTTAATAATTTCATATACATCAAAAATTATACCTTATAATAATTTAGGCTTTGCAAGTGGAGTTTATAAACTTTCTTTTGCCATTGCAGTTCTCACTTCACCAATTATAGGAAATATCTTTGTTACTAATTATTCAATCAGTGAATTATATTATACATTCGGTATTTCTATGTTACTCGTGTTCTTCTTGTTAATTCCTCTACCAAAAATCGATTCAGAAGAGGGGATAGACTTTAAGGAATTTAAAAGATTAATAGTAAATAAAGAAGTGAAGACTATGATGTTAATTACTTTTTTAACAAGCATACCTGCAGTTTATTTTTATAACTATATGAGTCTATTTCTAAGTAGCAAAGGTTATGATCAATTATTCATTACCGTAGTTTATTCTACAGTAGCTCTAGGGACTTTAGGAGCAGCGATTATTATAATACTATTTAGTGATAGAATAGGAAAGCTTAGACTAACAAAATATGGGTTCATAGCGTCTGTAATTGTAATTTTACCAATTTTTATGAATAGCCCAGTAATTATTATTTCCTTTATATTTTTATTTGGTTTTACTTTTGATACTGTTTGGGGTCTTCTTTTTCCTGTTGGTAGTAAAATGTTTAAAAAAGAATCTAATAGTTTCCTTACGTTATTAGGGATGAGTATGGCACTAGCTAATACCTTTAGTAATATTACTGCACCTTACGTAAATGACTTCGGTGGTTTTTTCCTTAATATTATTGTCTGCTCAGTTTCAATACTTGTTGCTGGTATATTATTTATTAAAGTAACCAAAGGGTATCAAAGTGAACTAAACTAGTCTCTTTTATTACGAATTTATTATGATATAATTGTATTAAGGTAGAAGATATGAAAGATAATAATGTAATAAAAAGTTTTTTAAATAATGAAAAGTGGAAGAAGAAAGCAAAAGAGTACACCTCACTTGATAAATTTGCTAAATTGGTAGAAAAAGCTACCGAGAAGATGAATTCAAAAAAAGAGAGTTTTTCTGAAGGAGTAAAATATCTTAAAATGTACATTATGATGATCTATGATTATTTTAGGAATGATTTTAAGTTAACTAAAAAGGAACTTTCTTTGATAATTGCTGGTATAGTCTATTTTGTATCGCCACTTGATGCTGTTCCAGATTTTATACCGGTAGCTGGTATGATAGATGACATTACTGTATTATCGTTTGTAAGTAAACAATTATCTGGTTTGATAGATAGTTATGATTTAAGGAATTCAGATTTTATAGATGTGGAATTTAAAGAAACGGAGGGTGAAGAGTGAAAAATTTTGATGTTTTAGATTATTTAATTTTAGTACTAGGAGCTTATTATATAATAGCTTTAGGAATTTTTAAATTTGGATTTAGCTCACCAAGAGCTCAGAGATTAGTAAGATTAGTAGGAGAGTTTCCTGCTCGTTTACTTTACATGGCATTTGGAGTTTTAGCTATAGTTTTAGTTGTATTTGAAGTAATATAAACAGAGTGATTCTCTGTTTTATTTTTATTATAATGTGATAGGTTGGAGGGGTTTTATGAACAATATGGACAAGCAATTTTTAAAAATATTAGATGAAGAACTAGTATTTGCGTTAGGATGTACTGAACCCACTGCTTATGCTCTAGCAGCAGCAAGATGTAAAGAGATTTTAGGCTCATTTCCAGATGAAATTATTGTTAGAAGTAGTGGTAACATGATTAAAAATGTTCAGGGTGTCGTAATTCCACATACTAATGGACTTAGGGGAATCAATAACGTAGTTATTTTAGGAGCTTTAATTGGTAATTCAGCTGAAGGGTTAAAAGTTTTAGAAGCAGCTACTCCTAAGCTAATTGAAAAGACTAAAGAATTAAAAAGTAAGGGGTTATCATCTTATTCTAGAAAAGACTCTGATGCTAAACTTTATGTGGAAGTAGAAATGAGAAAAGATGATGATGTTGCGATTGTTGAGTTAATGCATACTCATACTAATATTACTAAAATAGTTAGAAACAGTACTCAAATTATACATAATCCATGTAGCGAGAGTGATTTTAATTCATCTTTGACTGATAGATCAGAATTAAGTATTAAAAGAATTTATGAGTTTATTAATAAAGTTGATTATTTAGAACTTAAGAAAATACTAGAAAAACAATTAATTCATAATTCTGTGATTGCAAAAGAAGGACTAACAAACGATTGGGGAATCAATGTAGGTAGATCAATTACATCATGCGGGTGTAGTGACGGGTTAAGTGATAAAATGAGAGCTTCTGCTGCTGCTGGAAGTGATGCTAGAATGAGTGGTTGTGATTTACCGGTTGTTATTAATTCAGGTAGCGGAAATCAAGGAATGACAATTAGTATTCCAATTCATATTTATTCAGAAGAAACTGGGATTAGTGAAGAACTAAAATATAGAGCATTAGCTATGGCCAATTTAATTCCAATTCATATTAAAACTAGTATCGGGAGACTCTCAGCATTTTGTGGAGCTGTAACAGCTGCGATAGGAGTTGGATCTGCTTTAACTTACTTAGAAGGCGGGAACTACACTCAAATAGAAAATAGTATTAAAAATTCTGTCGCTAATTTAACAGGAGTAATTTGTGATGGAGCTAAATCATCATGTGCTTTAAAAATCGCTTCAAGTTTGGATGCTGCTTTTTTAGCTAAAACCTTAGCTTTACAAAACAAGGTTGTTGAAAGTGGAACAGGTATTATTAAAGAAGATATAGAAGATACGATTCGTAATATGGTTAACATCGCAGCAGATGGAATGAATGAAACTGATGAAATGATACTTGACATAATGTCAAGATAGTGTATAGATTCTTAATCTTAGATATTTTTATAAAAATTACATATATTATTAACAAATTATATTATTATTAATACTTCGGAAAAGCAGTAATTTTGGCATAGTAGAGCCATTACTTTTGATTATATTAAGAAGATTATAATCAAATTAATGTAATCTAGATTGCATATGCATAAATAAAATAGAAGGTAATACAGTCTGTAAGTATAACTGGTAATATTTGTTACAAAAAAAAAGAGAGCTAAATCGACAAGATTTATTGCTTTTTTTTTATAAAGTTAGTATACTAACTATGCGTTATCGTTTGTACACGAACTAGGAAGAGGTGGAGTATGTTAAATATAGAGTTATTCAACAATTCACTTAATACTACAGATGAGAATAGATTCCTGTTATGGAAGGATTATAGATTTAATGTTGATTCCATTTTATCGAAAACTATAAATAAAACGGGAAAAGAACTAGTCATTGTTATTGGTGCGGGAAGATGCGAGGATTTTTCATTAGAGCTACTAGTTAAGAATTTTAACGAAGTTGTACTAACGGATATTGATTTATCAAGTGTTAAAGAATCAGTAGATAGATGTAATTTAAGTGTTGATGATAGAAAGAAAATTAAATTAGAAAGAATAGAGTATACCGGTTTTGAAAAAAATCAGTTTTTTAATGGTTTTGAAGAAGGAGTTATAAACTGTAAATCACATGAATGTTTAGAAACTCTATTAGAGAATAGGCTTAAAGGGATAGAAGCATATAAGTTCTTAAAGTCATATACGAATAAGGCTTCTTTAGTTTTAGTAACTCCAATATATACACAACTAATATACCAACAAGTAATGTTAAGTTGTTCAAAGTTAAGAGTAAGTGGTTATCCAGAACACTTAATTAAGTTTATTGAAGGATATATGCAAGATAAGTTAATTGATGTATTTAGAAACTTTAATAGTAATCTTGTAAGAACAATGAGTGAATATTTAGTTGTTTTATCAGATATCTTCCAAGACGATGCAAAAAGCAAGTTTATGGAAGAGGTAAGAGATAGAATTAGTGATTTAGATAAAATGGAAGAGTTTTATGATAAGTACCAATCTGATTATGGATTTGGTATGGGTGATCTAGGATTGTTTTTACTTAATGAATTAGTCGACGAAGTTGAGAAAAAATGGCTCATTTGGCCATTCAGTAAGGGCGTTGATATGGTCGTTAAGTTAGCAATATATAAGAAATAAAATCAATTAATCATAGAGGGGAGGAGTTGCTTTGAAGTACTTAGCAACGTTTTTGGTACTTTTTGCAAGTTATGTTTTGCTTGCAGGATTTGAAGTTACAGAATTAGCAGTTGGTGCAGTTATAGCGGTTATACTTACTATATTGATAACTAAGCACGTTGAGTATAAAATCGACTATTTGTTACCTTATAAATTAGTTGTCTTTTTGGTTGTTTATCTTCCAGTATTTATTTATCAATTGATACTAGCGAATATAGACGTAGCAAGAAGAGTGTTAAGCCCAAAGATTCCATTAAATTCAGGATTTGTAAAAATCAAAACTGATTTAGATGGTGAATTCGGGAAGCTAACATTAGCTAATTCAATCACTTTGACTCCAGGTACTCTTACGGTTGATGTTGATAATGATGAATTATATATTCATTGCATTGATGTTAAAGGTAAGAGTGAAGAAGAGAACAGAAAAAATATTAGTTCATTATTTGAACGTGTCTTAAGGGTGGTGTTCAAATGATTTATTTAGTATTTGGTCTAGTAGGAACAGGAGTTTTATTTTCGATTCTTAGATTAATTAAGGGACCTACACTAGCAGATAGAGCTGTAGCAGTCGATACTCTTAATATAATCGTAATTGGTATTATTGCACTTGTTGCGTTGATTGAAAAAAACAGTTTATTTTTGGATATCGCAATTGTTTATGCGATCTTGGCATTCTTAGAAACAGTAGTATTCGCAAGATTTGTGGAGGGTAAACATGATAGCTAATATTTTATTAGTAATTGGTGGTTTGTTTTATATGCTTGGTGGATTAGGTGTATTTAGAATGCCAGATACATTTAACAGAATTCAAGCAGGAACAAAAGCAACTACACTTGGAGCATTTTCAATTCTTTTAGGTGTTGGAGTTAGTGAGCCTAGTTGGTTACTTAAGGTTGTCTTTATTATTATTTTAATAGCTCTAACAAATCCAATCGGATCGAGTTCATTAGCAAAAGCAGCTTATCAAAAGAATAAATTACCTGAGTTAACTCAAGATGACTTAAAAGAATTATATAGAGGTGATAAGAATGATTAATATATTATCTATAGTAATTTCAGTATTATTAGTTATTTTAGCCTTTTTAGCTGTTAGCTCAAAGACATTATCGAAATCTATAGTTTATTTATCAGCACTTAGTATGTTAAGTGTATTAGGTTTTGTAGTAATGAAGGCTCCAGATGTAGCAGTTACTGAAGCTGTAATTGGAAGTGGACTTGTAACAGCGTTATTTGTGTTCACATTACTTTCATCTAGAAAGGTTGTGAAATAATGAAAAAGGTATTATCTTTATTAGTTGTTTTAGCTTTAGGATTTGGGATAATCAATAGTTTAAATCAAAATAGTAGTTTTCCTAAATTCGGTGAAGCTGATGTAAGCGACAGAGTATCTGATAGATATATTAATAAAAATGTAACGGAAGAAAATGAAGAAGTTATCTTTGGTGAAGATGGTTATGAGACTGGTTCAAGTAACTTTGTAACTAGTATAGTTGCGAATTACCGTTCATTTGATACTTTAGGTGAGGTTACGGTTTTATTTATTTCTGCATTCGGTGTAGCATTACTGTTCTCAAAAGACAGTAAAAGAGTAAGTTTAAACTTTAAACCTAACTTTATGTTAAGAGTTGGTTCAAGAGCGTTATTCGGACTTATTATAATGACTGGTATTTATATCTCAGTTCATGGACATTTAACACCAGGTGGAGGTTTCCCGGGTGGAACAATGATTGCTTCAAGCATCTTACTTCTTTATTTATCTAATGATTCATTTAGAACTAAGATTAAAGGTTTCAAATTATTAGAAGGTTTTATGGGAAGTTTATATGTTTTAATCGGTGTTGCAGGTATTTATGTTACTGGTTATTTCTTAGAAAACTTCTTAGATACGGGAGTTGTAGGAGACTTGTTTAGTGCAGGTATTATTCCTATAGTTTATGTAATTATCGGACTAAAAGTTGGTTCTGAGATTGCAAGTATTATTGATAACTTCCTGACAGAGGAGGTAAGCTAATGATTCAATATGCGAGTATTATTTTAATTATGTTAGGTCTTTATGGATTACTAACTAATAGAAACGTTATAAAAATTATTATCTCTTTGAATGTGTTTGAGATCGGATTAAATTTATTTATTATTTCAGTAGGTTATGTAGATGGTGGACTAGCTCCTATCTTAACAGGTAATAGTACATCGGTTTTAAGTTTCGTTGATCCTTTACCACATGCTTTAGTGTTAACTTCAATCGTAATTGGTGTTGGGACAACTGCATTAGGTTTAGCTTTTGCGAAAAAGATTTATGCTAAATACGGAACTTACGAGATAGATGAAATGGGGGTTGAATAAGATGAATCCAGTATTATTAATCGCAATCCCGTTATTATTTGCATTCCTTTCTATTATGAATAAAAAGTTTGCAAGACCCTTATTACTAGTAGCTTTATTACTTGATGTTTATTTAGTGTTTACTATTTCTAAAGGGCTTTATAGTATTGGTGGGTTTAGTCAGTATGGTATTAATTTATTAGTTGATCAATATTCATTAATTGGTTTAATGGTTGTTAATGTTGTTTTCTTTTTAACAGTAGTTACAAACTGTAAAGAAGTAAAAAGATTATCTACTGTATTACTAGTAGCCTTAGCGGGTGTAAATGGACTACTACTTACTAATGATTTATTTAACTTATTTGTATTTTTAGAAATCGTTGGGATTAGTGCTTACTTAATTACTTCGGGTAATAAGAGACCACTAGCAACGTTTAATTACTTAGTTCAAGGTACTGTAGGAAGTGGATTATACTTATTAGGTTTAATCTTACTTTACAGCATGACTGGTACATTAAATATGGCTTTAATTCTTCCAACAATTGTTGATAAAGCAATTCCTTTATCTAATTTAGCATTACCATTTATGTTGATGTTCATTGGTTTAGGTGTTGAAGCAAAATTATTACCATTTAACTCTTGGGTTAAAGGCGTATTACAAAATGCTAATGCTTTAACAAGTGTATTAATAGCAGGTGTATTTGCGACTACTATAGCGCTTACGTTTGGTAGATTATTATCTACAGTATTCGTGTTAGGAAGTATTAGTAACATTGTTTTAGTTATTTTAGCAGTAACTATGTTAGCTGGAGAAGTTGCAGCGTTTGCGAGTAAGAGAATTAGAGAAGTATTATTATTCTCAGCTATTGCTCAATCAGGTTTAATTATATTGCTGTTTGCTAATGGTTTAGTTATTCCAGCTATTATGCTTATCATAGCTAATATTGTTAGTAAGTATATCTTATTTACTATTACAGGAAAAATGGTTGATGGAACTAAAACTGATGAAATTGAGAGTTTACAAGGTGTATTCTCTAAAAACAAATTAGTCGGTTTTGCATTCACAGTAGCATCTTTAAGTGTTATTGGTTTACCATTATTCTTTGGATTTATTGTTAAATTAAATATCTTAACATCATTGTTCAGTCAATATCAATTATTCTTGTCAGCTTTGATTTTGGTTGTTAGTTTAATTGAAGGAACTTACTTTGTTAAATTATTAATTAAGTTATGGTATTCAGTAGGAGAAGTAAAAACATTTAAAGTAGATGCATTAGTAAAAGTGGTAACTCTTATTTTTGCTTTAGGATTAATTGTTTTTGGTGTTTACACAAAACCTCTTACGGATTCGCTTATGACTGTTCCAGAAGAAATGATGGAAGCAATAGCTGAAAGGGGGAACTTCTAATGTTTAGTATTGAGTTAGTTGTTTTATCTACACTTTTAGCAGGTGTATTAGCTTATATAGTTTCTATTAAATTACCTAAGTTGGGTTCTTATTTAACTATATTAGCTTCCTTAGCAGTATTTTCGGTATTAGCTTACTTTGGTTTTAATAATAACTTAGATGCTGAGGTAAATTTAATTCCGCAATTTGTATTATTTAAAACAAGTATGTTTGGATTATACTTTGCGATTATAGTTTCATTTATCTTCTTTATGGTTTCATTCTTTAATCCGTATTTCATTAAGGATTATAAATATCCTGCTGCATATAATTTATTTTACTTGATGGCATTAGCAGGTACTATAGGGGTATTCTTTGCGAGTAACTTTATAACTTTATTTATTTTCTTTGAAATTGTTGTATGGACTTCAATGTTCTTGATTCCTTTAGGAAAGAAAAGAAAACCGACAGTTACTTATTTCGTATTTAGTACAGTAGGATCGTTTGCGATGCTTTATGCGGTTATGTTTACTTTCTCTATTACTGGTAGCTTTGATTTAGCTGCAATATCAGTATTAAGTGGAAAAAGTGCTTTATTAGTTTATATATTATTAGCAGTAGCTGGATTTGCTAAATTAGGAGCTTATCCATTCTATGTTTGGTTACCTAAAGTACTAGGTAAATCTCCAGATCCGGTATCAGCTGTATTTAGTGGTGGTATAGAGAAGTTAGGTGCGTTTATCGCATTTATGGCGATCTTAAGAATATCTCCGGCTAGCATTTATTTAGAAGCAGTTGGAATGTACCTACAGAATTATGTAATAGCGATATTCGGAGCAATAACAATAGTTGTTGGTACACTTCAAGCAATTAGACAAGATGATGCTAAGAAGTTATTGGCTTATTCAAGTGCATCAAACGGTGGTTATATTTTAGTAGCGATTGCGATGAGTTCAAGCATTTCTTTAACAGGTGCAATGTACCATATTTTAGCTCATGCTTTAGCTTCAACAGCAGCTTTCTTAGCGATTGCGGTAGTACATTACCGTACTAAGACGACTAAGATTAGTGAGTTAGGTGGTATGATTCATCATATGCCATTAACTTATATGGTTTATTTAATGGCGATTATCTCTATGGCGGGGATTCCTCCAATGGGTGGATTTATCTCTAAATGGTTAATATTCCAAGCAGTTATTAATAAACAAATGATTATTGTAGCTGTTGCGACATTCTTTGGTAGTATTGGTTCATTCTTATATGTATTTAGACCACTTGCTGCGTTATTCTTAGGGCAAAAGTTACCTAAGTATAAAGGTGTTAAGGAAGCTCCATTCTTAATGATGATTCCACTTATAATCTTAACTTTAGGGAGTTTCTATATTGGTGTAATACCGAATCAGGTAATTGACTTTTCTAATAAAGTTATTGCTGAATTTGGGTTTGGTCCATTACTTATGAATGAGTTTGGTATTCAAGGTGCAAACGGTACTCTAAGTGCACCAATAATTGCTTCAGTATTTGGTTTAGGAGTAGTAGTTATAGCTATTATATTCTTCATATTACCTAAATCAAGAAAAGTTGGTTTAATGGATACTTATACTTCAGGTGAATTTATTTATACTGAAGAATTATTACATTATAGTGCTGATTTCTATGCACCATTTGAAAGACTGTATCCTGCAAAACCTTTAATCTCAAAGGTATATGCAATGATTAAAGAGAAAGTAAATGAACTTGGTAGATTCTTTAAGTACTGGTTCTTTACTAATAAACCAGAAGTTACAGTACTTTGGATAGTGTTAATACTTACTCTATTAGTGTGGGGTGATATCTTATGAGCGTAATATTAATGAGCATGTTAATCGGTTTAGGTGTAGCGTTATTTGGATTTACTCTACAAACAACTATTGGTGGAATCAACCGTAAAGTTGTTGGTAGAATGCAAAAACGTTATGGGCCTAAATGGTATCAGGAATTTTTAGATATATTTAAAGCATTAAGCAAGAGAGCGATCTCTCATGGTTGGATTTATGATTTTGGTGTAATTATGGCGGTTGGTGGAATTACTGCAACTGCAATGTTTATGCCAATTACAGATAGTTTAGTTGCATTTGCTGGTTACGATAATTTCTTCATCTTTGTTTATTTATTAGCAGTAGGGATGTTAGGAATGGCAATGAGTGCGAGTGGTTCTGGAAATCCACTAGCAAGCATTGGGGTTATGCGTGCCTTAACGCAAATGTTAGCTTATGAAGTACCGTTTATGGTTGTTGTTATAACAATTATTAAAGTAAGTGGTACAAGCAGTCTTACTGGAATTATGGAATTCCAGCAAGCTAATGGTTGGTTTGCTTTAAGCTTACCAATTGGATTTGGTGTTGCATTCCTTTCATTACTTGGTATGTTGGGTAAGAAACCATTTGAAACTTACATTGCGCCTTCTGAGATCGCTTCAGGACCAATGGTTGAATATGGTGGAAAACAATTAGGATTACTATTTGTTATGCATGAAATCGCAACATTTATAGAAGTATCATTATTTGTTCACTTATTCTTAGGTGGAGCAAGTAACATAATAGAGTTTTTAGCAAAATACTTTATAGTTTATACAGTTGCTAATTTAATATCGAATTTAAACGGTAGATTTAAAATCGATCAAGTGGTTGTTTTCTTCTACAAATGGCCATTAGCATTAGCAGTGTTACAAGCTATATGGGTATTATGGAGGTAACTATGGAAAATAAAAAACTAACACAAGCTCAAATGGATACAAAGTGGACTGAGCTTGGTGATTTTTTCCGTCGTAAATCAATTTGGATGTTAATGTATTGTACTGGTTGTTGTGCGATTGAGTTGCCTCAAGCGATGACAAGTGCGTATGATATGGAACGTCTAGGTATGGGTCCGATGGCTACACCGAGACAGGCAGATGTTCTGTTAATCACAGGATATTTATCACTGAAAACATTAAGACGCTTAGTTTATACTTATGAACAAATGAGTGAACCAAAATATGTCGTGGCATTTGGTCCATGTGTAATTAATGGAGGTATTTACCATGATTCACATGCTGTATTAAACAGATTAGACCATTATTTACCGATAGATGTTTATATCTCAGGATGTATGCCAAATCCAGAATCAGTAATGAATGGTTTTACTGATTTGATGGATTTAATTAAGAACAAAACTGCTGTTGGTTGGAAAAATTATAGAGATAACAACGAATGGTATAAAAAGAATCAAATGGATGCTTTAGGGGAGGTGTTTGTTCATGATGAATTCCATGAATAATCAAGCTCTTGTTAGTGAATTAGAAAATAGATTTAGTTTACTAAATGTGGATTTAGTAAGTGAATCTCAAGTTGCAATTGATATTAGTAATAATGATGTACATACTGTATTAGCTTATTTAAAATCTCTTGGTTGGAAGCAATTAAGTATGTTAACAAATGTTGACTGGATAGAAGAAGGGAAGTATCAATTAGTCTATATTATCTTTAATTGGGATAACCCAATCTATATACAGGTTAGAACTAAAATTGAAAGAGAAAACCCTGTGTTTAGAACTGTTACTTCTGTTTATCCTGGTGCTAAATACTATGAAAGAGATGTACATGAATTCTTTGGTGTTAAGTTTGAAGGTAATCCTGATTCAGAGAAACAATTATTCTTAGAAAACTGGGATGACTTACCTCCATTAAGAAAAGACTTTGATGCTAAAGCATATTCAGATAGAAAGTATGCAAAACGTGAATATACTAAAGATTTTAGTAATAAAGGAGGGAAAAAATAATGAGAGAAATTAAATTATTCTTAGGCCCTCAGCATCCTGGTATGCATGGTAATACTTCTGTACATATGTATGTAGAAGGAGATATTATTAAAAAGTCATACTTATTACCAGGTATGTTACACCGTGGATTTGAAAAAGGTATGGAACAACGTACTTGGATTAATAATATAGCTTTAATTCCTAGAATCTGTGTTGTTGAACCAGATATCAATGAAATGGTATTTGCGATGGGTGTAGAGACTTTAGCAGGAATTGAAGTTCCTGAAAGAGCTCATTACATTCGTATGATTATTTTAGAGCTAGCTAGAATTTCTATTCACTTAATGGCTTATGGTGGTATTGGTGGACCTACAGGACATTACACATTAATGTATCATGCTCAAGCTGATAGAAATAGAATTTTAGAAATCTTTGAAAAGATTACTGGACATAGAATTTATCATCAATATATCGTACCAGGTGGAGTTAGAAAAGATTTACCAGTTGGTATTGAAGATGAAATTAATGAATTCTTAGATGATCTAGCAAGTAGATATTTAGAAATCAGAGATTTAGGTATTGAAAATCCTACTATTAGAAAACGTTTAGTTGATCACATCTTACTACCAAGTGAAGTAGTTTGGGAATTAGGTGTAACTGGTGTTGGGATGAGAAGTGCTACAAACAAACCTTATGATTTACGTAAAGTATTACCTTACGCTAGATATGATCAAATCGACTTTGAAGTGCCTATGGCTGATTATTCAGATGCAGAGTGTAGAGTTGATTTGAAATTACAAGAAGTAGTTCAATGTATTGGAATTATCAAACAATGTCTAGCTAAAATGCCTGAGGGTCCTGTTAGAGCTAAAATGGACGGGAATGCTCTTAAGTTTAGAGTACCTAAGGGTCAAGTTTATGCAGCAGTAGAGTCTTCAAGAGGAGAATTTGGTTATTATATCGTGTCTGATGGTGGAACAAAACCTTACCGTGTAGCGGTTCGTGGGGCTTCATTCCCACAAGGATTACTTGGTGTTGAAAAATACTTACCAGGTACTAGATTAGATGATGCAGCCCTATGGTTTGATACTATGGGTGTGTGTTCACCGGAAATAGATAGGTAGGTTAATATGAAAAAAGTATATAGTGTATTTAAACCATTAAGACATTTAAAATATTTACTTAAAAAACCAATAACTAAAGACTTTAAAGATATATTTGATAATCCAAGAGAAGTAGCAGATAATTACCGTGGTTTCCATGTAAATGACTGGGAAGAATGTATTGGATGTAGTACTTGTGGTGAAATTTGTCCAACTGAAGCAATCACAATGGTTGAAAGAAGTGAACTAGAAGACAAAGATGGAAGCTTACAATTACGTCCAACAATTGATTACGGTAGATGTTGTTTCTGTGCTTTATGTGTAGATGTTTGTACAACTTCTTCACTTAAGATGAGTAAAGAATATTTATATAATGATCCAGATCCAGATAGTTTCTACTTTATGCCAACTGATACATTCAATGGTAAAGAAGTAAAACTCGGATATGAGAAAGATGAATCTTCTGATTTATTAGATCTGGAAAGAGTATCAATGGAACATCTTTCTCCTGATGAAAGAAAAGGATCTTTCTTAGAAATCATAAAAGGTTATTCAAAAGAACAAGCTATTCATGAAGCTTCTAGATGTGTTGAGTGTGGTATTTGTACTAACGCATGTCCAGCTCATATGAATATTCCTGAATATATCACAGCTATTTGGGAAAATAACTTTGAAGAAGCTTTAACAGAGATTTATAAAACAAATCCATTACCAGCTGTTTGTGGTAGAATTTGTACACATAACTGTGAAACTGCTTGTGCATTAACACAAAGAGGAGATGCAGTAGCGATTCGTTGGTTAAAACGTTATATAGTTGATAATGCTCCTAAGGATATTTATGATAGTGTTATCCTAGAACAAGTTAGTAAAGAGGTTAATGGTAAAGTGGCAATAATCGGTGCGGGACCTTCTGGATTAGCAGCAGCTTACTACTTAAGAACAATTGGTTACAATGTAGAAATATTTGAACAAATGCCACTAGCTGGTGGTGTAATGAGATATGGTATTCCTAAATACCGTTTACCAGATGAAGCAATTGATCAAGATATTTCATTCATAGAAAAAATTGGTGTTAAGATTAATCTAAACACTAAAGTTACTGATACAATGTTAGCTGATTTTAATAAGAATTACGATGCAGTATTCACTGGTTCAGGATTCTTCGCTGGTAGAAAAATCCCAATGCCAGGTCATGATCATAAAGACTGTATAGCAGCTATGGACTTCTTACCACTAGGTAGAGACTATGGTAGAGGAACTGTTAAAGAACTAGATGTTCATGAAAACGTAGTAATTATCGGTGGAGGAAACGTTGCGTTTGACGTTGCAAGAACTGTAGTAAGATATCAAAACGAAAAGTTCGGTAAATCAAATGTAATGATGGCAGCTTTAGAATCTGAAGATGCGTTACCTGCTGATTTAGAAGAAGTAGTTGAAGGTAGAGAAGAAGGAGTTAAATATCACTTCGGAATGGGACCTCAAGAAATAGTAATTAAGAATAACAAAATCAAAGGATTAAAGGTTAAGAAAGTTATCTCAATCTTTGATACTGAAGGTAACTTCAATCCTTCATTTGAAGAAAATTCAGAACAGTTACTAGAAGCTACTCAAGTATTCATGGCAATTGGTCAATCACCTGATTATTCATACTTATCAGATGAAAACCAAAATAAAATGAATATCAACCGTGGTAAAATTGAAGTTAAAGAAAACGGACAAGTTAAAGGTATCGACTGGCTATTCGCTGGTGGAGATATTGTTAAAGGTCCAGATGTTATCAGCGGTGTAGCCAATGGTCACAATGCAGCAATTGGTATTGATGAGTATTTATCAAAAAAGAATAAATAATAATGTGCTGACTCAAATGAGTCAGCATGGTTTTTTTAACAGAATTATCGTAACTAAGCTATTAACGAAAGTTTTGTTATATTACGAGATTATGATATATTCTAGATCTATCATTGGCAGCTGCTTAGATCTAGACAAGACGATGAATTTATAGATACATAGCGACATTGTAATAAGTATGGTTTTACAGGTGTTTATGATAACTAGTGATAGTTGAATTGCTCTTACCCGCACCAGTTAGTGCGCAGACTGATAGAGAAATCTATCAGTTTTTTTGTTATCGTGGGTCTGGCATTCTTAAGTTCCCCAACCATGACATTAGAGGTTTAGGTACATACCTATTACTTTTTGATTATGATGAAGTTTCATTCTCTGTAGCTAAGGTGATATAATTAACACTGGATGTCGAGATAGTTAAAACTGATAATCAAAGGAGACTAGGTTATGAATAAGAGGAAACTAAAGCAAATTGTTAACCATTACTGGATGAATTTTGAAAAGAATTGGATTCAGGAAAAGTACAAGTGGGTAGAAGTCGAGAGATTTCAAAACAACTGGAATATAGACTCTTCTGACTTTGTAAATATGTTAAAAGAATCTATAAATGAATCTAGTAATTTAGTAGCATCACGAAATTATTTTCCAATTAATGAAGTAATTAAAATTGCATCCCATAAAAAGGAGGAAGTCAAAGAGGCGTTTAGAATTCTGTTTAATGAGAGCATTGAACTAAACGAAAGAATTATAAGTTTCTCTAGTTCAATAAAAGAACTTAAAAATTCCTTAGACTACTCTACCACAGGTGGAAGCGATTTTAGATTTATCTCCACCCTGCTCTTTTTGAAATTTCCCAATAAGTACTCAATTTATAAATACACTGACTTGAAAGAATTCTCAGAAGAACTCGAAACTGGAATAGTTTTCATCAAGGGACGTGTTGGTTCAATTGGCAAAGTTATGACTTTGATTCAACTCATTAGGGATAATCTAGTATTATGGAATCATCCACTTATAAGTGATTATATGCAAAAGTTGAAATCTTGTGATTTATACTACTATGATGAGGGTTTACTTTTACTTGCTCAAAATGTTTTTTGGTATGCTGCGAGAACATATCGGGATTTAAATAATAATGAAAAATATATTGTGCCTTATGTAGCTTTTGGTAAAATGTCTAAAAGTAAATATTTTCCTCAAATTGGTAAGAGGGGAGCTATAACTGATTACGTCAAGAAGGCGAAAAGAGATAGCAAACTGGGAAAAGCAGGTGAGAGTTTTGTCTTAGAGTATGAGAACAACAAGTTATCTCGTATAGGTAAAAAGGCAAAGTGGATATCTCAAAATATTGGAGATGGCTTAGGATATGATATATTATCATACGATGAAGAAGGAATGCAAATATATATAGAAGTAAAAACAACTAAATATGAGGAAAACACGTTATTCTATATAACCGCACATGAGTTACATGCTGCCAAACTATATGGTGAACGATATTTCTTATATAGGTTGTATAAGTTTGGAACGGAAAATAGAATTGCTGTGTATAGTGGTGAGGATGTTGAAAAACTTTGTACTACACCATCAACATATGCAGTTTTAGGAGGATATAAGTAATGTTTTCATGACCAATAGGTTAATAATTGTACTTCTTACACTTAAAATTATTACAATGTTCAGTATTACAAATAATGTTGTAATGTTCAAAAGCGCATAACGAACAGGAGCAGTTGAAGATACAATTATATACCTTAGAAACCAGTTCTGAGAATCAAAATGAAATAACAAAGGAAGATGTTGAAGCAAAGATTGATTGGTTTAAGCAAATGATAACATCCGAAAATAGTTATCTAATTAGAGAACTGATGCATGAAATGGTTGTTGTAGAAGCGGATAAAGATGAAATAGAGCTTAGGTTTAACCTAGGCTCTGTTTTTAGAATTAACTATTTGACATATGTTATTAAGAATGCAAATAGAAGGGAAGTTAAACATTCAATTGTTCTTATGTAGACAACTTTATGTAATATTGATATCATTAGTATGAGGAAGTAATAATATTATTTAATGAATAGATAAATAATCTGGTATATAAAGGGGGTAAATCATGCCAAAAAACTATTCACCAAACGATATGAAAAGTATGGTAAACAATACGACCAGTTCGCATCATAAAGCTGCAATGGATAATCATGCCAATCAAATGAATCCTACTAGTGATGTATATTGGTCATCGAGAGGAGGAATTCCTGATTATTTTGAAGATGACTTCGTTTCTTATGAGGAATATGTCGATAAGGTGATTAAACCAAAGAGAGAAGATTACCTGAAGAGACTTTCACAAAATGGGATACGAAATGTAGGCAATAGTGTTGGAATAGAAGGATTCGTGTTTCTTCTTAAGAATGGGGAGGATGACGAGAAGGTATTAAGTGCAATTATGAAGTATCTTAGGGAAAAAAACGATCCTTTGATTGAGCAGGAAAGTAACAAGATTGATTCTTTAAAGGAAGAAATTAAGAATTATCAAGATCGGATAGAAAATTCTTCAGACGAGGAGCAAATAAAGACGCTAAATAATTTAATAAGCAACCGCGACAATTCTATAATTAGCGAAGAGAAGAGATTCAGGGAAGAAAGATTAGCTAATATTGCACAAGTGTTTCATTTTTCTATGGAAATTTCTATTAAATCGGATAGGGTAGATTTTATCAAAGATGTTACTCAAGAAATGGGGTTAAAAAATTTAAGTTCTATTTACGATGTAGATAATGTTAAAAGTAGTGTTCTTAAAAGCTTAGCCAATAATAAAAAAGACTATTATTCACAAATACCTAGAACTCTTGAGTGGACAGAATTTTTGGTTGAATCTGGTATTCCTGCTTCGACTCCAGAAATAACACTCCTATTTATGCTACAATTTGACAGATTGAGTTGATAAACAAATACTAAATACAAAATATTAAAGAATTTAAGTGAATTAACTTTTATTAAGGAATCCTCTCTTTATAATGCATTATAGAATACCGATTATGGGTTTTATAAATATTGTTGAGTTGATTCTACGAAGTCTTAACCAGTGAGAAAATACTCTGAGTTATTAAATTGTTTCGATTTTTGAATATGTAGGAGGGATTATATGAATAAACATAAGACTTTTGTTTCCTTTCATAGTGATGATGAGTTTTACAAGAAGCAACTAGATCAATTAAGTGAGTATTCTGATTTATTTGTAAACAAGTCAGTTAAAGAGGGTGATATTCCCGATGAATGGCCAGACGAAAGAATAAGACGCGTTATTAGAGATGACTTCTTAAGTGATACTACTGTAACAATACTTTTAGTAGGAAAAAACACGATGAAAAGAAAATTTATAGACTGGGAACTCCATGCTAGTATGATTAATACTGATAAGAATCCCCAATCAGGAATTGTTTGTGTTAATTTACCTACCATTAGACAAGCTAGAAGAGCCTCTTCAGAAAGAGAAAAGCAATTGATTAACAAGTATGGTAATTGGACAAGATTCAATAATAAGGGTGAGTTTGAAAAAAACTATCCTTATATGCCAAATAGGATAATTGATAATTTCGTTAGTAATGTTGATATTGCAGTAGTTGATTGGGATGTTATCGTAAAAGATTTCAATGTATTAAAAGAATTAATTGATATTTCATTCTCGAGAAGGAAAAAAATAACATATAATACGAGTTCCCCGCTACGAAGGAGGAACTCCTGATGGTAAACAAAATTTGTTTCGTTATAATGGGTTTTCATGAGAAAACAGATTATGAGTCAGGAAAAACTTTTGATTTGGACAAAACATACGAAAATATCATAAAGCCCGTAGTTGAAGAGTGTGGATATACCTGTATACGAGCTGATGAAGTATATGATTCGGGAATAATTGATAAAAGTATGTACACGCTTCTATATAGAGCTGAATTAGTAATAGCTGATATTTCTACTTATAATCCAAACGCTGTTTATGAACTTGGTATAAGGCATGCTTTAAGACCATTTTCCACTATCGTAATGAAAGAATCATCTGGACGTATTCCTTTTGACCTCAATCATACTAGGACATTTATATATAAGCATTTGGGGAAGGATATAGGATTTTCGGAAGTTGACAGGTGTAGAAGGGATCTTGAAGCATTAATACAAAAGGTGGAAACAGCTAAGGAAATTGATAGTCCACTTTATGAATATCTAAGTGAGTTGAGTCCACCAATCATTCCTGAACACCAATATGAAAAATTGATAGCAAGTTTGTCTGAAAAAGAGAATGAATTATATGCAATAAAAGAAAACGCTATGTTATATAGAAGAAAGTCTAATTTCATTCAGGCATCTAAAGAATGGGAGAAAGCCTTGAAATTAAAACCCGATGATACTTACTTTATTCAACAGTTAGCACTATGTACCTACAAGTCAGAGAGCCCGTCTGTTCTTGCTGCTTTAATTGAATCAAAGGCAATAATTAGTAAGATACTACCAAACAGTAATGACCCTGAAACAATGGGTATAGCAGGAGCAATCCATAAGAATTTATATTATGAGACGGTTGATAATCAGTTTCTTGATTTAGCTATTAATTATTACAAAAAGGGATTTAGTATCCGAGTGGATTATTATAATGGTGAAAACTACGCTTTATGTTGTGATGTAAAGTCTTCAATTTCAGATGGGAAAGAGAAAATATATTATAGCATTGAGGCTGATAAAGTTAGGAATACCATAATCGAGAATCTGCTCAATTTAGTAAGTGGTGAAATAAAACAATTACCTGACGAAATGTGGGTTTATGCTACACTTTCAAACTGTTACTTCGCGATCGGCAATAAGGATAAATATTTAAAGTATAAACTGGAATTTGAAGAAAGAGTTGAAGAGAAATGGCAACTAGAATCATTCAACAACAGTTTGAAGCAGTTAAAGAATATCAGGAAACCATCAATCACTTTATAAAAGTTTCATTGATTGGAGTTGATTAGTTTAGTTCAATTGTATACCAATGTCAAGATAGAACATCTAATCGGATCTAAACATTATGCATATATTTTTAGAAAAGGATAAAGTGAGAAACTTCAAAAAAGGATAGGGGAGTTTAGTATGGATAAAAATCGTTTCTTAAACTCTTTTGGTCTAGGGTATCGACTAGGTAGAGTAGAATTTTTGTGGGACACGAAATTTAGATTCGCTAAGAAGGCATTTAAAGAAGCTAGGGAGGAATTGAATTCCATTCTGTTGATGGATGGTCTAAAGAATAACGCGAAAGACTTCAAATTATATAGTAAGAATATATTTAATTATTATTCTAGGGATGACAAAAATATAAAGAATGCAATTATGGTAGGCATTGGAGCTTATCGTTATGTTATTGCAAACTCAGATGTTTCGGACCAAAACAGTGTTGAGTTATTGGATTTAGCTGATTCCGCACTAGACGAAGTATCTAGTGATTTCTGTGACAACAGAGAGGAATTAAAAAAAATCCTTTTAGATAATGTTTCTTTAAACCTTAATAATTTAGATAGTTTGGTGTATGATTTTTTGTTTAGAGATATAACAATAGTAGATAAAGATATAAATAAGAATGAAAGATATGTATTCATAAGCTACTGTACGGAGGATGAGAAATTAGCTCGTAAAGTTAAATCGGTACTTGAACAAAATGGTTATCGAACATGGTTTGCACCGGATAACATTAAATATGGAAGCAGTTATGCAGAATCGATAGAAGATGCAATTTCCTATTCTTCTTGTTTTTTGGCCTTACTTACGGATAGATCTATAAAATCTAGATGGGTAGAGAAAGAAATAGATAGAGCAGTAAATCATGGTACTATCATTATTCCAGTCATAGTTGATGATATTACTTTACCAAAATCCTTTTCATTTTATCTAACTAATAATCAATTTTGTAGAATAACCAGTATGGATAAATCATCATTTGAGCATCAAATAATTGAAATAATAAATTCCATTGACTCTTTGTTATAGGATTTTCCTAATAGTTATAAATTACTTTTAACTTATAATCCAAATGTTTATTGTTGATAGCGTTAAAGTGAATTTTGAGAACACAATATTAGTGAAAGTATTCTACCTGCACACTGAAATGTTCGGTTTTACCCGCACCATTAATGACGCACACAATCAGGCATAAAGCCTGGTTTTGTTTATTTGTCGACAGATTTACATCACAAGTGATAAAAGTAAAGGTGTCGTATTATATTATATATAAAGCTAATGATTTGAATTATTTTGTTATTATCTATACAGTACAATACAATTTCCTGTGTTGAAGAATTCTCGACTAATTAACATCTTGAAATAATATAAAAAAAATATCATTTAGGCAGTAATTATTTAATAAAAAAAACCTATAAAAATCACAGATGAATTGTGAGGTTGTTATAGTTTTTTATTATATGCACTTAGTTGGGACAAATTGAGAAAAGTGTTAAATTATGGTAAAATTTAATGTAAAGGGGGTGGCCTTTGTGGATGATGTTAGAAAAACAATTTATGATAAAAAAATAGAAGAAATGATAAAGAGAATACAAAACCACCAATTGATTTATAATGAACTTCACTATATTAGTACTGACCATATTTTTATTGAGTATATTCATCAATTGTCAATGAAGGCAATTTTACGAACCAATAATCGGATAAATTACTTAGACGATAAATATTACATTCTAATATCATTAGCACTTATTGGTTATGAAGAGTATAATGGCAATTTTTGGGCTCATATTCATGATACATATAAAGAAATGTATGATAATTATTACTATTTAACTAATGCAAGAGTCTATTCAATTATTATTAAGATATTGAAACAATACGTTTCAACCGAAGATATTGAGAGTGGAAGATATATAAACAGTTTATTGTATCACTGTATAGTTCCTGAAAAATACCTTAATGAGTTTTATAATATATTGCTTGAAGTCTATGTTGGTACATTTAACACAAACTTACCAGATAAGGAAAGTGTACATGAATTTTTAAGTGCCATTTATAGGGGGGTGTTTAGCGATGATTCAGATAATGAGGTTATAGAATCATCTGTAACAAATCAAAAATATAAACTAATTAGCTCTACTAGGTATGTCATGGCGGATAGGAGATATAGAAATGAGGTTATTAATTTTTCAATTAAAATATTAAATTCTATTGATTTTGTAATGGGAAATGATGCAAAAGAAGAGTGTGATAAGAATGAATATTATTATGAGAGAGCAAAGAAATGGTTTTTAGATTACGGAGAAAAAAGATTTAGTAAACTAGTAGCAAATAGAAGCAGCAAAAAAAAGTCAACCTTTAGAGCAAAGCCTGAGTTTATGCTATATGAGTTTAATCAACTCTATTTTTGTACTAAAACAATTATTTTACCAGAAGATATAGACCTTACAACTGTTAAAGTGAAAATATATTGTGATGATGACTTGGTTTATGTTAATGATGCACCTGAAATAGATAATGAAATTTTGGGATATGTTATGCCCTCAGTTGAGATTTTAGTAGATTGGAATCCACTTGATATGAGATTTGAAGTGGAACTAAATAAATTACATAACTATGATTTTAAAAATACTTATATGATATTTGATGAGCAAGGGAAGCACTTAATAAATAATTTTAAAAACAAAGAAGAATTATTTATTTTAACAAGTAAAAACTCACATATAGAAAATGCAGAATACATGCTAAATATAAATCAATGTGCAAAGCTTTCTGAAATTCATGGAGATGCAAATTATGTTATAGTTGATGATGAAGTTATTCATTTGATTGAATTTGAAGAAATAAAAATCATTGCTGAATCACCTGATAACATTAGTGCATATTTAAATAATTCGCAAATTGAACTCTACAATGGAAATGTAAGAGTTTTTATACCTAACTCTAAACAAATCGTAAATCTAATGTTTAGTCATAACGGTAAAGTGAGAAATGTAGTTACAAATAAAAAACGTGATAACACTCTATCTATAGAGCCAGATATAGGATTAAACATATTAGATATAGAAATAAAATATAGTAATGATAATGTAGAGAGAAAATCTATAAAGTTCGTTTATGATGATAGTTTGTCTTTTGATTACAATTCTAATAAATTAAATGATAATTTGATAATAAAAACTAATTTAAAGAGTCGTAATGAATTTGGAGTCTACAGTATTGACGCTAAACTTGACAATGTATTTACTGAACATTATGTGTCACATAATGTTCCATTTGTTTTAAAATTCACTTTGCCAATTGCTTTCTATAAAAACAGTATGGGTGAGAAGATACCTTTTGGTAGTGAATTATGGCGTGGTAATTTTAGAATGTATGAGGAAATTGAAATTACAGGAATAGAGGCTCAAACATTAAAAATTTACCATATAAATGATAATGTTGTAAGTAACACTATTTATGGAATTAGACAAGAATGTGGAGTAACTTTTAAGTTTGATATAGGAGCATCACTAATTCTGATGGATGATAGCTCGAATTATTTACTAGAATTTCATGATAACAATGAAGTAGTCAAAACTGTGAAATTTATTAACAACATGGAAATTGATCCAACTGACGTCCAAATAAATTATATTGAAGATACAAATTCACTTTCTTTAAAAGTAGAAAGATATTTAGGTGAAGATGATTTGAAAGTTATATTATATAAGTCAGATCAATTAGAAAAGGAACTTTATTATAAAAAACAACGCAAAGAAATGATTATTGGAGGACTTGAAACATTAAGAAATTATAAGATAAAAATAATTGATGAGAAAAAAGGGAATGTTTTATATGAAATTGAACCTTATATTGGAACGCTTGATGATATTGTTGGGCTTAAGTTTAAAATAGATTCATTGTATGTTGATTACACTTATGACATAACAAGATTACATAAAATAAGAAGAACACATTTAGAAATTATAGAAAGATTAGAACAAAAAAAATTTTCAGGGAAAATTTTTTATGAGACAATGTTTTCGCCAGCTGTTTATTTTAAAAAGATACCTTTTATTCATGTCTATTTTAATGAAGAAATTATATCAAAAGTAGATATTGAAGTTGATTTGTATGATGAAGAAGAAGATGGAATAGATTTTGACATTAGAAGTAAGCAAATTTACGACGGTAGTGATTTTAATAATAACTTAAAAAGTATATTTAAAGCAGTTATAAGAATGGAGTGATAGGTATGTATGTAAGTCCATTAGAGAGAGCAAAAATTATTAAAAATGAGTTCAAAGAATACCTAATGTCATCAGTATTTGTTGATGATAAAGAATTAAGAAAATTGTTAATTGATGGAATAAATAATATGGATATAATGAAGGGTCCATATTTAAGTATTAATAAGCCGTTTAAAAGCAGTTATTCAATAGAGTACCTTATAGAAAATGGTCTTTTGTCAAAACGTTTTGGACAGTTATCTAGTATTGATTTACAAATGCAGCTATATCAACATCAATACAATGCACTGAATTTATTGTCAAGTGGAGAAAACGCTGTTATTACCACAGGAACAGGTTCTGGTAAGACAGAAAGTTTTTTATTTCCAATTATTAATGACATTCTAAATGACTTAGATAACGGTGTTCAAAGTAAAGGAATCAAAGCTGTTTTTTTATATCCCATGAATGCACTAGTAAATGACCAGTTAATTAGATTAAGAGAAATACTTAAAGATTATCCTGAGATAACTTTTGGTTCATTTACTGGTGATACATTACACACTGTAGAAGATGTTAGAAACGCTGACTCAAGAGAAAAAGCTGATTTTGATGCAGAAGGTGATTTATTCATACCATATCCAGAAAATGAAATTAGAAGTAGAGATGAAATGAGAGAAAATCCCCCAATGCTATTATTCACCAACTATTCAATGTTAGAGTATATTTTAATTAGACCACATGATCAAAAAATATTTGTAAAACAAAATACAAAAAACTGGAAATACATTGTTATGGATGAGGCTCATGTTTATACTGGTTCTAAAGGAATTGAGTTAAGTCACTTATTAAGACGATTAGTTGGTAAATTTACAAACGGGAAAGTGCAGTATGCCTTAACAAGTGCGACTTTAGGTAAAGGAGAAGAAAGCATATCTGAAATAATAGATTTTGCATCAAGTTTAACTAATTCTTCATATACCAAAGAAAACATTGTGTTTTCTGATAGGATAGAATATCCAAAGTATGGCAAATACACTTTAGAAGTTGAAGATATTAACAAAATCTATCGAAACATAGAAAGCGAGCAATATGAAGAGATTCTAGCTTCTATTGCTAACAAATATAATGTAGAAGCAACAGATGATGTTAATGAAACAATATACAATCTACTACTAAATGATAATATATTCTTATATATTGCTAATTACAAAAATATTATATTATTTAGCGAAATATATAATGATTTATATAACGAATTTGATTTATCTATGGAGACATTTGTGAAATATATTAACCTAATATCATTAGCTGAATCTAACCGTCGCGGATTGCTTGATTATAAATATCACGTGTTCATAAGAACGCCTTTTGGAGCTTTTGCAGTATTTAAACCAAACTTGAAAGTTGCATTCAATAGAACAAAAACAATTGATGATTTAAAAGCATATGAATTAGGGACATGCAAATTTTGTTCATCTACATACTATATAGGTCATATCGCGCAAAATAGTAATAAATTTATTCAAAATGATGAAGTTGATATATATGAAAACTATGGTGATTCTGAAAAAAGTAAAGAACTAAAGAATATTGATTTTTTACTGGTAAATAGAAATCATATAGATGTAAATTCAGAGGAAGTAGTAGAATATATTTTATGTCAAAAATGTGGACACTTAAAGAGAATTAAAAATGTTAATTCAATTGATTGCGAATGCTCACGCAATTACAAGTTTTCTGTATATCATGTTGAAGAAAAAAAACGAATGCCTAATAACATAAAAAAATGTCCTATTTGTGAACAAAAAAGTAGAAGTGGTGTAGTAAGGGCATTTCATATTCAAAAAGATGAAGCAACTTCATTACTTGGACAAATGAATCTTCAAACAATGTCAGGTGAAAAACCTAAACAATTTATTGCCTTTTCCGACTCGGTACAACAGGCAAGTTTTTATGCGAAGTTTCTAGAGTTAAACCATCTTAGATTTTTGAGAAAAAGATTAATTTTAAAAATGCTAGAGTTAGATGATTCACTTTCATTCAAAGAATTAACTGGTGAAATGGAGGAGTATATTCAAAGAAGAAAAATAATAAATGCTGAAGGGGACCTGGAAGAAGCATATAAGACAGAAGCTTGGATTGCAACATTATCTGAATTACTTAAAGTGGATGGACAGTTTAGTGGTGAAGGACTTGGCTTATTTGGATTTAGATTGAAGAAATTAAAAAAAGGTATTATTAATGAATTTCTAACAGAAGGTTATTATCAGGAATTAAGTCAGTTTAACATTGATGAAATAATTGCTTTAATTCATGAGGCTCTTGATGTGTTTAGAATGGCACCAGCAATAGCATATAAAAAACATGAACTAGATAAGGACAAGTTAGAAGATGAACTAGCTTATAGAAGTTATAACAATACTGTGGTTAAGGTACAAGTTGTTGAAAAAGAACTTAGGGAAAGTAATAGTGTAAGGTCTTTTATGCCAAGTGGAACTACTAGAAAAAAAATAAAATCAAATAAGCTTATTTCTTACTTAACAAGAGTTTTGAATAATAATGCAGATTGTGCTAGAAATCTTGCTGAGGAGATATGGCGTTTTTGCGAAAAGTTGAATATATTTGAGAGTCTTCCAGACGCAAAATATAAGAAACAAATAAATGTAAGTAATTACAACGTAATTAGTGGAAAAAACTTAACGTGGTATATATGTGAAAAGTGTGGTAAGTTAACACTTAATAATGTAAGAAATACTTGTATTGGTTACGGTTGTACTGGTAAATTAAAAACTTATAATGAAGGAAAAGAAGTAAGTAATATAGGTAGTTTTTATAAAAAACAGTATCAGAATAAAGTAATCGAAAGATTAATTGTCGAAGAGCATACATCTCAATTAGGAAAAATTAAAGGTAAGAAATTCCAGAAAAAATTTAAGAAGAAGGAAATAAATGTTCTAAGTAGTTCAACAACGTTCGAAATGGGAATTGATATAGGTTCCTTAGATGATGTATTTTTACGAAATGTTCCACCTACACCATCAAACTATTCTCAAAGAGCAGGTAGAGCTGGGAGGAGAAATAGCAATGAAGCATTTGTTCTAACATACTGTGGCTTTAGTTCTCATGATTTTACATACTTTTCAAATCCTGAGGATATGATAAAAGGTGTTGTTAGACCCCCTTACTTTGACATCTCAAATAAAAAGATCGTTATGAGACATATTATGGCAGCAGCCTTAGGAATGTTCTTTAGTAAAAATGAAGAGTTATATGTTAACACAATTGGAGAGTTTTTGAACAATAAAATAGTTGATAAATTCATTGACTATGTAAAAGATAATCCAATTGAATTAGAAGACTATATTACAAATGCAATCCTTAGTGATTTATTCATGGATTCAATACACTCAGGTTGGATAAATGAAATAACTAATGATGATTCAAGTATAAACAAAATGTGCCGTACTATAGAAGATGAAATAAACAAATTAGAAGAAGAGAAAAAACTACTTCTAAAAGATGGAAGTTCAAATGCAACTAGAATGGCAACAAACATAAATTATCAAATAGATAGAATAAAGGATGGTCAATTAATATCAACACTTACATCATACATTGTTATACCAAAGTATGGATTTCCAGTTGATGTAGTTAATTTAGAAATATCTAAAGATTTTGCTTCCTTCAAAACTAAAGATAATTCAAGTCCAAGTAGGGACTTAGGAATTGCAATCTCTGAGTTTGCTCCTGAATCAGAGATATTTATCGATAAAAAGAAATATACTTCAAGATATATTAAGTTTCCAACTGGAGAATTTAAGAAATTAGAATCTAGGTTTTATTTTGAATGTACGAACTGTAATGCACTTGTAACTGACTATACACAAACAAGTGAAAAAATGGATGCATGCCCTATTTGCGGTACCGAGAGAGGTACTATGAATAGGTACATAGTTCCATCATATGGTTTTGCAACTGAGAGTAAACCACTAAAAACTACAAGGTTAAAACCTAAAAAGACTTTTGCAGGTGAAACAAAGTATATTGGAAATGGTGTGAGTAATCATGATAAGTATCTCTTAACTAAATATTTAAGTGTGGAGTCAAGCAAAAATGATGAGTTAATAAGCCTTAATAAATCACCATTCTTTATATGTGAAAAATGTGGTTACGCAGAAATTGATAAGAAAAATGCAAATAGACCTTCTAAACGGGCTAAAAAGACTCATAAAAACAAAAATGGAAGAGAATGTCTCCAAAAGAACCTTGAAAAACATCATTTAGCTCATAATTTTAGAACAGACGTTTTAAAACTTTCATTTGATTCAAGCAATAAGTTAACAAAAGAGGGTTCGTTATCAACGCTATATGCAATATTAAATGCAATATCATATGTTTTTAATATTGAAAGACGAGATATAAATGGATTGATACATCAATCTAATGGAACACAAATAATTTTATTTGACCAAGTGCCTGGTGGTGCAGGTCATGTTAAGAGGATTATGAGGAAAGCAAATGTTGTAACAGTCTTAGAAGCTGCAGTATATTTATTAGAGAAGGATTGTTGTGAAGAGAACACCTCCTGTTATAGTTGTTTAAGAAATTATCAAAATCAAAAAGTTCATGAACATTTAAAAAGAGGTTTGGCAATAAAAGTAATTAAAGGGGTATTAAATGATATCAATGATTTTCAAGAAGAACTTTTTGATACACCACCAGAAAGAATAAGTAAAAATATTAAAATAATCAAGTTAGGCATGGATATATCTGGTAGAGATTATGATTACATAGTTGAAGATTTACAAATTTCTAAAGAAGATAAAATTATATGTATTGACTTCTTAAGAAAAAAAAACAATATTAACGATAAGATTTATTATATGTCTGATGTAGAAATTAATGGAGAAAAATATGCTGTTGATGCCATAAATAACACTAATAAAATTATATATTTATTTGATGATGTTGATATTGATAATACTTATTCTGATTGGGAAGTTGTAACATTGGATAAGATCATGAAAGGGTGATTTTATGGCAAGAATGATTCCACCAATGCCACGAAGTTTTAAATTGGAGAGTAAGGAAGGCGTAATATACAGTGCACTACAAAATTTAAGTGATGATTATTATGTTTTTCATTCTTTTGGTATGGTGTATTTTAAGGACAAGAGAATAGTGGAAGGTGAAGCTGATTTCATTATTTTTAATAAGAATAAGGGAGTAATAGTTGTTGAGGCAAAAGCTGGTCAAGTTAGGTATGAAAATGGTCAATGGCTATATGGGTCAGGTCAACTTATGAAACATGATGGACCCTTTAATCAAGCTCAGCTTAACAAGTATAAATTGATGGAATTAATTGCTAACAGAGGAAATCGATTTGATATAAGTAGGAAATGTCTATTTATGCACGCTGTGTGCTTTCCATCAATTTCAAATGCTGCTATTAGTAGTAGGGTTTTTCCATCGGAAAGTCCAAAAGATTTAATTATTTCAAAAGATGATTTAAATGAGATAGAATCAGCAATTGTCCGAATATATAATTCATCATCAAACCGTTTTGAACATAATCCACTAAATAAAACTGAAACAGAATATATGATTAATAATATTTTTTGTCCAACGTTTAATCTTGTTCCAACCGTATCACATGAACATGATATTAAAGAACAAAAGTTTAATATATTACTAGAAGAACAGAAGCGATTATTGGACTTCTTAGAAGAGCAAAAAAGTGCTATTATAAGTGGGCAAGCCGGAACAGGAAAAACTATGATAGCTTTAGAAAAAGCAAATAGACATGCTGCTAATAACGAAAAGGTACTATTTTTGTGTTACAATAAAAAACTTCAGCGATATTTAGAAGATAACTATAAAAATTCAAACATAGATTTTTATACGATAGATAAATTTGCAATCAAATACACAAAGACTCCGTTTTATTCATTTGAAATTTTATGTAATAAGTTATTGCTTGCATGTGAAGCGCCTAACTCATTTGAGTATGATCATATTATAATTGATGAAGGTCAAGACTTCGGAAAAGATAACTTAGAGGATCAACAAGTAATAGAATATTTAAGTTTAATAATGGAAGAAAGAGATGGTTCGCTTTATATATTTTATGATAAACTTCAGTTAGTACAGGGAGAAAACATTCCTGAATACATTGCTGATGCAGATTGTAAGATTACCCTATATAAGAATTGTAGAAACACATATAACATTGCTAAAAATTCAATGTCATTGCTAGAAAAAGAACCAAAATTAAAAGATGGCGCAGTAACAGGTGAATTACCTGAATGTACAATAATTGAAGGTGTTCAAAACAACTTTAATGAAGTTAGTAAAATGATTAGTAATTTACTACAATCAAAAATTGAAAATATAGTTATTCTAACTGCTAAAACGATAGAAAGTTCAAGTTTAAATGAGTATATTAATAATGGTTATATGAAATTAAATAACACAGAGGTTGAATTTACAACTATAAGAAAGTTTAAGGGTTTAGAATCTGATGCTGTTATTATCGTTGATATTGATAAAAATACTATTCTAGAAAATAAATTAATATATTACGTCGGTGCTTCAAGGGCTAAATTTTACTTGAAATCTTTAATTAATTTAAATGATGATGAGATTGACGAACTTATTGAACAATTAAATATCCCAAGAGGTAGAAACAAAAAGAAACAATTAGCATCATTCTTGAATTCATATTTAGTAATGCAATAGATTCCACATAATCAATTTTTGATTGTATGGATTATAACTTAACAACATGAGGGCTACCAGAACTATTAAGGACACACATCAAGGGTCATAAACTTTTTATTATAAATGATTCTGAAAAGAAAAGGATGATTAATGAACTTGTAAAGAGTTCGTAGACAGAAAAAAGTTATTTAAACCCTAATTCAGTTTTATACTGATTTGGGGGGGATAACACTATATGATAAGGTAAAAAAGCCTTTGTATGATGATGTTAAGGGTGCTATATCACCAGAGTTATCTTTGGTGTATAATAGTTGTTTTCATGATCGAATATGGGTAAATGACAATGGTGGATTTTTTATAGAGATTTCATTAAATGAAATTGAAAATTACTTGGACATAAAACACGGTGGATTAATAGGCGACATCCTTATATGTTTACTAAGATTATGAATGATATCTGGATGTATACAGTATGTGATATTAGCAATGAGAATCTAGATGAGTTTTCACCAAGCAATTACTGGGAACCACTTGAAGTTACACTTATCGAATACACGGTCATAAATTATTTAATACTTAGAAAAAAATAGCATTGATTTAAAATGTGTAGTAGAAAAACTTAATGATAACAGGATTACATATTTTAGAGATGGACAACTGAAACTAATCACACAGAAATGTCTTTGTTGTGTTGCTGATGGTAAATACTATGTGGCTGATGATTACGATGGTAGGATGACTGCATGGATGCACAAAAAAAAGTAAGGTGATAGAATTGTTTTATATAGAAGTTTTAGTTTCTGATAATTATAGGAAATATGTTGAAGTATTGAATGAACACTATTTTAGTTGGGGATTAAGCACAACTAAGATTTCATTGTTTCCAACAGAAGAAGATACAACTGAAGTAGCTTCAAAAATTAGGCAGATAGAGAAAGAAACTATGAAAGAACTATAGTCAAAAAGACGTAAATAATAAAGTATCGAATAAATATTACAAAGAAGATTGAAGAAAAGAGGAAATAGTATGTGTAGAATTTTACCAAATGAAGATGGAAGTTGTCCTAATTGTGGTGAACCAATGGGACACAATGCCGCCTTTGGTGGAGATGTGTGTTTACCTTGTATGTATGTAGATTTGCGAGAGGAACTTGGAATAGTGGATGAAATTGAAAAGTTATTAACAGATATAGAAAAACAAACTATAAAATTTATTCTCCAAGAAAGAATTGATGAAGTTACAAGAATCATGAATAATGCAGATTATGGTGTTGATAAAAAAGCAATCAAAGAAGAATTGGATAGAACTAAAACACTGTTTAGGAAATTCAAAAATATGCTAATCATCTAAATCCATTGTGTAGAGCTTAGCGGACAAATATGTCGGTTTTTTTCATATGCAATTAAAATTACCTAACACCTATAATAAAGAGAGGAAATTAAGATGAAGAAAATTAGTTTTGTAAACAAAAAAGGTGGAATGGGTAAAAATTCTGTAGCTTTCAAGGATGCTTATCATTGATTATGACAGTCAAGCAGACATGTACAATACCATTAAAAGTGACACCGTGATGCTATACTAATTAATGAAACATAAAGGTGATTATGATTTCGTAATAATGGACTATTCACCAACTATGTCAGACTCAGTGTTACAAGGAATAACAGCAGTGATGAAATAATCGCTGTTGTAGATACAGAAACATTTTGTATTGATAATTTAAAGATAATAAATGACTCAATAGATAAGGAGTTTAGGATTCTGGGGGTTCTAGCCAATAAATTAGATATGCGTAGAGTTTAACTAAAATAAGCTTATTGAACTGAACGATGCAATAAGAGCAATCATAGAGACGATGTAGTTAGTAACCTCTAGACTAAACCCGAAGCTCGTGAAACAACAAGAATATATAATAAATATGGATAAGAACCCATGGAGTTCTTATCCATATTTATTATATATAGGAGAGACAGTGATGCCAAGAAATCAAAGAACGAAGCTAAATACTAGCTAAAAAAGAAAGTATGTCAACGATCGATGAAGCTTGAGAGGTACTAGATAAAATACAACGTAGAAGCGGATGTTCTTGATGGTAAAACAAGAATAACTAAACCTAGAGTGCGTGTTACTGTAAGTGTTCGAGAAGGATTTAAGAGTTATGTTAGTCCTCTTAAGAAAAATATTAGGAACCTTTTATTGAGGGATGAAGTACAATACCCAATATATGCATTAACTGGAAGAAATTTCTTCAATTTGTGTTCATGGGTTGATTCACCTCCGATGTCCCATCGATATATAGACAAGGTATAATACCATTTTCAATCCGAAAAGGATGCATAGTCGAGAAGGTTACGGACTTCATAAAATTAATGAATTCTATAGAATGTGATTTTAATCTTGTTTTTGGAAATAATAGGATGTATTATTTATGAGTGGGTTAAAAAATAAATGGGAGGGAAGTACATGAAAAAACTGTTAAGATTTCATATATTAATTCTATCTTTAGTGACAATTTCAGGTTGTTCTCGTGGATATGATGAATGTAAAGAATTAGATGGTTCAATCGCTTGTTGGAATGCGTCTGATGAGGTCTTTAGATGGGAAGAAGGAGCAATTATTGAAGTTGGTGTTGATAAAGAATCTATGGGACGAGCTTTAATTGAAAAGTGGAATTCTGATTTTCCTGAATTATCAGGAAAGTTAGTATTTAAAATGTATGGTGTTATTAGTGGTGGTGATTCCGGTGTGAAAGGTATTGAAACTGATAAAGATGATGCTCCAGATATTGCTTTAGTCGTTGATAATGAAGTAGTGGGTAATGAAGAGTCTTTTCTAGTATTACATGATTATTTTTCTGATTTAATTAAAGATAACTCCATAACTGAAGTAACTGATATTATAAACACTGGTAGTACAGTTTATATTACTGCATATTATGAGGGAATGATATTTAGCTGGAATGAAACAATGTTAGAAGAGTTAGGATTAGATACAACTGATAAAGATAGTGATAATTTACCTGATGCTTATGATACTTGGGAAGAGATACTTGATATTGATATTGATAGTTTACCTAAGTATAAAGATAATAAGATCTCAGAATTATTTCCAATATCACTTTCTGAAGTTTGGTCAGGGTACCCAGCACTAACGTCTGACGGTTGGGAATTATTTGGTGATGATTCAAGCAACCCAGGTTTCGATTCTATAGAATTTTTAAATGGTCTAAGGTTTATAAATACATTCTCAAAACAAGGGATTAACATTGATGAAATAGGTAACAAGAAAACTGCTAGTTCAATGAGATGGCGATTTGATGAGTATTTAACAAAAGAAGCATATCCATTTTCACTAGTTGGAACTTGGATGGATGTTTCTAAGAATGAGACTGCTAACAACACTAACTTTAGGTTTGGACCAATGCCAACATGGAACGGTAAACAGTTGACTCCTTTGATGAAAACTTATGGTTTTGTTATTAACGGTAGTTCTAAGTATCCGTCAGCTTCTTCTGAAGTGTTAAGATGGTTATATACACCTGATACTATTGAAGCTATGTTAGATAATTCGTTTTACATACCTGCAATACAAAAGGATGGATATATATATCCTGACTCATTAGATCAGAATAGATCTGAAATTGGGTTAGCATTTCTTGATAGTCAAATGGAATTGGTGGATACTTTACCAAATAATGATTCAGTAAGAGCTATGAGCGTATATTATTCAATAGGTATAACGGATGCTTTAAAGGCTATTTGGGATGGAACTATGACTCCTGAAGAAGCTCAAGAACATATAGTTTTACTTGCTAATGCTTGGATGGAAGAAAACAATAAATAACAGCTCTCTGTCAAGGGAGGGGTGTCAAATAAGTAATGATTAAGTACCTTTCAATATTGGGTGGTACTTTTTTTGTACACAATTGTTCAGCGAGAGGATATCTAGATTAGATTTCTTAATTAATATCTTCCAATATTTCTTTAAATATCTATACTCTTTTGATGTTTTTATCTGTTTCTTCATAATTCTTACTCTTGTATTATTGAAAGCCCAATAGATATGTCTTACGAAATGAAATACATCAGCTACTATAGTAGCATTCGGAATGAATTGAATTACGATATCCTTATATGTTTGCCACATATCCATGGTCACTACTTGTACATTTAATCGCTCTTTTAAGCTAAATCTAGAGAAATACTCCTCTAATTAATCTTTATGTCTGCATGGAACAATGTCTATAATAGCTTTGTTAACTGGATCTACCAATGATATAAGTATTTATATCCACCTGAATTTCCTTTGAATTCATCTATACTTAAAACACTAGGCAATTCAAGTCTTGATTGTTTACAATGAGCGTTGAGTATTCTCAAAACAGTAGTAGAAGATATATTAAGTCTAGAAGCCATATCTTTGAAAGAGGATTTGTAAATAGCTTCTTTCATAACTGATTTCTTAGTCTTAATACTTATCATCAAGCTTTTTGGTTAATTCTACATGAGAATTGTTATATAGATATTCATAAGTGCTTCGAGTTATTGTGATCTCAGAATGACCTAACCTCTTTTTATAACCAGCATTACTGTCACTCCATAATTTATATTTAGACGCTCTATAAAATATTTCATTGGAACTTTACCATTCAAAGTAATATATCCATATTTAAACAATTTGTTGTTGAATATTTTCATTATCTAATATACTTTAAATTTTTTACACTTGAGGATGTTCATAACATCAAAACAATTTAATACCACTCTCACCATCATCTCTTCTTTTGAAAAGTCAAACCTTTTTGTCTTTATATTGCAGACAAACTCACTTTACAATGTATAGACAAAACCATTTGTCTTTTTTTTGTTTTGTACTATAATGATAATAAGGTGGAAGAGATGAATTAATTATCAGGTATACTAAAAAAGCTAAGGGAAGGAAAAGGATTGAGTCAATATAAACTGTTCAGAGAACTTAATCTCAAAAGATCTGCATATGGTAACTATGAAACAGGAATCTCATATCCAGAGTACAAAATATTAAAAGTATTAGCTAATTACTATGATTTAAGTATTTCAGAATTGTTAAGTGATGGATTCACCGTTGTTATGGATGAATTATTTGAGAATATTAAAGAATATTTTTATAAAACCTATAGAGAGATTCCATCTAATAGAATGATAAAAAGTATACTGTCAAATATAGTAAAGGATATGTAGTCGTCTAAATTTAGACGACTACCTAGATATTTATGAATGAATATAGATTATACAATGAAGATTGTTTAGTACAATTGTCAAAACTAAAAAAAAATAGCATAGATATGATATTTGCCGATCCCCCATACTTCTTATCGAGTGGTGGGATAACATGTGTAGGAGGAAGAATGGTTTCAGTAGATAAAGCTGATTGGGATAAACAAATATCTAATTATGAAAAACACAAGTTTAATAAGCAGTGGTTGAGAAAATGTAAGCGAGTTCTTAAAGATAATGGGACTGTCTTTATTTCTGGAACCTATCACAATATTTATTCGATAGGAAGAGCCCTTGAGGAAACAGGCTTCACTATAATTAACAATATCACATGGAGAAAAACTAATCCACCACCACACTTAGCATGTAGATATTTTACACATAGTACCGAGACTATTCTTTGGGCAAAGAAAAGTAAGAAAGCAAAACACTATTTTAATTATGATTTAATGAAGAAACTGAATGGAGGAAAGCAGATGAAAGATGTCTGGGACTTTCCTTGCATAAACAGAAAAGAGAAGAGTTTCGGTAATCATCCGACACAAAAGCCACTTAAGTTACTTGAAAGAATTGTTATAGCTGCAACAAAAGAAGGGGACACTATCTTAGATCCTTTTAGTGGAAGTGGAACTACAGGTGTTGCAGCAATAAAACATAAAAGAAAATATGTTGGTATTGATACTGAGAAAGAGTATATAGAAATATCTAAGTTGAGATTAGAAGATGTATTATTAAAGAAAATTAGCGAAACTCCCTAATTATATAGTAGAAGGGAGTTTTTATATGAATATGATACTTAATGATAAGTGCATACCTAAGATGAAAGAATCGAAAGCAAATTCTTCTAATCTGATATTTGCTGTTCTACCATACTTTCTATCAAATGGAGGAATCTCCTATAATTCTGGAAAGATTGTTTCCGTTAATAAGGGAAACTGGGATAAGCCAAATAGTAGAGAGTATGTACTAACCTTTACGAAAGCATGGTTGAGTGAATGTAAAAGAGTGATGAAGTATAATGCTTCAATATTTATTACTGGAACACATCATAATATATTTGATGTTGGACACATACTAAAGGAGTTAAACTTCACTGTGATAAATCTAATTACGTGGGAGAAACTTGGTCCTCCTCCATTTATTGTTAAAATAAATTTCGGTTTAGTACTGAAGTACAAACTTAACTATGATTACACTTTTTCAATAGATGATAAAGGAACGAGCGATGTAATTAAGTTATCATCGGTTACATTGAAAGAAAAAAATATGAGAAACTTCCAACGATGAAACCTGAGAAATTGTTAGAAAGAATAATACTAGCAACTACCGATGAAGAAGATGTTGTGATGGAACCTTTTATGGGTAGCGGAACAACGTGTGTGGTTGCAAAGCGATTGGGAAGAAAATATGTGGGTATTGAGAAAGAGAAACAATATTATGAGCTGTCGAAAAGAAGGATAAATTCTGTGTAGTTTTTAGAGTGATATGATATAATTTAGATAGTAGGTTGGGGGATTAATGATGAAAAAAGATTATGATATCAAACCATTTTTGAAATGGGTAGGCGGGAAGAGACAACTAATAAATGAAATAGAGAAGAGAATACCCCATAAGTATAATGCGTATTTTGAGCCATTTGTTGGAGGAGGTGCACTATTTATGCATCTTCAAAATAATTTAACTACTATAAACGATTTTTCAAGTGAATTAATTGACGCGTATAAAGCAATAAAAGACGACCCGACGCAACTTATGGTGTTGCTAGATGAACATGAAGAGAATCATAGCAAGAATCCGAAGGATTACTATTACTCAATTAGAGAAATGGATAGACTTGAGAGCTGGAATAAACATGATGTTTATGTAAAGACAGCGAGATTGATATATCTAAATAAGACTTGTTTTAATGGATTATATAGAGTGAATAAGAAGGGACAATTTAATGTTCCATTTAACGGCAAGGTAAAAATAAGAACTTATGAGAGAAAGAATTTGCTATCACTAAGTGAGTTCCTACAGCATCATACTAATATTTTGTGTGGAGATTTTGAAGATGCATGCAAAGAAGCAAAAGAAGGAGACTTCATATTCTTTGACCCACCATATGACCTTTTAAAAAGCGATACATTTGAAAGTTACACCAAAGAAGGATTTGGTGTTGAAGGTCAGAAAAGACTTGCAAGACTTGCACATGAATTAAAAGATAGAGGATGTTTTGTTATGATAACAAATCACAATACGCCATTAATAAATAAATTATACAAAGATTTTAGTATTGATGTCGTTCAAGCAAAGAGAATGATAAATTCTGATGCCAGTAACAGAGTTGGTGTTGAAACTATAATTTGTGGGTATTAATATGGTATATTTTAAGTCTGAGAAAATCGTCAAATACAAATATTGTTTTTCTGATAAAATTTCTTCTGGAAGAGTTAGCTTCATTAAGATTTAAAAAAGGGTTCCTGGTAGGAAAGTCTACAAGACATAGGTTATTTGTAAACTTGTATCAAAAAATATATTTTCAGTTCAGTCAAGGAGATTAGTTATGAAGAGAGAATTTAATGATATAATGAATAGTCTTAAAGATTCAGTTGCGGATTATAAATATTATACTGACTTCGATAAAGTGTTTGTAAATGTGAAGAAGTTTAAGGTTGAACTAAATATACTTAACTCTCTTTTAGGCTCAAATCAAATTGAGATAGACTTTATGTCTTTGCTGGATAAATTCCCTGTAATATTAAATGTTGTTCCCTTGCTACTTGCAGTTAGAAAAATGGAACTGCCGATAGTTGATGATAAACCTATTGTTTTCAACTTCAAAGAACGAGTGATGAGTGATGAGTTGTATCTGAAATTTATGCGTAAATCTGGTTTGTTTAATCTAATGGAAAACAATAAAGTTAAGTGTCTTTATGACTACATTGTAGGAGTAGAAGTTGGTTTAGACTCAAATGCAAGGAAGAATAGAACCGGAAGAACAATGGAAAATATTGTGGAGTCTTACATTTCTAGAGTTGAGTGTGTAGAATACTTTCCTGAAATGAGAAAAAAGGAAATTGCTAATAGATACAATATCAACTTAGATAGATTAATCCTAGCAGATGAAACTAAGAAAGATGCAGAAAAGAAATTTGATTTTGTAATAAAAACTAGCGATCATTTATACTTGATAGAAACTAATTTTTATACAGGTGGAGGCTCTAAATTAAACGAAACAGCTAGAAGCTTTAAATCTATTGCCAATGATATTAGAAAAATAGATGGAGTTTCATTTGTATGGATTACTGATGGTGTTGGATGGAGAACAGCTAAAAATAATCTTAGAGAAACATACGATGTAATGGAACATTTCTATACTCTAAAAGACTTAGAAGAAGCTGTTCTAGAAGAAGTGATTAAGTAATTTTTTGATAACTACTTCAATGAAGTATGGAGGGTACAACATGAATTATAAAGAACTTGAGACTTATATAAAGGATAAAATGAGAGATGCTGGAGCAATAGAAAATTTTAATGAGTATAGGCGATACGAATTTACTCATGTAGAGACCATTAATAACATAGAATGGGAAATCAATTTCCCTGGAAAAAAAAGCACTTCAACTAAACCAGATTATGTTTTTAAGTATAAAGGTGTAGAAGTAAGTCACCAAACCGTGGTTATGAATCTGCATAAGGTCGTTAAATTTGATAATACTTTCTTTAGCACTCTTGAAGATTTTCTTTATGATTCATATATGAATGCTATAAATTTTTCACTAGATGGTTACACAGAATGCGATGATATTATGTCTCAAATGAACGATGTTTATAATCTTCAAGAACTTCAGGTCATAATAGCCATCATTGCAGTACAAGAGGAAATAAACTATCCTCAAAGAAGTGGCTATAAGGGAAGAAAGATGCCATATTATAGATATTTGGAGTCTCTTTATTCTGGTATGGAAGATCAAGTAATAACCATTAAAGACGTTATCGAAAGAACTAATACTAGAGGATATAGACCAGAATTAAAGAGAGAAATTAACTATAATAGAATATTTAATAGGGCATAATCGTAAAATTTGTTTACTTGCAGTGCTCTATGACTCCTAAGTATATGGATTTTGCGGAAAATATTGATGAGTAAATATAGGAAAACATTAATATTAGTAAATTAGACAGATGAATCATAGTGTGTAATCCTGTCTTCCCGACTATTATAAAACGATTAGATACAAGAAGACAGTTCAATTGGTTGTTATAATTGTTATGATTGATGTCGATATTACGTAAGCTTATTTGCGTTTTTTCGGACTTTTAACTGGGTTTGAGTTGCTAATCCAGGCTACTCCTTAAATGAAGTTCTATGTGTGCTCGGTTTACGAGTATGTACGAAGGGTGAATATTTTATTGTATAGTGGTCCAGATGGTGTGATGTTATTGGAACTTATTACTGGTTCTCAGATGGATCTAATTATAATGGTTAAACTAATTATTCAATTTTATGCTATAATATCTATGTAGTTTAATTGAACTGTATGAGGAGGTGTGGACTATGTTAGTAATTAATAATTTTTTACTAATTTTTATCAAGTATAATGTTCACAACCTGCTTAGTAGCTAAGGTGTTTTTAGTTTTATACACACAGGTTGTTATAACCTGTGTTTTTTTATTGCAGTAAATTACATAATCAAAAGTAAAATATAAATTGTATGAAGGAGTAATCTATGAAATTTAGTAATGAAATGATTAAACCCGTTATAGGGAAAATGTATAAAGAAGAAGTAGAAATTTTATCTTTTAATATCAATGAGAATAAAGATGGAACATTAGGAGAGATATATCTTATTAGTGGAGAGTGTAAAACATCAGCTGAAAAATTGAATTATGATATTGCCTTAAAAATTCAAAAGAAATGGTCCAGATTTGGAGATCCAGAATCGTGGTTAAGAGAAAAGAATATATATGAATCTGAACTAGTTCAAGAGATCGGAGAGTTATTGCCGAAAGCGATTCTTATAGAAGAAAAAGACGATAAGATTTGGATTTGGATGGAGAAAGCAGAAGGGAACCATGATAGAAACCTATCAGTACGTGATTATGGTAGGATTGCTAGTGAGATAGGTAGATTACATGGTAAGTTCATTGATAATTTACCAACATACTCTTGGTTAAGTGATAAATACTGGATTGTAAAAACCATAAACATATGGAGTGGTGATGCTGTTAATTGGCTTAAGGATAATGAAATATTGAGTAAAGAGTGTACTAGTAATTTGTTAGATGCTTGGGAAAATAGAGAAGAGCACATTGATTTCTTATTAAGTATGGCTAAGACTTTATGTCATAGGGATCTAACTCCAGGAAATGTTTTTGTTGGAGATAAAGTATCTATTATAGATTGGGATTCAGCTGGTATAGGTATTATTGGTGAAGATATTGCTGATCTATTTGCGGAAGCATTGGTATATTATGATTTCGATATTTACAAGGCGTTTGACTTAGAACAAACTTTAATAACTAATTATTATAAAAGCTTAAGAGATTATGGTATTAAATTAGAAGATATCAAGAAGGTGTTTAAACTATATTTACTACTTAATTGGAGTTATAGAATAATATGTATATCTACTCGTAGTGATGAAGCTACAACTAAGAGATATGTTAAAATATTAGAGTATATTTCTAGTAGAAACGATTAAAAGAAAAGGGAATCAATTTGTACTGAACCCCAAAGTTCGGACTAATAAAATTTAATTTAAACAATGGTATCGGTATTGAACCGGTGCCATTTTTAATTTAGTTACTATTCTTTCGTTATTATAATAATGAATGTACTCCCTTAACTCTTTAATAAATTGCGTAACTGTTTTAAATTTATTGATCTTGTAAAACTCAGCCTTCAAATGTGAGAAGAAATTCTCAGCTATAGAATTATCTAGACAATTACCCTTTCTAGACATACTCTGTACGATTTTTTTGTTTTTAAGATAAGTCTGAAATCTTTTATTTTGATACTGGAATCCTTGATCAGAGTGAATTACTGATTTCTCATGTTCTTCAGTAATCCCTTTCTCTAACATATCTATTACCAGTTTTACACTTGGACTCATTCCTACTGTATAACTAATTACTTCTTTATTGTGAATATCTATTAATGGTGACAAATATACTTTTTGTCCTTCAACTCTAAATTCAGTTATATCGGTTACTAACTTTTCACTAAAGTTTGAAGTATTGAAATCTCTACTTAAGACATTCTCTGCGACTTTACCAATTTCACCTTTATACGATTTATATTTTTTAACTCTTATCTTACAGCTTAATCCTAAGACTTTCATAAGTCTATATACTTTCTTATGGTTAACTATTAATCCTGTATTTTTTAAGGATATAGTTATACGTCTATATCCGTATCTTCCTTTGTTTTTATGATATATGGTATTTATTCGCTCTTTAAGTTCTTTATCCTTATCCTCTATATTAAAACTCTTAAGAACATCAAAATAGGTTGATTTGACTAATCCAACTATTTCAAGAATAGGCTTCAACACGTTGTATTTTCGCCTTAGTTCATATACTATTCTTACTTTTTCTTGCGTTCTCGCTCTTCCCGTTCTTGAACCAAGGCGTCTAGCTTTTTTAAGTATTCGTTCTCCAATCTTAATCTGAATAATTCATCTAATATATCTTTGTCTTTATTTATATCTTTTGGTTTTCCTAACATTTTAGATGGTCTTCCCCTACTATCTTGTTCTAAACCTTTAATACCATATTCTCGGTATTTTCTCTCCCATACATTTAATACACCTGAGGCAATATCATATTTTCTTACAGTCGCAGTGTATCCATTTTCCCATAAGTATTCTAAAACGGTAAGTTTTTCCTCACTAGACAATGTTTTATTTTTCTTTCTCATAAACCCTACAGTCTCTTGCTTTCCAATCCAACGATGTAACGATGAAAGTGACATATTGAATTTTCTTTTGGTAGCTATTCGCCCATATTTATAATAATAAGCAACTACCTTCCTTTTAAATTCTACATCATATTTTGCCAAAGTAAAAGCACCCTCCCTTTCTAAGTCTCTTTAGTCCGGGTTTAGGGGTGCATTACAATTTTTATTGATTCCCTTTGTATATTTAATTTTCTTGATTCAGAGCCTTTTCAACTGCGTTAAGAATATTCTCATAACCAGTACATCTACATAGATGACCTGAGATAAGAGTTCTTAATTCTTCTCTAGTATATTTTTGGCCTGAGTTAACAATTTCTGTAGCAGTTAAGAGTAAACCAGGAGTACAGAATCCACATTGAACTGCAGATTCATCTATAAACGCTTTTTGTACTGGTGATAGTTCACCATTTTCGCTTGTTAGTCCTTCAACTGTTATGATTGATTTATCTTTTGCCCATGATGCAAGATAGATACATGAGTTATATGATTTACCATCGATTAGTACTGTACATGCACCACATTCACCAACTTCACATCCTTTTTTAACACTTGTTAATCCAAGTTTATTTCTAAGCATATCTGTAAGTGATTCACGTGGATCTATAGCGATTTCTTGATCTCTACCGTTTATTTTACATTTGATGATTTCAATCATTGATATGTCCCCCTGCTCTTTCAATTGCTTCTCTCAGAACTCTTTTTGAGAGTTCTTGAGCTAAATGTAATCTGAATTCTTTTGTAGCTTTCCAAGAAGTTCGTGGATTAACTTCCTCTAGTACTGACTTACCAATTTCATCTATAAGCTCATTATTTATAAGCTTACCTTTTGCTTTATTTTCTGTTTCAAAACATCTAAGTGGTATTGGTCCTCCAACACCAAATCCGATTCTTACGTTTTCTAGTTTTGTTTTATCATCGCTAAGTTTACAATTAACAGCGCAACCTTGGATTGCGATATCCATCGCATTACGTTTAGCGTATTTATAATAATGACCAAAGTAATTTTCGTAACTCTCTTTTTTGATTATTATCTTTGTTAATAATTCACCTTGTTTTAGATCAACTTCTGCAACCCAGATGTAGAAGTCTTTTATATGGATGTTTCTAGTTCCATCTGGACCAGTTATTTCTAGTTCAGCATCTAGTGTAAATAATGTAGAAGCACTATCTGCAGATGTAATACCATTACAAATATTCCCACCAATTGTACCGATATTTCTAACTTGTGGTCCTCCTACTGTATTTACTGCTTCAGCTAACATTGGGATACGTTCTTGAATGATCTGGTTTTCAGCTATTTCAGTAAAAGTAGATAATGGTTTAATTATAATATCTTCGTTTATTAATTCAATTCCTTGCATTTCTTTTATATCTCTTATGTTTAATAACGTAGCATTAGGTAACTTACCATGTCTAAGTTCAATTAAAACGTCACTACCACCAGCAATTATTTTAGCGTCTTCATTATCAGTTAAGAATTTTACCGCATCGCTGATTGTTTCAGCGTTATACATTTTCTTTATATTGTACATAAGAATTCCTTTCTAGATAAGACCCTTATCTTTTACTTTATTAAATATTCTTTCTGGTGTAAGTGGTATTTGGTTATATTTAATTCCAGTAGCATTAAATAATGCGTTTCTGATTGCTGGTGCTACTGGAACTGTTGGTGGTTCACCTAAAGCTTTATTTCCAAATGGTCCACTTGGGTCATATTTTTCAACGAACTTACATGAAATGTCTGGTGAATCTAATGATGTTGGTATTTTATATCCTAATAAGTCTCCGTTATATGCTTCACCTGTTTTTGGATTGAATAATAGTTCTTCTGAAAGTGCGTATGCAATTCCCATACTCATTCCACCGTGTACTTGCCCAAGGGCAGTTTTTGGATTTATTATTGTTCCACTATCGTGAACGTTAATGATATCTAAAATCTTAACTAAACCTAATTTTAAGTCTACTTCAATCTCAACGAATGTTGTCCCATGAGAAATTGTATTTGTATCACAGTGATGTGTTGCTTCAGCTGCGATATGTTTTGAATTTTCTCTATGATAGAATGATTCTAACGCTACTTCGCTTACATGAATTATCTTGTTACCGTCTTTATCAAGGACGTGATTTTCCTTGATATCAACAGCTATTTCAGATTCCTTTAAGTAATTAGCATAATCAAGGATTTTTTGTTTTAGTTCTAATCCACATTTCTTAACTGCATGACCTGACACATATGTTTGACGTGATGCATATGCTCCAGAGTCATACGGAGTAACATCAGTGTCTTGTGCTGACATAATATAAACTTTATCATAAGTAATTCCGGTAATTTCTGCTGCCATTTGCGTAAATACCGTATCAGCACCTTGACCAATTTCAGTTGCTCCTACCTGAACTTGAATTGAGCCATCTTGATTAAGTATCATTCTACAACTAGCTGTTTCAAGTGATATAGGATAAACACCAGTTTTATATGAGAATATCGCACAACCAACACCTTTTCTAATGTGCCCTTCTTGGTTTGAATATTTCTTATGCTTTTCTCTAAAGTTTAAGTGCTTCGCACCAATTTCAATACATTGATCTAATTCATTTGTTAGACTCGGAATTGAATTAAGTGGATCTACAAAACCTTCTTTTATCATGTTTATCTTTCTTAATTCAATATTATCGAAATTCATTTCTTTAGCTACATTTTCCATATGAGCTTCTAATGCAAAAGTGATTTGAGGAACACCGTATCCTCTCATTGCTCCAGCTACAGGTAGGTTTGTAAATACTGTAGTAAATTCAACATCAGTAGCTACTTCATCTTGGTATAATTGTTTAACTACGTGTGCAGCTCCCGCAACAACTGAATGTCCATGTGAAGCATACCCACCTTGATTAGAAAACATCTTAACTTTTCTAGCTATTAATCTACCGTTTTCACTTACTGCAGATTTTATATGTATTTTCATCGCGTGTCTTACTCTTGTGTTAATGAAACCTTCTTCTCGAGTTAATTCTAATTTAACACATTTTCCACCAAGCATTTTAGAAACCCAAGCGTTAAGTGGCTCGTATAATACGTCTTGTTTAGCTCCAAAACCACCACCTATATAAGGTTTAATTACTCTTACTTGTCCCCAAGGAATATCTAAAGCTTGACCAATTACTCTTCTTACGATATGAGGAATTTGTGTTGATGTAACTACAACTATTTTTCCACTTTCCATATAAGCGTAAGAGTTAGGATTTTCCATGAAGCAATGCTGAACTGTTGGAACTTCGAATTCATCTTCGAATATCTTAACATCATTATTTTCAAGTGCTTCCTCAAAAGAAACACCACCAACATTATATTTAGTACTAGCTAAAATATTATTTGGATATTCTTCATGAAGTGCGTCACCATTCATTGCATCTTCAATTGTAAGTAAAGGCGTATATTCTTCATATTCTACTTCAATTAATTTAAGAGCTTCAGTTGCAGTTAATTCATTTTCTGCAACTACTACCGCGATGTCATCACCATAGTATCTAACGCGTGTATTTAGTAATTTCCTATCAGCTATATCATGATTAGCGATGTTAGTTGACCATGGATGACCTGCGGTAGGAAAAACTATATCTGGTACATCAAAACACGTGAATACTTCAATAACTCCAGGTACTTGTTTTGCTTTTGATGTATCAATTTTTTTTACTAAACCATTGGCAATAGTACTGTGTAAAACCTTTGCAATCAACGTTCCAGTTGGTACTAAATCATCTGCATATTTTGCTCTTCCTGTGACTTTATCAAATGCATCAACTCTAGGTATGTTCTTACCAATTGTCATATATTTCATCTCCTTTTTTAGAGTTCTTGACTGAGTATATGTTAACACAAATTTCATAAGGTGTAAATTTTTCCTGCTAGTATTAGAATTTTGATTTTTTTATATAATATGCAAAAAAAATTGAATTTGTAGTATGATAAAGATAACAGAACAAGTTTGTGAAAGGAGCTAATTATGAGCGAATTTATTTTAAATGGTAAGAAAATAAAAGACGAAGATGGTTTGAATTTACTAGAATATTTAAGAGATAAAATGAAATTAACATCTGTTAAAAATGGATGTAACGAAGGTGTATGTGGTACTTGTACCATTTTAGTAGATTCAAAACCTAAAAGAGCTTGTACATTAACTTTAGAGAAAGTAAATGGTAAAAGTATAGTTACTTTAGAGGGTGTAGATAAAGCTGAAAAACAAGTTTATGCAGATGCATTTGCTAAAGTTGGTGCAGTCCAATGTGGGTTCTGTATCCCAGGAATGATTATTAGCGCTAAAGGTTTAATTGATAATAATCCAAACCCTACAAGAGAAGAAGCTAAAAAAGCTATAAGATTAAATTTGTGTAGGTGTACTGGATATGTAAAAATAATAGATGCAATTATGTTAGCTGCTGAAGCCTTTAATGAAGATGAGAAAATAGAGTTTGATGATTCTCGTAATGTAGGTGCATCTATGGTTAGAGTTGATGCTAATGCTAAAGCTAAGGGTGAAGCAATATATGCAGATGACGTATATTTAGAAGATATGCTTTATGGAGCTGTTTATAGATTAGATGTTCCTAGAGCTAAAATTTTAAGTATTAATACATCACTAGCTAAGTCTATAGATGGAGTAGAAGTGGTATTAACTTCTGAAGATGTACCTGGTGAAAACTATCAAGGTTATATTTTTAAGGACTGGCCTACAATGGTACCTGCTGGTGAAGAGACTAGATATATTGGAGATGCGATCGCGATTGTAGCTGCTAAGACTAAGAAACTTGCTAAAGAAGCTTTAAGTAAAATCGAAGTTAAGTATGAAGAATTAGAACCGGTTACTTCTCCTAAAGATGCTTTAGAAGTAGATGCAGACAAGATTCATGAAGACGGAAATCTTTTAAGTAGAACACATGTTCAAAAAGGTGATGTTGAAGAAGCGATTAAAAATTCTAAACATGTTGTAGAACATACTTTTTCAACACCAGCGACAGATCACGCATTCTTAGAACCAGAAAGTACAGTTTCCTTTTATGAAGATGGAGTGCTAGTAGTTTATTCTGGTTCACAAAGTGTACATCACGATCACCATGAACTTGTAAGAGTATTAGGTTTATCACATGAAGAGATTAGAGTAGAAAGTAAAGAAATTGGTGGAGGATTTGGTGGTAAGGAAGATTTAAGTATCCAACATCACGCAGCACTTTTAACTTACTATACTAAAAAACCTGTTAAGATTACTTTATCTAGAGAAGATAGTTTAAAAGTTCATCCTAAAAGACATGCGATGGATATTAAAATGACTGTTGGGTGTGATAAAGATGGTTATTTAACTTTTGTTAAAGCTAATATAATTGCTGATACTGGAGCTTATGCTTCTTTAGGTACTGCAGTTTTAGAAAGAGCATGTACACATGCAGCAGGACCATATAAAATTAAAAATATTGATTTGGAAGGGTTATGTGTTTATACAAATAATCCTCCAGCAGGTGCATTTAGAGGTTTTGGTGTACCGCAGTCAAATTTTCCAAGAGAAACATGTATAGATTTACTTGCTGATAAAGTAGGTATCGATAGATGGACAATGAGATATCAAAATGCAGTAGAACCAGGAGCTTATTTACCAACAGGTCAATTATGTGAAGATGATGTTGCGTTAAAAGAAACTTTAATGGCTGTTAAAGATGAATTCTTCAAGAATGATTTTGTCGGTATTGCTTGTGCTCATAAAAATACCGGAATCGGTGTAGGTTTAGTTGATGTTGGTAGATGTAAATTAATTGTAGAAGACGGCAGTGTTGTTGTTTATACTTCAGCTGCTAGAATCGGTCAAGGACTAAGTACTGCGATGATTCAAATTGTTTCTGAAACCTTAGAAACTGAACTACCAATAAAAATGTCAGCTTCAGATAGTATTTATACACCTGATGCAGGAGCTACAACTGCTTCTAGACAAACTATGTTTACAGGTGAAGCTACTCGCCAAGCTGCACTTAAATTAAATGAAGAACTTAGGAATAAAACAATTGATGAACTGAATGGTCATGAGTTTGTTGGTGAATACTTTGGTGTTACAGATTCTTTAAAATCTGATAAAGAACATCCAAGAAATCATGTTGCGTATAGTTTTGCGACTCAGTTAGTTGTATTGAATGAAGATAAGAAAATTGAGAAGGTTGTAGCTGCACATGATATAGGTAGAGCGATTAATCCAATAAACATAGAAGGTCAAATTGAAGGTGGAGTAGTAATGAGTTTAGGTTATGCCTTAACCGAAAACTTTGTTTTAGATAAAGGTAAACTTAAGTCTAAGTTTGGTACTCTTGGTTTATTTAGATCAATCAATGTTCCAAATATAGACCCAATTATTATAGAAAAGAATCAATCTAAATTAGCTTATGGCGCTAAAGGTATTGGAGAAATCTCAAGTATTCCAACGGCTGCAGCTATAGCTAGCGCATATAGAAAATTTGATGGATTACTTAGATTATCTTTACCATTAGAAGATACACCTTACAAGAAATAATTAAATAATTAAAAGCATTTATCTTATGAATAGCGCAAATTTTGTCAACTAATATGATTTGAAAGTATAAAAAAGCACTTGTAATGGATTTCTCTGAATGATAAAATGAAGGTGTAAAACTGAATATTAATATCTAAAACTATCAGTTATTAAGTATGCGAGCTATGATAGTAACGGCTTGCTATTCTCTAGACTAAATTGTCTAAGAATTACTTAATAGGGGATAGTTTTTTTTAAATATTACTAATTTATCCAAAACGTATAATAATAATTATGGAGGTTATTATGAAAAAAGACTTTAATTTAATTGACTTAACAATCAATGAAGAAAAACTTGAGAATGCAATAAAAAGAGCGAAGGAACAAGGAATAATAATACCTACTTTTAAACAGATGAAGAATCCAGGACTTATTCCTCAGGACATTAAAGAAAAATTAAAGAACATTGGTTTATGGGATATTGATCCTTTAAATCTATTCCGTATTAACTGGCATAATGATTCACTTAACGACGGTGGAGGATTTAGTGATTGTAACTATGTAGTATTACCTGAAGAAATTACAGGTGTTAAAGCAAAGGTTGTAGCTGTAAGTGGTAAGCTATTCCCAACTGGTGCACATAAAGTAGGTGCAGCATTTGCTTGTTTAGTACCAAGACTAGTAACAGGACAATTCGATCCAACTACAACTAAAGCAGTATGGCCATCAACTGGTAACTACTGTAGAGGTGGAGCATATGATTCAGCTTTATTATCATGTGATTCAATCGCTATATTACCAGAGGGAATGTCAAAAGAAAGATTTGAATGGTTAGAAAAAGTGGCTGGTGAAACTATTAAAACACCAGGTTGTGAAAGTAACGTAAAAGAAATTTTTGATAAATGCTGGGAACTTAGAAACTCAGGTGAAGATTTAATGATCTTCAATCAGTTTGAAGAGTTTGGTAACTATCTATGGCATCATGAAGTAACTGGTTCAGCTATGGAAGAAGTTATCAATGCTGTTGGTGGAAACTTTAAAGGGTATATCAGTGCTACTGGTTCAGGTGGAACTATCGCAGCTGGGGATTACTTAAAAACAAAATTCCCATTCTCTAAAATAGCTGCTTCAGAAGCTCTGCAGTGTCCAACAATTTATAATAATGGATTTGGTGATCATAGAATCGAAGGTATTGGTGATAAACATATCCCTTGGATCCATAATGTTAAAAATACAGATCTAGCAGTAGCTATTGATGATGAAGCACCAATGAACTGGATTAGAATGTTCAATGAAAAAGAAGGAATTGAGTTATTAAGAAATAAAGGTGTATCTGAAGATATAATAGAAAAATTAAACTGGGTAGGAATCTCAGGAGCTGCTAATATCATTTCTGCTATTAAGTTTGCTAAGTATTTTGAATTAGGTGAAGATGATGTAGTTGTTACTATACTTACAGATTCAATTGAAATGTATCAAAGTAGATTAGAAGAGTTAAACGAAGAAAGAGGAGAATTCTCTTCGTATGATGCATTCGGTGTATACGAAAGATACTTTAAAGGTGTAAACATTGATTACATTAAAGAATTAAATTATTATGACAGAAAAACAGTTCATAACTTAAAATATTATACTTGGATTGAACAACAAGGAAAAACATATGAAGAAATATTAGCACAGTGGGATGATGAAACATATTGGACTAACATTCCAAAAGCTGCAGAAAAACTAGATGAACTTATAGAACAGTTTAACGAAAGAGTAAAAAATAGTAAGTAATAAGGAGAGTCTGATGGATAAAATAAGATATTGTAAAAACCAAATGAAATCAGATTTATTAAATGAAGCTACTGAATTATTTTCTAAAGAGAACACTAAGAAAATAGAGGCTTTCCATAAGTCTATGGGTGAATTATATAATGTAACACCTTTAGAAAGATTAAAAGGTCTAGCCAATCATTTAGGAATAAAAGAATTACTAGTTAAAGATGAATCAAAACGAGGAAACTTAAAAGCATTTAAATTATTAGGTGGAGCATATTCAGTTGCTTCAAGTATATGTAAGAAATTAGATTTAGATATAAGTGAAATTGATTTTGATTATTTAAAATCAGATGAAGTTAAGAAGAAACTAGGTAATTTAGTGTTTGCAGCTGCATCTGATGGTAATCACGGTAAATCAGTAGCATGGGCGGCAAACGAGTTCAATCAAGAATCTATAGTTTATATGCCTAAAGGTACAGTAAAAGATAGAGTTACTGCGATTGAAGAGTTAGGTGGTATAGTTCTTGTAACTGATATGAATTATGATGGATGTGTAAGTGAAGTAAATAGATTAGGTAAAGAAAAAGGTTGGGAAGTTATTTTAGATACGGCTGCAGAGGGTGATCCAGAAGTAGCTACATGGGTAATGCAAGGTTATGCAACTATGGCTTATGAAGCATTTAACCAACTTAAAGAACTTAATCTTAAGCCTACACACATATTCTTACAAGCGGGTGTAGGTTCAATGGCTGCATCAGCAATGGGGGTATTTATAAATCATACTTACCCAAATTGTCCTAAGTTTTATACTTTAGAACCACATCAAGCTAATTGTTATTATCAGTCTGGAATGGCTAATGACTATAAACCAAGAAGTATCGAGGGTGATATGGATAGTATAAGTGCTGGACTTTCTTGTGGTGTACCTAATCCAATATCATGGGAAGTAATAAGAAACTTTGCTGATGGTTTTATATCATGCGATGATACTTTGGCTGCAAATGGTATGAGAATTTTAGGTAATCCATTACCTAGTGATAATTCTATTACTTCAGGTGAATCTGGTTCAATTGGTACTGGATTTATGGATTCAGTAATGAAAGATGATTTAAGGAATAAATTAGATTTAGATGAAAATTCAGTGGTTTTATTATTTAGCACTGAAGGAGATACAGATAGTGTGAACTATAGAGATGTAGTTTGGTATGGAAAATATAATAGTAAATAAATGGAGGTTCTAATGAATTTTACAGAAGTAAAAAACAAAGCAGAAAGTTACAAAGCTGACATGACTAAGTTTTTAAGAGATTTAATCAGAATACCAGGAGAAAGCTGTGATGAGGAAAAAACAGTATTAAGAATTAAAGAGGAAATGGAAAAAGTAGGATTCGATAAAGTAGAAATTGACCCTCAAGGAAATGTATTAGGTTATATGGGTACTGGTGGAACTTTAATCGCATATGATGCGCACATTGATACTGTTGGTGTAGGTAATTTAGATAACTGGGAGTTTGATCCATATGAAGGATATGAAACTGAAGAAGAAATTGGTGGACGTGGAGCGTCTGACCAGTTAGGTGGAATTGTATCATCAGTGTATGGAGCTAAAATCATGAAAGACTTAGATTTAATAGATGGTTACACAGTATTAGTAACTGGTACAGTACAAGAAGAAGACTGTGATGGTTTATGTTGGCAATATATTATTAATGAAGATAAAGTTAGACCTGAGTTTGTAGTAATAACAGAACCAACAAATGGAAACATCTACCGTGGTCAAAGAGGAAGAATGGAAATAAGAGTAGATGTAGCTGGAGTATCTTGTCATGGTTCAGCACCAGAACGTGGATCTAATGCAATATATAAAATGGCTGAGATTTTAAAAGAGGTTGAAGCTTTAAATGATAAATTACATCATGATGAATTTTTAGGTAAAGGTACTTTAGCTGTATCAGAAATATTCTTCACGTCACCATCACGATGTGCAGTAGCTGATAGTTGTGCAATTTCAATTGATAGAAGACTTACTGATGGAGAAACTTATTTATCAGCATTAGAAGAAATAAGAGATTTACCGGCAGTAAAAAAACATAATGCAGTAGTATCAATGTATAAATATGATAGACCTGCTTATACAGGATTAGTATATGAAACAGATTGTTACTTCCCAACATGGGTATTACCAGAAGAGCACGATGCAACAAAAGCAATGGTGAAAGCATATGAAGGTATGTATGGGACACCTAAAGTAGATAAATGGACATTCTCAACAAATGGAGTATCAATCATGGGTAGAGAAGAAATACCATGTATCGGATTTGGACCAGGTAAAGAAGAGGAAGCACATGCACCTAATGAAAAAACTTGGAAGGCGGACTTAGTTAAGTGTGCTGCAGTATACGCTGCATTACCAACTATGTACGTTAAATAATGGAGGGTAACATGAAAGATATTAAAAATATGATTGATGAACTAGGTAAACTAGATCACAGTAAAATGCATAACGATGATTTCTTGCTAACTTGGGAAAAAAGTGATGATGAAATCGCATCAGTATATAAAGTAGCTGATATATTAAGAGGAATGAGAGAACAAAATATATCAACAAAAATCTTTGATAGTGGATTAGGGATTTCATTATTTAGAGATAATTCAACAAGAACAAGATTTAGTTTCTCAAGTGCATGTAACTTATTAGGATTAGAAGTACAAGATTTAGATGAAGGAAAATCACAAGTAGCACACGGAGAAACAGTAAGAGAAACAGCTAATATGATTTCATTTATGGCAGATGTCATTGGTATTAGAGATGATATGTATATCGGTAAAGGAAATACATATATGAGAGAAGTATCGAAATCAGTTGTAGAAGGTAATAATGATGGTGTGTTAGAACAAAGACCAACTTTAGTAAACTTACAATGTGATATCGATCATCCAACTCAATCAATGTCTGACATGTTACATCTAATCAATGAGTTTGGTGGTGTAGAGAATCTTAAAGGTAAGAAAATTGCTATGACTTGGGCATACTCACCATCATACGGTAAACCATTATCAGTACCACAAGGTATAGTAGGACTAATGACAAGATTTGGGATGGATGTAGTATTAGCACATCCTAAAGGATATGAAATAATGTCAGATGTTGAAGAAGTAGCTAAAGAAAATGCTAAAAAGTCAGGTGGATCATTTACTAAAACTAATTCAATGGAAGAAGCATTTAAAGATGCAGATATCGTATATCCAAAATCATGGGCTCCATTTGTAGCTATGGAGAAAAGAACTGATTTATATGGAAAACGAGACTTCGATGGAATTGATGAATTAGAAAAAGAATTGTTAGCTCAGAACGCAAATCATAAGGACTGGGAATGTACTGAGGAAATGATGAAACTAACAAAGAATGGTAAGGCATTATACATGCACTGTTTACCTGCTGATATAACTGATGTAAGTTGTGAAGCTGGAGAAGTAGCTGCATCAGTATTTGATAGATATAGAGTTCCAACATATAAAGAAGCAAGTTATAAACCATATATAATTGCGGCTATGATGTTCTTAAGTAAAGTTAAGAATCCAAAAGAAACTTTAACTAAATTATTAGATAAAGGTACAGTTAGACACTTTGAGTAGAATCCTTTATTAAGGATTCTTTCTCTAAAAAAATAAAAAGGAGTGAGAAGTAAATGAAATTAATTGGAAATGGAATATTAATAACAAGAAATTCAGAAACTCCGCTGTTGTTTGATGGATGTGTAGTAGTTGATGGTAATCTTATAACTGACTATGGTAAGACTCAAGATATGAAAGAAAAGTACACTGACTCTGAATTTATTGATGCAAAAGGTTCAGTTATAATGCCTGGACTAATTAATACTCATCATCATATTTATAGCGCTTTTGCTAGAGGAATGATTTTAAAAGATTCTAAGCCATCTAAGGATTTTGGAGAAATCTTAGAAAATCTTTGGTGGAGAGTTGATAAGGTTTTAAATTTAGAAGATGTTAAATATAGCGCTTATGCAACTTTTATGGATAGCATAAAAAATGGTGTTACTACAGTTATTGATCATCACGCTAGTCAAAACTCTGTAGAAAAAAGTTTATTCACCTTAGCTGATGTAGCTAAAGAATTAGGTTTAAGAGCTTCTTTATGTTATGAAGTTTCTGATAGAGACGGTGAAGAGATTTGTAACCAAGCTATTCAAGAAAATGTTGATTTCATTAAATATGCTAATAATGATGAAAGCGATATGATCAAAGGAATGTTTGGTATTCATGCTTCATTTACGGTTTCAGACAAGACTTTAGAAAAATGTGTTGAAGCAATGGGTGATTTAGATGCTGGATTCCATATACACACAGCTGAGGGAATCGGTGACTTACACGACTCATTAAATAAATACGGTAAAAGAGTGGTTGAAAGATTACATGATGCAAAAATTCTAGGGAAGAAAACAATCTTAGTTCACTGTATTCATGTAAATGACTTTGAACTTGAACTTATTAAAGAAACAGATTCTTTAGTAGTTCATAATCCAGAATCTAATATGGGTAATGCAGTTGGGTGTACTCCTCTATTACCGATAATGGATAAAGGAATAACTATGGGACTTGGAACAGATGGATACACAAGTGATATGTTTGAATCTTTGAAAGTAGCGAACATTTTACATAAACATCACTTATGTAATCCAAATGTAGCATGGGTAGAAGCTCCAGCTATGTTATTTGATAATAACAGAAAAATAGCTGAAAGATTCTTTAATAAGCCTTTAGGAGTAATAGAAAAAGGAGCTTATGCAGACATAATTATAGTGGATTATGACTCGTTAACTCCAATAAATGAAAATAACATTAATAGTCATTTACTGTTCGGTGTTATGGGCAAGAATGTTGTTAGTACGATGATAAATGGTGAATTTGTAATGTTTAATAGAGAGATTATTAATGTCGATGAAAAAGCGATTTTAGCTAAGTCACGTGAAGTTGCTAGTCGTTTTTGGGAAAGAGTTTAGGAGGTAACATATGAATGAAATTATGAGGCCTATTCAGTTTGATAAACTAGTTAATTGGATGTTAACTGAATATAAAGAAAAAGGTTCTATCTTTGGAATTAGAAAAGAAAAATTCTATAAAAGTACGAGTGGAACTAACATTCAAATGTTTGGAGATAAAATAACTAGTCCTCTTGGACCTGCGGCGGGACCTAATTCACAATTATCTCAAAATATAGTTGCATCATATTTAAGTGGAGCTAGATTTATGGAACTAAAAACCGTTCAAATTATGGACGGGGAAGAATTAAGAAAGTGTATTGCTAGACCTTGTATAAATATAGAAGATGAAGGTTATAACGTTGAATGGTCAACTGAATTATATGTTCACGAGGCCATGGAAGAATATATCAAGGGTTGGTTTGCTGTTCATTTTATAAGTAAAGAATTAGGAATAAGCGAAGAAAGAGATTTTGCCTTTAATATCAGTTTAGGTTATGACTTGGAAGGAATTAAAACTGAAAAAATTGATAACTTTGTAGAGGGAATGAAAGATGCAACAAATACAAATATTTGGAATGAGTGTAAAGAGTATTTATTAAGTAACGTAGATAACTTTACAAATATAGATAAAGAATATATTGAAAATATTTCATCTAGCGTATCACCTTCAGTAACATTATCAACTTTACATGGATGTCCTCCAGAAGAGATTGAAAGAATCGCTAGATACCTATTAAGTGAAAAGAAAATGCACACTTATATTAAGTGTAATCCGACACTATTAGGTTATGACTTTGCTAGAAACATAATGGATTCTTTAGGATATGATTATCTTACTTTTGACGATCATCACTTTAAGAATGACCTGCAGTATGCAGATGCGATTCCAATGTTTAATAGATTAATAGAATTTTCAAGGGAAAACAACTTAGAATTTGGACTAAAATTAACAAATACTTTTCCAGTAAAAATTAAAAGAGACGAACTTCCAGGGGAAGAAATGTATATGTCTGGACGTTCACTGTACCCTCTTACAATATCTTTAGCTAGTAAACTAGCTACTGAATTTGATGGTAAATTACCACTTTCATATTCAGGTGGAGCTGATTTCTTTAATATTCAAGAGATTATTAAAACTGGTATTCAACCAATTACCGTTGCTACTACTATATTAAAGCCAGGTGGTTACGAAAGATTTAAACAACTATCAGTAAGGGTCGAATCACATTTAAAAGGTGCTTTTAGTGGCATAGATGTAGATGCGTTAAAAGAGTTAGCTAAAAATGTAGCCAGTAATAAATTTCATGTAAAAAGTACTAGAGAAGTTGATTCTAGAAAAACTGATTCTAAACTAGATTTATATGATTGTTATAAGGCGCCATGTAAAGATGGTGGATGTCCGATAGAACAACAAATACCAGAATATTTAAAACTAGTAAGTGAAGAAAAATACGATGAAGCGTTTAGAGTGATTTCAATCGATAACGCAAACCCTGCGATAACAGGTACGATTTGTGACCATCAGTGTCAAAACAAATGTACAAGATTAGATTATGAAAAACCTCTTGAAATAAGATACGCTAAGAATTTAGCAGTAATAAATGCTCAAGATAAGTTCATATCTAATTTAAAAGCTATCTCAAAGAAAACAGACAAAAAAGTAGCGGTTATTGGAGCAGGTGCTGCAGGAATATCTACTGCCTTATTCTTAAGAAGAAATGGTGTAGAAGTAACCGTATTTGAAAAAAGAGATAGACCATTTGGTATTGTTGAATACGTGATTCCGGAGTTTAGAATACCTACTGAAATGATTAAACGAGACTTTGAAATGGCTAAGAAATATGGAGTTGAGTTTAGATTTAATGTTAGAGAAGATTATAACATTGATGAGTTAAAGAAAGAGTATGATTTCGTAGTTATCGCTACTGGTTCTTGGAATAATGGATATAACCCATTTAAAGATAGTAAAGGAAAAGTACTAGAAGCATTAGACTTCTTAGAAGAATCTAAGAGTAAAAACTTAAATGTTGATTTAGGTAAAACTGTTATGGTCGTTGGTGGTGGAGATGTTTCAATGGACTGTGCAAGAGCTGCGATAAGAGCTCCAGGCGTTGAAAAAGTTTATTTGATATATAGACGTACAAAAGAAGTTATGCCAGCAACGCCAGAAGAAGTTAAATTAGCTAAAGAGGATAATGTTGAAATTATTTATCTTACTTCTCCAATTAGTTACGACGGAAAAACTGTAATCTTAGAAAAGAATGAGTTAGTGAATAACAAAGCAGTTTCAACTGGTGTTAGAAGTGAACTGCAAGTTGATTCAATTATTAATGCTATTGGAACCAAGGTTGATACAACTCATTACAAGAAGAATAATATTACTTTAAGTAACAAAGAATTACCAATCATAAATGAGCATAATGAGACTTCCATTAAAAATGTTTATGTTGCAGGTGATGGTAAAGCAGGTGCGGCTACAGTTGTAAAAGCTATAGCTGACGGGAAGAAAATTACAAAAGACATTTTAGAAAAACTTGATTTAGAGAATGACTTTGTTAATTACAAGCTTCTTCAAGAACAAGTTACAATTTATAATAAAAAAGGAATTTTACGTGATAGTTGTAAGGATTCAAGCGATACAGAGCGTTGTTTAGTATGTGATCAAGTATGCGATATTTGTGTTGATGTTTGTCCGAATAGAGCTAATATTAGTTTAGTTGCTGAAAGTGAATTATTTAGTCAGAAAAGACAAATTTTACATGTAGATGGTATGTGTAATGAATGTGGAAACTGCGGTATATTCTGTCCACATGATGGTAATCCATATAAGGATAAAATCACATTATTCTGGACTATGGAAGACTTTGAATGCAGTAAGAATGTTGGATTCTTTAAAACAAGTGATAGTAGTTTTAAAGTTAGGACAGAAGATGGTTCTATAGTTAACTATAATCTTCAAGATAATAATATCTCAGATGAAATGAAAGTTATGATAGATGCTCTAATAAATGATTATAGTTATCTGTTAGATTAGTGGGGGATTCAAGATGTTAATTAAAAACGGTAATATTGCTACTGCGTTTGACACATTCAAAGCTGATATCTTAATAGAAAATGGAATTATAAAAGAAATAGGAAAAAATATAGACTACGCTGGTGAGGTTATTGATGCAACTGATAAATTTGTACTCCCAGGAGCTATAGATGTACATACACACTTTGATTTAGATGTAGGCATTGCTAAGGCTACAGATGATTTTTTTACAGGAACTGTTGCTGCAGCTTGTGGTGGAACAACAACAATCATAGATCACATTGGATTTGGTCCAAGTGGTTGTCATCTGCATCATCAAATAGATAAGTATCATAGTTTGGCTAAGGGTAAGGCTGTGATAGATTATAGTTTCCATGGAGTAATCCAGCATATTAATGATGATATCTTAGATGAGTTAGAAAAAATTAAGAATGAAGGAATAACTAGCATTAAATTTTATATGACTTATGATTATATGTTAAGTGACTATGATATTTATAAGTTATTAGAAAAAACAAAGGAATTAGGGATGATGATAACATTCCATCCAGAAAATGATGGTGTTATTAAATACTTGAAAGAAAAGTTTAGAAAAGAGAATAAGTTAACGCCAATATATCATGCTAAAAGTAGACCTGAAGAATGTGAAGCTGAGGCAATAAATAGAGTTCTAATGATCTCATCAATTATAGGCGATGTCCCTATTTATGTTGTACATTTATCAAATTCACTAGCACTTGAAGTTGTAAAGAATGCTAGAGAGAATGGCTTAAATAATGTCTTTGTAGAAACATGTCCACAATATCTATTTTTAAATGAAGACTTATATAATCAAAAAGACGGATTAAAATATATAATGAGTCCTCCCTTAAGAAATAAGAAAAATAATGATTTACTTTGGGAGGGTATAATAAATGATGATATTCAAGTAATCGCGACTGATCACTGTCCATTTAATTATAATATTGAAAAACAGATGGGAATTAAAGATTTTACAAAGTGTCCAAACGGAGCACCTGGAGTGGAAACAAGACCAATGTTAATATTCTCCAAAGGTGTGATGGAGAATAAGATTTCAATAAATAAATTTGTTGATATTTGTTCTACTAAGCCAGCTAAACTCTTTGGAATGTATCCTAAGAAGGGAACAATTGAAGTTGGAAGTGATGCTGATATTATAATTATTGATACAAACAGTGAAAGTAAAATAACAGTAGATAATTTACATGAAAATATAGATTACAGCCCTTATGAGAATATAAAAATAAAGGGAAAATTATTATATACTATCTCTCGTGGTGAGATAATTGTAAAAGATAATGAATTTTTACAAGAGAAAGGTAGAGGGCAGTTTGTAAAAAGAGAAATACCCTTACTATAGTTAATATCTAAAATTTAATAAATAAAGAAATTTCTTTTTAATAAAGGAGTTTCTTTTTTATAAAAGTAATCACTCAAGGCTTTTCTGAGGTAAGAGATTATTTTGTATTATTTTGACAAAATAGTAAATTATAATAGTGAACGAAAAATCTTTATGAAAGGTACTTGAAAATGAGTGAAAAAAATATAGCGTTTCAACTTAACGGAAAGCCTAGCTTAAAAGTAGCTGTGCCTTTAGGATTACAACACATTTTAGCTATGTTTACATCAAATCTTGCACCAATTATTATCCTTGCGGGAGTAATTGGAGTTTCTGTAGATGACAAAATTTATTTGATTCAAATGGCAATGTTTGCATCTGGAGTTGCTACATTGGTACAAGTGTTTCCTATAGGAAATGTAGGTGCCAGATTACCGATTGTAATGGGGACAAGTTTTTCATTTTTATCTATTGCGGTTGTAGCTGGAATTAAATACGGACTACCTGGTGTATTTGGTGCTGCTTTAGCAGGTAGTATTGTGGAAATTACATTAGGATATGTTTTACCATCTATTCGTAAATATTTCCCACCAATCGTAACTGGGATAGTTGTATTAGCTATAGGATTATCGTTATTAAATGTTGGTGCAAATTACTTTGCTGGTAGTGGAAACCCAACAGCACCTGGATATGGATCAGGTCAGAACTTATTATTAGGTACAATTGTTCTATTAACGATGATAGGTTTTTCTACATGGGGTAAAGGAATGTGGAAAACTTCTGCCGTATTAATTGGTATTATTGTTGGTTATATTGTAGCTTCATTTATGGGGTTAGTAGATTTTTCTGCTATAGCTAATGCAAAATGGCTTACTTTCCCAGTACCACTTAAATATGGGCTTGAATTCCACTGGGATGCAATTGCATTATTTGGGGCTATGTATATTATTACTGCGATCGAGACTGTTGGAGATTGTTCTGGAGTTACTATGGGTGGTTTAAACCGTGAGGCAACAAAAGAAGAATTAAGAGGTTCAATCTTAGCTGATGGGTTCGGAAGTGCATTTGCAGCATTATTTAATGCACTACCAAATACATCGTTTTCACAAAATGTTGGTATCGTGGCTATGACTAAAGTTGTAAATAGATTTATCGTAGCTGTTGGAGCATTGTTCTTAGTAGCAGGTGCATTTATACCTAAATTTGGAGCTATTTTCTCAGTAATTCCAAATGCGGCATTAGGTGGAGTATTAATCATGATTTTTGCTATGATTGCTGTTAGTGGTATTAGGATGATTACTATGGAAAACTTAGATGGTAGAGCAGGATTGATTTTAGCATTATCATTAGGTGTAGGTTTTGGTATAGCTAGTACATCAACGTTTGTAAATGCCTTAGATCCTGACTTATTCTCTGGAATTTTAAAACCGGTATTTGGTTTATTGCATTGGTTCTTTAGTGATAGAGTAGTTGCTTCAGGTTTACTAGCATTTATCTTAAATATGATTTTGCCTAAAGACACTACTGTCGAAGCTTAAGCTAGGTATTTACTAAAACGGTACCTGTGGTCATTCTGTAATCATTTTTAAATGCTTAACACATAATTTTTTCTAAGTAATATGATAAAATTAGTTATGCAGAATATTCGAGAAATTTTTAATATAAGAATGAATGATATTATAAGTATCATTGGTGCTGGTGGGAAGACTAGTTTGATGTATGTTTTAGGTGAAGAACTTAATAAAGTTCTACTAACTACTTCAACAAAAATATATAAACCAGATACTAATAATGTTTACATTGACGAACTACCATCAATTAATGATGGTTCTTTTATAATGGGAAAAAGTGTTACTAACAATAAGATTATTGGCTATGATGAATTAGAATTATATGGAATAACTAAGAAGTTTAATTACACAATTATTGAAGCAGATGGTAGTAACGAAATGAGTCTTAAAGGTTGGAACGAATCTGAACCTGTAATTCATTCCTTTAGTAATAAAACTATTGGAGTGTTAGATATCAAAGTGTTAAATAAAAGTTTAAAAGAAGTATTTAGATTAGATGAATTTAAGAAAATTACTGACTGTTTAGATATTATATCGTTAAAGAATTTATGCGATGTAGTTCTTCATGAAAATGGACTATTTAAAAATAGTAATAGTGCTAGTAAAATTTTATATATAAATAAAGTTGAAACTGAAAAAGATAGAATTAATTCTATTAAATTAATTGAAATGTTAAAAGAAGATAATAGATTTAACATTGACAAAATTGTTATTGGAAGCATAAAAAATAAGTTTTTTAAGAGTATGTATGAAAGAATTAGTATATTTGTTCTGGCTAGTGGTAAGTCAAGAAGAATGAAAAGTGATAAACTCTTGATTGATTATAAAGGTAAAAAACTAATTGAACATATATTAAATAAATTAAGCAATTACAAATATGATAAATATTTGGTTTGTAGTGATGATAGACTATTTAATATTAGTAAAAAGTATGGATTTAAATATTTACTTAATCTAAATAGTGATTTAGGTTTAAGTGAAAGTATTAAGGCTTCGGTTAGAAATATTGATAGTGAAGAATATGTATTTTTCCTTGGGGATATGCCTAATGTAACTACTGACTCAATAGATAAACTATTGAAGTCTAACAAGGGAATTGGTGTCTTCAGAAGTAACGATTTGATTACTGTTCCAGCTATAATCAATAAAAAGTATAAAGAGGAGATGTTAAGTTTATCAGGTGATAAGGGAGCTAAATTAGTAATAATGAAACACTTAGATGATTGTGATTACATTGATGTATTAGAAAAAGAAATTTTTGACGTAGATACACGTAAGGACTTAAAGAGGTGAAGTATATGGATAATGTTATTATTGTAAGAGGAGCAGGGGATTTAGCTAGCGGTATTATATATAAATTAAACAAAAGTGGATTTAAGATAATTGCTCTAGAAATAGATAATCCAACATCTATTAGAAGAAAAGTCAGTTTTTCTGAAGCGATATATGATGAGGTATGTAATGTAGAAGATTTAGAGGCAGTTAAATGTAAAACTATAGAAGAAGTAAAAGAATGTTTAGATGATGATAATGTAGCTGTTATGGTTGATCCAAAGGTGGAAATATTGAATGAAATAAAACCTATTGCGCTTGTTGATAGTATCTTAGCTAAAAAGAATATTGGTACTAGAATTGACATGGCAGATATAGTGATAGGTGTAGGACCAGGCTTTTACGCTTCAAGTGACTCGCATGCAGTTATTGAAACTAAAAGAGGGCACGATTTAGGAAAAATCTATTATAAAGGCTCTGCGAAAGAAAACACTGGGGTACCAGGAGATATTGCCGGTTACTCAAAGGAAAGAGTATTCCATTCGCCAGCGGATGGGATAATAAATAATTATGTCAAAATCGGAGATATAGTAGAGAAGAATGAGAAAATATTTAGTGTGAATGGAATAGATGTATTAGCACCTTTTTCTGGAGTAATAAGAGGTGTAATAAAAAATGGATTCAAAGTTCATGAAGGAATGAAAGTAGCGGATATAGACCCAAGGCTAGATGAAGTTAAAAATTGCATAACTATTTCAGAAAAAGCAAGATGTATAGCAGGAGGAGTTTTAGAAGCAATACTAAATCTTAAAGGAGGGATACAATGAATGTAGATGTAATTGGGAAGTTAAACGAAGCAATTAAAGATAATATTAAAGTAGCATATGTGACATTAACTAAATCTACAGGATCAGCTCCAGGACGTACAGGGAATACAATGCTTGTTTACGAAGATGGTTCAATAGTTGGTACTTGTGGCGGAGGAAATGTAGAATACACAATGATTCAAGAAGCGCTAGAATGCATGAAAAATAACACCCCTAAATCATTTAAATATAAACTTGAAGATATAGGAATGGTATGTGGCGGAGAAGTGGAAGGATTTATTGATGTGATGAAAAATGATAAAAATCTTATAATAGTTGGTGGAGGGCACATTGGAAGCAAATTATATTCCCTTGCATTAGAATTAGGGTTTACTGTAACCGTTGTTGATGATAGAGAAGAATTCGCGAATAAGGATAAATACCCAGAAGCTAAAGTATTTAGCGGAGAGTATAAAAATATATTAAGTGAACTGACAATTAACGATTCTTATGTAGTTATTGTTAGTAGAGGGCATGATACAGATTATGAATCATTAAGATCATTAATTCAAAGAGATTATAAGTATTTAGGTCTAATAGGAAGTAAGAGAAAAGTTATAAAGATTTTAGGCGATCTAAAAGAAGAAGGAATTAATTCGGATGATTATGAAAATTTATATGCTCCAATAGGATTAGATATCGCAAGAAATGAACCAGCAGAAATAGCTTTAAGTATTATGGCAGAAATTTTATTGATAAAGAATAATGGAACACTTAAACATATGAGGAAGAGATAAATGAAGTTAAAAACAATTAAAACTGTAGACGCTGTAGGACAAGTCTTATGTCACGATATTACTAAAATTGTTCCTAATGAGTATAAGGGCAGACTATTTAAAAAAGGTCATGTCGTTCGAGAAGAGGATATAGAAGTATTACTAAGTTTAGGTAAAGACATTCTATATGTATGGGAAGATATAGAAGGTCTAGTTCATGAAAACGATGCAGCGATAAGATTAAAGAAGGTTATTAAAGGTAATAACTTAGATGTATCAGTTGTAAAAGAAGGAAAAATTAATTTAATTAGTAAGGTTGATGGAATTTTGAAAATAAATACTGATTTACTTTTTAAAATAAATATGATTGACGAAGTAATTGTAGCTACTAAACCAAACTTAATGTTTGTAAAAAAAGGTGATACAGTTGCTTCGACAAGAGTAATTCCATTATTAATTGATGAAAAAAAATTAATTGAAGTAGAAAATATTGTAGATGAGAAAGTAATAAATATATTACCATTAAAGACAAAGAAAGTAGCTATGGTTACAACAGGAAATGAGATTTATTATGGAAGAATTAAAGATAAATTTAAGGAAATCTTATTACCTAAGCTTAGTGAGTATGGTTGTGAATTTATAGGTCAAACAATAGTACCTGATGATTTAGAAGAAGTAACAAAAGCAATTAAGAACCGCTTAGAAGAAGGTGCAGAGCTAATAATATGTACTGGAGGAATGAGTGTTGATCCATCTGATATAACTCCGCAAGGGATTATAAATACTGGAAGTAAGATAGTAACATATGGAATGCCAGTATTATCTGGATCAATGACTTTAATCGCATATAATGGAAATGTTCCAATCATAGGTTTACCAGCAGGAGTATTATTTGCTAAAAAATCAACAGTAGATGTAATATTACATAGATTACTATGTGATGATTTAATTACACGAGAAGAAGTAGCATTATATGGTAATGGTGGTTTATTATAGAATTTTCATCAAAAAAGCATCTAATGATGCTTTTTTCATATTAATATTTAACTTTAGTCAATCCTAAAAATAAAGTTATAATCATTTTACTTAGTAAATTCTATTAAATCTAATTCGTTGCTTAGAAGATCTAACATTAATAGTTTATTTCTTAAAACATCACCTTTATTAAGATATAGTTTTAATGCCTCAGAAACCATAAAATTAGCTATAATAGCTGGAGTAAAAGAAGGATTTCCTAAAGTTTTCTCAATACCGCTTTCCAGAGTACGGTAAATTCTACTTAATAGCTTATCTCCGGGAAGTATTACTGCTACTTGACCGTACCAACCGCCAATAGCTCCATGTACCAAAGGAATATTTAATATTTCACAATATTCTTGTAAAAGTAATTTTGTTTTCACATTATCAACGGCATCAATAACAATATCATGACCTTTAATAATATCTATAATGTTACTTTCGTTTAGTTCATCATTTATTGGCGTTGGAGTACATCTATTATTGATTTCCTTAATTCTTTTTGCTCCAGTCGTTGCTTTTAACTCACCTAAGTTAGAATGAGAAGAGAAAAGTTGACGGTTTAAATTTGTTTCATCAAAAACATCTTTATCAACAATTGTCAGTTTTTCAAAACCAAGTCTAGTTAAGCCTTCAATAATAAAGCCACCAAGTCCTCCACAACCAATAACACAGATTTTAGCATTATTGATTTTAATGATTTCTTCTTTACTTAGCATATTCATGTTTCTTTGGTATCTCTCAATCATATTACCCTCCAGCAACTGGCGGAAATAAATGAACGGTCATATTGGGCTCCACTTTGAAAGTTAGCATTTTTTCAGGAGTTCCATCATGTGGACCTACAATGATAATTGCTATTTCTTCTTTTTTTATTCCTAATTCATCAATAATATTTTTGACAGTCATTCCTTCATAATAATCTAAATAAACGATTTTACCTCTACCGATTCTAAAGGTAGCAAATAGTTTTACATTAATTTTCATATAATCACCTATGTACATCTAATAATGTTTCTATTCCATAAACAATCCCCACAAGTGGGTTCATAACTTAAGCAGTCACATTCTGTTGTATCTATAAAACTACAACCATCTTGTAAATCGCAGTCAACACAACTTGGGAACTTGTTAAGTTCTACACTAGTTCTAAAATTTTGATATTCATTTGAGTTATAAACGTTTTTAAGTGTGTCTTTACTAATGTTCCCAAATGAATGTTTCAAAACGCGTTTTTTTCTTCCGAAAACATACTCATCATACTCGTTACTATATCTATAACACGGAATAACATTACCTAAATAGTCTATATAAGTATATTCTTTATCGATAAAAGGACAAACTCTATCAGTCTTAATCTCCATGTAAGGTAAACTCATTATTATGCGGTTACCATAATAAGAATAATTGTTAATTTTATGAGCAAAATCTTTACCTTCTTTGTTCTCGTATCTTGTGTAAAAAATATCTTTAACTTGTTCTTCGTTTCCTGGTAATAAATGAGATACTAGGATTTTATCAGCATTATAATCTCTAGCGAGATTTACAAAATCAAATAATGTATCTTTATTTGATTTTGTTAAAACAAATGCAAATTCTACATTAGGAACTTTTGTGTTATTTTTATACTTGTAGTCTTTGATTATTCTTAAAGTAGATAGTAGATTCTCAAATGAAGCATTACGCATCTTATAGTAATCCTCATCAATACCATCTACAGAAATAATTATTTTATCAAAGTAATTGCACAATATATCAGTTTTGCCAGGACTTACTAATCCATTTGACGTTATTTCTAATTTAAAATCTTTAAATTTTTGTGTTGCATATAGAAAGTTCTTACTAAACGAAGGTTCACCTATACCCGCGAATACAATTGATTCTAATTCTACGTCTTTGATCTGTTCATACAGTGTATCGATCATCTCTTTTGTCATGTCATTAGTTTCTGAGTCCCAAGAACTGCAATAACACATCGGGCAGTTCAAATTACAATTAGAAGTTAATTCTAATTATATCTTTTTCATATATTAATTAAGGAATGAATTGAGACAATTCATTCCTTGGTTTTTATAATCCTAATTCTTTTAGTTTTTCAGGTGTTGGGGCACCAGTTTCATCCCAACCACGAACTTCATAATACTTAGGTAATAATTTATCTAAGTGATGAACATGACCTTCTGTAGGTCCACTAGGCATTGGATCATTTAGTAATCTTGGAGGTAATGTATCCTCTTCAGGAGTAATACCAGCTGCGATATTAAATTGTTTTTCTAAGTTGTAAATTCTCTCACCAGCTTTTAATACATCATCAGCTGTCCAATTAGTTCCCACTATAGAATTAAACATATCAGCATATTCTTGTGCACCTATTGCGAAAGAAGTGAATAAACATAATCCTGATGAATCAATGAATGCAGTTAAGTCTTGGAATATCTTAACCCAAACTTCTTTCCCATCTAATTCTAATCTTTCTAATTTTTCTGGTAATGCTAAAATTTCAGGAGAAATCATATAACCACGAACATGACATCCACCACGATTTGAAGTAGCATATTGTAAACCATGTCCTTGAACTCCACGAGGGTCATAAGCAGGAATTTCAAGTTTTTTAACTGACATTGATAACTCTGGTTTACCATATGACTCACATAAACGATATGAACCATCTGCTAATTTATCTCCAAAGTCTTCTCTTAGTCCCATTTTCTTAGTCCAATGTACAATTGAATCTTCATTACCAAATTCTAATTTAACTCCATCAAAATCTGCATCAGTGATATCACCTTGTTCATACAATTCCATTGCTGCAGCTAATGTAGAACCAGCACTTATTGTATCTAAACCAAGTTGATTACACCAATAGTTAGCTTCAATAACTTTCTCTAAATCCTTAACACCACAATCTGAACCAAATGCCCAAATTGTTTCGTATTCTGGTCCTCCACCTTCAACTTTATCAGTTTTACAGTATCGACCACATCCTATTGGACATCTATGACATGGATCTTTTCTTACTAAATATTTTTCAGCTAATGTTTCTCCAGAGATATCTTCAGCGTGTTCAAAGACACCTTCTTGGAAGTTATTTACTGGCATGATACCATTAGCATTAATTATGTTAACTAATACAGCAGTACCATATGTAGGTAATCCCTGACCAGTTACACCATTTTCTCTAATTTTCTTATTAGCATCTTTTACTACTACTTTTAACTCTTCTGCATTAGCTAATTCTGGTTTTAACTTACCTGAAGTAACGATTGCTTTTAAATTTTTACTACCCATAACTGCTCCAACACCACTACGACCAGCAGCACGGTCTTTTTCATTCATGATTGCAGCCATCTTGCTTAGTTTTTCACCAGCAGGACCGATAGTTAAAACGTTGTTTCCGGGTTTAGCTAAAATATCTGTTGTTTCAGATACATATTTACCCCAAACATTAGATGCATCTTTGATTTGAATATTGCTTTCATTAATTTCTAGATAAACCGGTTTCTCAGATTTACCCTCAACAATAATTCCGTCAAACCCAGCATACTTAAGTCTTGCACCCCACGTACCACCAGAATTAGATGAAGCGATTGTTCCACTTAATGGTGATTTTGTAACAACCATGTATCTACCACCGGTAGGTGTAGGTGTCCCACTCATAGGACCGTTAATAAAAATAATCTTATTTTCAGGACTTAATGCATCAATAGTAGGATCAATTTCATCCATAAGTATTTTAGTACCTAGTCCTCTTCCTCCTACAAATTTTTTAGCCATTTCAAAATCTAGATCTTCGATTTTAATATCGCTAGTAGTAAGGTTAACCCTTAATAGTTTTCCCATATACCCAAACATATAATACCTCCTTGTAAATTATGTAATTGTTACTATTATATACTAAAAATGGAAAATATAAAACGGGTTTTTATGGAAATTTCATGTTATAATTGTTAAATATAAATTAAGGTGATGATTATGAAGTCTATTCTAATTCAAGGTTTTCCAAATACTAGTAATTCTCGATTTGAGGACATAAAAAATGTAAAAAGAATCTATGTTGAAGAAATAAAAAATAATGATCTTTTTGATTTTCTTCTCTCTAAGAACGAGGTTAATTATGTAGAAAAACCGACGTTCATTATGAAGAGTAATGAAAATTTTGATTACTTCGTGAAAATTATAAATATTAAAAAAGAGAGGGAACATGTGTCTTTAATGCATGGATTTAATCGCGATGAGTTTCATAGCTATTTTAGTGGAATAGCTAAATATCATGCTAATTATAGATATTATGGTAAAGAATGGTATGTTGAAGTACATCCAGTTAGAATAGTTGAAAGGTTTTCTATTTCTCTTAGACAAATTAAAATATATTTTTATATAAAGGATGATATTTTTAATAAGTTCATCGATAATTTTAGAAAAGCACATTTAAGGGGTGGTGGATAAATATTGAACAAAAAAAAAGCCCATAGGGCTTTTATTATGCTAAGAATGGAGTAATGAAATAGAAGATAAATACTAAAGATAAGATATAAAGAAGAATATCTAATTCTTTACGTTTACCTGCAGTAATCATTGAGATTGTATAAGCGATAAATCCAATTGCGATACCATTAGCTATTGAATAAGTTAATGGCATAATGATTAGTGTTAAGAATGCAGGAATTGCGATTTCAGTTTTCTTCCATTCAATTTCCTTAAGTTGTGATGCCATCAAGATACCAACCATTATTAATGCTGGAGCTGTAACTGCAGCTGTAACAACACTTAATAATGGACTTAAGAACATAAATACTAAGAAGAATAAAGCAGTAAATACAGCAGTTAATCCAGTACGTCCACCTTCTTCAATACCAGCTAGTGATTCAATGTAAGAAGTAGTGTTTGAAGTACCAACAACAGCACCAACTACTGTAGCAGTTGAGTCAGCTAGTAATGCTTTAGAACTACCTTCTAATACACCTTCATCATTTACTAAACCAGCACTTCTACCTACTGATACTAACGTACCTGCAGTGTCGAAGAAATCAACGAATAATAGAACAAATACTACTATAGCAAACTGTAATATATCGATATTTTTGAAACCTTCTACGAAAGATCCTAAGTGTGGAGCTACTGGTACACTTGCAAACCCATTTGGTAAATCAACTAGTCCAAATATCATACCAACGATAGATGTAGCAACGATACCTAGGAAAATTGCACCTTTTGTACCTCTAACATAAAGAATGATTGTGATAACCAGTCCGACTAGGGCTAATAATGTATTTCCAGATAAATTACCTAATTTAGGAATTACTTCATATCCACTTTGGAAAGCAGCATTTTCTAATACCCCAAATGATACTATTTCAGCATTTTTTAACCCGATAAATGCGATGAATAACCCGATACCTCCACCAACAGCATATTTCAAGTTGTTTGGAATAGCATTGATTACTCTTTCACGAATTCCTGATAGAGATAATAATAAGAATACGATCCCTGAACAGAATACGGCAGCTAAGGCTTGTTGCCATGAGAATCCCATAGCCCATGGTGCAGCTACTGTAAATGCGAAGAATGCATTCAATCCCATACCTGGAGCTAATGCAACAGGATAATTTGCTAATAATCCCATGATTAGTGTACCAACTATAGCAGCGATTGCAGTTGCAGTGAATACTGCACCCCAAGTCATACCTGTAGTTGATAACATTTCAGAATTAACGAATAGAATGTAAGCCATTGCTAAGAAAGTAGTTAAACCAGCAATGAATTCAGTCTTAACGTTAGTTTTTCTTTCTTGAAGCTTAAAAAACTTGTTTAAGAATTCCATTAATGTTTCTCCCCCTAATTTTTTTTCCGTTTAAAAAAATGTCCTTTTTTAACATAAAAATACATATTGAAAAACGGTTTTACACTTTAAATTTTACCATATATTTACTTATTTGCAAATTTTGTAATTGTTTGGATTTTCTAAATTAGAATCTTTTTTTAGAGTAACTATACTAAAAAGCTTTGTAAATCAAAGGTTTTTTTAAAACGAAAATACTCTCTATTCAATTAGTATTTTTTTCTAGTTTATGGTATTATTTAACAAATAAACTTAGTTAAGGAGTATATTATGCTAATAATAAATACTGAGTCAAAAACTATGGCAAAAAATAAAAAAATCCATCTTTTTATCAATAATATATTTGTAGAAACTTTAAGCCCCAATGAGGTGAAAAAGTACAATTTAGAACCAGGGAAATATAACATACAACTAAAGGTTGCCTTTTATCAATCACTTCCTCAGTGCTTTGAGATTGATAATCAAAACAAGAGACATGTTTATGTCATGAAATTTAAAGAAAGTTGGAATTTTATAATTGCCTTGCTGCTGATGGGGGCGCTAGGTTTATTGTTTGATTACTTCATTAGACAAAGTTATGGAAATCAAGTTGGTAATATTTTTATCGTTCTATACTTTGTGGGATTATATTTAATTAACTATAGAGTTAATAAATATCGTTACTTAAAGCTAGAAAAGGTATAGATAAGTGTTATAAATAAGATAAGTCGTTTAAATTTGTATAGATAAATCACTTTTTATGAGTGATTTTTTTATAAGTGAACTGTCTTGGGTTTATAGTTTACTGAACGTGGGTATCCTTTACTATTTCGCGTAAATAATGTAAAATAAGGGAAATCATTTAGTTTACACTTTTGCTTTATTTGGGTTGTTTTTCATATTATTTTGCATAAATTGGTAGTAAGAGACAGTGAAAATTATATTTAGTTATTATTTTAATTAATTCGAAGATTTTTTGATATGAAAGGGGAGATTTTATGAGTACTATATTAGTCAAAAATGGAACCATAGTTACTATGAACAAGAATAGGGATCAGTTCATAGGCGATCTATTAATTGAGGGTAACAAGATTAAAGAGATTGCTAAAGTAATTAACGCGGAGTGTGATCAAGTTATTGACGCAACAAATAGGGTTGTTATACCAGGTCTGATTCAAGCTCATATTCATCTAACTCAAACTCTTTTTAGAGGACAAGGTGATGATATGGAATTAATGCCTTGGCTAAGAGAAAGAATATGGCCATTGGAGGGTTCGCATACTGCTGAATCTAATTATGTATCTGCAAAATTAGGTATTGCGGAATTAATTATGGGTGGTACTACTTCGATAATTGATATGGCTACAGTAAATCATACTGAAAAAATTATGGAAGCAATTGACGAAACAGGTTTTAGAGCAGTTGTTGGTAAGTGTATGATGGATTTTGGTAATGCTGATGAACGATTAATGGAAGAGACACGATCTTCAATTGATGAAAGCGTTAGACTACTAGAAAAGTGGCATGGGGCTGCGGATGGTAGAATCACTTATGCTTTTGCACCTAGGTTTGTTGTTTCTTGTAGTGAAGAGTTATTATTAGAAGTTAAAGACTTAGCGAAAAAATATGATGTTATGATCCACACTCATGCTTCGGAGAATCAGGGGGAATGTGAAATCGTGGAATCGATGCATGGCATGAGAAATCTTGAATATTTACATCATATTGGTCTAACTGGAGAAAAATTAGTACTAGCACACTGTATTTGGATTGACGATAATGAGATGAAAATTATTGCAGACACTGGTACTAAGGTGGTTCATTGTCCGAGTTCGAATTTAAAGCTTGCTTCTGGGATAGCTAAAATTCCAGAGTTGTTAGAAATGGGGGCAAACGTTTCTATCGGTGCTGATGGTGCACCTTGTACTAATAATTTGGATATGTTTACTGAGATGAGAAGTGCTTCATTAATTCAAAAAGCTAGATTACTTTCACCTACCATTATGCCAGCACATACAGTATTTGAACTAGCTACAATAGGCGGAGCTAAAGCTATGTGTAAAGAAAATGAACTTGGGAGTCTAGAAGTTGGTAAATTAGCTGACGTTGTAATTGTTGACACCAACAATATTCATTCTAGTCCAACCAGAGATGTTGATGTTATTGCGAATCTAGTTTATAACACAAGAGCTAGTAATGTTCAAACAACTATTATTGATGGTAAGATTGTAATGTTAGATAGAAAATTATTAACAATTGATGAAGAAGAGTTAAAAGCTGATGCGAATAATTTAATAGCTGAACAGATTAAGGTTTCAGGTATAAGTAAATAATGAATATTGCTGATGTTTATAAAGCAGAAACTGTAAAAGAGTGTATTAAATTATTAGCTAAACATAAAGAAACAAAAATCATCTCAGGTGGTACTGATTTAGTAATTAAATTAAATGAAGGACAAATAGAGGGTATTTCTCTAGTAGATATATCTAGTATAAAAGAACTTAATTTCGTAAAAATAGAAGGTAATACTATCCATATTGGTTCTAACAGCACTTTTTCAGATGTTTTAAATCATAAGTCCATTTTTCCAAAATCAATTAAAGGATTTGTAGAAGCATTAGAATCAGTTGGTTCCCCACAAATAAGAAACGCTGGAACAATTGGAGGTAATATCTGTAACGGTTCACCAGCAGCAGATAGTATTCCGCCTTTAATTGTTTTAGGGGCTAAGTTAACTATTATTTCGAAAAAGCGTGAAAGGATAGTTGACATAGAAGATTTCTTCTTAGGTAAAGGTAAGGTTGATTTAGGAAGTAATGAATTACTAAAATCAATTTCTTTTGACATACCTAATGAAGATTCTAAACTTAATTTTTATAAGTATAGTTACCGTAATGCATTGTCTATTACTTTAGGGAGTGTTGCTGCATTAATAGATATTCAAAATAATATTGTTCAAGATATTAAAATCGCTACAGGTGGCTTTAGTGCTTACTGTATAAGAGAAAGAGAAATGGAAGAATTAATGATAGGTAAAGAGTTGAATGAAGAAAACCTTAACTACTTGCTTAATAGTGCAAAAAAAATTGTACAAAAAAGGATTGAAACATTCCCGAATGATTTTAAAGTTTTAAAAAATATAACAATTGAGGGTGCTTTAAGGCACGTAATAAGGTAAGGAGGCTATATGAATATTCAAACTGTTATTAATGGTAAGAAAATTAGTGTTAATGTAAAGAATGATATGCGCCTTCTTGATTTCTTAAGAGATGAATTAGAACTAACTGGAACTAAAGAAGGATGTTCAGAAGGTGAATGTGGTGCTTGTACGGTTTTGATCGATGGAAGTCCTGTTAACTCATGTTTAGTTATGGCTTTTCAAATTGATGGTAAGGAAGTTGTTACTATTGAAGCTTTGGACGAGGATGGAAATTTAAACATCATTAAGGATACTTTTTTAGAAGAAGGAGCTCCACAATGCGGCTTTTGTATGCCAGGGATGGTGCTAAGCGCAAAAGGATTACTGGATCAAAATTCTAATCCAACGAGAAGCGATGTAAAAGAAGCTATATCAGGTAATTTGTGTAGATGTACTGGTTATACAACAATTGAAGACGCTATTTTGAAATCTGCTAAGAAATTAGGAGGTAAAAATGGATAAGTTGAATATTGTAGGTAAGAGTAGTTTTAGAGTAGATGGTATAGATAAAATAAGTGGTAGAAGTATATATCCACAAGATATTAAATTAAAGGAAATGTTTCACGCTGTGACTTTAAGAAGTACGGTTCCTCATGCAACATTTACTTTGAATACTGAAAAGGCTAGTAAAATGAGTGGTGTAGTTAAGATATTTACTGCTCATGACGTAACTGGAAAAAATGAACACGGTGTACTTTTTAAAGATCATCAAGTGTTTATGGATAGAAAGATCAATAGAATAGGTGACCCATTAGCATTAGTTGTTGCTGAAACTCTTAAAGAGGCGAAAGTAGCTATGAAGGAAATTGAAGTTCTTTATAATGAGTTGCCAGGAGTATTTTGTCCTTTAGAAGCAATGAATGAAGATGCACCAAAGATTCATGGTGACTCTAATATTATTGCTAATATGAAACTTGAAAAGGGTACTGTTGATTTTTCAAAATGTGACGTTGTAGTTGAGAATACTTTTAAGGTACCTATGGTTGAGCATGCATTTTTACAACCTGAGAGTGCTGTTTCATATATTGAAGATGATAAACTAGTAGTAATTTCTAGCACACAATATCCGCACTGGGATCGTTTTGAACTTTCTTTAGCTCTAGGTTTAAAGGAAGAAAACATAAAGGTGTTGAATGCAGCTGTTGGAGGAGCTTTTGGTGGACGTGAAGATATTACTTCACAAATCCATGTAGCATTAGCGACAAAAACATTAAAAAAACCCGTAAAAATTACTTATGGGCGAGAAGAATCCTTTTTAGCTCATTCAAAAAGACATCCTATGACCATTCGAATGAAAATCGGGGCTTTGAAAGATGGAAAAATAACAGCGATGAAAAATGAGATTTTAGCTGACTCTGGAGCATATGCTTCATGGGCACCAAGTGTTTTAAGAAAAGCTATGACTCATTCAACTGGACCATACGAAATTGAAAATGTTAAAGTTAATGCAAAGTCGGTTTACACCAATAATCCATTTACCGGAGCTATGAGAGGATTCGGAGCTACACAGGTAGCTGTTGGATATGAACAAATCATTGATCAACTTGCTGAAGAGTTAGGTATTAGTACCTATGAAATTAGAGAAAAGAATATTCTTAGAATTGGTTCTAAGACCGGGACTTCACAAACAATGTATAACAGTGTTCCAGTAGATAGATGTTTAGAAGCGGTTAAAAAGGAAATGGAAATAATTAAGAAAAAACCTGTAAATAAGGATATGTTAACAGGGTATGGGATTGCATTATCGATTTATGGAACGGGGTACGGTAATGGATTTCCTGATGTATCTAGTAATATTGCTAAAATTAACTCAGATGGTAAAATAGAGATTTTCTCTGGATTCACTGAAGTTGGCCAAGGAGCAAAAACTGTAATGGCACAAATTGCTAGCGAAGTTTTTAATACGTCAAGTTCTAACATTATCATAAACTGTGAGGATACAGATAAGGTTCCAGACTCTGGTACCGCTGCTGCAAGTAGGCAGACATATAATACAGGGAATGCAGTTAAAAAGTCTTGCGAAAAGCTAAAAGATATTATTCTAAATTTGGCTCAAAAGGAACTAGGACTGAATAATAATATAGGTTTAGAGGTAAAAGATGAATTAGTTTATCTAAGAACATTACCTTCAATGGAAATTACATTTAAAGATTTGTTTAGTAAGTATAAAGATGAGTTATCTTCTAAAGGAAAATTCGTTGCTCAAACTACTCAAATGGATGACTTAAGTCAAGGAGCTCCTTATTGGCCATACGGGTTTAATGCTTTAGGTGTTAAGGTTGAAATCGATCCCGCAACAGGTAGAATAAATGTTGTTGATGGAGTTTTTGCTCAAGACGTTGGTAGAGCTATAAACCCTAGACTAGTTGAAGGACAAATGGACGGCGGTTTTGTAATGGGATTGGGATATGCTTTATATGAAGACATTAACTTAGTTGACGGAGAAATAAAGAATAGAAAATTTTCTAGTTATATTATACCAACAGCTAAAGATATGCCTACATTAAAGAAAATAATAATAGAAGATCCTGAAGAAACTGGACCGTTTGGAGCTAAAGGTATTGGTGAAAGTGTAACAATACCAGCTGCACCAGCGATTTTAAATGCAATTTATGATGCATCAAAAGTTAGATTTACCAAATTACCGGTAACACCAATTGAGTTTATGAAAAAGTTCGGTAATAAGTATGATTAAAAGAATGATAGATACTGCAGCAATGAGAAGAACTGCAGATCTTGTATTAAAAAATGCAAATGTCGTCAATGTGTTTTCCCATGAGATTCAGCATGGTGATTTAGCAATCGATAATGGAAAATTTATAGGTGTTGGAAATTATAAAGGTAATATCGAAATTGATTTAAAAGGTAAATATGTTGCACCCGGATTAATTGATGCTCATGTTCATATTGAATCATCTTCTTCAACTCCAATAGAGTTCGCAAGAGCCGTTTTACCTAGAGGAACAACAACTATTGTTGCTGATCCTCATGAAATTGCTAACGTCTTAGGGCTAGATGGCATTCATTATATGCTTAAGACTAGTAAAGACCTCCCACTAAAATGTTATTTTATGCTTCCATCATGTGTTCCTGCAACATCTTTTGAATCCGCAGGAGCATTCTTAGATGCAAATGAACTTAAAAAGTTAATCGATCATGAAAGGATTTTAGGACTAGGGGAACTTATGAATTATCCTGGTGTTGTTTCTGCTGATGAAGCGATTATTGAAAAGATTAGAATGGCCAAGAATGCAGGAAAAATTATTGATGGACATGGCCCTGTTATAAAAAATGAAGAGCTTAATGCATATTCAATTGTAGGAATTAGATCGGATCATGAGTGCACTTCTGGTTCAGAGATGCTAAATCAGATACGCACAGGTATGTATATAGCCATAAGGGAAGGTTCGGCATGTAAGGATTTAGTGAACCTAATTGGGGGAGTAACTCCTTCAAACGAACGCCGTACAATGTTTTGTACTGATGATAGACATCCAGGAGACATTGTAAATTATGGTCATATTGATAATAATATTCGGTTAGCTATAAAATCTGGAATAAATCCAATCACAGCAATTAGAATGGGTACATTAAATGCCGCAGAATGTTATAATCTAAAAGGAATAGGAGCAATAGCTCCGGGGTATAAAGCAGATTTTATTATCTTTGATAATCTTAAGGATTTTAATGTATTAGAAACTTACGCTGATGGTAAAAAGGTATATGATGATTGGTATAAAGGAATCTCTGTTTCTAAGGAATTAAATTCTATAGTAACTAAATCTATAAATCTTAAGGAAATGAAAGAGAAAGATTTAAAAATTAGATTAAATAGCGAAAAAGTAAATGTAATAAAGGTTATTCCTGATTCTATTGTTACTGAAAAAGTAGAACGAATTGTAGATACTCAGGATGGGTACTTTAAGTATAATCCTAACATAGATATTGTTCAGTATTATGTTATAGAAAGACATAACTCAACAGGTAATATTGGGAAAGCTTTAATAGAAAACTTCGGCTTAAGAAATGGAGCAATTGCATCAACTATATCTCATGACTCTCATAACCTAAGTGTAATAAGCGATAATACTCATGATGCATTTGTCGCTATTAAAGAAATTGAGCGTATTGGTGGAGGTATTGCGATAGTTCAAAATGGTGAAGTTATCGGTTCAGTCTCTTTACCAATTGCGGGGTTAATGTCAAATGAAAAGATGGAAATACTATCAGAAAAATTTAAAAATTTATATTTCTTAACTTATAAAAAATTAAATATAAACCCAAGAATTAAATCCTTGATGACATTATCATTTATGGCCTTACCAGTTATTCCTGAGATTAAGTTAACAGACTTAGGATTGTTTGATGTATTAAAATTTAAACATATAGGTATAGAAGCTGAATAGGAAGTTTATAAACATAACAAAAAGCAATCTGATGATTGCTTTTTATTATAATGAATATTGTTATCTTTTGGATTTAATTATATTAACTACACTTTGTTCATATATTTCATCCTCAGCGAGTTCTATTAAAAATATGTCAGGTTCAATTCCATTTTCTATAAGCAAGCCATTCCTATTTATTAATCCAGTATTACTAGAACTTGTAAAAATACTTCCATCAGGTGTTACAGTATATTGAATAGCACAGGCGCCACCTAGAGAAGTATCACCAATTATTGTTCCTAGTTCATTATCCTTTACTATAGATGTAAACAAGTTAGCAGCACTGAATGTTGCTTTAGATGAAACAACATAGTAGTTTTTATCTAAAAAGTTACTATCAATACTTTTATAATAAATTGTCGCCATAGACCCTGTTTCTGGGTCTAAGTAACCGACAGGAATTGGATCATCTGTCATATATGTTAAAACATGAATCGCAGAAGATATTAATCCACCACCGTTACATTTTAAATCAATAACTATATCATCATAGTTTCTCGCATCCTCCATAACATTAGATAATAGTTCTGGTATATCCAAGGTGAATCCGTTTATTGTTATATAGGCAACATCATCTATCACAGTGTATCTAACAGTCTCATCATCTAAGAAACAGTAGTAAGAGTTTAAAGCTTCTACATAATTAACTAGCTTTGATCCTTCTTCTAAGTAGTATGATCTTTGGTAATCGGGATAATTGTACCCAGCACTAACTAACATTGTGTGTAAGTCATTTAATTCATTTATAAAAGAATTGACTTCATAATAGAAATTTGTATACTTAGTAGCATCTTCAATATCATAAGAATTCAATATATCATAAATATTATTCATGTCTTTAAATTCTTGTAATCCATAAAAGTAGTCAAAATAAAGAGCTAAATAATTATAAGTTTCGTGATTTAAATAATCTATATTTAATCTTTCTTTATTCTTGAATTCATCAAGTAAAGTCTTCTCCGTGGTTTGTTGATCAAATAGTAATAGAGTATCTTCAACCTCATAAATGTTTATTGCATCACCAGTTAAAAAGAAGTTCGCTAAATATAATGGTATATAATAGCTATTTTCAAACATCACAATATCCATTTCATAATCATCTAAATCTATTTCTCTTGAATAATCAACATCATTTTGCTTATAATCAACAACTTCTAAACCTTGAGTATAATCAGTTTGAGGATATACATTCCAGCTTTCCAACATATCAACATCGTTTAAGTATACTGTGTTTTCATTACCATTTATAATCATTTTGTAGATGTAATAATCATCGTCAAAGTATTCTCTTAAATCAGAGTCAATTTCTATTTCAAAAGATAAAGTCAATTCATTAGCCTTTTCAACTGTTGTCTCCTCAATGCTACCACTTAAAAAAGTAATAAAATCTTCTATGTTTATATATGTAATGCCTTCATTTTTAGAATAACTGTACGCTTTAAGAGTATTGTAATCTAAATCATAATCAATACTTAAATCTTTCAATTTTAAATCGTACTTATATTCTATGACATCAGATAATTCGTTATCAACTAAATCTTTATTATCTGTTATTGGAGATTCCATATTTGGATTTTCATCGATATTTCTACAGGCACAACCCGTTAATAGAAGTATTAATAAAAGCATTATATTTTTCATGTTTTCCACCTTCGTTTAAGGATAACTAAGTATATCATATCATTATTATGTTTATTGATTATAGCGAATTCTATTAATATAATATTCTCATAAAAATAGTAAAGTATTCACATATTATAAACTATAATAAAATACTGTATAACTTATCTTTCTATCTCAAATAATACATGTTATAATAACTTGTAATTTATAAAAATAGAGGAGAGTCTGATGGGAAAAGTCTTGAAAGATGCTGTTTTCACAGCAGTTAGAAGAGCGCAAGAAGCAAAGAAGAAATTTGGTGTTGACAAAGTTATTGATGCTACCTTAGGTTCATTATATGATGAAGAGGGTAACATGGTAACATTAGATTCAGTTTGGGATGTTTATAATACAATTCCCAACTTTCAAAAAGCAAAGTATGCTTCAGATTTACAAGGAAATTTAGATTTTAGAGAAGCGGTTAAAACATGGCTAGGCTTAAAAGAAGCTTTTGTAGTAGCTACTCCTGGAGGGAGTGGAGCCGTTAGTATTACTTTTAGAAATTCTGTTGATCAAGGGGATAAAGTATTACTTCCAGATATCTGTTGGTCTCCTTACTTAGTTATGGCTCGTGAACAAGGCATAGAAGTTGATTATTACCAAATGTTTTCAGGAGATAGTTTTAATCTTGAGAGTTTCAAAGAAAAATCTATAGAAATTATGAATGAACAAGGCAAGTTACTTGTTGTAATCAATGACCCTGCACATAACCCTACAGGTTATTCTATGTCAAGCTCTGAATGGGTAGAAGTAATGGAGTTCTTAAATTCTCTAGCTGACAAGGGTAAAATAACTCTATTAAATGATGTTGCTTATATAGACTTTACAAAGAAAAAAGAAACATCTAGAAATCACTTCAAGTTATTTGATAATTTACATCCTAATTTATTAGTATCAGTAGCATTTAGTATTTCAAAAACTTTTACTGCATATGGACTAAGAGTGGGTGGAGCAGTTATTCTAGGGGAAGAAAAAGAAGAATTCAAGAATTCATGTGTTCACAGTGCTAGAAGTGTATGGAGTAATGTTAATAATAGTGGAATGGTTTTATTCTCTGATATTATTAACGACTCAGAAAAACTAAATAGATATGTAGTAGAAAAAGAAAAATATGTTAAAATGCTGGCTGATAGAAGTAATTTATTCATTAAAGAAGCTCAAGAGGTGGGACTAAAAACTTACCCACATAAAGAAGGATTCTTTGTAACAATAAATGTCGATAAAAAGATAAAAGATAAGGTTTTCGAGAGATTAAATGAAGAATTAATCTTTACAATTAATTTATCGTCTGGCCCAAGGGTTGCGCTATGCAGCGTTTCTTTAGGAAAATGTAAAGGATTAGCTAAAAAGATCAAAAATATTATAAATGAATTTTAAACAGAACTTCCACTTAGGTAAAATTTACCTAAGTGGAAGTTTTTATATTAAAAGCATATAAATTGTAATTAAATTGATATTTAATATAATGTATACATATAAAGTTTGAGTACTAACTTTAGGGGAGAGTGAAGTATATGAAATATAAAATAATTATAGTGTTCTTGATGGTATTTGCCTTATTAACAGGATGTAATAGTTCTAATGCTATTGAAAATATTACTGTGAAAGAGTTGTCAGATGTATTAAATGAAGATTATCAGTTTGTAGATGTTAGAACAAAAGAGGAATATGATTTCAATCATATTGAAGAATTTGGATTAAATCTTGATTATTATGTTTTTAGTAGTGATAATTCATTATTAGATGGTCTTGATAAAGATAAACCGGTAGTTTTAATTTGTAGGTCTGGAAACCGTAGTTCAGAAGCCGCTAAAATTCTTAAGAAAGAAGGCTTTTCATCTATTTATAATGTTTTAGGTGGAATGAACGACTGGAATAAGGAATAAATCGTAAAATATGACTAAATATATAAGAGAAAACCAATATCTTTTGTCCTTGATTGTCGTTTTATTTTTTAGTTTAACACTGTTAAATATTGTATTCTCATTATTAGGAGTATTTTGTTTAATTATTCCTTTTATAATGTTAGCTTTATCTAAAAAGAACATTTGGTGTAAGTATTATTGCCCAAGGTCTAGTGTTTTAATGTTATTTCTATCTAAAATTTCACTTAGACTAAAGCCACCTAAATGGTTGATTTCTAACGCAAAAAATATCTTGATTATGTACTTTGGACTGAACTTGTTTTTTGCGGTTATGTCAACTATTATGGTATCTGTTGGTAGGATTCCTCCTATTGACTATGTTAGGTTTATGATAGTATTCAGGGTACCGTTTGATCTACCACAGTTTGTAGATTTACAAACCAGCCCGATATTATTACATTTTAGTTATAGAATTTATTCCATTATGTTTTCGTCAACAGTTATAGGTTTAGTTTTAGGGTTTATTTATTATCCTAGAACTTGGTGTTCAGTTTGTCCTATGAAACAAGCTTTGAACTATGTAAAAAAATGATGGGAGTGATTATATTAATACTTTAATATTAAAGTCATTTGATGAGTTAAATGAAGAACTGATTGAAGAATTATCTGTAATCATTGTGAAAAGTAGAAGTTGTGCAGTTTGCAATGTCATAAACGACAGATTAAGAAATTTACTTGAGAGATATAACTTAAAGTTAATTCAAATATATGTTGAAGAATTTAGAAGTTTTTCAGGACAATATTTAGTTTTCACTGTTCCCACTGTACTTGTCTTTAATAAAGATAAAGAGATCTTGAGAGAATCACGCTTTGTAAATCTAGATAAAGTGGAAAAAGTATTGTTAGATTATCTAGATAAATAAAAAACCTGAAAATGTCAGGTTTTCTTTTTAAAATCAGCTATCTCTTTTTTAACCATTTTTTTATATTCTTCTTCAAATGGTTCCCATAATTCAATAACATTTCCGAGAATGTCTTCAATTTGGATGAATTTACCGTATTTAAAAGTACTAATTTCTTTTACAATTTTAACATCCTTGGATCTTAATTCTTCTAAAAAAAGTTCTAAGTTATCCACTGTAAAATTCAGGATTGTTTTATTTTTATTATTAAATGTTAATAAAGTAAGTTTGTTTGGTTCTAAAAAATTAATACCATGCTCGGTAATATCTAAATTTAGGATATCTTTATACCACCTTAGTAATTTGTTTGAGTCAGTAATATTTAAAAAGACTCCTCCGATACCAGTAATCCTAGCCATATAAAAACCTCCATGTACATTAACTAAAAATCAATTTTCTCAAACTCGTTGTTAAGTAAATTAACAGTCAAAAGTTGATTTGATAATATATCTTTATCTAAATAAATTTTTAATGCTTCTGAAACCATTATGTTAGCTATTACTGCAGGAGTAAATGATGGATTACCTAATTCTGTCTCAATTCCTTCTTGTTCATGCGCATATATTTTTTTTAGTAAGTCGTCACCGGGCATAATATTAGCGACTTGTCCAAACCATCCTCCGATAGCCCCATGTACCATAGGGATTTTTAATTCTTTACAGTATTCTTCGATAAGTAATTTTGTCTTAGCATTATCAACCGCATCGATAACTATGTCGTGGTTCGCGATGATTTTCTTTCCGAATTTTTGATCAAACTTGAGTGTAATGGGATTAACAGTACAATTTGAGTTAATTTTCTTAATTCGCTCGCTCGCGATTAAGGATTTTGACGCGGATATATTAGATTCATTAGCTAAAAGTTGTCTATTTAAGTTTGTTTGATCGAAAACATCATTATCTACAATTGTCATGTTTTCAAATCCTAACCTTACTAGACCTTCAATTACAAATCCACCGAGTCCCCCACATCCAATTACACATACTCTTCCAGAATTAACTTTTGAAATTTCTTCTTTTGTCAACATATTCATGTTCTTGATATATCTTTTTCGCATGGTATCTTTCCCCACATTTTCTATTTATTTATCTTGCACACTCACTAGCCTCTCCAACTAATATTTTTAATCCGTGGTCTAATGCAGGAAGTATGAATCCTAATGATTCTTGAACTGCCTTAGGACTTCCTGGCATATTGATAATTAATGTGTAGTTCCTAATTCCTGATATCCCTCTTGATAACATTGCTTTTGGAGTGATTTTCATTGATTCAGATCTCATAACCTCTGAAAAACCAGGAACCTCTTTTTCGATAATTGATTTTGTCGCCTCTGGTGTAACATCTCTTTTCGCAAAGCCAGTACCACCTGTTGTTAGGATAAGGTCTATTTCGTTTCTATCAGTCCACTCTTCCATTTGTTTTGCGAGTAATTCCATTTCATCTGGAACTATCACTTTGTCTACTACTTGATATCCATTTTCTACCATGATTTCACGGATAACTTCTCCACTTGCATCTACTCTTTCACCAATAGCTCCCTTGTCACTTGCTACTATAATTCCAACTCTAAACATAAGTACCTCCTAGTATAATTTTATTTTACACTAAACTTTAAGAATAGGCTATTCAATTTAAAAATATTGTGATAGAATAATTTAAACATTCCGAGCTGTATTATCTAAGGAGTACTATGAAATTACAGCCGATGGGTTTAATTAGAAATGATTAAGCCTCCCATGTTTGGAAAGGAAGGGGAGAATTCGGCTTTTTTTTAGCGCGAATTACTAGAAGATTATGAGAAAAATATTAGTAGTATTATTAGTTTTATTAATGGTTGGATGTCAAAAGGAAGAAAAATTGATGATCGCAACAACTACATCACTAGATAATAGTGGATTACTTGCTTATTTGTTACCACATTTTGAGGAAGAAACAGGTGTGAAAATAAGTGTTGTAGCAGTAGGAACAGGAGCTGCATTAGAATTAGGTAGAAATAAGGATGCTGATATCTTGCTAGTGCATGCAAAAGAACAAGAAATAGAATTTGTAGAATCTGGATATGGTGAGAAACGAGCAGATATCATGTATAATGACTTTATATTCGTTGGTGCAGAAAAGATAGATTCTACTAACTTAACTGAAACTCTTAATTTTATTAAAGATAATCTTGAGTTTTATTCAAGAGGAGATAACTCTGGAACTCATATGAAAGAATTGAGCTTATGGGATAGTATTGATTATACTCCAAGTGGTGACTGGTATAAAGAAACTGGTCAGAGTATGGGTTCTACTTTAAATATGGCTAATCTAGCTGGTGGTTATACATTCACTGATAGAGGAACATATTTATCAATGATAGATAATTTAGATCTTGTTATTGCATATGAAAATACAGTTGAATTATTGAATCAGTACGGTGTTATTAAAGTAACTGATGCTGAAAATTCTAAAGTGGCTGAAGAGTTTTATAACTGGATTTTAACTAGTGAAGCAAAAGAACTAGTTTCCGCGTTTAGAAAATATAATGAGCAGCTATTTTATGTAGAATAGGTGATTATATGAATGAAATATTGGAAATAGTTTTACTATCATTATTTGTATCAGGAACTGCTACAGTAATTGCAGCATTAATCGGGATTCCTTCGGGAATCTTTTTGAGCATAAGCAATTTCGCTGGTAAGAAATCAGTAAAAAGAGTGATTTTTACTCTTATGAGTTTACCTCCAGTAGTTTTAGGTTTGATTGTCTTACTAATTATTTCCAATGAAGGACCTCTTGGTGGATTGAATTTACTATTTACTGCAAAAGCTATTATCATAGCTCAAACTTTACTAATATTACCAATAATTACCGGAAATATAATTACATCGACTGAAGAGTTGAGTGTTAAACTTATAGATACAGTAAAGACACTAGGTGGTAAGAAGAAAGATATCATTAAATTAATAATGTTAGAGACTAAACCATTTATAATAACAGCGATTATATTAGGATTTTCTAGAGCTATTTCTGAGGTAGGAGCAGTTATTCTTGTTGGTGGAAATATTAAGGGTTCAACAAGAGTAATGACTGGTTATATAACTTTAAATACCAGCATGGGAAATAGAAATGAATCATTAATTATGGGTGGAATATTACTAGTAATTGCTTTTATCGTAAATTCTTTATTAGAGAGGTACCGATATGAAAATAACTAATCTAAGTGTTAGATTCCCTAATATAGAAATGAAATTTACGGATTATGAATTTCAAAGTGGTGTAACTATGATTACTGGTCGTAATGGTACTGGAAAGACAACTCTTTTAAGAGCTTTAGCAGGATTAACTGACTATAGTGGAACAATTATCAATTCAAAGACCATGACCTATGTTGCACAAGAACCAGTATTATTTAATAGAACAGTTTATGAGAATATTATTTATTCTCTTGAAATAAGAAAATTAGAAATAGATGATGAAAAAATAAAGTACCTTGCTGAAAAGTTAAGTTTAGAAACTCTACTTAAGAGAAATGCTCTAAAATTATCTGGTGGTGAGAAAATTAAAGTATCTATCATTAGAGGAATTATGTTTAATCCGGATATATTATTACTAGATGAACCGACTACTCATATGGATTTAGAGTCTATTGACGAATTAATTAAGGTAATTAAAGAACTTAAGAAGGAAATGGATATATATATAATTTCCCATAATAAATCTTTTATAGATGCAGTTATGGAACATGAATATTCATTAGGTGATAGAAATGTTTAAGGTAAGAACTATTGATGAAACTATTGAACTGATTGGTGAAAAGTTTTCAAATATGTATTTAGAGGTGTTTCAAGTTGAAAGCGTGAACTCTTACGGATTTATTTTAGCTAAAGATATTTACGCAACCGAGAATGTACCTCATTTTAACCGAAGTACTGTTGACGGTTATGCAGTATCACACTCTGTTACGCAATTAGCTTCAAGTAGTATTCCTGTTGTTTTGAAAAATCTTGGCGAAGTGTTAATGGGTGAAGAGAGTAAATTCCAAGTTAGTGATGAGGAGACTGTTTATGTTCCAACCGGTGGACATTTGCCAAGTGGTGCTGATAGTGTCGTGATGGTTGAAAATACTGAATTGCTTAAAGACGAAGTAATTGTGAATAACCCTACTAGTAAATGGGAAAACGTTTTACTGAAAGGGTCAGATATATCTACTGATGACTTGGTGCTTAAAAAAGGGACAATGATAAATGAAAGACATATCGGTGTGTTAACTGCTTTAGGTGTTAAGGAAGTGACAGTGTATAAAAAGATTAAGTGTCTGGTTATTTCCACTGGTGATGAAATTGTTAGACCTCATGAAGCGCCTAAAGTAGGTGAAATAAGAGATATCAACACTTATACTGTTTCTAAGTACTTAGAAAATATCGGTTTAATTGTAACAGATACTTTAGTTATAAAGGATGATTTCTTAAAGTATAAGAAAGCAATTCTTGATGGATTTAATAGTAATGATATAGTTATAACTTCAGGTGGAAGTAGTGTTGGTACTAAGGATTATACTATTAAAGTAATGAATGAAATAAATGCTGAATTGCTTGTACATGGAATAAATATTAAACCAGGGAAGCCTACCATTATTGCGAGATATAACAACAAGCTATTTTTTGGATTACCTGGTCAACCAACAAGTGCTTATGTTGTTTTAAATACATTTATTAATGATATGGTAAGTTATATCTACGGAATGAAGAAAAGAGATTTACCTTACTATGAGGGTGAACTTAAGATGAATGTTCATTCAGCAAGAGGAAGAAGAACTTATCAACTTGTTGAGTACAATAATGGTAAAGTTATTCCATTATTCACGAAATCTGGAATGATGTTAGCTCTATCGAAGGCTAATGGATATATTGTGATAAGTGAATTTAGTGAAGGGTTAGTTGCTGGTACAAATGTGAAAGTTTATAGGTTTGGTGATTAGATGAAACGTAATATATACTTGAATTCAATAGACTTAGATGAGTTAAAAACGGTAATTGATGATTTAGTAAGTATTCGCGAATTTTCGTTTGAAGAAATTAATATATCTGAGTCACTTGGAAGAATTACATATGAAGAGGTTATCGCAAGATTATCAAGCCCATTTTATAATGCTAGTGCAATGGATGGAATAGCAGTTAAATCTAAAGATACCCTTTTAGCTAGTGAAACGAACATGGTCAAGATAAACGATTATGTTGAAGTAAACACTGGTAATCCAATTCCTGATAATTATGATGCAGTAATAATGATTGAAGATATAATTGATATAGATGGCGAAGTAAATATAATCAAGTCAGCAAGTTCGTTTCAACATATTAGACCAATTGGTGAAGATGTTGTCGAAGGTGAAATGATTATTCCAAGAAATCATAAGATTAGACCAGTTGATATTTCAGCAATGATTGCAGGTGGACTAACAAAAATAAATGTAATTAAAAAGCCGGTGGTATCGATAATGCCAACTGGTTCAGAGATTATTAACGATGCAAAAGAAATAGAAGTTGGGAAGATTATTGATTCTAATTCACACTTTCTTGCTAACACTATAAGAGAATTAGGGTGCGAAGCTTTAGTAAATCCTGTTGTAAAGGATAATTATGAAGAACTTAAGAATAACATTCTAAAGATGTGCGAAAAATCCGATTTATTAATCATCGGAGCGGGAAGTAGTGCTGGAACAAAGGATTATTCCAAAGCGATAGTTGAAGACTTAGGAGAGGTTTTAATACATGGAATAAGTATTAAACCCGGTAAACCTACAATTATAGGGAGAATAGGTGATGTAATCGTTGTTGGATTACCTGGTTATCCTGTATCTACATTTATTTCCTTTGAAGTTGTTGTTAAAGAAATACTTATGAAATTTCTTAAGCAGGCTTCAAGTGTAAATACGGTAAAGGCAATTTTAAGTAAGAAAGTATATTCCTCGTTAAAACACCATGAATATGTTAGAGTTAAGTTAGGCTATGTGAATGGTGATTTAGTTTGTACCCCTTTAAATAGAGGTGCTGGGGTTACAATGAGTTTAGTCAAAGCAGATGGAATTATGGTGATTCCAAAAGATTATGAAGGTTTTGAACGAGGAGAAATCGTTGATATTAAACTCTTTAAAACTTTAAATGAAGTAAATAACACTCTAGTATCTATTGGTAGTCATGACATTTTAGTTGATTATATAGATGATTTCATGAGTAGAGATAAATTTAGATTATCATCTACGCATGTTGGCTCATTTGGCGGAGTTTTAGCTATTAAAAATAATGAGTGCCATATTGCTCCAATTCATATTTTAAAAGAGGGTATTTATAATGATGTCATTAGTAAATATGAGCTAGATGCAGTCTTAGTTAGGGGTGTATTAAGAAACCAAGGAATAATGGTTAAAAAAGGTAACCCAAAAAATATTAATTCAATTAATGATTTAGCTAATGATATTAAGTTTGTGAATAGACAACGCGGTTCTGGTACTAGAATATTGCTTGATCATTTACTTAGCGAAAAGGGTATTGATCCAAAGTCAATTGATGGCTATAGTTATGAATTAACTACACATATGACTATCGCAAGTGCTATAGCTGATGGTAAAGCAGATGCTGGAATGGGAATTGAAAGTGTTGCTCACATGAAAGGTCTAGATTTCATTAAGGTAGCAGAGGAGAAATATGATTTTTTAGTTAAAAAATCAATATTAGGAAGTAAGATTTTTAGTAAATTTATTGAAGTACTTAGAAGTGAAGAGTTTTCGAACAAACTAATTAAAATTGGTGGATATATTGTTAAAGACACAGGGAAAATTGTAGGTGAAGTAGATGAGGGACAAGTATAATAGGGAGATAGATTATTTACGTATTTCGGTAACAGATAGATGTAACTTGAGATGCTCATATTGTATGCCAGATGGGATTAACAAAGTTACTCATGATGATATTTTAAGAAATGAAGAAATAATTGAATTAGTAAAAGAAGCTGTTAAGATTGGTATTAAGAAAGTTAGAATTACAGGTGGTGAGCCACTTGTTAGAAAAGGTATCTATGACTTAATTAAAGAAATAAGTTCAGTTAAGGGTATTAATGAAGTCACTATGACAACAAATGGTGTTTTACTAATAGGTAATGTTAAAAAGTTAAAAGAAGCTGGAGTTAGCCGTATTAATCTTAGTTTAGATACTCTTAAGAAAGATGTTTTTAAAAGTATTACGGGTAAAGAGATGTTTGATTATCTTGAACTTATTAAAGAATTAAAAGATAATGGAATGGAACCAATCAAGATTAATGTGGTTTTAATGAATGGGATAAACTCTGATGAAATAAACGAGTTCGTTGAACTAAGTCAAAAGTATGATCTATTGATAAGATTTATTGAACTTATGCCGATAGGACATCTAGAATTTAGTTGGGAAGATCACTACTTAAAGAATGAAGCTATTTTAAAGGCAAATCCAAATTTAAAATTGTTTAAGGAAGATTTAAATACAAGATATTATAAAGAAGATAATAAACCAGGAGCAATTGGATTAATCAATCCTATTAGCAAGAAATTTTGTAGTAGATGTAATCGATTAAGAATTACTTCAGATGGAAAAATCAAGCCTTGTTTACATAAAGATGATGAGATTGATATTTTTGATCTAAGTACTTCAATTTACGATAAACTAAAAGAGGCAGTAGAATCTAAACCTGAAGAGCACGATATCGATGAATCAAAAGAAAATGAAATAACAAGATCTATGAACAGGATAGGTGGTTAATATGTTAACTCATTTCAATAAAGATGGAAGAGCTAAAATGGTTAATGTTAGCGATAAAGCTAACACTACAAGAAACGCTATCGCAAGTGGTAAAATCTACATGAGAAAAGAAACTCTAGAGTTAATTAAAAGTGGTGGACATAAAAAAGGTGATGTTCTTGCTGTTGCGCAAGTTGCAGGAGTAATGGCTGCTAAAAAAACATCCGATATTATACCTATGTGTCATCCGATTATGATTAGTGGAGTTGATATTTCATTTAGTTTAGGAGATAATTTTGTTGAAATTATTTCTAGTGTTTCTTGTAATGGACAAACAGGAGTTGAGATGGAAGCACTAAGTGCTGTTAGTGTTAGTGCTTTAACTATATATGACATGTGTAAAGCGGTCGATAAGGACATGAAGATAACTGACATTTGCTTATTAGAAAAAAGCGGTGGAAAAAGTGGTGTTTATAGGAGGGAAGAATAATGATTGGATATGTAGAATCAATTAATATTAGCGAAAAAAAAGGAACTAAGAAATATGAAATACCAGCAGCTAGATTTAGAGCTAATCATGGGATCGTTGGAGATTCTCATGCTGGTGATTGGCACAGACAAGTAAGTTTTCTAGGTTTAGAAAGTGTCAAGAAAATGGAGGAAAAGGGAGCTACTGGTCTATGTCATGGTTCTTTTGCTGAAAACATAACTACTAGCGGGCTAAATTTAGCTAGTTATAAAATTGGTACAAAATTTAAGATTGGTGAAACCATCCAAGAGTTGACTCAAATTGGTAAAAAATGTCATTCTGGATGTGAAATATCTAAACAAGTAGGAGATTGTATAATGCCTAGAGAAGGTATATTCACTAAAGTTTTACAAGGTGGAATTGTAAAAAAAGGTGATACAATAGAGGTTGTTGAATAAGTAAATCATTTGGATTTACTTTTTTTATGCTTAATTAATTATATATTTGTATATTGACAATAGTGTATGACATACACTATAATAAATTTGGAGGATATTCTATGAGTGACTACAAGAAAATAACAGATAATTTAATACAAGAATTTAGACGAGGTATTTTAGTATATATAGTTTTACTAAATTGTAAGAAAAGCGTTTATGGATATTCGTTAGTTGGAAAAATTGAAGAAACTGGTATCCCCATAGAGAAAAATACATTATATCCACTCTTAAGAAGATTAGAAAAACAGAAATTACTCTCTAGTGAATGGAGTGTAGATGAATCTAGGCCTCGTAAGTATTATCAAATTAGTGAATTTGGTGAAAGAGTTTTAGAAACTCTTAGTAAGGAGTGGGTTGACCTTATTAAAAAAATAAATTTAATCGAGGAGGAGATAAAATGAAAAAAGTTGAGAATTACTTAACATCAGTGAAAGAGCACTTACCTCTCATAGGGAGAGAATCAATTGTAATGGAGCTTAGATCATTTCTTTTAGATGAAATAGAAGAAAAGTTTGGTGAGAGTCCAACTGGTTCTGAAATTGAAGAATTTTTGAAGGTTTACGGAGATCCAGAAGAAGTAGCGGAAAAATACTACAGTGAAAGACACATCATTCCAGCAACATATACTAAACTATATATGTTGGTTGTTAAGTTTATTGTTTTTGCGGTATTCATTGCCTTCACGGCTTCTTTCTTCGTAAAACTACTATCTAGTGATTTGAGAGATTCCCAAATATTCACCGAAGTTCTCAGTATATTTGCAAATACACTCACTGCCTCAATAAGCGGTATTGGATTCTTTACTGTTTTACTAATTGTCTATAGTAAATTTAAAAAAGTAATTCCTGAAGAAGCAGGCTTAAAGAAAGTAACTAAGTCTAAGACTGGGTCGCATAAATATTCTAAAGACCACTCATTGGTAGAAGTGATAATCTCAATAATTGGCTCAATTGCTATTTTAGTAATTATCAATTTCTTCCCTGAACTAATCACTAAAGGGGAGGACTTATTTATAAATGCTGGTCTAAAATTGGGGCATAGGGTAAATATCGAATTTATTAATAAATACGTGTTGGTATTCAATTTCTTTTGGTCAGTTAGTATTATTCTAGAAATGGTTTATTTTATTAATAGAAAAAAGGCATCGTTTAAGCTAGCATACGAAGGATTATCTCATACTTTACATTTAGCACTTGGATTAGTTCTTTTACAAAGTAGTGCACTATATCTTGACTATACTGGATTAATAGGTGTTAAGCTTGTTTTCTTAATTAGTGTTATAGTGAATTCTTTTGAGCTGTTTGGATTTGTTTTGAAGTATGTCTTTAAAAGACTAGAAATGTTAAACTAAAAAAGTTGATTTAATCAACTTTTCTTATAAACTCTTTACATTTATAGGTGAACCATCTAAAAACGAATAAATATTATTGAAAACTATCTCAGCTCTTCTTTCCATTGATTCTTTACTCGCGAATGCAATATGAGGTGTTGCGTATATTTTCTCATTAGCTAGTAACTTATGACTTACTGGTAGAGGTGGTTCTATTTCATAAACGTCTACCCCGGCTCCTCTTATTTTTCCTTTGTTTATTGCTTCAACTAAAGCGTCTGAATCAACAATTGGACCTCTAGCGCAATTTATAATAATAGCATTCTCTTTCATGGTATCTAGTAATTCTTTATTAACTATTCCCTTTGTGGAATCCGTTAACGGTAAATGAAGTGAGATAAAATCACTATTACTAAAGAGCTCTTTTAGAGGAACATATTTAATACCCATCTCTTTAGCTTCGTCATCTTCTAAGATATCATAGCCTAGTAATTTAACTTCAAAACCTTTTAGTAATTTAACTACTTTCTTTCCTATCATACCAGTTCCTACAATTCCTACTGTTTTATTAGATAATTCAGTACCTACTAAACCATTTTTGGTTTCACCTTGCTTGCACTTATCCATAGTCTCGATTACATTTCTAGTTCTCATAAGCATTAATGTTACCGCTAATTCAGCGGTAGGTATAGTTGCGTAACCTTGCGAATTACATATCAATATATTTTTTTCTTTGCAAATACTAGGGATGTGATCTACTCCTGTAAAACCAACTGAAATAAGTTTTAAATTTGGAGCTGCTTCTATTAGTTCTTCGCTAACTTTTCCATTTGTAACTATTATTATATCAGCATTTTTTACTCTTGATATTTTCTCAGTCATTGTAATTTCATTAAAACAGCTAATAAACTCATGTCCTTCATCAATTAATCTTTTGCTTAAAAAACTTATATATGATTTAGGAACAGATAAAGGCTCTATCATAACAATTTTCATTCTATATCTCCTAACTTTTTTTTAATTATAACAGGAAAAATGTAATTAAGGAGACTTTTAAAGAGGATATGAATTAAATTACATTAATTCATCCAATAAATAGTATTGTATTTATTAATCTTAATTAATAGAACTTCTAGTAAAGTTGAATAGATTAATTGTGCTATAATTATCAAGAGGTGAACTAGGATGGAGCATGATTATTTATATCAGCGATATAAGTCTAATAGATATAGTGTGACTGCAAAAAATGGTATGGTGGCAACAAGCCAACCTCTAGCTGCACAAGCCGGATTAGATATTTTAAAAAAAGGTGGAAATGCCATTGATGCAGCTATAGCTACTGCTGCTGCATTAACTGTAGTTGAACCGACTAGTAATGGAATAGGTTCGGACGCTTTTGCATTAGTCTGGATTAACAATAAATTACACGGGCTTAACGCAAGTGGAGTAACCCCAAAAAGTATTTCAATTGAAGAAGTAAAGAAGAATAATAAAACAATGCCTAAATTTGGATGGACACCTGTTACTGTACCAGGTACACCAAAAGCATGGGCTAGATTAGTTGAAAGATTTGGAAATCTTAGTTTGTATGAATGTTTAGAACCAGCAATTAACTTAGCTAGTGATGGCTATTCTATAACTCCTGTACTAGGGAAGTATTGGAAAGGCGCTTTTAAGAAATACTCAAAAGTTTTTGAGGGCGAGGAATTTAATGAGTGGTTCAATACTTTTACTATAAAAGGAAAAGCGCCAGAAATAGGAGATATCATTACTCTAAAGAATCACGGTAGTACACTAGAATCGATTGGTAAAACAAATAGTGATAGTTTCTATAAGGGAAATCTTGCAGACAAAATTGAAAAAGATAGTAAAAAACATGGAGGATTTATCCGAAAAAGTGATCTGGAATCTTTTGATGTTGAATGGGTAGACCCAATAAGTGTTGAGTACCGTGGATTTAATGTTTGGGAAATTCCACCTAATGGACAAGGAATTGTTGCTTTAATGGGACTAAATATTTTGAAAAACTTTGGTATTACTCATAATGATTATTTAACTTATCATAGACAAATCGAATCGATGAAATTAGCTTTTGCTGATGGATTACATTATATTACAGACCCAAAACATATGAAAGTTAACGCTAATGAACTTCTAAGTGAGAGTTATGCTAGAAAAAGAAGTGAACTAATTACAGAAAGTGCACTAACACCAGAAGTTGGTAAACCAAATGGTAGTGGAACGGTTTACTTGGCTACTGCGGATAAGTGGGGGAATATGGTATCTTATATACAAAGTAACTATATGGGATTTGGATCCGGAATTGTTGTTGAAGGTACGGGTATCGCATTACAAAACCGAGGAGCAGATTTCTCTTTAGATTCTAATCATTACAATAAATTAATGCCAAATAAAAGAACATATCATACAATTATTCCTGGCTTCATAACTAAAGGTAATAAGCCTATAGGCCCATTCGGGGTTATGGGTGGTTATATGCAACCACAAGGTCATTTACAAGTTGTGTGTAACATGATAGATTTTAACTTAAATCCACAAATGGCATTAGATGCACCAAGATGGCAATGGATAAAAGATAAAAGTATATTGGTGGAGCCAAATTTTAATTTATCAATAGTTGATAAATTAAGACGTATGGGACATGACGTTAAAATTGCACCAGATACTGGATCGTTTGGTCGAGGACAGATTATTATAAAATTAGAAAATGGAGCATATGTTGGTGGTACTGAATCAAGAACTGATGGACATATTGCGATTTATTAGAGGTTAATATGAAAGAATTATTGGAACTATTTATTTCATTCTTAAGAGTAGGAATGTTTGGTTATGGTGGTGGAAGTGCTGTAGCTCCATTAATCCATAAGGAAGCAGTTGAAAAACGAGGATGGATTAATGATGATGAGTTTATAGATATAGTAGCGATTGCTAATTCATTACCAGGAGCAAGTATGGTTGAGATGAGCACAGCGGTAGGGTATAAGATAAAAGGGATTTTAGGTGGTATCGTAGCTGCTTTTTCAATAACTTTACCAAGTATGATTGCATTTACGATAGTTATGGTGTTTTTAAATGATTTGGTGAGTGAAGAGGTATTAAACGCTGTAACCGTACCAGTTCTAGCGGTGGTCGCAGCATTAATGTTTTCATTAAGTAAAAAGTTTTTTATTCAAAGTAAAAAAGAACTTTCATTAGTGGTAATCGTTTTGGTATCGATTGCTAGTTTCTTATTAATTTACTTTTTAGGAATTCATCCATCACTAGTAATAATTGCGATGGTAGCATATGTATTTATTTCTCAAGTATTGAGAGGTAAAAAGATATGATTTGGAGACTAGTATTAGAAATATTAATGATTGTGTTTTTTACATTTGGTGGTGGAGCGGTATTCATCCCGATGTTCGAAAAAACATTAGTTGAGAGTTTAGGAATCTTTACTCCAGTTACTTATACATCGATAATTGCTGTCGTTAATTCTTTACCTGGAGTAACTGGCGGTAAGATTGCATCTTATGCAGGATTCTTTAGTTATGGATGGATTGGGTTTATATTAGCATCTTTAGCCTTTATCGTTCCAGGAATAATAATGATGGTAGTTGCTTATAAGTTTGTAAATAGAATGAAACAATCTAGAATAATGAAAGACATTAGTCTTTATATCAAGCCGATAGTTGTTGGTATATTCCTATCTATAATAGTGAAGTTTCTAGATTTATCGATTCAAGGTCTTGGTTGGATTGAAGGTATTGTTATTTTCGTAGTAGCTTTTTATTTGTTGGATCAAAAGAAGGTTCAACCTATATTAGTTATAATTATGGCTATTATCTATGGAGTAATTAAGATAAATATATAAAAAAGATGCTCATGCATCTTTTTTGCTAGCTTCCCATAAATAAAAAGAAGCAACTGTATTATAAGGGCTCCATGTACTTGTGAACTCTGTAAACTCTTCTTTTGAAGGATAATCATTTAACTTATATAGTTTTTGAATTCCTCTTTTTATTGCTAAGTCATTATATGATGAAACATCTAATCTACCTAAAGAAAACATTAAAAACATCTCAGCACTCCAAACTCCTAAGCCTTTAACCTTTATAATCATTTTAATTATATCTTCATCTGATAAAGTATCGATTATGTCTAGATTTAATTCTTTGGTAACGACTTTCTCAGATAAGTTTTTTAAGTAGTCCACTTTTCTAAATGAAATACCAACTGATTGTAATTTATTTCTGTCAGTTTTAAGTATTTCTTCTGGGTTTATATCAATCATATTGGATAACCTATTATAGATAGTTTCTCCAGCTTTTAGAGAAACTTGCTGATAGATTATGCTTCTTACTAGTTCATCAAAGTAATTAGAATTTATTGTTCTATTTATTTTTTCAGAACTTAAAATAAAATTATATAGAACTGAATCGTGTTTTTTAAAGTGTTTGAGTGCTTCACTTGGGATAGAAAATTTCATATATTCACCTCTATATATTATAACATATGATATAATTCCTTTTGTAAGGGAGATACTAATATGATTGTAAAATATGGTAAGAAAAGGGATTTACCTATTAGAGAAGCTGTAAGAGGTGTAATTAGAAAAGGAAACGATATAGGAATAATTAAAGTTAATAAATATGATTGTTTTATTTTTCCTGGAGGCGGAGTGGATAAAGGTGAAGATTTAGAATCTGCTCTTAAAAGAGAAATGCTAGAGGAGACAGGTTACAAAGTGAAAGTGAATAAGTTGATTCTAACAACAGAAACAAGTGAAGTTGATTTTCACCACGTTAATCATTACTTTGAGTGTGAATTGGTTGGTCCAGCAAGCAAAGCAAAACTAACTGATGTAGAGATAGAATTAGGAATTGAGTTCGATTGGATAAATATCGATGAACTTTATAAATATTATCTTAATTATGAAGATGACTCTAGATTTGGTGATATGAATATGTTGGTTCAACGCTCTATTAAGTCTAGGGGATATTTACTTTTGAGTAAGTATTTAAGAGATCAAGATTTATATTTTGATTTTTTAAGAAATTGGATAGGCAAAGAAGTAAAGGTTAAGGTAGATAGACCTGTTGGTTTCACGCATAGGACTGGAACGTACTATCCTATCAACTATGGGTATATTGATAACATTTTCGCTCTTGATGGTGGTAAAGTTGATGCATATATTTTAGATAGTGATGAGGCAATCGATAATTTTACGGGAAAAGTAATTGGAGTTATTTATAGGGAAGATGATGTTGAAGAAAAATTAATTATCTCTAATGAAGATTATTCAGATAATGAAATCTTAGAGAAAGTAAATTTTGTTGAGAAATATTTTAAATCAATTTTAGTGAGGTGAAATAATGAATATTAAAAGAAAAGATAAAAAAATAGAATGTTACTTAGAAAATAAACGAGTTGGTTATATTGATTATTCCATAGATGAAGTTATTATTGCTTCATTCATTTATGTTGAACCTAATCACAGAAATACTAATGCTAAAGATTTACTCTTAGAGGAATTAATGAATATGTCTAATGAGTTGGGGTTAAAAATTAATGCTACTTGTGGCTACATGAATAAATTCTTCACTAGAAATCACCCGGAATATTTAATTTAAATTTATGAAACAGCTCTTTAGCTGTTTTCTTTTTTATTTTTTTTATAATTTAGTTGACCTTTATGGTCAAATTGCATATAATGTAATTGACCAAAGAAGTCAGTTATAAAGGGGGTGGGTAGATGATTGATAAAAAGACTAAGTTAGTAGAAGCGGCTATGGCTGAATTTGTAGAACGGGGTTACGAGAAAGCTTCAACAATTTCTATAGTCAAAAGAGCTGGAATTAGTAAGGGTTTATTGTTTCATCATTTCGGAAATAAAGAGAAATTATTTATTCATATTTATGATTACGTTATGTCAATCCTAGAGACAAAGTTTATAGATAAACTAGAGTTTAAATCAAATGATATTTTGGAAAGATTATATGAGATAATCGTACTAAAAACTCAATTATCCATGGATTATCCCTTAATGTTTGAGTTTATAGCTAAGGCTTATTACTCAGCACCAGAAAGTATTTATAATGAGGTAATAGCCCATAGGGATAAATTATCTGTGGAAGTATATCAACAATTATATACTGGGATAGATAAAAGTTTATTCAAGGATGAAGAAAACTATATGGAAATATTGAAGATAATCAATTTTTCGCTAGAGGGTATTGGTAAAGAGTACCTTGAAATTGCTAGATCTAACGATATTGACTTTGATTTTGATGAAGTGAAAAGTATGTTTAATAAGTATATTGATATATTTAGAAGGGCGTTTTATAAGGAGGAAAAAAATGATTAATGTAAAAGATTTAAAGTTTTCTTACAGACATGATGGTACATATCAAGTTGATGGTATCTCATTTGAAGTAAAGGAAGGTGAAACGTTAGGATTCTTAGGGCCTAATGGTGCAGGAAAATCGACTGTTCAGAAAATCCTAATTGGATTATTGCCTATGCAAGAAGGTGAAGCTATAGTTGATGGGGTTGCTGTTAAAGACTACAATAGTAAATTCTTTAACAAAATTGGTGTAAGTTTTGAATTTCCTAATGCCTATAAAAAATTATCTGCATTAGAAAACATGGAGTATTATGCAAGTTTATTCGATGTACCTACACAAGATCCTAGAATGTTACTTAAATTAGTTGGTTTAGAAGATGCTGTTGATAAAAAGGTAGGAGACTTCTCAAAAGGTATGTTACAAAGATTTGTAATGGCTAGAAGTATGTTAAATAAACCAGAAGTATGGTTTTTAGATGAACCGTTAAGTGGTTTAGATCCACAAACAAGTCAAAACATTAAAAATGTTATTAAGCAAGAAAAGGAAACAGGAACTACTATTTTCTTAACTACTCATGATATGCATGTTGCAGAAGAATTGTGTGATAGAGTTGCGTTCATAGAATCTGGTAAGATTATTGTTATTGACTCACCTAGAAACCTTAAACTTAAGTATGGTGAAAAGGTGGTTAACATTGAGTACAAAGAGAGTGGAAAAACAAAAACAGAAAAATTAGCACTTGGTAATGAAAAAGACGCTGATAGAGTTTCAGAAATCTTAAAGACTAAAGAGGTGGAAACTGTTCACTCTGGTGAAGCTACCTTAGAAGATATCTTCATTGAGCTTACTGGTAGGGGGCTGAAGTAAGATGTTTAAAAGACTTATTAACAACTTTAAGAAGGATTGGCTAAGGGGATATCGACATTTTTATCTATTGATTACAATAGCCACAGCATTACTTTTTAGTGCTTTCTTACTGTTCGTATTACCAGATGATTATTCTTCTCCTGGACTTTACCAATATGTAGCTCCTGAAATTGGAGAGTCAATGTTTGAGGGTGAAGAAGGTATAACTTTCGTGGATTCTAAAGATGAAATTAAGGAAATGATGAAGGATGATGCGAACTCATATGGTGTAGCTATAGAGTTGATAGATAATGCACCGGTTGTAACAATTTACACTCAATCTAATGCAGAAGGTGAATTCGGCCAAACAATTAAGATGATGTTAAGTAGAGCCTTATCTTCAGGTGAGGAGATTGATTATACCGAGCGATACGAATCGGTTGTTTTACATGAAGAGTTTAAGGATGTTAAATATAAAGAAACTTTCTTACCTGTTTTAATAGTAATGGACTCAGCGATGATTGGAATGTTCTTATTAAGTGTAATGTTATTTACAGAAAAAGATCATAAAATGCATACTGCTTATATGGTATCTCCAGGTGGACTAACTGAACATTTACTAAGTAAATCAATGGTAATGTTAGTCTTAAGTTTGATTTCTGGGACTATAATGACTCTAATAATTAGAGGATTCGATGCAAACTTTCTTTACTTATATATTATCTTGATACCTAGTGCTTTCTTTGGTGGAGGTTTGGGGCTATTCCTAGGAAGTATCTTTAAAAACGTGCAGAAATCTATGCTTGGTTTGATATTCTTAATGATTGGATTAATGCTTCCAACAGTAAGCTATATGTTTCCGTCATTTAGTCCAATGTGGATTAAGTTCATACCAACTTACCAAATGATTTATGGTGTGAGAGCTGCAGTTATACCATTATATGGTTTTGATGATGTATGGCGCAATGCAGTTATAGTATTAGCAGAGGGTATAGTGTTATTTGGTATTAGTAGATTTTTGTACCAAAGAGCATTATATAAAAATTCGTAAGGAGGGATTAATATGATAAGAAGGATTTTACAGGTTTTTAAACGTGATGTTAAAAGTGGTTTACGTGACTTTATGATTTTGTATATGTTAATCGTTCCATTTATTATAGGGATTATCCTAATACTGGCTACACCTGAAAAAGACGAAATTACATTTACTTATGCTGTAACTGAACAAATGGAAGAAGGTTTAATAGATGCATTTGATAGTTATGGAGATGTAATCATTGTAAAGGACCGTGAAGCTTTAGTTGAAAGAGTAGAAAGAACTGATGAAGTAGTCGGTATTGATTATGATGGTGATTACCAAATAATCATGCAAGGTAATGAAGCAGTTGAACTAGATTATATGGCTGCGACGATTATGGATGAGTACTTCGGCATTGGTGAAGCAAATGTAAAGGTTGAGTTAGATGATATTGGTCGAGAAGGATCGATTGTTAGAAGAGAAGGATCACTGTTCTTATTATTCTTCGTAGTTGTTCTTCCCGGAATGGTAGTAGGAATGAACTTGGTTGAAGAAAAAGAGTCAAATACGATGAGCTCATTAGATGTTACACCTTTATCAAGATGGGAACTAGTAGCTGGAAAATCATTATTTGCTGTTGTGATTTCAATAATCCAGTTATTCGGGATATTCTTACTATTCGGATATAACATTAATTTAGGTATGACGTTGGCGGTATGGTTACCGAGTATTATTTCTGGATTAATTATTGGATTACTAATTGGTGTTATTGCGAGTGATCAAATTTCTGCAATTGGTATAATGAAGTTTTCATTCTTACCTGTTATGGTATCATTTGCAGGTGCGGTATTTATTCCAAAAGATTGGTTATGGACTTTATGGTGGTCGCCATTCTTCTGGTTATATAAAGTATTTAGTGGAATGGTACTAGAAAATATTTCGTGGTCTGATTTCTTAATTTGGACCGGAATAACAGTTGGGATCAACGTGGTATTTATGCTTGTTGCAAAGAATAAAATTAAAAGAGGCTTAACTGCCGAATAGGAGGAGAAATATGACTGTTTTAGGTATTGTTTTGATTATCTATGGTGTGTTTTGTATTGCAATCGGTTTATTTAAACCTGGTATGTTATGGAAAATTGTCAAGGTGAAATTAGGTAAAAATAAGTCAGATAAGTTTACTCAGAACTTTGTATACATCTGGGGTCTAATCGCAGTAATCGCTGGTATTATAATTTTATTATAGTAAAGTAAAAAACTCTTCTTAATTGAAGGGTTTTTTTAGTGAAAAAAGTAGATAATATAATAAATGATTGATATAATGAAAAAGCAAAAAGATGTTATGGAGGAAAATATGAAAATTGTTGTTGCATTAGGTGGAAATGCCTTAGGAAAAACTGCAAAAGAGCAACTAAAGTTAGTATCAGAAACAGCTAAGCCTTTAGTTGATTTAATTGAAGATGGTCATGAAATTGTAATCGTACATGGTAACGGTCCGCAAGTTGGAATGATTAACTTAGCTATGGAAGAAGCGAATAACAATATGCCGTTCCCTGAATGCGGAGCGATGAGTCAGGGATATATTGGTTTTCATTTACAAAGTGCTATTCAAGCAGAATTAAAATCAAAAAGAATTATGAAATCTGTTGCTACTATAGTTACACAAGTTATTGTTAGTGAAACTGATCCAGCTTTCCAAAATCCTACAAAACCAATCGGAAAATTCTATAAAGAACAGGAAGTTCCTGCTTTAGAAGAAAAAGGATATATAATGGTTGAAGATTCAGGTAGAGGATATAGACGAGTAGTACCAAGTCCATTACCTGTTGATATCGAAGAAAAAGAAATGATCTTCACATTGATAAATTCAGGTAACGTTGTAATTACTTGTGGTGGAGGAGGAATTCCAGTTGTAAGAGACGGATTTAGTTTAAAAGGAGTTCCTGCTGTAATCGATAAGGATAATGCAGCAATGCTTTTAGCTAAAATGGTTGATGCTGACTATTTGGTTGTTTTAACAGCTGTAGAAAAAGTTGCGATTAATTTTGGTAAAGAGAATGAAAAATGGTTAAGTGAGTTATCTGTTGAAGAGGCTAAGGAGTATATAGAAGAGGGGCACTTTGCACCCGGAAGTATGCTCCCTAAAGTAGAAGCATGTATTAAATTTGCAGAAAGTTTACCAGAAAGAAAAGCACTAATTACTTCGTTAGAAAAAGCGAAAGAAGGATTAAACGGATTAACTGGAACAATCATAAAATAAGGACTTATGTCCTTTTTTTCTTGTATTAAATTATAATTAATGTTATTATTATGACAAGTTGTCATATGACAACTTGTCATAATAGAGTAAGGAGGTATTATAATGCCCAAAAAAACATTTTTTGCTCTATCAGCAAAAAAAAGGTACAAAATAGTTGAAGCAGCCAAAGATGAGTTTAGAAGAGTGACATTAGATAAAGCGCTTATTTCTAATATTGTAAGAAATGCAGGGATATCTAGAGGCAGTTTTTATCAATATTTTGATGATATTGACGATCTATTTTTCCATATAGTTGAATGTTTTGTTATGTATCAAGAGGGTGAATTTTTAAAACTTTTAAGAAGTTTTGATGGTGATGTTTTTGAGACTATGATTGAATTTTTCAGAATTACCTTTGACGAATTTTTTCATGAAAAACAAGCGATGCTTCTTAAAAATCTACATCATAGTATGAGCGATAAGTTAGAACAAGTCAGAATCATAAAATTGAAGAGAACAGAGGTTATTGATGAAATAATAGCTACAGTTAATACTGATTTACTGGTTTCTAACGATTATGAATCTACAAAACGAGTCATCCATATTTTGAGAGATATTCGTAAGAGAGTAATCAATCTTGTATTTCTCAATAATTGGAATAAAGAGTACGCTGTTGAAGAATTAAAGAAATATTTTGATCTTATTAGATCTGGTATAGAAAGAGAGAAGTAAGAGGATGAAAAATATTGTTAGGTTAACAAGAGGAATTTGGGAGCACAAATTAGTAGTATTTATGGGCTTCTTTACAATGTTTATCAACGTATTATTTGAGTTAATAATACCTTATCAAATGACAACTATTGTGGACGAAGCTTTACCAAGTGGTGATATGAGATTACTTAGAAATACCGCAATTATAATGTTATTAGTAGCGTTTGGTGCTCTGATAGCTAGTTTGATAAATAACTACTGTGCGCAGTGGATATCTCAAACTGTATCTGCGAGAATGAGAAATAAACTATTTACAAAGATACAAAGTCTCTCAATGAAGAATATAGATGAATTTAGAACGGGAAGATTAATTACTAACTGTACCAACGATGTTACTCAAGTAAGAATGTTTATTATGATGTTATTTAGAATTATATCTAGAGCACCATTAATGTTAATAGGTGGACTAATAATGGCTATATATACATCAAAGGAGTTAGCCAATATATTTTGGTTCTTACTACCTTTATTACTAGTAATACTAATTATTATCATTAATAAAGCATTTCCATTATTCGAAAAAGTCCAGAAAAAACTTGATGGTGTTAATACAGTTGTGCATGAAAATGTAAATTCACCAAGAGTTGTTAAATCGTTTGTAAATATGGAATTTGAAGAGAAAAGATTTAACGTAGAAAACGATGGTTATAGAGAAATCGCAACCAAGGCAAATCGAATTTTCGCAACTTTATTTCCTGCAATAATGATTGTTACAAATATTGGGTTTGCAGGAATAATGTTCCTTGGAGCTAAATTAATTGAAAATGGGACGCTAGTATCGATTATAGATGGCGTGCAAGTACCAAATGCTGGTGTAATTATTGCTTTCTTCTCATATACAATGAATATTATGTTTGCACTAATAATGGCTGCTATGGTTATGGTATTCTTGTCAAGAGCGGAAGTTAGTGCTAAACGTATTAATGAGGTATTAGATGCTAAAGTGGATTTACTTAATCCAGAAGACTCTGTACAAAGTGACATCAAGGGAAATATTATTTTTGATAATGTGTCATTTGGATATTCAAATGAAGGTAATCAGGTACTTAATAATATTTCATTTAAGATTACTGCAGGAGAAAAAGTTGGGATAATTGGATCAACAGGAAGCGGAAAGTCTACGCTTGTTAATCTTATTCCAAGACTATATGACGTTACAAAAGGAAAGTTACTTATTGATGGAGTAAGTGTATCTAATTATGATATCGAAACTCTTAGAAACAGTATAGGGTTGGTTACTCAGAAACCTCATGTATTTTCAGGTAACTTTATTACTAATATTAGGCAAGGAAGAGAAACTTCAAGCTTAGGTGATATAAAAGAGGCTTCTAAGATTGCATTAGCTGAAGAGTATATTCTAGATAAAGATGATAAATATGAAGAAGCAGTTAATCAAGGTGGTAGCAATTTATCGGGTGGACAAAAACAAAGATTATCTTTAGCAAGGGCTTTAGTTAGAAAACCTAAAATATTGATACTAGATGATTCTACAAGTGCTCTTGATGCAAATAGTGAGCAAACAGTAATGGAAGGAATTGAAGACAATTTTTCAGATAGTACTGTACTTATCATATCTCAGAAGGTCTCAACAATTATAGATGCTGATAAGATCATAGTACTAGATAACTATGGGAACTTAGATGGATTTGGTGATCATTATACATTGCTTAAGACTAGTAAGGTCTATAAGGAAATTTATGATTCGCAGTATGGAATAGGGGGTGTTTATAATGGCTAAGACTCCTCAAAATAATACACAAAGAACTAGAAGGGGCCCTGGACACGGAAACATGTATACTGGGGAAAAGGCAAAAGATACTAAAAAGACTATCAAACGAACTATAACTTATTTAAATAGAAGAAAAGGCTTAGTGGCTTTAGTAGTAATATTAAGTTTAGCTGCAACTGCAGCAAACTTGTTCATTCCGATGATTTTTGCTAGAGGAATTGATAACTATATAATGAAATTAGATTATAACGGTATCTTTAAGACTGGAGTCATTTTAATATCAATTGGAGGATTATCAGGTCTATTTAGTTGGTTGCAGAACTATATAATGGCTGATGTAACCCAAAAAACTGTTAAAGAAATTAGAGAAGACGCATTTTTGAAATTACAAAAACTTCCTATAAAATACTTTGACTCTAATATTAAAGGGACAATTATGAGTAGGCTGACTAATGATGTTGAAACTATTGCAAACGCCCTAAGTCAAGCTGTAGTACAAATCTTTACTAGTATAATTACAGTAGTAGGAGCACTGATTTTACTTTTCATCTCTTCTTGGCATTTGGGAATAGTCACTATTCTGTTTATACCTATAATGATTGTCTTTACTGTTGTTATAGCTAAAAAATCCTTCCCATTATTTAAAGCGCAGCAGCAACATCTCGCAGCTATAAATGGAGTGGTTGAGGAGAGTATCCAAGGATTCAAAGCGATTAAATTATATTCACAAGAGAAAAAGTTTATTGAAGATTTTGAAGATAAGAACCAGAAGTTTAAAAAAGCAAGTTTTAAAGCAATGTTATATTCAGGTGTAATATTTCCTGTGATTAACTTTATGAACAACCTAATTTATGTTGTTTTAGTAATCGTTGGTGGTTTTTTATCACTTAGATATGGTATTATTACTCCAGGGAATATAGCAGCTGCTACTTCATACGCTAGACAGTTTATTAGACCTATAAGTAATCTAAGTCAGTTACTTAACTCTCTTCAAGCGGCTATTGCTGGAGCTGAAAGAGTATATGAGTTAATAGATGAAGAAGACGAATATTTAATGGATCATGATTATGTTTCGGATTCATTAAAAGGGGAAATTAGATTTGAAGAAGTCACATTCGGTTACGATGAGAATGTTGTGCTTGAAGACATTAGTTTCTGGGTAAAAAGAAATCAAGTTGCTGCAATTGTAGGGCCTACAGGTAGTGGAAAGACTACAATAATAAATTTGATTAATAGGTTCTATGATGTTAAAGATGGAAAAATAACAGTAGATGGAATAGACATTAAAGACTATAAAAAGGATGAATATAGAAAAGCAGTTGGAGTAGTTTTCCAGGATACAGAATTATTTACTGGGACTGTTTATGATAATATTAGATATGGTAATCAAGAAGCAACTAAAGAAGAAATCATTCAAGCTGCAAAATATGCGAATTGTGACGGATTCATCTCAAGATTACCAAAGGGTTATCAAACGATAGTAGAAGAGGGAGGAAGTAATTTCTCTCACGGAGAAAGACAGTTAATTTCAATAGCTAGAACAATTCTATCTAATCCTGATATTTTGATACTTGATGAAGCTACATCAAGCGTAGATACTAGAACTGAGAAGAACATTCAAGAAAGTATGCGTAACTTGATGGAAGGAAGAACTTCTATTGTAATTGCGCATAGATTACAAACTATTTTAAATGCAGATGTGATTCTTGTTGTGAAGGATGGTAAAATTATCGAAAGAGGAACACATCAACACTTAATGGAATTAAATGGATTCTATGCAGACATGTATAAAATACAATTTAAACAAGTTTAAAAAGGTGAGCGGTTTATCGCTCACTTTGTTTTTCTAAACTTAATAAATAATCTTTGAGTTCTATTCCCCCTGCGTATCCAACTAGTTTTTTATTGCTGCCTATAACCCTGTGACATGGAATTGCTATCGCGATTTTGTTTTTGTTGTTAGCATTTCCTACTGCTCTACTTGCATTAGGCTTTCCTATTGAAATAGCGATATCTTTATATGATCTTGTCTCTCCATATGGAATTTTTAAAAGAGCAAGCCAAACCTTCTTTTGAAAATCGGTACCTTCAATAATTAAATTAAACGTAAACTCTTTCCTTTTCCCTTGGAAGTACTCAGTTAATTCCTTATGTGCTAATTCAAGTTCTTTAGGGATGCTAGTATGAAAGATACCATCATGTTTATTAATTTCCGAAATACCAATTTTATTACCTGTGATCTTAAAAGTATAACTACCTGTACTTAAAAATGCTGTTTTCATAGTTCACCTCTGATTAATTATGTCTTATTACTAAATTTTTGTCAAAAATTATTGAAGAATAAGAATAAAGAAACTTTATTGTCTAAATCATGTTTTTTACTCACGAGAATTGGTTAGCAAATAGTATGATATATTTTAGGCATTCTCACTTACCATCTAAGTAAATATTCTTTTGAAATAAATGTTGCATTGGGAGCCATGCTTTGCTATAATATTTATGCTGTATATAGGGGCATGGTGTCAACGGTAGCACGCCGGTCTCCAACACCGTCGGTACGGGTTCAAATCCTGTTGCCCCTGCCATATAATAGCATAACAGAGCCGTTTTCGGACTCTGTTTTTTTTATTTACAGCGAAAACACCGCTAGGCTACCCTATAATTTGGGTTTTTAGCAGGTGATTTTGCATTGTCTGATTGTAAGCTAGGCTTAGGTAATCTTTGTCTAGGTGGATGTACTTTTGAGTAGTCTCAATTGATGTATGACCTAATATCTGTCTTAGGACTTCTAAATTACCACCACTCTTAGTGAAGTTAGTTGCAAATGTATGTCTCCACTTGTGATTACTGATACTAATTTCTTTAGGTATCTTTAAACGCTTTCTAGCACGCTTTAGAATTGATGTTACTGCTAAGTAGGAGAGTTGATTGCCTTTGAAGTCTGTGAAGAGATAACCCTTCAAATTATTCTTTATTATCAAGTCCATAATATAGCTTTTAAGCTCATTAGAGAAGAAGACATATCTTTCAGCCTTTGTCTTTGTTTCCTCCACTAGAATAACATTGTTATGGAAATCAACATTATTAATTAACACATTTGTTGCTTCTCTAAATCTAAGTCCTGTTTCTAGTAGTAATCTAAAGTAAACATAGTTTCTATGAGAGTGTTTATTGGTTATAGTCTTCTTGAAGTGATTGAGTATCTGCAAGACTATATCTTGTGGAATAACTTTAATTATTTTTTTTACTTCCTTAAGTTTCTCAAACTTGATAATGATATCACACTGTGTTTTGAGGACTTTCCTAATCAACTGAATATACTTGTTTAGAGTTGCATTAGATATACTTGGATTTCTTTTTCGCTGTTCAGAGATGAATTTTAGGATTGTATTTTTATCTATATCTTCACAATCTAGTTCACCCATATATTTGAGTATCATTCCTGTTTTACCCTTTAAGAAATCAAGAGTGCCTTCTGATTGTGTGACCTCAACGAAGAGAATATGATTGTTGATTGCTTCTTTAAACTCCATCAAACAAGTCCTCCACTTCATCATCTTTAATTGTCACTAAATCTTCACCGAATAACTCAACTGCCTTCTTATAGATATCTGTTTCCGTTGGTGGTAGCTCTAGTTGTTCAATATGATATTTGATATCTTGAAGTGTTCCTATTCTAGTGAATCTACTTTCCCAAGCATTATAGGTTTCTCTACTGTTGTAAAATTCTTCTCTATACTGTTTTTCAAATTTCCAATTACTAATAACAAACACTTTAGTAAAACAAGCTTGTTTATCGTTATATCTTGCTGGAAGCTTTAAAGGATAGCCTTCTAGGTTAATAAGCATATCTGCAATTGGTAAACTTTCTCTAAACTCTTCAAATATGATTACATCTTGTCCTTCATACCCATCGAATGGATTCTTATAATTAGATACTCTATATACATTATCATAACCATACTTATCCATAACATATCGAGTTTTGCCCGCTCTTGATACATCACCAATATAGAACACTACTAGATGTCTAAATACTTTCTTATACTTTTCTCCTAACTCCTCTTGATGTACTTTGTGTATTTTGTCTTGGTATCTCAAATATTGAGTGGGATATTCTCTCTTGACCTCATAAGGAGTTGCTCCTTCTTGAAGTAAGAGCATTATATCTTCTAAATCGTTTCGCTTACCTTGTTGTGGTAGAGTTCCCCACTCGTGAGGGAGGGACACTCGTGTATCCTCTTTAGTACAATAATCGTAAATCTGTTGTGGAGTCCCTCTCCCTGCTTCAATATGAGCTTTAGGGAATGATTTTTTTATTTTGGAGAATCTTTCTGATGTTTTGAATGATAAGTACACTTGATGGTGTAGTGTTCCGTGTTCTCCCTTTTCTAGTTGGAATACTGTGAACACTAACCCCTTAATGCTCTTGATGTATTCCATTAGCTCATTGTCATCTCTAGGCTCTGAATCTTTATAGTTCAAAGTTAATATATAATGCCTTGCTCTTGTATCTTTGCTCACAGTACTCACCTCTTTTTCTGATTCTTATTTTGTCGCAGAAGTGTGTAAAGGGTAATACTAACCTTTACACAATAAGTTCATTGGTAGGTGGCGGACCTCCCGGAAACCGCCAACCATACCACAACACACTGTCCCTTTTGGACAATTGTCCGTTTTGTACAGTTTCATTATAGTTCCCATTTTGGACAATGTCAAGTCTTTATTGTACAAAATGGACATTTGATGTATAATGTGAATTAGAGGTGAGGATATGAAAATAAACGAAAGACTTAAACACCTAAGAAAAAGTAGAAACTACACTCAACGACAAATTGCAAAAATACTTGGTATGACACATTCTGGATACTCGAAGTATGAACGAGGAGAGAGGGACCCAGGACTTGAGGTTATTGTCAATTTAGCAAATATTTATGGTATACCACCAGGTGTTATATTTGTTTTGGGGACTTCAATAGACATAGATGAGCAGCAAAACTTGAACGTTCTTATTCAGTTTTACGAATTAAGAAAATATGAAATTGAACAATTGATACTTAGGTTTCAGTCTAGGATTATGGAAGAACAAGAGGGATTTGCATATGAGACACAAAATGATATTTCTGAACAGGTATTTGAAGAACTAAAAGAAACTCTAAAAATACTTCATGATGAATTAGAGAAGATAAAAAGTAAAATGTGTTCATTATTGGAACCCACAACTTTCGATGACTTATTAGATATTCCAAGAAAAAAATATGAACAATATGTTATGTGGACAGAAAAGATTAGAACAAAAAAAAAGGAACGTATTTAGTCAAAGGAAAATGACTACCGCCCGTTGGTTGCTACATCAATAACAGAAGTTGGATCTATTTATCCAACTTTTTTATTGGTGAGACTTCCAAATGTTAAAGAGTTCGAACAGAGAGACTGTGCTCTGCTGATGCGGTTATTGACTTAAAATAAATCAGGATGACTTTTCAAAAAATAAAATAATGATATAATGAAAGTAGAAATCCAAAGGGGGAAATAGAATGGGAATACTTGGTTTAGGTTCTAATACTATTACAAAGGAACACTTAATTTCAAATGTTATAGAAGAAATGGAAACTTTAAAAACTAAATTGATTTCAGATTTCAAGAAGGAAAAGGCAATTACAAACTTAGTGATTGGTGACAATACTCAGAATGTTCTAAACTTTGAAAACGCAATGGAAGCATTCGGACTTGTACTTAGTTTTAAATGGGACGAGGTGCTTTCAGCTTTCGAAGAAACAGATGGCAGTATAACATTTGATAGTAAAATGAAAGAATTGAAAAAAGGATTCGATGCAAAAATTGAAGAGATTGTTGTTAGTCATGTAAACTCTATTTATGAGGTATTATTTAGTTGTGATGAGTTTGTTAGTTCTGTAATGGATGATAGTGTCAATAAAGTAGACTCTACGGTTAAATAAAGTGACTAAATCAAAAATAATATTAGAAAAATATGACAAAATGATTTCAACAAATAAGTATTTCTTAGTATTAGCACTTGGAATTGTTTCATTTATAAATACGAACTTGATAGTGAAAATACCTAGCACTAATGTGATTACAATTTATTTGTTTGTGATAATTATGATACTCCTTACTACTTTAATATCAATCCCGAATAGAATCATTCCAAATTTTATAAAAAAGGACTCTATCCTTATTTCTGCTGAATTAGGAGACACAGTCCCAGATTATGAAAAGAAGTATATAGTAGAAAGAATAGAAAATTATGAGATGAAAAGAATCATGTCATTATTGGCATATTGGATTTTGGGGTTTATGTTTGTTGTTTTCTTTGTACTCCTTATTTATGGGATACTGAAGGGGATTAGAATATGCGACTGATAAGTAGGTCTTTACCGATTTTTGGTGCATTGCTAATAATTGCACTATCTGGATGCACTAAATATATTGATGTACCTGGGGAAACAATTTATGTAGACGTACCAGGAGAGACAATCTATGAAACAGTTTACGTAGATGTACCAGGAGAGATAGTCTATGAAACAATTTATGTAGATGTACCAGGAGAGACAATCTATGAAACTGTTTATGAAGAAGTACCTGGAGAAACTATTTATGAGGAAATAGAAAAAATTGTTGAGGTTATACCTGATAATTATTGTAGTATAAATGGATTTGAAGAATTAATAGTATTTATGATGACAGAAATTGATGCTGCAACAACATTTAGTAACAGTGATATATACGTTGAGAATGAGGTCTTATTTGTTTATGATTATTCAAACAATGTTTATGTTGAGTTCGATGTTGATTATTATATGAATCAGAGAATAGGAGAAACTTCATTTTGCTATTCCGATTAATATGTACATAATTTAGGAGGGAGAAATCTCTCTTTTTATTCTAAATATATTTACTTGTTTTCCATACATGTAATGATTATATGTATAAGCTATCAACTCTTATAGATTTAAATATATACATGACAAAAGGGGCTCATTGTCGACACCGTTCGACAAATACTATTCCCTTAATATGGTATAATTTGTAAAATAAAATCGAAGGAGAAATAAGTATGGAAAATAAAGAGAAAAGAGTAAACGTTTATATTGATGGAGAGAAGCCGATTGAAGTAGAAAAAAGAAAGTATACTTACAAGGAAATTGTTCAATTAGCTGGTTATAAGGTAGATGATTCAAATCCAAAAATGTATAGAGTTACTTATTCTTCTAAAGAAGACAAGAAACTGAAAGATTTGATAAAAGGTCAAGAAATAATGATGAAAGAAAGACTAAGAATCAGTGTCATCCCAAGCGATAAGTCCTAAGAAGGTAATTGAGCAACTAAGAGCTGATAAACACGATGTTACTATAATTGGTAGCGTAGTGATGATACAGAATGTGCCGTACTTGGATTCTAAAAAGAAAATCAATTATGGACACCTGTTCGATTTGCATCTACTATCTAATGAACCTTTAAATAATCGAAGAGCTCATACAATGCATTTCTCAGGCAAGTTGCCACATCATTTAGATGGAAGTGTTATGCACGAGATTTTTCATTCAAATGTCAACATAAAATACGCTGAAAATTTGTATAGTAATATCTATTTATCTAATCAACCTAAACCTAATGGCTATAGCGATTATTACGAGAAAATTAAGAACTATATTAGAATGATTACACTACCTGCATACGAACTCAAGAAAGATATAAAGAAAGCCGAAGGAATAGAAGTTAAGGAATTAGAAATTAATAAAGTATTTAAGTATACTGATACGAACTCAACTAGAGCTGGGATATTGTCTATTTCTGAAAAGTATGCAAAATTAAAAATTGGAATAGTAGGATTAGGTGGAACTGGTTCCTACATCTTGGATTTTTTAGCTAAAACCCCCGTAGAAGAAGTTCACCTTTTTGACTTTGATGAATTTGATAGACACAATGCGTTTAGGACACCGGGTGCTGCAAATAAAAAAGACTTTTATAGAAGCTACTCAAAAGTGGAATATTTATCTAAAATATATAGCAACATGAGGTACAACATAAAGTGCCATAATGAGAAAATTACACTTGATAATATTAGTGAATTAAATAATCTAAATTTTGTTTTTATATGTATAGATGGTGGAAGAGTTAAGGATGATATAATTAATTACTTGATTGAAACGAAAATTGAATTTATTGATACTGGTATTGGAATAAAAAAAGTGGAGGAGAAATTAATTGGTACTGTTAATGTCGTTAAAAGTGATTATCAAGAAGATAGTAAGTTTTATGAGAGAATTACGAGTTCATCTGAAGAAGACCTCCTATATGACAGTAATATACAAATAGCAGAAATAAATGCCCTGGCAGCAACACTAGCGATAATTAAGTGGAAGCAAAGTATTGGAATTTATGTAGATTATGATAAAGGTAACACAATAACATATAATATAGAACAAGGAGGATTAATTAATGAAAAATATTAAGCATTACTTTGTTGAATACATACCTCCCTTTGATTCGATTGACGAAAATACGGTCTATACATCATTAGAATTTAATGTTTCAGTTCATAGGTGCGCATGTGGGTGCGGTAGAAAAGTAACACTTCCTATCGCTCCTGATGAATGGCAAATATTTTATGATGGAGAAACGGTATCTCTTTACCCTTCAATTGGGAATTGGGATTATCCCTGTCGTTCTCATTACTTTATAACAGATAACATGTTTGTTTTTGAAGAACAACTTATCGAAGAACGATGTGAACAGGAATTAGATATAAATAAGAAAGAAAAGAAAAAGAAAAGAAAAAGAAAAGAATCCGTAAAAAATGGTTTTCTTAACAAATGTGTCTATGTTTAGTTATTCTATGTCACATACTATTACAACATAAGAAAGGGCTTTTAATAAGAAGTTGTTTAGGTTGAATTACAAATTATATTTCAGCAACATCATTGGATTATTGAATACTATAAAAACCTCTCCCATGAGGCTTTAATAATGCTATAATCCGAATTCTCGTTCTCCAACAACGTTATACTATTCCAGAAGACATTTACTGTCTTCTATTTATTTAGTAAAATATGGTTAATGAAAGTTTTATTTAAGGAGGGATTATTTTGAAATATGCGGTGTTATTATCTGGTAGTGGTATTGGTGATGGTTCTCAAATAGAAGAAGCTATACTAACGTATTTGGCTTTAGAACAAAATAAAATTGACTATGTACCTATTGCTCCTAATAGAGAGCAATATGATGTTATCAATCATTTTAGTGAGAAAATTGTTAGTTTAGAAAAAAGAAATATCCTTATTGAGTCCGCTAGAATTGGTAAGGGGAGAATATTACCTCTAGAAGATGTAAATGTTGATGATTTCGATGGGTTGATTATTGTTGGTGGTATGGGAGTTTATAAGAATCTCTCTAATTTTATGACTGAGAAAAATAGATTTAGAGTTTTTTCTGATGTAGATTATCTTATTAAGTCGTTTTATAATTCAAAGAAACCTATTGGGGCTATGTGTGCAAGTGTCATTCTTGTAGTAAAATCACTAGTTGATGTAACAACAGATATTTCAGTTGGTATGGTTGGAAAGACATTCAAGGATTTGTTTAGCCTTCTTGGCATTAATGTTGAGCAAATCAAAGGTGATGAAGCATATAATGATTTTGAAAATAAACTATCTAATACACCGGCTTTTCTGGGGACTAGAAATCTTGAGGAAATCCTAATCGGGTTAAATAAAATGTTACACGCGATGAAATTAATGTAATTGAAAAAGGTATAATCAATAGTCATATACGTCGTTTCGGTCTCCAACACCGTCGGTACGGGTTCAAATCCTGTTGCCCCTGCCATATAATAGCATAACAGAGCCATTTTCGGACTCTGTTTTTTGTTTTTATAGCCTTTTTTTGGAGGGAGACCGTCGTGCACCCTATTTTATGTATTTAATCTAAAATACTCTTTGTGTAAATGGTCCTTATCTATATGTAGATACTTTTGAGTAGTTTTAAGGCTTGAATGTCCCATTATGAGTCTTAGTACTTCCATACTCCCATTTAATTTTACAAACTTAGTAGCAAAGGTATGTCTCCACATATGAGGTCTTATAGATTTTTCAATATTCGGTTCATTTCTCAGTCTTCTACATATTGAATGAACAGTATCTAATTTCAACATTTCTCCAGTTACAAAATCTATTAATATATAATTTTTCAAGCTACTCGCTAGTAAATATTTATTAAGTAAAGCTTTGGTTTCTTCACCAAAGAATACATAGCGTTCTACTCTCGTCTTAGTTTTTTGGATGTGGATAGTCTTACTATCAAAATTAATATTATTGACCTTTAAATTTAGGAGTTCTGAAATTCTTAATCCAGTATCATAAAGTAGTCTAAATAATAAGTAATTTCTTTGCAGTATGACATTACTTTGATTACTTTTGTAGTAATGAAATATTAGTTCTATGGTTTGTTGAGGGATAGTCTCAATAATTTTCTTAGTCTCGGGATAGAGAACCATACAATGTTCTATATAGTG